>DATGQD010000030.1:0-106415 GCA_035304385.1 Cyclobacteriaceae bacterium
ACCGGGGGCAGCCGGGGTCTGGGTAAAGACATGGCCCTGCGGTTGGCGGAAAAAGGTTTTGACGTGGTCATCACGTATCATAGTCGCAAGGACGACGCCGACCACGTCGTGGAGCAAATTCAATCACACGGAAGGAAAGGCCACACGTTACAATTGGATGTGTCGAAATCGGAAACGTTCGATGCATTTGTAAGTAACGTCCGGGCGGCGTTGCAATCGGTCTTTCACGCCGAAGCGATCGATGCACTCGTGAACAATGCCGGCGTTGGATTGCATATCCCCTTTACCGACACGACACCTGAGCAATTCGATAGTATGGTGAACATTCATGTAAAGGCACCGTACTTTCTCACGCAAAAACTCCTGCCCCTCGTGAGCGATGGCGGCAGCATTGTGAACATCTCATCCGGACTCGCACGGTTTTCATTTCCGGGGTACTCGGCTTACGGTACTATGAAGGGTGCTGTGGAGACGCTTACGAAATACCAGGCACGCGAGCTTGGCGAGCGGAAGATCCGGGTGAACGTGGTAGCGCCTGGTGCCATCGAGACGGACTTCAGCGGCGGCGCTGTGCGCGACACCCCTGAGCTGAATAACATGCTATCGTCGCTTACGGTGCTGGGACGCGTCGGCTTGCCCGACGACATCGGCGGTGTAGTCGCCTTCCTTTGCAGCGACGACTCCAAATGGGTGAACGCACAGCGGATTGAGGTGGCTGGAGGGATATTTGTGTAGCCACGCGCCAACATTTAAGGCACTTTTTTTGTTCTATCATAGCATACCCTACTCAAAGGAGGTGAACAAATGAAAAGTGTCTTTAAATTTCTGGTTCCGGCGCTTGCGATGATCCTGGTTGCGTCGGCGTGCGGGTCTGGTAAAAGCGCCAAACCCGTGCGATATGGACAGAACATGATTCTCGACCGTGGCGAAGAAGATGAGTACGAGATTCATATCATCGACTCAGGCTTCGACAGGTGGTTTTCGACCCATGCGCGTCCCATGAATTTTCATTCACAGGAATACTATGAGTCCATGAACTACCGGTACGTCACAGCCTGGAACGAGAAGGTCGCCACCCACGGCTTCCGACCCAACTCGCCGTTCCAACAGCGGATCGATTACCAACCGCATATCGATTATGGACCGGAAGTCAACTACAAATTGTACTACTACTTTAAGTATGTAGAGGCTACATATGGGCGATTCCTGTAATACCGGTTAGGTACGGATCACCCAATAAAAAAAGAGGGCCGCGTAAACAGCGGCCCTTTTTTATTAGCCCTTAAGCATCATGTATGTGAACACGCCCAAAGCGAACAGGAGCGCAAACAACATAAACAGCATGGAATAATTTATCCGCTTCATCGCTGATACAGTTAGGATGATTGAAAATGGTTAAGTCCCGGCAACCCTATGGCGCCGGTTTAGCATTCAAAAGAGCAAAGAAGCTTAACCCCGCGGCGGAGGAGACGGTAGTTCGGAGGGTACCGATGTGAAATGAGTGGTGACGTCGGAGAAATTGACATCCACCATTGTAAACGGAGTGACAAGGATGACTTCGTAAAAAGGCGACTTAAAAAGCTGGGCTTCTGGACTGGTGAATCGACCTTCCCAATCGTCGCTGCCGCGGTCATCGGCCGCCTTAACAATCACTTGTTCTGATGAATTACTACTCGTAGCGATAGACCCGCTGCCACAGTCGATGCTGTCATACAGCACCATGGAGGCCACCAGGAAGATCACGGCCCTCATCAGAAACAGGGATCTGAAAATATTCATCACGACAAAGGTACGAGAAAATCGCGGCATCTCTTTCCGCTTTCCGATTGCACAATTTATTCCCTAATATAACAGCCGTCATTCGATCAGACCGAAATCACAGCGGAAACACGAGCAAATCATGGGAAGATGGCTTACCCTCGGTGCGGTAGTGCTGGCAGCACTGATCGCCGGATACTTTGTCAGAAAAGCATGGATCTTCAACGGAACGCGAAAGACCCGGCAGGCAGCACGCAACCTGGAGCTAATGCGCGAGCGGGTTGGCCTCACCGTCCCCGCGCGACCCGCTCCAAATCAGAATCCGAATGGACCCAACCCTGCCAACTTCGATGAATCACAAGTCGACCCCTACCAATTACCCGACCCGCTCCTCCTCAAGAATGGCACGCGCGTTGTCACCGCTGATGTATGGTGGGAGCAGCGTCGCCCGGAATTGATTCGCGACTTCGAAGGTGAAGTGTACGGACGCGTGCCTGAAACGGTTCCTGCCGTCAGTTGGCGTGTCGACTCCGAGGATACTGTTACGGTAGGCGACTTTCAGGTACGTCAGAAAATGCTGATCGGAACCGTCGACAATTCGGCGTTTCCCGGTGTGACCGTTAAAATCCATCTTATGCTGGGTACCCCGGTGGATGTTAACGTGCCTGTACCATTGGTATTAAAACTAAGCTCAATACGGCGCCCCCAAACAGAATGGAAAGAGCTGATGCTATCCCGACGTTGGGGATATGCAATCATCGAGCCCTGGAGCGTCCAGCCGGATGAGGGCGCAAGTATCGACCGGGGAATAATCGGCCTTACAGGAAAGGGCAAACCGCGTAAACCCGACGATTGGGGTGCGCTGCGCGCCTGGGCGTGGGGTGCAAGCCGCGCGTTCGATTACTTTGAAACGGACGACGGCGTTGATTCGCATCGTGTCGCTATCGAAGGCCATTCCCGCTATGGTAAGGCGGCACTGGTGGCTATGGCGCTGGACCAACGTTTTTCACTGGCGCTCATCTCCTCGTCAGGGGTCGGCGGCGCTAAGATCATGAGACGCCGGTTTGCCGAACAAGTCGAGAATGTCGTCGTACCCGGCAATTACTTCTGGTTTTGCGGGAATTTTTTAAAATACGCTTCCACCCTCACCGTCCATGATCTTCCCGTCGATGCCCATGAACTGATTGCCCTCTGCGCACCACGTCCTGTGTTCATCAGTTCGGGGTCACTTGAAAACGGCGACCGCTGGGCTGACCCAAAGGGGATGTTCCTCGCCGCAGTCCATGCCGAATCCGTCTATACCTTGCTTGGCGGAACGGGACTCGGCACAACAACCTTTCCTCCGGAAGGTACTGCCGTTATCGACGGAGACCTGGCTTTTCGCCAACATCATGAAGGCCATACGGCAGCACCAAATTGGCCGGTCTGGACTGAATGGGCAAACCGTTATTGGGGCGCGGAGATTACCAGGAATGACGCTGAGAGCGAGACAGAATAATATTTCGTGCAACCAAATATTATTCTGTGGAGAATTATAATGATGTGTTAATCAATATCTTAAATAGTTCACATTTAAGTGATAAATAAATAAATAAATAGCGTCGGGTTGATACCCGACGGCCTTTGATCAGTAGTTGATCTCTACGACCTTCTTGTCTTTCAGCTTCTGCATCCTGGGGGGCACGGTGTGTAAGATGCCCTCCTTCAGCGCCTGGATCAGCTTTGCTTTAATGTAGTCCCGATGCGTTACCAGGCTGACCTCGCGCGCGGGCGTAGGGTTGCGCAAGCGTTTGGTTAGCCTGCGGTGTGATTTGTCGAATTCCATTACGGCCAGCTCGGGGAGAATGGTGATGCCATCACTTTTGTCGACCATACGCTTCAGCGTTTCTATGTTTCCCGTTTCGTAGCGGAAAGAGACGTCCGTACTTTTCTGCAGTTCGCAGAGGTTCAATACCTGAGAGCGGAAGCAATGTCCCTCTTCCAGCAACCATAGCTGTCTGGGATCGATCTCGTCGGCCAGCACATACTTTTTATCGACCAGCCTGTTCGTGCGCGATACATAAACAAAAAGCTCCTCGTAAAACAATACGTCCTCGCGGATCGAGTAATCGTTGAGGGGTGTCACCACCACTCCGCAATCCAGGCGGTTGTTCTTTAGCTCACGAACTACTTCCTCGGTGATCGCCTCCCGCACTACGAGGTTAAGCTGTGGATACTTTTCGCGCATGTACCGGTACAATGGCGGTAGAATATAGGGCGCCAACGTAGGTATGATGCCCATGTGCAATTCACCACTCAATACGCCTTTGTGTTCCTTGATCAGCTGAGAAACCATGCGCGCCTCGTGAAGTACGCGTCGTGCCTGCGTGATGACACCCGCCCCCACGTCCGTCGGCACTACGGGCTGCTTGGTCCGGTCGAATATCTTTACGCCCAGTTCTTCTTCCAGCTTTTGTATCTGCATGCTGAGCGTAGGCTGTGTTACAAAACACCTTTCCGCTGCGAGTGCGAAATGGCGCAGGTCGTCAAGCGCCACTATGTATTCCAGTTGAGTAAGGGTCATAGATTGTATCTATATCAGCATAAAGATAATCAATTTGATTTATTTCTATTCTGGGCGTATCCTTGACCCGGTATAACGTACAAACTAGCCAAACAACACTTTACGAACTATGGAAGAAAACGCTCCAACCGCGCAGAAGTCATTGCAGGTGAATGACAGCGAAAGCAAATGCCCGTTCCACGGCGGATCGCTCAAAACGGCGGCCGGCGGCGGGCCCGGAAATCGCGACTGGTGGCCCAAGCGGCTTAAACTCAACATCCTTCGTCAGCATTCCACCCTCTCGAATCCTATGGACAAGGATTTCGACTACAGGAAGGAGTTCTTGTCGCTCGACCTCCAGGCTGTCAAGAAGGATCTGAAAGAACTGATGACAACGTCGCAGGATTGGTGGCCGGCAGACTACGGGCACTATGGACCTTTCCTTATCCGGATGGCCTGGCACAGCGCCGGTACCTATCGCGTTGCTGACGGCCGCGGTGGCGCGGGTGCAGGACAACAGCGATTCGCTCCGCTCAACAGCTGGCCGGACAACGCCAACCTCGACAAAGCACGGCGCCTCCTGTGGCCTATCAAACAAAAATACGGACGGAAGATATCCTGGGCAGATCTTATGATCCTCGCCGGCAATACCGCACTTGAATCGATGGGCTTTAAGACCTTCGGCTTCGCAGGCGGCCGCGAAGATGTATGGGAACCCGAAGAAGACGTCTATTGGGGCTCTGAAACCGAATGGCTCGGCGACAAGCGCTATAGCGGCGATCGGGAGCTGGAAAATCCGCTTGCTGCGGTGCAAATGGGACTTATCTATGTCAATCCCGAGGGCCCCAACGGAAAGCCCGACCCTATGGCAGCAGCGCGCGACATCCGCGAGACGTTTGGCCGGATGGCCATGAACGATGAGGAAACCGTAGCGCTCATTGCCGGAGGACACACCTTTGGTAAGACCCACGGGGCGGGTGACCCGCAGAAATATGTCGGACCCGAACCGGAAGATGCCCCCATCGAACAAATGGGCCTCGGATGGAAGAACACGTTCGGCACCGGCAACGCGCGGCAAACCATTACGAGCGGACTCGAAGGCGCCTGGACGACAACACCCACCAAGTGGACCAACAATTTCCTTTGGAACCTGTTCGGCTATGAGTGGGAGCTTACAAAAAGCCCGGCAGGCGCATACCAGTGGATACCGAAACACGGCATGGGCGCCAACACCGTACCGGACGCACACGATCCTGATATCCGTCACGCGCCCATCATGCTTACCACCGACATCGCGCTTAGAACAGACCCCATATACGAGAAAATAGCGCGTCGATACCTTGAAGACCCGGATCTCTTTGCTGACGCTTTTGCCCGTGCCTGGTTTAAGCTAACGCACCGCGACATGGGTCCGAAAGCACGCTATCTCGGCCCTGAAGTCCCTGCTGAGGATCTTGTTTGGCAGGATCCGATTCCTGAGGTCACGCATAAGCTGATCGATGAAGAAGATATCACCGGACTCAAGGCGCTTATCCTTGCTTCAGGTCTCTCCATTTCTGAACTGGTAACGACAGCGTGGGCATCGGCATCGACGTTCCGTGGCTCCGACAAGCGCGGAGGCGCCAACGGAGCGCGTATCCGGCTCGAACCCCAGCGGAATTGGGAAGTGAACAATTCCCAACAACTTTCCAAAGTGCTCAGCACACTGGAAGGCATACAAGCACAGTTCAACAAAGACCGCACCGACGGTAAGCAGGTATCTATGGCCGACCTCATCGTGCTGGGTGGTTGTGCTGCTATTGAAAAGGCCGCAAGGAATGCTGGCCATGAGGTGCACGTTCCGTTCGAACCCTGGCGTGCCGACGCTACACAAGAGCAGACGGACGTCGACTCGTTCGAATACATGGAACCCGGCGCCGATGGTTTCCGCAACTACATCAAGGCACACCATCAGGCAGGCCCTGAGCATATGCTCATCGACAAGGCGCAGTTGCTCACACTTACCGCACCTGAGATGACGGTACTGGTCGGTGGTATGCGCGTACTCAATGCGAACTGGGACGGATCCAGGCACGGTGTCTTCACCGATCGTCCTGAAACACTCAGCAACGACTTCTTCAAGAATCTGGTCGATATGAACACGGTCTGGTCACCTGCCAAAGAAAACGGTGTCTATGAAGGCCGGGACCGGAAGACGGGTGAAGTGAAGTGGACCGGCACACGCGTTGATCTGATCTTCGGTAGCAACTCCGAACTACGGGCATTAACGGAAGTGTATGCTTGTGACGATGGGGAGGAGAAGTTTGTTCGCGACTTCGTGGCGGCTTGGAATAAAGTAATGAACCTCGACCGCTTCTAACTTTCGAAATACCGGTTACTCGGAACGCACAGCCGTGCGTTCCGAAAAAACCGCGATCTTATGATTCATCCCTAGTTGACTTACAGTAAATCCGGGGCTTTGGCCCCGGATTTTTTTCTGCTACCCCACCTACTTCTGATATATACTAACCTCTGAGCGACGCTGGCAATATTTTATAATGGCGGGGTTGGATTTTTCACCGCAAAGGCGGAGGACGCTAAGGATCGCGCGGGACTTTTCCGCGCTCATTCAGCCCTTAAACTTTTCACAGGATTCATCACAGCAGCCTTAATACTCTGGTAGCTTATCGTAACGATCGCCATGCCCACCGCAATAAGAGCAGCCAGCGCCAGCGTCCACCAGGGAATGTCGACCCGATAAGTAAAAGCCTCAAGCCACGTATTCATGGCGTACCAGCTAAGGGGAAGCGCAATGACGAGGGCGAGGAGTACGAGTTTAAGAAATCCTGACGATAGCTGGACCGCGATCTGATTCACGCTGGCACCCATCACTTTTTTGATGCCGATCTCCTTGGTTCGCTTTTCCGCGCTGAACGTAGCCAGTCCGAATAATCCGAGACAGGCGATGCAAAGAGAGAGCGTAGTGAAGACCACGAAGATGCGACCCAGGCGCTGCTCGGCACGGTAGGTGGCGTTAAACGACTCGTCTATAAAGTAATAGTTCAATGGTTGCCCCGGCGCCACCTTGTCCCACCTTTTCCCGATCCCTTCAATCGTCTGCCCGAAGTCGCCGGCGGTCAGTTTTACTATCATCCTATCGGAATGATTCCCCAACACCATTGTTAAACCATCAATCCTATTCCTCAGCGATTCAAAATGAAAATTCTTCACCACACCGATCACCGTGAGGTACTCCATATTCTCCTTGTCGGGGCGATGAATGTCAGTGGTCATCCGTCTGCCGATGACTTCTTTCGGTTCAAGGTTCATCATCCTGAGTACGGATTCATTCAGTAACATGGCGCTGGAGTCTGTTCCATATCTCCTGTCGAAATTTCGTCCCGCTATTATTTCCAGCCCCAACGTATTGATATAGTCATAGTCGACCGCCCACTGTTCGACGATCATGGCGTCGTCGGATTTAAGAACGCCGCTCTCCATCGATCCCTCGGGAAAATATGTCACGCCCCTTCGTGCCGAAGGTGTAGGAAGAAAGCTGCTTAGCGAGACACTCTCCACACGGTTGATACGCAATATTTCCTCCTTTAGCGACTGAACGTGGTTGCCGGCAGCTTTAAGATCCTCTATCACCAGTACCTGGTCCCTTTGAAAGCCAAGATCTTTGTGTAGCATAAAGTTTACTTGTTGGAAAACCACCAGCGTGCCGACGATCAGAAAAATTGAAATAGCAAATTGAAAGACCACGAGGGCATTTCGCACGCTTCCCCCGCCTACCCTGTGCTGGATTCCCTTTAGCACCTTCGACGGAACGAATTGCGAGAGGAAAAAGGCCGGATACGATCCTGAGATCAGCCCCAGCAATATTGTGCCGCATACCAGGACAATCCAGAAAATCGGATTCGCGATGGGGATGCTAAGTTCTTTGCCCGAAAGGTCATTGAATATGGGAAGGGCTGCGGCGGCCACGATGATGGACAGGATCATTGAGAAGAGTGCGATCAGAGACGATTCGGTGAGGAATTGCCTGATCAGTCCCAGTCTGTTTGAACCCAAAGTCTTTCGGATCCCCACTTCCTTTGCCCTTGTGAGAGAATGGGCGGTAGACAGGTTCATGAAATTCACCGACGCCAGCACAATGAGAAAGAACCCAATGAATGACATGATGTACACATTCTGGATATCGCTGTTGGCGCTGAACTCCCCCTTCCTGTCAGACGAATACAGATGGATATCGGTTAGGGCAATTGCGTTGAAATCCATGTAGTCGCCAGACACTTTTGCCTGGGCTTTCATAGCCTCTACGGTAAGTCCCGGAACGAAAGACATCGCCCATGGAATTAGGTATCGATCCTGTACCGTGTCAAGAAAACCATTAAGGTCCTCTAATTTGGAGCCCGGATGAAGCTTTACGAAGGTGGGGAAATACCAGGTGTTCCAGGCCAGTGTCTTTGCGTCATCGAAGCTCGACAGCGAGATAAACACACCGTGGTCTCTGAGGAATGAGTTGGGCGGCAGATCCTCCATCACACCGGTGACGACGAACAATTTGTCGTTGTCGACCAACAAACTTTTGCCCAGTGCCTTCTGATTGTCGAAAAGGCGTTTCGCGGCGGAGCTGGTAAGCACAATTGAATTCGGCTCCCGCAACGCTGTTTCGGGATCGCCCTGGACCAGAGACAGGCCGAACATGGTAAAGAAGGAGCTGTCAACAGCGGTAACATGCGTTTCCTTTACATTTTGTTCCTTCTCAGGAGGCCGTAGATACATGCTGCCCGTTTCCCGGAAGCGTGTCACCATCTCCACTTGCGAGCAATCCGCAGAAAGGACACCGGCCATAGGTGCCGGTGCAGAAGCGTAATGACTGACTTCCCCACTGGTTTTGTTGTCGATGTTGATGCGATAGATCCGGTCGGCATCGCGAAACATCTGGTCGAAGCTGAGTTCATCATAGATGAAGAGGCCTATGAGGAGTGCGCCCGACATGCCGATGGCCAACCCAAAGATGTTGAGGAAAGTAAAGAATGGTTGCTTTGTGAAATTCCGGATGGCGACCTTGAAATGATTTCCCAACAGTCCCTGATAGACGCGGAAGACAAGCCGACCGCGAGGTCTCGCATTTTGCGATTCCTGCTCCATTACCTGGCTTACATCGCCGAATGCCTCCACCGCCGTTCGAAATGCTTCCTCTTCGGAGTGGCCGTCGGCGACGAGATCGTCGATGTGATCCCTCAGGTGCAGTTCCATTTCACGGACGGCGCCATCACCGGAAGCGCGGTACTTCCTGAACAGCTTTAGCCAGGCATTGATGGCTTTCTCCAGGTCGAACATATAGTTACAAGTTAGTGGGTTTCAAATTCCATACGGCCTGCATTACGCTGTTTACCTGCTGCCACTGTTCCTGCTCCGCTGCCAGCGCCTTTTTGCCTGCTTCTGTGATTTCGTAGTATTTCCTGGGCTTGGAATCTTTCTCCATAGCCCAGTTCGACCGGATGAGGCCCTCTTTCTCCAGTCTGTGGAGCACGGGATAGAGCATCCCGTCGGAGTATTGCATTTTACCTTCGGATAGCTCCTTTATCTTCTTGATTATCAGGTATCCATAGCTATTCCCCTGCTTGAGGATGCCCAGGATTATGGCCTTTGTGGAGGCTGCGGTCAGGCTCTTGGAGATCATACCTTAGTTATCGATATACATAGAATCACAAAGTATAACGTATCAGCAAGGTCAGGGTTTCATGATGGGCGATTTTTCTGGGCACACATAAATAAAGGCGTGAATCCTTGCCGAAATCTTACGCAGAAACCGTAACGCCCCTTTTTGTCCGTTGCGGATAGCGGGATTGTTGCTATTTGAAGCGGTAACTTTTTTGTTGACATGAAAACCTTCGCTTCTCCCCTACCGCTCCTTACTCTTTTCCTGAGCATGGCCTTGATGGCTGTTGTCGCTTCCTGCAGCGACGATGATCAACCCGCTCCTGAGGGACCGTCGATCGCGGGATTTACACCGAACGCGGCATTGCCCGGAGCCACGGTGACGATCACCGGCACGAACTTCATCGCAACGGCCGCTCAGAATATCGTTTCCTTCAACGGTACTGCTGCAACCGTGATCAGCGCCACGGAGACAAGTTTAGTTGTTACGGTCCCGGAGGGCGCGACAACCGGACCCATCTCGGTTACCGTTGACGGTACCAAGGTCACCTCATCAGCGTCATTTACTCCGCTCACTACTTCGATCACCGCATTCTCACCTGAATCCGGTGTGGCGGGGACTGCCGTTACAATATCCGGCACGAACTTCAGTTCAACTGTCGCCGAAAACATTGTCGAGTTCAACGGGGTACAAGCTGAGGTGACGGATGCATCGGCTACTGAGCTCACGGTCATCGTGCCCGCTGCTGCAACCGATGGAAAGATCACAGTCTCGATCCATGGCAAAGTCACTACGTCAGCTGACGAGTTCACGATACTCAAGCCTTCGGTCACCGGAATATTCCCGGACATTGCGGCAGAAGGTATTACTGTAACCATCAGCGGAGCGAATTTTTCCGAGGCAATTGAAAGTAACCTCGTAACGTTCAACGGGGTGATTGCCACAGTAACGGCTGCAACGGCCACCGAACTTACGGTCGTGGTCCCGACGGGTGCGACAACAGGCACGCTTGCAGTTACGGTGGGGCCCTACGTGGCTGAAGGTCTCTTTGAAGTTTGCAGCGGTGGTCCGGAATTGGTTATCAGCGATGTGGTGGCATCACATACCGGTGTACCTACATCATACTCGGCCTCATTCACGATTACCAATGTGGGCTCAGAAGATGCCGATCTTTCGAAGATAATTTTGCAAAACTACGCTTCTGTTGACGAAGCTCAGAGTAGTAAGGTGGCCGCCGGCGGTTTCATGCTCACAGAAGCACCAGTCCTCGCACCTGGGGAATCATATCAAACAGGCAATTATGGCGCTAGCCTTATCGGCGCAAACACTACGACCCACCCCTATCTGGTTATCACATTGAGCGATAGTCCCGACGGATCACTCCCCGAATGCAATGATGAAAACAATGTCGTCGTTGAGCCTTTTAAATAATTCGTGCATATTTGACCCCCAATACGCAAGTGAACATGTTAGCCTCTATTTCCACCCTTCGCCCCAATCTTGTATGGTTGGGGGCTGTGCTTCTCATGATAACCTCCTGCAGTGACGATGACGCTACTGGACTCAGGATAACAGATGTCACGCCGGACGCCGCAGCGCCGGGTGCGACGGTGACCATCACCGGCTCACAATTCAGTGCTACCGCGGCTGAAAATGTAGTCAAGTTTAATGGAGCACAAGCTATGGTGACTGCGGCAACGGCCACGTCACTTACAGTTATTGTACCCGACAACGCCACCGACGGCAAGATCACGGTGACGGTACAAAACGAGACTGCCACCTCACCCAACTCCTTCACGATTCCGCAGCCGGAAGTTACCAGGGTATTCCCTGGCGTCGCGGCACAAGGCATGGCGGTAACCATCAGCGGGAGTTTTTTTTCTCCGGTGCCAGAATACAATGTTGTGGAGTTCAACGGTGTCCCAGCTTCGATTACTGAGGTGTCGGATACAGAACTCACAGTCGTGGTGCCCCTGGGTGCTACCTCTGGTCCACTTACCCTAACCGTGGGATCCCAGACGGTAACGTTATTGGATGAGTTTGAGATTTGCAGTGATGCCGCCGAGTTGGTAATCAGTGAGGTGGTGGTTTCGCCCTCCGAAGACGGCAGTGAGTATTATTCAACCATTACGATAGTCAATGTTGGGTCCGACTATGCCGACCTATCCGTGATCACCCGCCAGAACTTCGCCTCGACTGACAAGGTGTTAAGCGACAACGACATCCCAGCCGGAGGGTACAAACTTAACGCGCCGATAATTGCGCCGGGTGAGTCCTACACGCATGGCCCTGCCCTCGGCGTGGTCACGGGTGGCACTTTTACCAGCCATCCCTATTTGATCGTCACCCTCCACGACGATCCGGGCGGCTCAGTAGCCGAATGCGACATTGACAACAATGTTGTTGTTGTTCCGTTTATGGAGTGAGGGGGTTAGGAACCAGCCCTCCCCCACTTTCTCTGCACTGAAATCTCCCCAAAGCACTGTCGAGTTGTCTCGAAAGTCCTGATCCAACTCTTTGCCCGTCATCAGGAAGACGGTCCAATGCCCAACGCTATAATGTACCCTGCCACCGAACCTGAAATTCCCACCCGTTGGTAAATACCAGCCGTTGCGAATCTCGGGGTAGTAGTCGCGGAGCACGCCGTGCCTGAAATGCGTTACGACAGCCTTGTCGATGCCGGCCCCGGCTTTTGATAACAAAATCGATACCGTATGAAAACAAATGCGCCATCAGTTCAGGATGCCGCCCCCGGGAGCTTTTCGTATCTTTATCACTCAACCAGAACTGCGCACTATGGTGATAATTATACTGCTTGCATTGTTCTTTTTTGCAGTAAGTCCTCAGAACCTTTCCGCCCAAAACCGTGTCCCGGCCTTTGAGATGAACGAACGCCTGGGCCGCGGCATCAATATCGGCAACACGTTTGAAGCGCCAACGGAAACCGAGTGGGGAAACCCGTGGTACCCGGAGTACTTTGAAATGATTGCCGACCTGGGGTTCCAACACGTGCGTTTGCCTGTCCGCTGGCAAACAGCGGAACGCAGCCTCGCTACCGCCCCGTACACCATAGAATCCACCTTCCTGGCACGTATCAAAGAAGTAGTGGACGCTGCACTTGCAAACGATCTTCACATTATCGTCAACATGCACCATTTTGATGCGTTGTACGACGACCCTGCCGGGCAAAAAGCGCGCTTCCTGGCGCAATGGGTCCAGATCGCCGAATACTTTAAGGACTACCCCGATATGCTGCTCTTTGAAGTGCTAAACGAACCCCATGGGAACCTCACGCCCGCACTGTGGAATGAGTACTTTGAAGATGCCCTGGCTGAAATCAGAAAGACCAACCCGGAACGCGTAGTGCTACTCGGCGTCGCCGAATACGGCGGACTTGGCGCGATCTCTCAACTGGAACTTCCCGACGACGAGTATATTATTCTCTCACCACATTACTACAACCCGTTCAATTTTACCCATCAGGGAGCCGAATGGGTCGGCCCTGACGCCGACGCCTGGCTGGGCACCGAATGGAACGACACCGAAGCCGACCGTGAAACCGTAGTCAGCGAGTTCAGTTATGCACTTGAATTTTCCGAAACAAACCATATCCCCATCCACGTTGGAGAGTTCGGTGCCTACAATAAGGCGGACATGGCATCCCGCGAACGGTGGACGACTTTTCTCGCCAGGTGGTTCGAAGAACAAGGTATGAGCTGGGCCTATTGGGAGTTCAGTGCAGGCTTCGGCATCTATGACCCGGGTGCCGACGAGTACAACACACCCCTCGTGAACGCCTTACTTCACAACGAGATGCCCGACCCCGTGCCCATTGCCGCAACGCCGGTGTATGTAAGCGACTTTTCAGCCGGGATTGATGGCTGGTTTCTAGGCACCCAGGGAGGAGCCGCGGGTGCACTCTCGTCCTCCGGTGGAAAACTCCAGGTATCCATTACGAACGGCGGCACCGAGGGCTGGCACGTGCAACTCGTGAAAAACGACATCCCGTTCCACCAGGGAAAGATGTACCGCATCTCATTCAAGGCACAAGCCGAGGCCGACCGTAGTGCCACGTTTTATGCGGGCCGCGCCAGCGATCCCTGGAATTCCTACAGTGGCTACAACGGCGTCAGTATCAGCACCGCGGAAACGACCTTTAGCGTTTCGTTCACCATGAACGACCCGACAGACCTTGCCGCGAGGCTGGTATTCGACCTCGGAACAAATGCGTCCAACGTGTCGATTACCGAAGTGAAAGTGGAAGAACTGGAACTCGTGGTCACCGCGGTGGATGAAGAACGTCCTATGTCGCGAAGACCACGGGTGTATCCTAACCCCGTCGCCACTGAACTACTTTGTGATGATTTCAGTCAATACCGCAAAGCACAGGTATTTGATATGAGGGGACAGCTGATCACCGATTTCGATATTACGCCCCATACTACATCCATCAGCTTTCAGGGTTTTACCCAAGGACTTTATATACTGAAACTTACCGGGATTGCGGGTACCGACTACATTCGTATCATGAGAGAATAGCCAGGTGTTCATGCCCGAATGAATACCAATACACCAATGTAAATCAGGTACAGGGTTACGAATATGATACCTTCAAGTCGTGATACCTGCTGTCCACTTCGAAAAACCGGATAGCAGGCAATAGCGACAGCCGCAGCCAAAGGGAGGTCAAACAAAAGTATTTCCCGGCTGACTTCAATAGCGCTGGGAGATGCAATGCAAGTTACGCCCAGGATCAAAAGGATATTCGCAATACAGCTTCCCAGGAGGTTACCCACAGCGACATCGCGGTCGTCTTTGTAGGTGGCCACCAGCGTAGTAGCCAATTCCGGAGCAGAGGTCCCCAGAGCAACGATAGTGAGCCCGATGATGGCGTCGCCTACACCCAACGCACGCGCAATCGCTACTGCCCCTTCAACGAGGAGTTCAGCGCCATAGATGGTTAGGCCGATACCGGCAGCCAGCATCACCAGGTTGAGCAGGGTTGTCCAACGGCCTGTCCTCTTGAACAAGACGCCCGGGCTATATTCTTCGGCATATTCCTGTTTGATGTCTGTCTTTTCGCGCCGCGTAATCCGGACAAGCAAAACAAAGTATCCGATCGCTGCCAGAATCAGGAGCGTGCCGTCCCCCTTACCCAGCTGGCCGTCGGCGGCCATGATCAGCAGAACCACCGAAGTGGCAATCATCAGGGGTACATCCAGACGAATACTCAACTGGCGAAGAGGCAGCGCGCGAATAGCGGCGCTAAGTCCGAGTATCAATAGAATATTGGCAATGTTCGTTCCTGCAATGTTGGCAATCGCCAATTCTCCGCTGCCCCCCGCTGCGGCCGCGACCCCTACCGCCAATTCCGGCAAACTCGTGCCCACCGCGACGACGGTGAGACCAATAATGATGGGCTGTATTCCAAGCAACGCGGCAAGACGGGATGCACTCCGCAGAAGTAATTCTGCTCCGATGGTGATCACCACCAGGCCGCCAAGAAAGATGAGCAACGGTGAAAAACTCATACCGTAAATGTAACGAGAACGCGATATGGGAAGACAGGGTGCAGAAAAATAAAACAATATCAGGTTTGGGGGTGTAAATCCACAGATCACAGATTGCAGTAACATCAAAACGTAAACCCTTATATTTAGCCACACAGAATCTGATATATCCACGAGAACATGATCCGACACAGTATCGCAGCACTCCTTTTCTTTTTCACTTTTCCACAGACCGCTGACGCTCAATCAAATCTTCGATTGCCGAAACTGGTGGGCGACAACATGGTTATCCAGCGCGACACCAGGGTGAAACTATGGGGTTGGGCCGATGCGCATGAGAAAGTCAAAATCAAATTCAGAGGAAAATCCCTTTCCGCAACGGCGGACGCGGACGGCGCCTGGCAGGTCATGATGCCGGCCACCAAAGCCGGCGGCCCCCATACGATGACGATCACCGGGCGGGATACCACCATCACCATCCGCGACATCCTCGTGGGCGACGTCTGGCTATGCGCGGGACAATCAAACATGGTACATTACCTGGAATTGCACCAGGACCGCTATGCTGCCGAAGTCGCTGCTGCGGACTTCCCCCAAATACGACAGTTCACGGTCCCTACCCGGCCGGTACTCGAAGGGCCTGCAGATGACCTCCCCTCCGGTGAATGGATCACCGCTACGAGGGACAATATTCTGCGCTTTTCTGTCGTCGCTTACTTTTTTGCTAAACAGCTCCATGAAGAATACGGCATTCCCATCGGTATCATCAACGCCAGCGTTGGCGGAACTCCGATCGAGTCGTGGACCAGCGAAGAAGGGCTGCAGGCCTTTCCGGATATGATCCGCACCGTTACGTCCAACAAAGACACCGCGCGCGTCAACGGTATCAACCGCAATGCAGCGCAACAACGCCGCGCGCTCGACGCGAACCGCCCACCGGATCAGGGCCTGGAAGGTCCTCTGCCCTGGCACGATCCGGCCTTCAAACCCGAGGGCTGGCAGACCATCAGCATACCTGGCTATTGGGAGGATCAGGGTGTCCAGGATCTTGATGGCATCGTATGGTACCGACGGGAGATCGACGTGCCTGCGTCCATGACAGACAAGACTGTCCGCCTCTCCCTCGGACGCATTGTCGACGCCGATCAGGTTTACGTTAATGGCGTGCAGGTCGGTAACAAGACGTATCAATATCCACAACGGCGTTATGATATAGCGCCGGGCATCTTGAAACCGGGCAGGAACATCATCGTCGTGCGCGTCACAAACTATGGAGGCAAGGGTGGATTTGTACCCGCCAAGCCGTACTACCTGGCAGTTGCCGGCGACACCATCGATCTTACGGGCTACTGGCACTATAAGGTCGGCAGTGCGTTTCCCCGGCAACGATATGTCTACAGCATCAACGTACAAAACCAACCCACAGCGTGCTATAACGGCATGCTTGCGCCAGTCGTGCCCTTTGCTGTCAAGGGATTTGTGTGGTATCAGGGTGAAAGCAACGCGGGCCGTCCCGAAACCTATGAGGCATTGCAACGCGCACTGATTCGCGACTGGCGGAAACAGTGGGGCAACCTGCCCTTCCTGTTTGTGCAGCTACCCAACTTTATGGAAGCAACGTATCATCCCACCGAAAGCAATTGGGCCGCGTTGCGTGATGCGCAGCGAAGGGCGCTATCAGAACCAAACACTGCGATGGCCGTCGCTATCGAACTGGGAGAATGGAACGACATCCATCCCGGCAACAAGAAACCTATCGGTGATCGTCTTGCGTTAGCGGCGCGCAAGCTTGCCTATGGTGACAACATTGTGTATTCCGGACCGCTGTTCCGTTCCGCTACGGCTGAGGGCAACAAGGTCAGGATAACGTTCGATCATGTCGGCACAGGACTCGTGGCAGGCGAAGGCGGACAGGTGGGTGAAATCGCGCTTGCGGGAATAGACAGAAAGTTCGTATGGTCTTCAGCCAAGATAGAAAACAACACCGTTGTCGCGTCGAGCGATGAGGTGCCCTACCCCGTTTATGTGCGGTACGCATGGGCGGACAACCCGGTTGACCCGAACCTGAGCAACAAAGAAGGACTTCCCGCTTCTCCCTTTGAAGGCCAGATAGAAGGCACCCGGGAACTTTGGTTTGGAAAGAAGGCAGCCGTCGTGCTAACATACGATGATGCACTTGACGGTCATCTCGACAGGGTGATCCCTGCGCTGAATGAGCGAGGCTTTAAAGGTAGCTTTTACTTGTCGGCCGCTTTCCCGGGCAGCACCAACCGAATCGCCGACTGGAAACGGGCGGCACGCGAAGGTCATGAGCTCGGAAACCATACGTTATTCCATCCGTGTGCCTCGGGACCGGGACGTGAATGGGTGTCCCCTTCCAACGACCTGAAGCGTTACACCACTGACGAGATCGTCCGGGAAGTTAACACCACAAATGCCTTCCTTGAGGCGCTCGATGGAAAGAAGGAAAGAACCTTTGCCTATACGTGCGGCGACACGGAAACGGGAGAAGGATCATTCATCGAGGCTATTCGTGATCAGTTCATCTCAATGCGGGGCACCAGCCCGCGACTTAACCTGGTCGACTCCATGGACCTGGCAAACCTCAATTGCTTTGTCGTCGACAATAACAACGCCGATCAACTTATTGCATGGGCGGACCAGGCACGGAAGGAAAACGCATTGTTGATCGTTCTCTTCCATGGCGTTGGTGGTGGGCACCCGATCAATGTCGACCTCGATAAACACAACAAATTCCTGGACTATCTGAAAGAGCATGCAGGCGACTTCTGGGTAACGACCCAGCTGGACGCGACAAAGCATTATATCGAAAAATCGGAGTCAGCAGTCTCACGTGCATCGAAGTAGATACCGGCTCCAAACCATCTTATTTTAATCATCAAGTCGGCGCAAGTTCGGCGGTGATATGGTAAAAGCAGGGCATGTCCCTGCTTTCTTTTTGTCTGAAGGTACATACTCCGACCCCGGCCCGATTGTGTGAACCAGCGGGAAGCAATAATTTATTCTCGATTTTTTTTGTACGCCTTTTACCCAGTGTACTCATGGTTACCCCCTCTACCGGTTGCACATTGATGCTATCCGGGTTATTGGTAAGCACCGTGTGCTTCGCCCAGGAAACGCATCACTACACCATCCCGTCGGGCCAGCCCGCTCCACTGGTTGCGGATGCCGGCGATGATGTGATCTTCGGATCGGACGAAGTAATCCAGCTCGGCGCAACGCCAGCGGCCAGTGGCGGAATCGAACCGTATATCTACGCCTGGACACCATCGGAGAACCTTTCTGATCCCGGAACGGCCACACCCACCGTTACATCGGCCGATGAGGACATAACGTACACGCTTACCGTTATCGATGGCGCAGGCTGCCAGTCGACCGACGTGGTTACCGTTTTTTCCGGGATCATTACATCCGTACCGTCAGGACAAGAAATTCCATTTACGATACAGGCCTCGCACGGCGGGATTACAATTCGGGCAAGCTCGTCTGAGGGGACGGTCCAACTGCTCGATGGTCGTGGAAGCACAATACGCACTGACCGGCTTTTGCCCGTCGAGCATCATCTGCCCACCACAAGCCTGGCGACGGGCATATACGTGTTACGAATCTCTATAGATCGTCATGTTCACACGGTTAAGTTCTTCGTCCGATGATGTACCGCTACCTGTTCCCCGTTGTCTTGTCCATGCTTTCATGCCTTGCCTCAGTGCAGGCACAGCACACGCTGTCCATCGCGGCCGAAGACACCGTATTCCTCGAGGCAACCGACGCGCGTGGGCAGTTGCAATGGCAGCTATCACTCGACCAGGTCAACTGGGACGATATTCCAGGAAGGACTTACGACACGATTAAGTTTGTGCCGGATCAGTTTCCCTCCTATTTGAGGTTGGTAATCATCGAGGGCAATTGCGCGCCGCACTATACCGACGTTGTGGAAGTCCTCGAAGCCGTTGTAACTCCTCAAGTGCCAACAGTGACTACGGTGAAACCCTATTCCATTGCTTCCGCAAGCGCTGTGGCAGGCGGCTCCATCAGCAACACAGGCGGAAAGCCCATTACTTCGCGCGGCATTGTTTACCGCACCGCGCCCAACCCCACGGTTGAAAGTGCCATCGTCGTTTCAAACGGTACTGGCGGTGGAAGCTATAGCAGTCTTCTAATCGGGTTATCGTCCAGCACGACGTACTATGTCCGCGCCTTTGCTACGAACGAAATTGGGACAGGATACGGCGAGGAGTATGCTTTCACGACCCAGGCGGACAAAGTTTATTACATTGGTGAAGAAGGTCCTGCAGGAGGTACGGTCTACTACGATAAGGGCTTCTACAGCGACGGCTGGCGCTATCTCGAACTGGCCCCTGCCGGATGGGCCGGTGCAACCGATCCCTGGGTGGACCTCGAATGGGGATGCTATGAAATTTTCGTAGGTGGGACGTCCACAGACATCGGCACCGGGAAAGAGAATACAGACCTCATACTCGCAAAGGGGTGTGCCGATGCCGACACGCCGGTGCAGCTCGCGGCGAACGCGACCATCAATGGTTATGACGATTGGTTTTTACCGTCACGGGATGAACTGAGTGCCATCTATCATAACCTGTTTAACCTGGGTCCTAACTTTCATTACACCTACGGTTTGCTGGCCCTCACTTATACGACCTCGTCGGAGCTTGACGCAAAGTCGACCTGGGGTGTGGCCTTCGGCGACGGTTCAAACACACAGAATCTAAAGATCCTTGCCACAATCGCAGTGCGACCGGTACGGAGATTTTAAACCATACAGGCCTTCGTGTTTGCCTTAGCTGAATGATATAAACCGATCATCGATTCTCGATCGCCGAATCCTCCTTTTCCTTCGGATAAGCGAAAATTTCCCTCTAATTTGTGATCTGACGGCAGCATTAACGCTGTTCACCCCACATTCATATTGAAGCAATGCCCATGATACGAACGAAGAAATTCTTTATTGCGATTTTGGTCCTGGCCGCTTGTAGCCAAGCCGAAAAGGAAACACCGCTCGTACCCGATACAAACAACGATGGTATTACCCTTCCTGACAAGTTCGGGGCCATCGTAGTGGTGGATACGCTTGGTCGTGGACGCCACCTGGCGGTGAACGACAACGGCGATATCTATGTCCACCTGCGCAGCCCAAACCCAGACGGCAAGGCAATCATGGCGCTACGGGATACTGACGGCGACGGTCGTGCCGACATTGTCGAAGGATACAGTGACGTCGGAGGTACCGGCATCGAAATTCACAACGGTTATCTTTATTATTCTGATAGAACACATGTGTATCGATCGCGGCTGCGCGACGGCGAATTGCTACCGGAAGAAGCACGGGACACGCTCGTAACGCTGGTGGACGGACAGGGCCATATGGAGAAGCCTTTCACGTTCGATGGAAAAGGTGGAATGTATGTAAATGTCGGCTCGCTGAGCAACAATTGTGAAATACAATTGCGTACGCCGGACTCTAAAGGAGACGACCCTTGCAAGGAACTTGACACGCGGGCAGGCATATGGAAGTTTGATGACAATACCCTTCATCAGGTTCAGGATATCTCCCACCGCTATGCTACCGGCATACGCAATGCGGTAGCGCTCACCTGGGACAACCAGACGAACAAACTCTTCGCAGCAGTGCACGGTCGCGACGATCTGCACCGGTACTGGCCGGAACTGTATACCGAGGAACAAAACCTGGAACTGCCTGCTGAAATCTTTATCGATGTAGATGAGGGCGACGACTTCGGGTGGCCTTACTGCTACTACGATCACCTCCAGGGTAAAATGATCACCAACCCTGAGTACGACGGCGACGGCACAAAATCAGACCGCTGCGAGGGTTTTAAACAGCCGCTGGCCGCGTTCCCCGGGCACTGGGGTCCGAATGACATTCTTATCTACCAGGGAGACATGTTCCCCGAGAAGTACCGCCACGGCGCGTTTATAGCCTTCCACGGAAGCTGGAATCGTCTGGGGCATGAACAACAAGGCTATAAAGTGGTGTTCGTCCCGATGAAGGACGGCAAGCCGTCCGGCGATTGGGAGGTCTTTGCGGATGGTTTTGCTGGCGAGGGACCCATTACAAGTCCCGGCAGCGCCAAATACCGCCCTACCGGCCTCGCAGAGGGACCGGACGGCTCATTGTACATCGCCGATTCGCAACACGGGAGAGTCTGGCGCATCGTATATTACCCCGAGGAGATGCCGGCTACCGCAGGTATGTAATTCTTCGGGCAGCCAACCAAAAAAATTGCCGATCGGCTGCAACCCTATCGGTTGCCTTGACGTCTGATACATAAAAATCTTATGTATTGAGGATTTATGCATTCCCCTGAACTGCTGAAAGGCACCCTTCAGACCATCATTCTCAAGGTTCTGAAAGACCACGGCAAGATGTATGGGTACGAGATCACCCAGCGCGTAAAGCATTTGTCTGAGGGCCGCATCTCGCTTACCGAGGGCGCTTTATATCCGGCCCTGCATAGAATGGAAGCCGACGGCATACTGACAACGGAAACTGTCAACATCGGGAAACGCGTTCGCAAGTACTATGCGTTGACCACCGAAGGCAAGGCCATGGCGAAAAGCCGGGTTGCAGAGTTTGTTGACTTCATAGACACCATGCGCCAGGTACTTCAATTGAAAACCAGCTAGCCTCGAACTTTCCGCCAACCCCTCTCCCATGGCGCAACTGTCGGACGAGCATATTGCCTACATCGAGAAGGACCTGTTTACACGCGGAGTCGTATACGACGGCCTTCACGAGGAATTGGTAGATCACATCTGCGCTGCCGTTGAAGAAAAGATCGCATCCGGCATGCGGTTCTACGAGGCCTATGAGGAGGTGATCCATGCATTCGGAGATACGAATGGCCTGTGGACGGTGCAACACAACGTCATCCAATCAAAACCCAATCGTATGTTGAAGAGCTACCTCAGGATTGCTTTTCGCAATCATATGAAAAACAAGTTTCACACCATCATAAACATAGTGGGACTTGCGATCGGGATCAGTACTTGCATGATCATTACGCGTTTCGTACTGCACGAGTTAAGTTATGATCGGTTCCATGAAAATGCCGATCGCATCTATCGCGTCGATACGGAGATCCGGCTGGGCAATGTGCATCATAATCTCGCACTGGGCTCTTCAGCGCTCGCGGGACACTTTCGCGCGATCTATCCTGAAATAGAATCCGCGGTCAGGATTTGGGACTGGGGCTACCGTACGGTTAGCCTTCCGGATCAATCGGCGACCTTCTCTGAAAACGTAATGTGGGGCGACAGCACCTTCTTCGAAGTCTTCACCGTACCACTGCTCGAAGGTAATGCTGCCAGTGTACTTGACGAAGCCAATACAGTGGCCATCAGCCAAACTATGGCCGATAAGTTTTTTCCCGGTGAGCGTGCCATGGGCAAGACGATCGTCATCGATGGCACTGATTATCGCGTCACCGGAATTTTTAAAAACCTGCCTGCGAACAGTCACATTCGTTTCGACATGCTCCGGTCGATTGTAGGACTTGAAGATGCAAAGATCGGCAGCCTCATTGGAGGTGCCCAGCTTTCTCTGTATCTTCTGCTTCGACCCGATGCCGATCCCAGGCAACTGGAGGCCAAATTTCCAGACTTCGTCAACGAACACGTCGCACCTCAGTTGTCTGCCATCATGCCTGAGAACTTTACCATGGATACGTTCTTGTCGGAAGGGAATACCTGGACCTACACCCTCACGCCACTTGCGGACATTCACCTCTACTCGAACAAGGATGCCGAGTTGGACGCGAACGGCAGCATCACCTACGTTTACCTGTTCTCTGCCATTGCGGCGTTCATACTGTTCATCGCCTGCATCAATTTCATGAACTTGTCAACGGCACGTTCATCCGACAGGGCGAAGGAAGTCGGGATACGAAAAGTTATGGGTTCATTGCGATCGCATTTGGTGCGGCAGTTCCTTGTCGAGTCCCTTGTCCTCAGTCTGACCGCATTTCTTCTGGCGGTAGGACTCGCGCAGCTGTTCCTGCCGGTGTTCAATGCCCTGTCATTAAAGGACATTTCGCTGCCCTTTGACGACTGGCGCCTTTACGTTGCACTGGTTATCGGTGCGCTGGTCGTCGGTGTGCTGGCCGGCCTTTACCCCTCGCTGTACCTATCCCGGTTTTCCATGATCGGGGTACTTAAGGGCTCCCCGTCTGTGAGCAGCAACACATTCGTTCGCAACGGCCTGGTCGTCTTTCAGTTTGTCATCTCTATCTTTCTCATCATCGCCACCATTAGCATCCGGCGTCAGCTCACGTACGCTCAGAACATGAGGATTGGATTTGACCGCGACCAGGTTGTCGTTGTGCATGATACCGATCAACTGGGCAACCAGGTGGATGCGTTCAAAGATGCTGTCTTGCGCAATAGCTTTATCGTGTCGGGTACAATCTCCGGATTTCTACCCGTTGAAAATGGTGCGCGGAATAAGAATACCTTCTGGCCGGAAGGAAGAGTGCCGACGGGTGAAGATGTAAATTACATGGTTTCGATGCAGATGTGGTCGGTTGATCCCTACTATCTCGAAACACTCGGTATAAGCCTTAAATCAGGCCGTAACTTCTCACCGGAAA
The DNA here is from genome assembly GCA_035304385.1 of Cyclobacteriaceae bacterium. Lineage (GTDB taxonomy): Bacteria > Bacteroidota > Bacteroidia > Cytophagales > Cyclobacteriaceae > ZC4RG29. The sequence goes on from DATGQD010000030.1 coordinate 24,109, forward strand.
GGCCATCGGATTCCGGACAAAGCCTGATCCTGAATGAGGCGGCAGTGCAAAAGTTTGGATTCGGTGATGATGCAATAGGTAAGAAGGTAAGCATGTTCACCGGCACCCATGCCGACGGAACGCCCGACCTGAACAGTATAAAAACGATGCAGGTCATCGGTGTGATCCATAATTTCCACTTCGAATCGGTGCGTCGCAATATAGAACCGCTTGCACTGGCCGTTGACAAGTCTACCTCCGGGGTAGCGTTCCGTTTCTCCGGAACAGACCCGCATAAAGTGCTTTCTACTATCGAAACGACCTGGAACAAAATGGCTCCGGATCAACCGTTTCGATATTCGTTTCTTGACGAAGACCTGGCGAGGATGTATCGGGAGGAGAAGCGGCTGGGAACCATCTTTGCCATTTTTGCCGGACTCGCCATCCTCATTGCCTGTCTTGGACTTTTCGCGTTGGTTTCCTACACCGCAGAACGCCGCACGAAGGAAATCGGCATCCGCAAGACGCTGGGCGCCACCGTGGGAAGTATTGTGCTCATGCTTTGTGTGGGGTATGGTCGTCTTATAGTTGTCGCTTTTGTGCTGGCAGCTCCCATCGCCCGGTATGCGGTGAACTGGTGGCTCAGCGGGTATGCCTATCGCACAACTATCGGTATACCCGTTTACCTCATAACCGGTGTTGTGGCCTTCGTTATCGCCATGATCACCATCTCGTATCAGTCGCTGCGTGCAGCGCGCGCGAACCCTGCACGATCGCTGCGCAGCGAATAGGGACGGCAAGCATGTAATGCAGCGGGCCCTGTGGCAGAAGTTCAACACTTCACGCTGGCGTTCGGCTTTTCATAAAAGAAATCTGTTGCCGTCTCAATGTTTTCCAAAGGTCATTGACGATATTATCGGTCGGATATCATATTCGTACTTATGGCCTCTGAATCCCTCCCCCGTGTCGCTTACTTCTGCATGGAGTACGCCCTTCAAAATGATTTCAAGATGTATGCCGGCGGACTCGGCATCCTTGCCGGAGATTATCTTAAAGGTGCTAAGGATCACAACTTCCCGATCGTAGGCGTGGGGATCAAATGGAAGCAAGGCTATACAGACCAGATCATAGGTCCTGACGACCGCCCTATCGATACCTATCCTGTATATCAGTATCCGTTTCTCAAAGACACCGGGGTTACCGTCTCGGTAACGATCCGGAAACGGGAAGTCCGTTGCAAAGTCTGGCTATGCGATGAGTTCGGTAACGTTCCGCTGTACCTTCTCGACACCGACCTTCCCGAAAATGAGGACGCCTGGATTTGCGGACAACTCTACGGCTGGTTTGGCGAAGAGCGTGTAGCACAGGAAATGGTATTGGGTGTAGGAGGTGTACGTGCTTTGCGCGCCTTGAACATTTCGGTTGACGTGTATCACTTTAACGAAGGACATGCCCTGTTTGCCGGCTTCGAACTTATGCGTGAAAAGATCGACGCAGGACAATCGTTCGACGACGCTGCGGCCGCCACCCGAAAAGAGATTGTATTCACCACCCATACACCTGTAATTCAAGGTAACGAATCGCATTACCTCGACCGGCTTTTCTACATGGGGGCCGACCTGGGTATTTTCTCGCGAAAACAGATGAAAGACCTTGGCGGGAGACCGTTCAATATGACTGTAGGCGCCCTGCGACTCTCGCGAAAGGCAAACGCCGTGGCACAGCTACACGGCGTGACGGCAAACCGGATGTGGAAGGATGTGGAAGACCGCGCGGAAATTATCGGCATCACGAACGCTATTCACGTGCCGACGTGGGTGGATCAACGCATGATCGCGGCAGCCACTACCGGTGAGGGCGACTTGTGGCAAACACACCAGGAGAATAAGCAGGCGCTCATCGATTTCGTCGCCGATCGAACGGGTGTTCAACTCAAACACGAATCGTTGCTCATTGGGTTCTCCCGGCGGGCCGTCGCCTACAAGCGCAGCGACCTGATTTTCCGGGATCCGGAGCTCACCGACAAATACTTTAAGAACGGAGAAATTCAAATCATCTTCTCCGGCAAGGCACACCCCCTTGACGATAGCGGCAAGGCTATCGTCTCCAATATCGTAGCGATGACCAGAAAGTATCCGGAATCAGTGGTATTTCTTGAAAACTACGACATGACGATCGGGTCTATGCTTGTGCGGGGCGCAGACGTGTGGCTCAACAACCCGCGTCGTCCTCAGGAAGCCAGTGGAACGTCAGGTATGAAGGCGGCTATGAACGGTGTACTAAACCTCAGCACCCTCGACGGGTGGTGGCCCGAGGCTTGTCAACACGGTATCAACGGGTGGCAGATCGGCGATGGCTATGAAGATAAGGACGTCAAACGATTAGACGAACACGACCTGAAAGCGCTCCATGATGTACTGCTCAACCAGGTCGTGCCGACCTACTACAACGACAAAGGCAAATGGGTGGAGATGATGAAGCAAAGCATTCTCACCACCTTCGAAAAATTCGCTATGAAGAGAATGCTGGACGAATACTATGAGTTGTTGTACCGTTGAAAGTGCCAATCGTTCTGGTGCTGTCACACTCAATCTGCAACCTTCACCTTTTCTCTCAATTCAGACATTATCCCTGCAAAATATTCGTGCGACCGTAGCCGCTGATCGTGGTCATAAAAGTGCGATACAACCATAATCTCGTCAACGCCGGTTTCCTTCATGAAGGCGCTCGTCTTTTCTTTCACCGTATCCGCGTTGCCGATGAACGCATAGCGGAACATGCGATCGAAAGCGGGGTTCTCTTTGAGGGCCATTAATTCCGGTGTAGGGTCTTCGGGAGGACGGATATAGTCGATTTTGTTGGTGAGAACGCCCAGGGCCATGCGGATAAGGGAAGTCGATAAGCGGTTTGCCTCTTCATCGGTGTCTGCTATGACCACGTTCGCGCCCGCAATCGTATACGGAGAAGAGAGATAAGCAGAGGGTTCAAAGTTGTTGTAATAGATTTCAAGGGCTTCGAACAATTGGGCTGGAGCGAAGTGACTCGCAAACGCATAGGGCAACCCCATACGCGCGGCAACGATTGCGCTGTCCGTGCTTGATCCCAGTATGTACACAGGCACATCGACGCCTTCCGCAACCGGCGCGCGCACGCGGGCGTCGATGTTATCAGGAGAAAAGTACTGAAGAATGTCAGCGACTTCGTCCGGAAAGCGGTATACCGACATCATCCGGTCGGGCCGAATGGCGCGTGCCGTATCCTGGTCGGTGCCGGGCGCTCTTCCCAGCCCCAGATCGATTCTGCCCGGAAATAAGGCACCTAACGTCCCGAATTGCTCGGCTACGATAAGGGGTGAGTGGTTAGGCAGCATAATGCCGCCGGATCCCACGCGAATTGTGCGGGTGCCGCCCGCGATGTGAGCAATGAGGACCACCGTCGCGACACTGGCTATACTGATCATATTGTGATGTTCGGCGAGCCAGAATCTCGTATAGCCCCACTCCTCCGCCTTGCGCGCCAGCTCCAGGCTGTTCTTAAAAACATCCCGCGGCTCCGATCCGGCTGGAACGGCCGCGAGTTCCAATATTGAATATTTTACGTCCTTTTTAAGCGTCATTGTCAATGTCTCGTCAGGTTGATGTAACGGACCGGCACAGCCGACATCCCACCAACAAAAAACCAACTTTTCCCGTTCCTGAGTGCCATTTTGACGACATAATTCTGGCTCGCTGTTTGTTCTGTTTATGGTACAAACTCTACGGTTATGAAAAATTCCTGGTATATGGGGCTCCTCAGCGCGATACTGCTTGTATCGTCTGCTTTGGTAGCCTTTGGACAGGCGTATGAGGCGGAAGTGCCGGGCGATAACTTCAGTCTGGAAGGAGCGCTCGAACTGTTCCGTAAATCCTCCTCTGTTGAGGAATTCGAACGCATGCTGAATACGCCTGACACTAAAGTGAATAATCTCGACCTCAATGGCGACGGATATATCGATTACATACGTGTTTTATCCCGTCAGGATAAGAACATACACATCTTCGTACTTCAGGCTGTGATCTCTGAAAGGGAAGCACAGGACGTCGCGGTTATATCGTTGGAGAAACTCGAAAACGGAAAGGCTGTACTCCAGATAACAGGTGATGAGGACATCTATGGGGTTACAACCATTATAGAACCCACGCGTGAAGTCCGCACCTATGCCGGTACATACGCCTCGCCTGTGGTCGTCAATGTCTGGTCGTGGCCTATCGTCCAGTACGTTTACGGACCGCATTACACCGTTTGGGTTTCGAGTTGGGGATGGAGCTACAGGCCTTCGTGGTGGAGGCCCTGGAGACCGGTACACTACTACGATTATTATTCCTATTGGAGACCCTATTACCGGTACTATTCTGTGTGTCCCTCTCCCAGAATCGTCTATGCGCATACCATCTATCATCCGCACAGACGCACATCGGTAATCGTTCATCGGCGTTATAACACGCAGATCGTTCATTACCGCACGAACTACCAGAACGACACCCGCAATGGCAGGACGAGAAACGACGACCGCTATTTGAATTCTGTCTCGGGAGATGCCATAAATGGCCGCAGAAGGAACGATGCGCAATACACGCAACCCCGTGATGTGCGGACCACCGTGACACCATCGCGAGAGGTGCCTAATCGTAACGTTCCTGATCGGAGCCGGACCACACGAAGTGTATCGCCGGATGGTAACTCGTCTGCACCGCGCCTTCAGTCGCAACCTCTCAACCGCGATCAGGTAGACCGCATTAGGGAAAGCGCAGCTCCGGCAAGGACAAGATCCAGTACGAGCAGTGAGCCCGCAAGGACGGCACCTGCCAGGACAAATACGGACAACTCCCGCAGCACGTACACGGCTCCAGCGCGCGAGCGGTCAGCGCCAGCGCCTGTAAAGCGGGAAAGCACGCCTGCCCCCCGGACGAACAGTGGCAGCAGCCAGCGGCAGGTCTCGCCACCACCCGCCCGCCAAAATTCCGGCGCGTATCAGCAGCGGTCGAGGAGCAGCTCGCCTGCTCCGCAAAGATCTTCCGGGACGACGATTAAGCGTTCCGGCAGCGGTAACGACGGTGGTGCCGCAGCGCCCCGGGGAAGAGGCAGAAACTAGGCATCACACTTTCACCTGCCCATTCACTATTTTCGTTTAGATTTGGGTGAATGGAGAGACAAAACCCCATGTGTCACCCAAAGGGTAAGACCCGATTCGCCATCGGAGCGGGTCTTGCCCTTTTTCTTTTGGTGTCATTCACGCCGGTCGCAGGCCAGCAGGTCACCGGCGACTGGCATGGGCTTCTGGAGATTCCCGGATCTCCGCTCCGACTGGTATTTCACATCAGTCAAACAGGCGACTCATTATCGGCTACCCTTGACAGTCCCGATCAGAATGCATATGGTATTCCTGTAACATCCACCCGAGTTGAAAACCGAACCCTGATTTTAACGGTAGCGAACCTGGCGATCGAGTATACGGGGATCGTGCTGGACGACGGTGCCGTTCGCGGAACGTTCCGCCAGGGCGGCCAATCCTTCCCGCTCATACTTACGAGGGAACCCGTAAGTAAAGCGGCGGTAACCCGACCGCAAGACCCGGTCCCACCCTACCCGTATAAGTCGGAAGACGTCGTCTTTCCCAATACCGACGACGACATCATGCTGGCCGGGACATTGACGCTGCCGGAAGGCACGCCGTTTGCAGCAGTTATACTCATAACTGGAAGCGGGCCCCAGGACCGCAACGAAGAGCTCATGGGCCACCGGCCTTTCCTGGTGCTCTCAGACCACCTGACAAAGGCAGGGATCGCCGTGCTCCGGTTCGACGATAGGGGTACCGGGGCGTCTACGGGGAATTTCTCGGTGGCAACGACAATGGATTTTGCCCGGGATGTTCAGGCAGCCATAAAATATCTCAAAACCCGAACAGAAATCGACCCCACGCGCATTGGATTGATCGGACACAGTGAAGGAGGCATCGTAGCACCTTTGGTGGCGACATCATTCAACGATGTAGCCTTCATCGCCATGCTGGCCGGCCCGGGGATTCGCGGCAAGGAACTCATTGTACTGCAGTCGGTGCTCATCAACAGGTCAATGGGCTTGAAGGAAGAACTGATTGAACGTTCCCGAACGGTTAATGAAGAAGTTCTCGACCTCGTTCTGAACACCCATGATGCCGATTCGTTGCATTCGAAAATCACGAGCTACCTGCGGGGCGCGTTGAAAGCACATCCTCATATTCTGGCTCAAAGTGGTATGACCGAAGATGCGTTTGTCAATATGCAGGCCTCGGCGCTGTCAAGCTCCTGGATGCGTACATTCCTGAAACACGATCCAGCACCCGTTCTTGAGAAGGTCAAGTGCCCGGTTCTGGCGCTCTTCGGTGAAAAGGATCTCCAGGTGCCGCCCGACCCCAACGCGGATGCCGTCGCGCAGGCACTGAAGCGGGGCGGTAATACACAGAGTACAGTCAAAGTTATGCCCGGTCTGAACCATTTGTTTCAGGAGGCTCACACGGGTTCTCCGGCTGAGTATGGCGTTATTGAACAGACGATATCGCCGACCGCGCTGAATGCACTGTCATCGTGGATCCACGGATTGTACCACTAATGAAACTCTTAACTCCTCCGCCCTACCCTTCCAATCGCGCGATCGGCGTGGTACGGATCATCTTTGGTTTATTGGTAGTCTACCATGGCCATGAAGTGTTCAGGCCCGAAATCATGACTACCTATTTCGATTGGGATATATTCAAAACCTCTTCAGGAGAGTTTCTCGTATATGCCGGCAAGGCTTCTGAATTCATCGCGGGTATTCTCATCACACTGGGTTTGTTCACCCGCATCGGCGCCCTCCTTACCATCGGAACATTTTGCTATATCACATTTATTGTCGGGAACGGAAGGTTCTGGTATGAAGACCAACACCCGTTTATGTTTGCCTTGTTCGGGTTGCTTTTCCTGATGACAGGACCCGGCGCCTGGAGCATCGACGCACGCCTGTTCAAGAAAACCTAACGCCCCCTGCCCCTGCATCTGCCCCTGCATCTGCCTCTGCCCCTGCTCCTATTCCCATCGGAACAACTTAACGGCAAACGTATACGTAATAACCATCCAAACGCTCATGCCGAGCAGATCTCCCGGCAATTGCCACAGTGAGGTGCCTTCGTTGGCGATCATTCTCATCGCATCGACAACGTAAGTCAGGGGAAAGTAGCCTGTGATGGACTGGAGCCAGGATGGAAATACGTCGGCTGGAAAGAAAATGCCGGACAACAGCAGCATAGGCAACTGGACGAGGTTTGCAACGGGCGCAACCTGTGTTTCCTCGCGGGCCCAGCCAGCGATTGAAAATCCTATCCCGAGAAAAATCAGCGCACCGATAATGCAGACCAGGGCAAAGTCGAAATAGCTGCCCAGCATGTGGAAGTCGAAAAACCAGGCACCAAAGCCCACGAGCACTGAGGCGGTCATGATCACTACGATGAGGCGGACGACAGCCTGTGCAAGAACAAACTGAAGGGGATGTATCGGCGTGGCCTGAATGCGTCGGAGGGCGCCGTTCAATTTCCAGGCGACAAAGCTGAAGGCTACGCTGAATATTCCCAGTTGCATGACGGTCATGGCCAGGATGCCCGGAAGTACAAAGTCGAAGTAACCCAGGTCGTTAACCGTGACGCCTGACGTTCTTACTTCCAACATCGGAGTTGTTCCGGTAAATTTTCGATCCAGGCTGTTTACAATCTGGCTGATCACCAGGTTGGCAATTTGGGCGCCCTGCGGTTTACCGTTGTTGTAGCGCGTTTCGATTTGTTCGGGAACCGGTTGGCCGTCTTCCATTACGCCGAACTTCTCGGGAACGATTACATGAAGATCGATGTGTCCTTTCCCCAACGCGTCGGATGCCTCTGCTTCGGTCAATGTCTCAATGCTGAAGGCGCCGACCTGTACGAGGGCACGTTCGAATTCGACCGCCATTTGCGAGGTGGCGTGATTCGTCAGTCCTATACGAATCGAAGGCCCCGAATTCCCGGAAAGGAAACCGAACACGGAGAGCATGACCATAGGGAGAAGCAGGCTAAAAACAATCGTGCCCTTATTGCGTATGAACATTTTCAGCGAGGCTTTTACCATCGCCAGAAAGGACGTGAGTGTTTTCATCAGTCTCTCAGGGTTTTTCCCGTCAGGTCAAGAAACACATCTTCCAGCGTAGCGGCATGTACTTCCGTATGAGGTGTGAATCCGCGCGCCAGGAGTTGGCGGATGAGTTGACTCGGTGAATCGAGCGCGACGATCCTACCGTCATCCATTATGGCGATGCGATCACAAAGATATTGTGCTTCATCCATGTAGTGTGTCGTGAGCACGACCGTGGTACCCCTTGCGCGAATCTGGCCGACGAGATCCCATAGGTTGCGACGTGCCTGGGGATCGAGACCCGTGGTGGGCTCATCGAGAAATACGACGACGGGATCATTGACCAGGGTGGTGGCGATCGAGAATCGCTGCTTCTGCCCGCCCGACAGTTGCTTAACCATAGCACGTGCCCGGTCTTTCAAGCCCACATCGTCGAGTAACGCGAGAGGATCGACCTTGCAGCCATACAAGGCAGCAAACATTTCTATGAGTTCGGTGAGCCGCAGGTTCTGGAAGAATGCTGACGACTGCAATTGTATGCCGATGCGCTCTTTGACCTTGTACGGATTTTCGCCTGCATTAATGCCATCGAGTATAACGGTGCCTGAAGTGATGGTGCGAAGCCCCTCAATCATTTCCAGTGTGGTCGTCTTTCCCGCCCCATTCGGACCGAGGATGCCGAATACTTCACCACGCTTCACCGTAAAGCTCACACCCTTGACCGCTTCTACGCCGTTGTCGTAGGTTTTGGTCAGGTTGTCGACACTAAGAATGATTGAATTTTCCACGGTCCGGCAAATATAGCAGCTGTTGTCTAATATCCGGGGTGCACAGCATCAGGCGCACTACATCTCCAATACGATCTTTCCTACCCTGTTGGTTGCGCCAATGTCGTTGAAGGCGTTGATGATCTTGCTGAAGGGCCGTATGGAATCGATCTGTGGGCGGATCTTATGCTTGGAGACGAACTGCAACATCTGGACAAACTCCTCGTCGTTACCCATGGTTGATCCTATGAGCGACAACTGGCGCCAGAACATGCGGTAAAGGTCAATGCTCTTGGGTAGTCCCGCGGTGGCGCCGTAGAATACGAGCTTGCCGGATGGCTTTAGTATTTTGATGAATGCGTTTACTTGTTCGCCTCCGGCGCTGTCGAGGATCAGGTCAAACCCGCCGCGTGTTTTCCAGAGGTCTTTGAACGTATTTTCCAGCTTGTAGTTGTAGCCCCCTTTTGCCCCCAGCTTGATGGCCTTTTGCAGTTTGGATTCACTGCTTGTATTTACATATACGTTGGCATTGGCCGCGATGGCGAACTGAAAGGCAAGTTGTGCTACTCCGCCTCCAAATCCCGAGATGAGTACGTTTTGGTTGGCACGTAGTGCGCCTTTTCTGAACAAGGCACGATAGGCAGTCAGTCCACCCAGGGGGAGCGCTGCCGCCTGGCGATGATCGAGATGGGAAGGCTTGTGTTGCAGGCGGTGTACAGGAACGACGATGTACTCGGCAAAGGTGCCATTCTCAGGCATGCCCAGGATGGTGTATTTGTCGGACTGTACTTCGGGGTTCGGCCCCCAGTTGACGTTGGGGTTGATTACAACCTCCTGTCCGAGCCAGGGTTGGTTGACCTCATCATACACTTCTTCGACCACGCCGCATCCATCGGATCCGAGCACAGCGCCGAACCGGATGTGCGGATACTTACCCTCTATGATCCATTGGTCGCGCCGGTTGAGAGTCACAGACTGAAGCCGCACAAGCGCCTTTCCTTCCGAGAGCTCAGGCTTCGGCACATCCACGAGTTCGATCTTCCCGGGCGCAGTGAGTACTAGGGCTTTCATACCTGGTAGGGTGGTCGATATTGCAATAATACCACCTTTTTGTTATTTTCATGGCAGTAGTACGGTGGTTTGCAGCCTGTGCAGCCGCATGTGTCGTTGTGTCGAAGTAATTAAACGCCTGATGAACATTTCATCGATTGTATGGGAGCATAAAATTCTTTCGACCGTTGCCGCGTCGTTGCTGTTCATGTGGCTGATGCCGTTTGGATCGTTTGATCCGACAACGTTCGGATTCTATTGCTCTGTCGCCCTTGCTGTATTCATTGCTTCCTTCAACCGGTTTTCCCATTTATACGAAATGGAGTCGGACGTGCTACGCGGCAAGCTCAGGTTCCTCAGGCGGGTGAACAGAGTGCTGTGGATAATCATCGGCTCGATCCTGTGTATGTGGATCATGCCGTACGGGTCTTTCGATCCTACAGAACTCCGATTCTATTTCTGCATCGCCAATGCTGTGATTATCGACGCGTTGATTCGCCTAAGCAAAGGGCAATTCACATAACTACGGGGTGCCTATGGCCTGTTCGCTGGCCTAGAAGGGCGTCTCATCCGGGTCTCCTGGCTCCGGCCCCGGATCGGGAGGGGTGTTCACCCGGCTTCCGAGTCTGATCATGCCGCTGAATGGATTGTCACCGGGTGCGGGTTCGTCGAAGTCGGTGAACTTCGTGTACTTGCCGATAAACTTAAGCCGGACACTGCCGATGGACCCATTCCTGTGCTTGGCGATAATAACCTCACCGAGTCCCTGTGTGGGCATACCATCTTCGTCGACCGTAATCTTGTAATACTCCGGACGATAGAGGAACATTACGATATCGGCGTCTTGCTCGATGGAACCAGACTCCCGGAGGTCGGACAACTGCGGCCGCTTGTCGCCACCCCTGGTTTCCACACCCCGACTCAACTGTGAGAGTGCAATGACGGGGACGTTGAGTTCTTTGGCGATTCCTTTCAGGGCGCGGGAGATCGAGGCGATCTCCTGTTCGCGATTGCCCCCTTGCTCGCCACGCATGAGTTGAAGGTAGTCGACCACGATAAGCTGGACGCCATGTTCTGCTTTGAGGCGCCGGCATTTGGCCCGCAACTCCAGGATCGAGAGCGCGGGGGTGTCGTCAATATAGATCGGCGCGGCTGACAGCCGGTTCGTTTTATGGACCAGTTGCGCCCATTCGAACTCCGCCAGGTTTCCCTTTCTGATCTTTTCCCCTTCGAGTTCCGCTTCCGCGGATATCATCCGGTTTACCAGTTGGACAGATGCCATCTCGAGAGAGAAGATGGCCACAGGTATTTTGAAGTCGACCGCCGCATTGCGCAGGGCTGATACAATGAACGCCGTCTTACCCATACCGGGGCGCGCAGCGATGATGACCAGGTCGGATCTTTGCCAGCCCGACGTCATGCGATCGAGGGCGGTGAAGCCGCTGGGCACGCCGGTAAGGCCGTCCTGGTGTTCCCTGAGTTGCTGAAGTTCCTGGATGGCGCGGTACATCAGGTTCTTCATGGTATCGTAGTTCTTCCTCAGGTTGGAGTCGGAAATTTCGAAGATCTTCTGTTCGGTTTTGTCGAGCAGTTCGAATACGTCTGTGGTGTCTTCGTAGGCGTCCTGGTGAATCTGGGAAGCGATCTGGATCAGGTCGCGCTTGATCGCCATTTCAATGATGACGCGCGCGTGGTATTCGATGTTGGCTGCCGAGCTTACCTTCGAAGTCAGTTCGGCTACTTTATACGCGCCGCCGACAAGTTCGAGTTTGCCGTTTTTCCGCAGCTGGTTGACCACCGTGCGCATGTCGACCGGCTCCGAGGCCTTGAACAGTTCCACAATGGCCGCGTACAACTCCTTGTGGGCGTCGTGGTAGAAATGGTCCGTCTTGAGAAACTCGATTACCTGGTTCAGGGCATTTTTCTCCAGCATCAGCGCGCCGAGGACGGCCTCTTCCAGTTCCCGCGCCTGCGGGGGCAACTTGCCCAGGCTCTCGGCAATGTCGCGCGCTGCCAGTTTGGTTGACTTACTGCTCAATCTCAAGGGCGTAGATCTACCTTGCTCCATGCTCTAGTTGTTGTAGGTGTTCTTCGCAATTCGGGCAATTCATACCCGAGGGGGCAACAAACGTATGAAAAGCATTACTTCTCATATTAACAAACTATTCACAATTCACTAACACTGCGTTTGTGCATAAGTTTTTACCCAAAAGTTTGGCAGCTTCTGGTTGCACGAAAAAATTGGACCGTCTATATTCTCGTTCCGTAAGTTATTCGTCGAACGTGACAACCTCTGTCAGAACGGACGGACCACCGGTTTTGGTCTATTCCGAACATTTTCATTTACTTTGGGCACGAAGAGGTTATTTTATAGATGCCGGGAGATCGTAAACGCATTCATTTCATAGCTGTCGGCGGAAGCGTAATGCATAACCTGGCTATCGCCCTGAAGCGTGCCGGCAACGACGTGTCGGGATCCGACGACGAGATTTTCGAACCGGCACGTTCCGCATTGAAAGCCAATGGCTTATTGCCCGATAAAGAAGGTTGGTTTCCGGAGAAGATTACGCCGGATATCGACGAGGTTATCCTCGGCATGCATGCACAGGTAGACAACCCGGAACTGCTCAAAGCGCAGGAGTCGGGCATCACCATCCGCTCCTTTCCGGAATTCATTTTCGAACGGTCGCGCGACAAACAGCGGATCGTGATTGCGGGTAGTCATGGAAAGACGACGATTACCGCCATTATCATTCACGTCCTCAATTACCTTAACCGAAAGTTCGACTATGTCATCGGGGCGCGGGTAAAAGGGCTTGACCTCACCGTACAGTTATCCGACGCACCCATTATTATTATAGAAGGAGACGAATACCTGTCGTCGCGCCTCGACCCTGTGCCCAAGTTTATTCGCTACCGGCACCACGTGGGTTTGATCAGTGGTGTGGCGTGGGACCATGCTAACGTGTTCCCAACTGAAGAGGACTACGTGCGCCAGTTCGATATTTTCTGCGATCAGACACCCAAAGGCGGCATCCTGTTGTACTGCGAACAGGACCCCATGGCCGTAATGATCGGCAAGAAAGAACGTGCTGACGTAACCGCCGTGGGATATAAGGCGTTGCCCCACGTGGTCGAAAAGGGCGTCGCCTACCTGACGTACGAAAAAGAACGCTACCCGATCAAGATCTTCGGAAGCCACAACTATCTTAACCTGGGCGGCGCCCGGGAGCTGCTGCGGCGTATCGGCGTTACCCATGAACAATTCTATCAGGCGATCACCAGTTTCGAAGGAGCTTCCGGACGTCTGGAGGTAGTCGCAAGCAAAAATTCCATGAGTGTAATTCGCGATTTTGCACACGCACCCTCTAAAGTGAAGGCGTCGGTCAAGGCTGTTCGCGACCTGCACCCGGACCGTGAACTTGTAGCTTGTCTCGAACTTCACACCTATAGCAGCCTGAGCAAGAGCTTTCTACCACAATACAGGCATGCGCTGAAAAATGCTCAGCAGAAACTCGTTTACTTCGACCCCCGCACCGTGGAAGCCAAGAAACTCGAGCCGCTCAAGGAAAGCGACATCAAGAGCGCCTTCGGTTCTGACAGTGTCCGCGTGTTCACCAACCGGGATGAGCTCGAGCAATATCTTTCTCAACAGTCCTGGCAAAACAAGGACCTGTTGTTCATGAGTTCGGGGAATTTCGGCGGCCTGTCGGTCGACGACCTCGCGGCAACCCTCAAAGACTGATCGTATGCGTCTGCACCTCAAAACTCCGATTGTCTTTTTTGATCTGGAGGCGACCGGCACCAGCATTACCCAGGACCGCATCATCGAGATCGGCATGGTGAAGGTCATGCCCAACCAGGAGATTATCCGAAAGGCACACCTGATCAATCCGACTATCCCCATTCCACCGGAGTCGTCACTTATCCATGGTATTTACGACAAGGATGTTCAGGACAAGCCCACCTTCAAAGACGTCGCCAGGGAGTATGCCCGATTTCTCGAAGGGGCCGACTTGTCGGGGTTCAGCATTTTAAAATTCGACGTACCATTGCTCGTGGAGGAGTTCCTTCGCGCGGGCGTGGAGTTCGACTATGGGCGCAAGCGAATCATCGATACCCAAAAGATCTTTCATTTGATGGAAAAGCGAACTCTTGCGGCCGCTTACAAGTTTTATTTAGATAAAGAGTTACAGGACTCCCATACGGCAGAGGCTGATGCCGAAGCCAGCATGGAGATCCTCGCCGCACAGGTTGCGAAATACAACGGCGAACCGGTCACCGACCTCCTCGGCAAACAGATCGGGGAAATATCCAACGATATGGAAGTGTTGAGCCGGCTTTCCCTTTCCAACCTGGTTGATCTGGCGGGGCGTATATGCCTGAACGACAAGGGAGAAGAGATTTTTAATTTTGGAAAGCACCGCAACAAAAAGGTGGCGGCCATCCTCAGGGAAGAACCCGCTTATTACGACTGGATCATGAATGGCGATTTTTCCCTGGACACCAAGCGAAAGCTTACGGAAATCAAGCTCCGGGCCTTCCGAAAGTAGCATTCGGCATTTTACCAGAATTAAAGTCTATAAGTTTTATAGGTTTAATAGATTTTTCTAACTTTGCGGAATCCCGTCAGACCTTTTGGCAGGACGCCGGGCACAAGCCCTAACGGACTCAAGCGGCCGGCAGAGAATACAGCACCAATCCGCCCGACTGTGGCCCTTTACGAAGAATTGAAGCAGGAATTGACGCCGCTCAGCGCTGAAGAGGGGCTTCGACGACTTGCCGAACGCTTTCCGTCCGGAACCGTTAAGTTTTCATCCGCTTTTGGCGAAGAAGATCAGGTAATTACCCACCTGATTGCCACAAACAGCCTACCTATTACTATTTTTACGCTCGATACCGGCAGGCTTTTCCAGGAGACGTATGAGCTTATGGATCGCACCCGGGCACGTTATCGGATCAATGTCGAAACGTATTTTCCTGATGCCGGCGATGTGGAACAGCTGGTGCGAACCAAGGGCTTCAACAGCTTTTATGAATCCGTGGAAAACCGCAAGGAGTGCTGCTTTATCCGAAAGGTAAAACCCCTTCGGAGAGCACTCCAAGGCGCAACCATTTGGGTTACCGGGCTACGCGCCGGGCAGTCGGCCAACCGCCAGAACTTCGAAGCAGTAGAATGGGACCCGGCGCTCCAGCTGGTAAAATACAACCCGATACTGAATTGGACGTATGACGAAATGCAAGCGTTTATAAAGGCCAACAAGGTTCCGGTTAATGCCCTGCACGCAAAGGGCTTTGCCAGCATCGGGTGTGCGCCCTGTACACGCGCCATCCAGCCGGGTGAAGATATCCGCGCCGGACGCTGGTGGTGGGAACAGACGCAGAAGGAGTGCGGACTTCATGAGGCAAAACCCAGCTGAACAACATTAGATTAGAGATTAGGATGAGTGATTATTTAAAAGTTTTTCCCAAAGACCTCGAAGACGAGGCAATCTATATTATTCGCGAAACGGCGGCGCAGTTTGAGCGCCCCGCCATCCTCTTTTCCGGAGGCAAAGACTCCATCACGCTGGTGCGTCTGGCACAAAAGGCCTTTTACCCGGGAAAGATCCCCTTCCCGCTCGTGCACATTGACACCGGCCACAACTTTCCTGAGACCATCACGTTTCGCGACCGCCTGGTGGAAGAAACCGGCGTCGAACTGATCGTAGGCTACGTACAAGATGATATCGACGCACGCCGCGTCGAAGAAGAAAAGGGCAAATATTCCAGCCGCAATATGCTGCAGACCACTACCCTGCTGCGTACCATCGAAGAGAATCGATTGGACGCCTGTATCGGTGGCGCGCGTCGCGATGAGGAAAAAGCCCGGGCCAAGGAACGGATATTCTCCGTGCGTGACGACTTCGGACAGTGGAACGCAAAAAACCAACGCCCTGAATTGTTCGACTACCTTAACGGTCGCATCCATCCCGGCGAGAATGTCCGCGTGTTCCCAATCTCAAACTGGACTGAACTCGACGTCTGGAACTACATCAAAGAAGAAAATCTCGCCATCCCGTCCATTTACTTCTCGCATGAACGACCGGTAATTGAACGCGACGGCATCCTCTGGCCGTATTCCGACTTCATTTACAAAGACCCGGATGAAGAACTTGTCACCCGAACCGTACGGTTCCGCACCGTAGGCGACATGAGCTGTACAGCCGCACTCAGTTCAACCGCAGCTACCGTTGAACAGATCATCGAAGAAATCATCGGCACCACCATCTCAGAACGCGGCACACGCCTCGACGACAAACGCGCTGAGGCCGCGATGGAGATGAGGAAGGTGAATGGATACTTTTAAAAATTAATGAGTAAATGAGTGAATGAGCGAATGAGCGAATGGGGCAGCGAATTCATATGAAAAATCTTTGATCTGCGCAGAAGCCAACATTCACTCATTCACTCAATCACTCATTCGACATTGTCTTAATATGGAAGTACTAAGAATTGCTACTGCTGGAAGTGTTGACGACGGAAAGAGCACGCTGATCGGGAGGCTGTTGTTTGAAACGAATTCGATTACTACGGATAAGTTGGAGGCGATACAACGCGCCAGCCAGCGAAAGGGTATCGACTTTCTCGACCTGTCACTGCTTACAGATGGTCTTATCGCCGAGCGCGAGCAGGGCATCACCATCGACGTGGCACACATCTATTTCAACACGCCGAAAAGAAAATTCATTATCGCCGACGCTCCAGGACACGTTGAGTATACCCGCAATATGATCACGGGCGCTTCAAAAGCCGACGTCTCAATCATCCTCGTCGACGCGCGCAACGGAATCCTGGAGCAGACACACCGCCATTACTACATCTCTAACCTGCTTAACATACCGAGGGTTATCGTCTGCGTCAACAAGATGGACCTGATGGATTATTCGGAGGCGCGCTTCCGTGAAATCGAACAGGACTTCGTTGAGTTCAGCAGCAAGATCAAGTCCGATACCCAGGAAATCTTCTTTCTCCCCATCAGCTCATTGTATGGAGAAAACATCACGCAGAAGTCGCAAAAGATGCCCTGGTACACCGGCCGCCCGTTGCTCGACATCCTCGAAACCATGGACGTGCATAAGACTGAAGCGCAACTTCCCTCCCGCTTTCCCATACAATACGTCATCCGGCCGAGGACAACCGAGTATCACGACTACCGTGGATATGCGGGTCGTGTGAGCAGCGGTCGTTTCTCCGTAGGCGACAAGGTGACCGTGCTGCCTTCGGGTCAGAAAAGTGTGATCAAAGCCATCGATCGTTTTTCCAAATCGCTTCAAACTGCGGAAACCCGCCAGTCGGTTACCCTGGTGCTGCAAGACGATATTGACATCAGCCGTGGCGACCTCATCGTTCGCGACGAGGAGCTGCCTGAGCTGCAACGTGAGTTCACCTCACGGATATGCTGGCTCAACCGCGACCCCATGGTGCCGGGAAAATCATACCTGCTCCAGCATGGTACGGCCTATACCAAAGCAAAGATATCTACCATAGACTTTGTCGAAGATCCGGCCACCCTGCAGAAGGTGCCGGGTTCCACCATCGCGATGAACGGCATTGCACAAGTTCAGGTAAGGACGGCAAAAGGACTACCCGTAGACCGCTACCACGCCAACCCCGCAAACGGTTCGTTCATCCTGATCGATGAACACACCAACAATACCGTCGGCGTCGGAGTCGTCGAATAACAATCGCCACCGCGAAAATTATGAAGCACGTCGCAGACGCGCTTCATGACTGCCTATTGCCTACTGGCCCTTGTAATACTTCATCGCCTCCGGCATGGCCTTATTCAAATCAGCGATACGCGTGGAGTGCGAAGGGTGGGTAGACAGCCACTCCGGAGGTTCAGCGCCGCCACCCGACTGCGTCATGCGTTCCCAGAACTTTGGCGCCTCGTGCGGGTCATAGCCGGCAATGGCCATAAAGATCAACCCGATCCGGTCTGCTTCCGATTCGTGCTGGCGGGAAAATGATAACATCCCTATTTGCGTGCCCATGCCGATGGCCTGCATGAACACCTGTTGCGTTAGCGACGGGTTTTGTCCCATCGCCCCGCCAATCGTTCCCAGCAGGCCGTTAGCCAAAAGTCCCTGACTCATGCGTTCGCGTCCGTGGTTGGCGATAGCATGGGCTACCTCGTGTCCCATAACCACGGCAACACCTGCCTCGTCGCGGCAGATCGGCATAATGCCGGTATAGAATGCTACCTTACCACCGGGCATACACCAGGCGTTCGCCGTCTTCGGGTCCTCGATTACATTGAACTCCCACTCAAAGCCGGCCAACTGATCGGACATGCCCTTCTCGGCCATGAACTGCTCCACCGCCCGCTGGATTTTAGCCCCCACATTCTTCACCATCGTCACATATTGGGTATTCGTTGAAATACGGCTCGTATCGAGCACCTTTTCATATTGCTCGTTCGCCAGCGGCAGTATCTCCTCATTGGATACCATGGCGAGCTGCCGCCTACCGGTTATCGGCACGGTAGCGCATGCATAGAGTATAACACCGGTTAAAATCAGAATTGTGGCTTTTTTGATCATGGCGCCTATTTTTGTGCTAAAATACGAATACGGGCCATTTTTGCTCATTCCCGGCACAACTCCCAAACCCAACCCCCATGAGAATATTTGCCGTCGGTAGAAATTACGTCGAGCACATTGAGGAACTGAACAACCAGCGCCCGGATGAGCCTGTAATCTTTACCAAGCCCGATACGGCTCTTCTCAAAAATAATGCCCCCTTTTATTACCCCGACTTCTCCAGCGACGTCCACCATGAGGTGGAACTGATTCTTCGCATCTCGAAGGACGGCAAAAACATTGTAGAGAAGTTTGCGCATAAGTATTACGATCGGATTGGCATAGGCATAGACTTCACAGCGCGTGACCTTCAATCAAAGCTTAAAGACAGAGGTTTACCCTGGGATATCGCCAAAGGGTTCGACAGCTCCGCGCCCATTTCAACACGCTTTATCCCGGTACAAGAGTTTAGCGATGTTAGAAACATAAACTTCCATCTTAATGTCGACGGCGTCCTGAAGCAGAAAGGGAATTCGTCGCTCATGCTATTTCCGTTCGAT
Source organism: Cyclobacteriaceae bacterium (assembly GCA_035304385.1). Lineage (GTDB taxonomy): Bacteria > Bacteroidota > Bacteroidia > Cytophagales > Cyclobacteriaceae > ZC4RG29. The sequence goes on from DATGQD010000030.1 coordinate 43,182, forward strand.
TACTTAATTTCGTATTTGTCGAGATTTTTTACACTGCGGGTTGGTGATTTAATTTTCACAGGAACCCCTAAGGGAGTTGGTCCTGTTACCATTGGGAATCTGTTGACGGCGTATATTGAAAATGAGAAGCTTTTGGAATTTGAAGTCCGGTAACCTGGCGTTATTGGTTATTGGGATGACCGTGTCTGGCGCCAGGGCGCAGTACAGTGAACCGGAGATGCGGTTTACACACGAGGAAAAGTACCTGTATCCCGTGAACCCAGGCAGCCCCGGCTCGCTCGCCGGGAACATGGGCGAGCTGCGCACGTCGCACTTCCATTCAGGGATAGACATTCGCACCAATAACCAAATCGGTCTTCCGGTTGTGGCCAGCAAGTCGGGCTATGTCTCGCGAATAGGCATGAGCCCAAGCGGATTCGGCAACGTGATCTACGTTACCCATCCCGACGGCAACACAACCGTATACGCCCACCTCGACCGCTTCGTAGATCGGCTTGCCGAATACGTTAGAAAAGAACAATACCGGAAAAAAACTTTTTACATCGATCTGCGCCCCACCAGAAACGCGTTCCCGGTTAAGCAAGGCGAGTTGATCGGGATCTCTGGAAACACGGGAAGCTCCGGTGGTCCTCACCTGCATTTTGATATTCGTGATCGCAACAATCACGCGCTTAACCCGCTGGACTTCGGCTTCGATGAGATCATCGACGAAATCCCTCCCGTTGTGGAGAAGGTAGCGCTGATCACCCTGGATCCTGACGCGCGCATCAACGACCGTTTTGGACGATTCGAGTTTTACGCCTATCGCAACGGCAACACTTACTCACTTCGCACGCCGATACTCGCCCATGGAACGATCGGCATCGAGCTGCTTGCAAAAGACAAATTCAGGGCTCGCGATCCGTTCTTCGGCGGCGTTAACTTCATCGACGTACAGGTGAACGACAGACCGTTTTTTCGCCAGGCGATAGAAAAGATCGATATCACCGAATCGCGCCGTATTCACACGTTGATGAACTACAAAACCCTGAACACCACCGGCAAGCGGTTTTACAAGCTTTATATCGACGATGGCAATACCCTGCCCTACTACAAGATGTCGCCCACAAAAGGTCATCTTAATGTTCAGGGCGAAGGGGATGTGCGGGTAGAAGTGAAGATGAAGGACTCTTTTGCCAACACCAGCACATTAAACCTCACACTGAGGCCCTCTCCTCCAACGGAGCTCGTGAAGAACCTGCCTGCCGCAGGACCTTACCCAACGGGTGAAATTCTTGGTAACGTGCTCATGATCACCTCGCGCCCCGCGCCGGGTCCTGAGCAAAAGGCTTTTCTGTACGTCCGCGATGCCGTTGAAGAACTCGCGCCGGCATACGGCAACGAAGCCGGCGTCGTATACCTGGTTGATCTGAGAAAGACACTGCCCGACTCGGTAGTGGTTCACGATAAAACGTACGTCACGCATCTTCGCTCACGTATTCCTCCGTCTGTAGAATACAAATACTACAGCGACGACCTCAACATCACCTTCCCTGCCAGTGCGTTGTACGATACCTTGTACTTAAGCAGCTCTTACCGCTTTAATCCTTCCGACAGCACAGAGATCTATGTCATTGGCGACAAGGATATACCCCTCCGAAGCAATATTTCGGTTTCGCTCAAGACCAAAAAGTTCTACCTTCGAAGCAAACAGATCGGAATCTACCGCGTGGAAGGCAAGAGGAGAACATACCTCGGCGGTGCGTTCACCAACGGAAGGATATCCTTCCAAACACGTGAGTTCGGAGAGTTCACCGTGCTCACCGACGATACGCCGCCGACAATCCGCCCGGTGGCCGTCAACAGCACCGTCGCACGATTCCGGATCGGCGATGACCTTTCCGGCATCAGCACCTACGAGGCCACTATAGCAGGAGAATGGTTGCTCATGCACTACGATGCCAAGTCGGGGTCGCTGTGGTCCGAAAAGCTGGAGAAATCCCTTCCACTAAAAGGTGAACTTGTACTCACCGTGCGCGACAATGCCGGCAACGCGCAGGTCTACAAACAAACAATACCATAGACAGAACATGGAACTGAAGCCAGGCGACAAGGCGCCCGACTTTACCACGACCGACCAGGACGGCAGAAAGGTCAAATTATCTTCGTTGCGCGGAAAGAAAGTCGTGTTGTACTTCTACCCCCGCAACATGACACCCGGATGTACGGCCGAAGCCTGCAACTTGCGGGACAATTACCGCGCGCTAACCCGGGCCGGCTATGAAGTTTTGGGAATAAGCACCGATTCTGAGCAATCGCACCAGAAATTTATCGCGAAAGAACGCCTCCCCTTCCGGCTCTTGTCGGATACCGACAAAACCGTTCACAACCTGTATGGGACCTGGGTGGAGAAGAAGCTGTACGGCCGAAAATACATGGGGACAGCCCGTAAGACCTTTGTTATCGACGAAAAGGGCATCATCGAGCGCATCATCGACAAGGTAAAGACAAAGGACCACGCAGCGCAGATCCTTGAAAAATAGTTGCAGACGCACATGCAGTCGCGAGGGTAACCGGTCCATCTGCTCCTAAAATTTGCAGCATCCTCATCGGGCCATTATATTCGCGCAAACAATAACCAATGGCCCAACCCGATCTAGATAAACTGAAGAAAATCTGTACACAAATCCGTCGCGATATTGTTCGCATGGTTCACGCCTGCCAGTCGGGACACCCTGGAGGCTCTCTCGGATGCACGGAATTCTTCGTAGCCCTGTACTTCCACATAATGAAGCACGATCCTAAGTTCAATATGGAAGGACATGGGGAAGATCTTTTCTTCCTGTCAAACGGGCACATCTCCCCTGTCTGGTACGCTACCCTCGCCCGGTCCGGATACTTCGAGGTCTCTGAATTGTCGACATTCCGGCGCATTAACTCGAGGTTGCAGGGCCACCCGGCAACCCATGAAGGTTTACCGGGTATCAGAGTGGCCTCCGGTTCGCTGGGACAGGGATTGTCTGTCGCTATCGGCGCCGCACAGGCGAAAAAGCTTAACGGTGACGACCGGCTCGTCTATGTCTTAATGGGCGACGGCGAGCAGAACGAAGGCCAGATCTGGGAGGCGGCCACCTATGCGGTACACCATAAAGTGGATAATCTTATTGCCACCATCGACCATAATGGCCAACAGATTGACGGCCCTACGAAGGAGGTGCTCGACCTCCGCGACCTTCGCAAGAAGTACGAAGCTTTCGGTTGGGAAGTCCAGGAATTTGATGGAAACAATCTCGAAGAAACGATCAAGTCCCTGGAAAATGCGCGCGCACTCGCACGGCGTGGCAAGCCCGTAGTCAACGTCATGAATACCGTGATGGGCAAGGGCGTCGACTTCATGGAAGGCTCACACAAGTGGCACGGCATCGCCCCCGACGACGCCCAACTGAGCCAGGCGCTGGCTCAACTGGAAGAGACGATTGGCGACTACTAAGTCGCGGATACCGGCACTCTTCTTGCACTATGACACGGAAACGCCAGGGGCGTTCGTTATACTCTTGAAGAAGGTATTTTTCCCGTTTCAGGTGCGGTATTTAACGTTTTTTGTCGCGGTAATCGTCATCGTGGCGGCATCGGCATCGTCGCTGCTGGCACAACGTAAGGTTCAGCAAAAAGTACCCGAACGCACGCGTATCCTCTTCCTCCTGGATGGTTCCGGTTCGATGATGGGCATATGGAACAACGAGGAGTCTCGCATCGACGTCGCCAAACGCATCCTCACGCGCCTGGTGGATTCACTGCGGGCCAACGAAAACCTGGAACTCGCCCTGCGGGTATATGGCCACCGTTATCACCGGCAATCCAACAACTGCCAGGATACCAAGCTTGAAGTTCCCTTCGGTCCCCGCAATCACGACCAGATCATCGACAAGCTAAAAGAGATCGTTCCCAAAGGCGTAACGCCCATCACCTATTCGCTGCTTCAGGCGGCCACAGACTTTCCCGTCAGTCCCGGGTACCGCAACATTCTCATCCTGATCACCGATGGTGTTGAATCGTGTGAGGGAGACCCGTGCGCAACGTCTATTGAACTGCAACGACGCGGCGTGTTCCTCCGGCCCTTCATCATCGGATTGGGCTTGCAGGGTGGAAAAGCGCTTGAATGTGCAGGACAATATTTTGACTCCGGTAACTCGGGAAGTTTCAATAAGGTACTCAACGACGCGATTCAGACAACCTTCTCAACCACCAGCGTGAGCGTTGAACTTCTCGACAAGGACGGTAAGCCCAATGAAACCAACATTGACGTATCCTTTCTCAACGGGATGACCGGCACTCCGTTTTACGAGTTCGTTCACTACCTGGATGCCAGGGGTCGCCCCGATTCCGTTAACATTGATCCCGTTAACAGTTACACCGTCGTTGTCAACACCGTACCGCCGGTCGTGCGGACGAACGTGAGCATTGTTAACGGCCGGCACAACGTCATATCCGTGCCGGTTCCCCAGGGAAATCTCATCGTCAAGCAAGACGGCCGTCGCGCGGGCTTTCAGGTGGTGGTCCGGACCGTTAACGATCACAAGATCATCAACACACAGGTGGCTAACGAGTCATTCCGATACCTTGCGGGTACTTACCGCATTGAGACGCTCACCCTCCCCAGGCGTCAGTTCGATGTCGTCATAGAGCCCGATAAGACCCGGACGATCGAGTTACCCGCCCCCGGACTCGTCAATATTAACACGGTATCACAGGGATACGGCAGCCTTTTCGAGATTATGGAAGACGGCACCGAACAGTGGGTATGCCACCTGGACCCCAACCGTTCCCAGCACAGCCTCACGCTCCTGCCGGGAAAATACAAGGTCGCTTTCCGCGTGCGCGACTCGGGCGGCAGCAAATATACCGGTATCAAAGTATTTGAACTCTCGAGGGGGCAGACGATGAACCTTTCTGTCTTCGAGTGACGCCTGACCTCCGGTTGCGCAGATTTCAACGACGTAATTTGCTCACGCGCTGGAAGAAACGGAAATAATTTCCGACTTTCGCGGCAACTCAATTTTAATCGAAATTCTTTCAGGCTGATTCCATGGCGACAAAATTTACGTACACCGAGAAGAAAGACACACGTTCCGGCTTTGGCGCCGGCTTGCTTGAAGTAGGCAGGAAACATTCCAATGTGGTTGGACTGTGCGCCGACCTGCTCGGATCCATGAAGATGGGCGATTTTAAGAAGGAATTTCCCGACCGGTTCTTTCAGGTCGGAATTGCCGAAGCCAATATGATGGGTCTGGCAGCTGGAATGGCTACCGTGGGCAAAATCCCCTTTACAGGAACGTTCGCGAATTTCTCCACAGGACGCGTGTATGATCAGATACGGCAATCGATCGCATATTCCAACAAGAACGTGAAGATTTGCGCTTCGCACGCCGGCCTGACGCTCGGGGAAGACGGCGCCACCCACCAGATTCTCGAAGACATTGGCATGATGAAAATGCTGCCCGGGATGACCGTGATCGTGCCGTGCGACTACAATCAGACCAAGGCCGCGACAATCGCCCTGGGCGAGCACGTCGGGCCGACCTATCTCCGGTTCGGACGTCCGAGCTGGCCTATTTTCACCGACCCTGACAAGCCGTTCACCATCGGCAAGGCCGATACGCTCCTTCAAGGCAGCGATGTCACAATATTTGCGTGCGGCCACATGGTGTGGATTGCCATCGAGGCAGAAGCTGCGCTGGCTGAAATGGGGATCAGTGTCGAATTGATTAATGTTCATACGATAAAGCCGCTGGACGTCGAAGCTATTCTTGCTTCGGTACAAAAGACCGGCTGCGCCGTCACCTGCGAAGAACACCAGATCAACGGTGGCCTTGGCGATTCGGTCGCCCAGGTCCTCAGTCGTTTTCATCCTGCGCCGCTCGAGATGGTAGCCGTAAACGACAGCTTCGGCGAGAGCGGACAACCGCTCGAACTGCTGGAGAAATACGGGCTCAACACCCAGGCTATCGTTTCCGCCGTGCAGCGGTCGATAGCCCGGAAGAAAGCCTGACTTTGAAGTGCAAGGAGCCGGTTTGCAGGACGTAATCCGGCATGGGCACAGTGATCGTTCTTACCCAAATTGACCGCCCAATGGAAATCGACGTAAAGAGCGCCCCTATTCGCGACACCGAAAGCTTTGAAGCCTTTCGCGAACTGCTGCGATCGGTAAATCTTCCCTGCGACGACCTCTCCCTGGACCGCCATCTCCTTATCGGTTACTATGAGGACGACAGGTTGATCGGTACAGGCGCTTTAGAACTCTTCGGATCCTATGCCCTGCTGCGATCGCTCGCAGTAAAGGACGCCCTGCGCGGCCGCATGTTGGGATCGCGGATCACGGATGAACTCATCGAACTCGCGAGGGAAAACAAGATTACCCACATATATCTTTTAACCGAAACGGCGCGTCTGTTTTTCAAACGAAAGGGATTCGTCGAAGTCGACCGAAACGACGTCCCGGCAGAAGTGCAGGCATCCTCGGAATTCTCGGGCGTATGCAGCGACAGCGCCGTGTGTATGGTGAAGGCGTTGTAGGTGAAGTGCAATTGAAAACTCTCAATACTATTGGCCACTGAATTATCATATCCGAAGAATCGGATCAACATGCTCCTTCTCGAAAATGTCCATCCCGTTGCCGAGGCCCGGCTACGGGAAGAAGGATTCAACGTAGAGACGGTGGGAAAAGCGTTGTCGGAAGATGAATTGTGTGAGCGCATCCGCGATGTGTCGGTGCTCGGCATCCGGTCGAAGACACAGGTAACGCGTCGCGTACTCGACCATGCGAATCGCCTCATGGTGATCGGCGCATTCTGTATCGGTACCAATCAGATTGACCTGAAAACAGCGACCGAAAAGGGCATCGCTGTCTTCAACGCCCCCTTCAGCAATACCCGCTCGGTAGTGGAGCTGGCTGTTGCCGAAATGATCATGCTCATTCGCAACATTCCCGACAAAGCTGCTAAGATGCATCAGGGCGTGTGGGAAAAGTCGGCCAAAGGAAGCCACGAAATACGCGGAAAGAATCTGGGCATTATCGGATACGGCAATATCGGTACGCAACTTTCCGTATTGGCAGAAGCCCTCGGGATGAAGGTGCTGTATTACGATCGCGAAGAAAAGCTCGCGCTGGGTAATGCCGTAAAGTGCCGGAGCATGGGCGAGTTGCTGGAAGAGGCTGACATCATCTCCCTGCATGTCGACGGACGCAAATCCAACGTCAACATGATCGGGCCGCGCGAGTTTCAGCAAATGAAGGACGGCGTAATATTCCTGAATCTGAGTCGCGGCCATATCGTCGATATTCAAGCGCTCAAAGACAGCATCCTGTCGGGCAAAGTTGCCGGCTGCGGCATCGACGTGTTTCCGGAGGAGCCCGCGAGCAACGCTGAAGAATTCGTGTCTCCGCTTCGTGGTCTTCCCAATACAATTCTCACACCGCACATTGGCGGGAGTACATCGGAAGCACAGGAAAACATCGGCTACTTTGTACCGGCCAAGATTGCAGACTATATCAATACGGGCAGCACGTCAAACAGCGTCAACTTCCCCAACCTCACACTGCCGACGTTAAAGAATGCGCACCGGCTGATCCATATTCACGAGAACGTTCCTGGCGTGCTGGCGCGCATCAACCACCTGCTGGCCGATAGCGGGATTAACATCGTTGGGCAATACCTGAAAACGAACGAGCAAATCGGTTATGTGATTACCGATATCGACAAGGCTTACGACAAAGAAGTGATTAAGGCGCTGCGCAAGATGGACAACACGATAAAGTTCAGAGTATTGTACTGATTGCGCGGAAGTGTTTTTACCCAGGTAAAGGCAAAAAAAAAGAACCCACAGGACCCGGAGAGGTGTTTCTGAACCTCATAAAAGACAGGTTTTGAGCTGCCCTCAGTCGCAACCTTCCACTGTTATCCTGCTTTTAGGGCGAGGCCCCGAGAAAGTCGGGGTGAGGCCTGGTTTTGGCAAAGGACTTCACTCGGTATTGTTTTTCGTGTTAGGTTCAGCAAACGTGTCCCGGATCCGAGTGGATTCACCGCTAAAATACGACAATAATGATTTAGCCCGACTCTTGATAAATTTCTAATTTTTCAACAAGCACGAAGAAACCCCAAACGCTCCCAGTCAGCCTCGAAAAATCGTACCTTTCGGACGCCATGATCAACCTTCAGCCTGGTCCCTCACAGCTTTTTCACTCGGTACGCGATCACGTGCGACAAGCGTTTAAACTGCGTATTCCGGAATTGATACCCTCAAGCGGCGAGGCTGGCGAACTCATTCAGCAGACGGCACGACAATTGCGCGAGCTGCTCGCCATCCCTGATACGCACAAAATTTTTTTCCTTCCAGAAACGCGCCATTTCATGGATGCGAGCAAGCGACTCCTGGGCGATTCAAACGCTTCCTTGTTGAGCCACGAGATGTTATTGTCCGATGACATTGCCGCCCACAGCAATCGTCAACTTCTGGCTTTGCACCACACCGAGGAAGGTGGAACATCCCTGCCTTCCGACCGATTGGCCCAATTGCACAACAACAATACCGATCGTCTCATGGCGCTGGATGTCTCGCTGGCGTGGCCATACGCCTCCCTCCCGCTGGAGACCGTTGACGCTGTGTACCTGGAATTTCATTTCGGATTCGGATTGCCCGCCGGGTTGAGCGCGGTCGTCGTCAACGAACGTTGGATGCAACGGCACGAAAATGAACAATCTTTGTACGGCCAGATACACCCATCGCTCAATCTCACCTGGGTGTCGGTGCTGGGCGGCGTGATCGACGACATGCTCAGCCGCGGAATCACAACCATACGCAGGGAAACGGAATACAAATCGGCCCTGCTCTATCATCTGCTCGACCAGCATCCGCTCCTTCAGCCGGTCGTCACCGAGAAAAGCGTTCGTGCACGGACCATAATTGCCGTCCGGACACCGGAAATCGACCTGGTGCAGGGTGAACTCAGAAGACATGCCATTTCGGCGGGTTTCACAGGAAATTCCCTGGTATTTGCCAATTTCCCATCACATTCAAAGGAGCAATACGAGCGTCTCGCGGACGTCCTATCGGCAATCCGGTAATATATTAGGCCTGGCATTTTAAACCTTTTGGAAGCGGAAAGGTCTAACCTATATCTGTGAATCGTACACTGTGGACGACGCTGCGCTTTTAGAAAAGATCCGTAATCCGGAGACCCGGAGTTACGGCTTTAATTTGCTGGTACGCGCCTATCAGCAGAGGGTGTATTGGCATGTCCGGAAAATGGTGATCGACCACGACGACGCCGACGATATTACGCAGGAAGTTTTTATTAAAGTCCATCGTAACATCGACAGCTTTCGTGAAGATGCCCGGCTGTTTACATGGATTTATCGCATTGCCACGAACGAGTGTCTTAACTTTCTCCAACGCAAAAGGCGTCGCCTCTTTCTGCCGATAGCCGACGTGGAGGCCGAGCTGGCTGGCAAACTCGACGCCGCCGTCGGGCCGGATGGCGACGAAATCCAACTCAAACTTCAAAAAGCACTACTAACGCTCCCTCCGCGACAACGCATGGTGTTCAACATGAAATATTTCGACGATATGACCTACGAGGATATCGCAGAGATCACCAACACAAGCGTCGGCGCACTGAAAGCGAGCTACCACCATGCGGTTAAAAAAATTGAAGAATTTCTAGTCCGCCATTAAACCCTAAGCGGCGAAACCTGTCAAAGCATACAGAAATGAAAAAGCTCGAAGACATACCGAAAAAAAATATTTTCCAGGTTCCTGAAGGATACTTCGATGAACTGCCGGGACGTGTACAGGCGCGCATTTCCGCCGGTAACGTCAGCCGCGCTACCTCATGGTCGTGGACGACCGCCCTACGGTACGCGCTACCGTCGCTCGTTGCCGTGGCCTTGTTCGCCGGATGGTGGCTGAAGAACGATGCACCGGAAGAAGATGCCGAAGCAATACTTGCGTCAATAGAAACGGAGCAGCTGGCCGCCTACCTGGAAGAATATGAGCTCATCGGCGACGACCTTATTCTGTATGACGAGCTGACGGAAGAAGATGCCGCTGCAATTGAAGACGAAGTGTACGAGGCAACCTTCGATGAAGAATACTTCGAGCAACTGTTAGAGGAATTCCCAGACACTGTAGAAGAGTGAATACTTGTATAGCGCCGTTGGGCAGTAGTGCAAGTTGAATAATTGTGAAACTAAAGTATTAAAGAGATGAAAAACGTGATGATCATAATCCTAATCGCGGGTACGGCGTTCTTCGCCGACGCGCAGCCGTCCAGGGACACGGTGCGGATGTTGAAGCCTGAAGTTTCTGCACGAATCCACGCGGCGCGCGCCGCCTACCTTACCGAGCGGTTGAAGCTCACTCCGGAAGAGGCCGAACGCTTCTGGCCGATCTATCGTGAATTTGCTGACAAGCGTCGGGACATCCGCAGACAGTACCGCGATGCCAGGAGAGCGGGTAAAGACGAAAAGGAACTCATCAACCTGGGTCTGGAAATCCGTCAGCAGGAACTTGACCTGGAAAAAGAATATTCCGGACGAATGCTGGAGGCCATCTCCGCAGACAAACTCGTACAGCTGCGCAACGCCGAGCGGGAGTTTACCCGGATTGTACTCCGCCAGGTTCATCAGCGAAGACCGCAAATGGACCGCCGGCCGGACTTCCGCGAACGACATAAAGAAAGAAGACAGCAACGCCAATAATCACACAACGACAAAGGGGGATATCGATGAGGGATATCCCCCTTTTTGTTCGTACACACGCGCCCGCCCTGGCAATTTCTCTGCTTCACCCTGGATCCGGTCTACCGGTGAGTAGCTACCCACAAAAGGCCTTTTGGACCTTATGCGCGGTTTCGATATTTTACCCTCTTATTTGAGTGAGATGAATGTTTATAAGAGATTGTCGGCCTGCTATTTACCCCTCCTAATTTCAATTTTTACATTACCTCTGAATGCACAGGATTACCGCTGGCAGCAACGTGTGGAATACAAGATGGACGTTGCGCTGGACACCAGGACGCACATTCTCACCGGCACCCAACAATTGGTATATCACAACAATTCACCGGACACGCTCCGCACCGTATATTATCACCTTTACTTCAACGCCTTTCAACCGGGCAGCATGATGGATGTGCGCTCGCGCTACATCGTAGATCCCGATCCGAGGATTGGCGAGCGCATTATGCGCTTGAAGCCGGATGAGATCGGCTACCAGAAAATCCGGTCGCTAAAGCAGGATGGCACCCCGCTGACGTTGCGGGAGCACGGCACACTGCTGGAAGTGCCCCTTGCCCATCCCCTGCTTCCCAAGACCAGCACGGTGCTTGACATGCAGTTCGAGGCACAGGTACCCGTTCAGATCCGAAGATCAGGACGCAATAGCAATGAGGGCATTGACTATTCGATGGCACAATGGTATCCGAAACTCGCGGAATACGACCACGCAGGCTGGCATCTCAATCAATACATAGCCCGTGAATTTCATGCGGTGTGGGGCGACTACCAGGTGAACATCACCCTGGATTCGCGGTACACGGTCGCAGGCACGGGTGTGCTTATAAATGCCGACTCTATCGGTCACGGCTATCAATCGGGAAAAGCCATCAAACATAAGACCCCTACCCTTACCTGGCGCTTCCGGGCGAAGAACGTGCACGATTTTGTGTGGGCTGCCGACCCCGATTACCGCCACCTTCGCCACCGTGTGCCCGGTGGACCGGAGCTTCACTTCTTTTATCAACCGAACGCGAAAACAAAGCACTGGGAAAGCCTTCCCGAAATCACGGCGCGCTTTTTCCAGTTCATGCAAGACCACGTTGGACCCTATCCGTATGAGACCTACTCGGTAATACAGGGGGGTGACGGAGGTATGGAATATCCTATGGCTACGCTTATTGTCGGCGAAGGCAGACCCGCCAGCACCATAAGTACCGTATTTCACGAGGTGGCCCACAGCTGGTTTCAGGGCGTGCTTGCCACGAACGAAGCTGTCCATCACTGGCTTGACGAAGGCTTTGCGCAGTACTATCAAAACGAGGCAAAACGTGAACTCCTCGGCGAGGCGGATCCGCACGGCCGCGTGTATGAAGGGTATCGGATACTGGCCCGTGCAGGCAAGGAGGAGCCCATGGCACAATGGGCGGATTTTTTCACCACCAACGACGCTTACCGGGTGGCCGCTTACTTCAAAGGATGTATCCTGCTGGGCCACCTTCGGTATATTGTAGGTGAAGAGAACTTTGGAAAAGCCATGCGCGCCTATTACGCCACATGGAAGTTTCGGCATCCTGAGCCTGTCGACTTCATCCGCATCCTGGAGAAGACTTCAGGGATGCAGTTGAAATGGCACTTGAACCTATGGGTTGCGACCACAAAACAAATCGACTATGCCGTCCAGGGCATCGAGGCTAATCCGGGTAAGTCCGTCATACGACTGACACGCAAGGGCGAGCTGCCCATGCCCATCGATCTTAAAGTCACTTACCGTGATGGTTCCGAGCAGATGGTTCACATCCCGCTCAACGAAACCGTAGCTGCGAAACCCGTAGCGCCGTCGTGGCAGGTGGCGGCAGTATGGGACTGGGTTAGCCCCAACTATTTCCTTGAGATAAACCATCCCGGAAAACAGGTTGCCCGGATCGACATCGATCCTTCCGGCGTGCTGGCCGATGTGATCCCTGACGACAACGCGCTGATCGTGGCGGACGCCGAGTAACCAAACGCTTGTCACCTTTCCAAAATGTGGTTTTCGTTATAACTTAGAGCGTATATTTCACAACGATGACCGCTGAACAGGCTGCCCGGGAAATAAAGGAGCTCACCGAGACGATCAACAGGCACAACGAGTTATACTATCAGGAAAACCGGCCCGAAATCAGCGACTACGAATTTGACCAGCTGCTGGCCCGCCTTATCGCGCTGGAGGAACAATTCCCGCAGTTCAAGAGCCCCGATTCTCCCACGCAACGCGTCGGGGGAACCATCACCAAAGAGTTTGCCACGGTCTACCATCGCTATCCGATGCTCTCGCTGGGAAACACCTACAGCAGGCAGGAGTTGGAAGAATTTGACGGACGTGTTCAACGCGCGCTTGAAGGCGAACCCTACGAATACTTCTGCGAACTGAAGTTCGACGGCGTGTCGATCAGCCTGACGTATGAAGATGGACGGCTGGCACGCGGCGTAACGCGGGGCGACGGTGTTCGGGGCGATGATGTCACCGCCAACATAAGAACCGTTCGCAGCATCCCCCTTAGTGTCAAGGGGGATGTTCCTCCCTCATTTGAAGTTCGCGGCGAAGTCTTCCTGCCGAGAAAAGTTTTTGAAGCCATCAACCGTGAGCGCGAAGACATTGGAGAAGAACGGTACGCTAACGCGCGCAACACCGCCGCCGGAACGCTGAAGATGCAAGACTCGTCAGAAGTGGCACGACGCAAACTCGATTGCTACGTGTACTCCCTCCTCGGTGAAGACCTCGACGTGGAGAGCCACGAGGAGGGCATACGGTTCCTTGAGCAATGGGGCTTTAACGTGTCGCGCACCTATCGGAGGTGTACATCGCTGAAAGATGTGTTCGACTACATCGACGAATGGGAGACCAGGCGATTAACACTGCCGCTCGATACCGATGGTGTGGTGATCAAGATCAATAGCCTGAGCCAGCAGGAACGCCTCGGATTTACCGCCAAGAGTCCGCGATGGGCCATCGCATACAAATACAAGCCAGAGAGCCAGAGTACCCGGCTCAAGAGTATTACCTACCAGGTCGGCAGAACCGGTGCCATCACACCTGTCGCCGAACTGGAGCCCATCTTTCTGTCGGGGACAACGGTAAAACGCGCATCGCTGCACAATGCCAACGAGATCGCGCGTCTTGACCTGCGCGTGGGCGACTACGTGTTCGTCGAAAAAGGTGGCGAGATCATTCCCAAGGTGACGGGCGTCGACCTGGACCGACGTCCTGCGGACGCGGAACCTGTCGTCTATATCGACAAGTGTCCTGAATGTGGTACACCGCTTGTGCGACAGGAGGGTGAAGCGGCACACTATTGCCCCAACACCACCGGATGTCCACCTCAGATCACGGGGCGCATCGAACACTTCATTCAGCGACGGGCCATGGACATTGATTCGCTGGGCGAGCGCACGATATGGCAACTGTATCATATGGGCCTTGTAAAAAGCCCGGCCGACCTCTATGACCTGACCCGCGAGGACATTATGAAGCTGGAGGGGTTTAAGGAGTTATCGACACAAAACCTGTTGAAGGGCATTGAAGCTTCAAAGGCGGCGCCGTTCGCCAATGTGCTGTTCGCGTTGGGCATCCGTTATGTCGGCCAGACCGTGGCGGCCAAACTAGCGCGTCACTTCAAGAACATTGACAACCTCTCAAACGCCAGCGTGGAAGAACTGCTGGCGGCTCCGGAGGTGGGTGAAAAGATCGCACAAAGCATCTGGTCATTTTTCAGGGATTCCAACAATGTTCGTGAGATTGAACGCTTGAAAAAAGCGGGGCTTCAGTTTGCTATCGACGAGAAGACCGTCCAACAAGTCAGCAATAAATTGAATAATAAATCCTTTGTCATATCCGGCGTTTTTCAAAAGTACGGGCGCGATGAACTTAAAGAGCTGATCGTAAGCAATGGAGGCCGGGTGTTGTCGGCGGTATCGGGAAAACTCGACTATCTGCTCGCCGGTGAGAACATGGGGCCCGCCAAACTGGAAAAAGCCCGCAAAAGTGGCGTTACCATTATCAGCGAAGCAGAGTTTGAGTCGCTCTTAAAGGGAAATTGAGTATACTTAGAGATGTTTAACTTTCTGCGAACCAGTACCAACAGTCACTTGAGGAAGAATAAGTCTGTCCGCTCGTGTCTTCCGTACGCGCAGGCGCAAAAGGTGGGCATCCTTTTTACCGTCGAAGACAAGCAGAAGCACACGAACATCAAAGAGCTGGTAAAAAAACTGGAAAAGGACGGCAAAACGGTGACGGTGCTGTGCTTTCTTCCTGACGACAAACAGAACTACGAATTTCTGTTTGATTTCTTTACGCGGAAAGATTTCAACCTGTGGGGCAACGTAACGTCGTCGCTGGCGCTGAAGTTTGCCAGCGTCGAGTTCGATTATCTTTTCTATCTTGACACCGATCCCAATCCGCTAATTCTTAATTTGCTGGCGCGATGCAAAGCAAAATGCCGGCTTGGTCGCTATTGGGAAACAGGTAAGCCGTTTTTCGAGTTTATGGTTGAAAGCAACGGCAGCACACACGAATTGATGGATAGTTTATACAAATACACAACGCTATTGCGATAATCCGATGAAAAACCTTGTCGGAACCGGAGTGGCTCTCGTCACGCCCTTTGATCAACACGGGGCGATAGACTACAAAAGCCTGAAAAAACTGCTGCGTCACACGGCGAATGGCGGCGTCGATTACTATGTCGTGATGGGAACAACCGGCGAATCAGCCACGCTTTCCCGCGATGAAAAAAATGAGGTGCTTCGTTTTGTGCTTGACAACAATCCACGGAAGCTGCCCATAGTGTTCGGCGTCGGAGGCAATGATACGCGTCATGTCCTCGAAGATTTGCAGGCAACGGATTTTTCTGGTGTGGACGCCATTCTCTCGGTTTGCCCCTACTATAACAAACCCTCGCAGGAGGGCGTCGTTCAGCATTTCCTGGCAGTTGCCGAAGCTGCGCCGGTCCCGCTGATCATTTACAACATCCCGGGCCGCACAGGCACCAATATTACCGCGGAAACGATGCTAAGGCTTGCCGGCCATCCGAGAATCGCGGCCGTAAAAGAGGCGTCAGGCAACCTGGAACAGTGCATGCGAATCGCCCACGGTAAACCAAAGGATTTCCTGCTGCTTTCGGGCGATGACATGATGACGGTGCCCCTGTACAGCATCGGTGCGCGCGGGGTGATCTCCGTACTGGCGAATGCCTTTCCACGTGCTTTTGCCCGGATGAAGAAATATGCGTTGGAGGGCCAGTTTGCAAAGGCAAGCCGTGAAAAATTCCGCCTCCTGGAGCTTAATCCGCTGATGTATGCCGAAGGGAATCCGACGGGCGTAAAGCAGCTGCTTTCAGAAATGGGGATTTGCGGACCCTATACCCGCCTTCCGATGACCCCTGCATCTGAAACACTACGCGAAAAAATTGCAGAGGCCTACACAAGATCAAAAGGAAAGGGATAGCTGAAAAGCTATCCCCTCCAAATATCTTTATCTCAAACTCAAAATCTCGATAAGCGCGCAATTAGCTGGCCTTGTTCTTCAATTCCTGGACCTCTGCCCGGATACTTTGGGCGATAGTCTTCAGTTCCTGCATGCCTTTTCTAACGCGGGTACCGGCAGCACTGTTGCCCTTGTTGTAGAACTTATCAATGTCACTTTCCAGTGAAGCTATGAGATCTTTGAGTTCCTGAAATTTTTGCATTGCCTTAAGAATTTAAGATGAAAATTTAAGTTTCTTCTGCCAATTTAAAGAAAAACCCAAAAATTCAACCGTTTTAGGCACTTTTTTTACCGGCGACGCGTGACAGCCACCAGTTCCTCCTTCCGGTAAAACCCGTCATCCAGCTTCTTTTTGAGGGCTGAGAACGCCGACAGCGTCTCCTCGACATCGTCCAGGGTATGCGCGGCCGTAGGAATGATACGGAACATGATAACATCCTTAGGCACAACGGGATAGATCACAACGGAGCAGAAAATGTTGAAGTTCTCCCTGAGGTCCATTGCCATATTGGCAGCCTCACCTACCCCACCCTTGAAGAGCACCGGAGTTACGGGTGATGTGGTGTCTCCCAGGTTAAATCCTCTTTCGCGCAGGCCGTCTTGCAAGGCCTTCACAATCTTCCACAAATTGTTTTTTAATTCAGGACGCGTGCGCAGAAGTTCCAATCGCTTCAAAGCACCCAGCACCATAGGCATCGGAAGGCTCTTCGCATAGATCTGTGAACGTACACTGTAGCGGAGGTACTTGATAATGCGTTCCTCACTGGCGACAAAAGCGCCAATGCCGGCCATCGACTTGGCGAAGGTAGAGAAGTAGATATCGACCTCATCCTGCACGCCCTGCTCTTCACCCGTACCTGCGCCGGTCTTACCCATGGTTCCGAAACCGTGGGCATCGTCTACAAATAACCGGAAGTTGTATTTCTTTTTTAATTCGACAACGCCTTTGAGGTCTCCCTGCTTGCCGGACATGCCGAACACGCCTTCAGTGATAACAAGTATGGCTCCACCGGTCTCTTCGACCAGCTTGGTGGCTCGCTGGAGTTGCTTCTCCAGGTTTTCCATGTTGTTGTGCACGTATACAAAGCGTTTGCCCATATGCAGACGCACGCCATCAATAATGCAGGCGTGGCATTCGGCGTCATATACGATCACATCCTTGCGGTCTACCAATGCATCGATGATAGACACCACACCCTGATAGCCGTAATTCAGCAGCATGCCGTCCTCTTTCGAAACGAAGGTCGCCAGCTCTCGCTCCAGCTTAACGTGATTGTCGGAATTGCCTGACATCATCCGCGCACCCATCGGCGACGCCATGCCGTAATCCTGTGCGCCCCTGGCATCCGCCTCACGCACTTCCGGGTGATTGGCAAGGCCCAGATAGTTGTTAAGACTCCATACCAGAACCTCTCGGCCATTGAATTTCATCCGAGGGCCGATTTCACCCTCCAGCTTGGGAAAAAAGAAGTAATCATCGGGTAAATGAGAATATTTGGCCAATGGCCCGGCTTCCATGCGGAGCTTATCAAACAAATCTGCCATTTTTCCTGGAATTGGTTAACACGGGCGCAAAATAGCGAAAAAGCGGCTACTATTCAGGTTCTTAACCCCACAACGTAAGTTCTGGCGCTGATTCGAATTAATCGTTACCATTGTCCTTTATGATCGAAATACAGAAGATTCTCGTAGCCAATCGGGGGGAGATCGCCCTCCGCATTATGCGGTCAGCACGAGAAATGGGCCTCCAGACCGTCGCCGTCTACAGCGAGGCCGACCGTCTCAGTCCCCATGTCCGCTTCGCCGACGAGGCTTTTTGCGCGGGCCCACCACCCTCGAGCGAGTCTTATCTCCACATTGAGCGGGTCATTGAAATCGCGCTGCGCAGTGGCGCGCAGGCCATTCACCCCGGATATGGGTTTTTGTCCGAAAACGAACACTTTGCCCGACGCGTCGCCGACGCCGGGCTCGTCTTCATCGGACCTTCCGCCAAGTCCATTGCCCTTATGGGTAATAAGCTGGCCGCGAAAAAAACGGCTGCCGACCATGGCGTTCCGCTCGTACCCGGCACAAAAGATCCGGTTTCCGACATTGCCGCCGGCCAACAAATTGCCCGCGACATAGGCTATCCCATTTTGCTCAAGGCCGCCGCCGGCGGAGGAGGAAAAGGGATGCGCATCGTGGAAAAGGAAGACGACTTCCCCGCGCAGATGGAACGCGCCGTGAGTGAGGCCGCATCTGCATTTGGCGATGGATCGGTGTTTATCGAGAAATACGTCTCCAAACCCAGGCATATCGAGTTTCAGGTGCTGGGTGATACTCACGGTAATGTCTTCCACCTTTTCGAACGCGAGTGCTCCATACAACGCCGCCATCAGAAAGTCATCGAAGAAGCGCCTTCGTCGGTGCTCACCCCTCAACTCAGGGCGGAAATGGGCGACGCAGCCGTAAGGATAGCCCGCGCCTGTGGCTATTACGGAGCGGGCACGATCGAGTTTCTTCTCGACGAAGACCACAGGTTCTATTTCCTGGAAATGAATACGCGCCTGCAAGTGGAGCACCCCGTAACAGAAGCGGTTACCGGTTGGGATCTGGTCAAGCTTCAAATCGACATCGCCCGAGGCAAGCCACTTCCCTTCCAGCAGCATGAACTCATGCTGAAGGGGCATGCCATCGAAGCACGCGTATACGCAGAAGATCCCTATAACCAATTTCTTCCCGATACAGGCCAGCTTACGACATACCGTCCGCCGCAGGGGAACGGTGTACGCGTAGACGATGGCTTTGAAGAGGGAATGGAGGTCCCCGTGTACTACGATCCCATGATCGCCAAGTTGATCTGTCACGGCGCCACACGAGGTGAGGCCATCGCGAGGATGATCCGCGCGATCGATGAATACAGGATAGCCGGTGTTGAAACTACCCTCGGCTTTTGCAAGTTCGTAATGCAGCACGAAGCGTTCACCACCGGGAATTTTGATACCCATTTCGTAGAGAAACATTTTTCACCCGCACCTCTTCCCTCGAACGACAGGACGGAAGCCTTGCTCGCCGCCGCCCTCGCCCTCACACAACTCAGAGAAGACGACGGGGCTTCAGCACCCATAGCGATCTCCCACGGTTCGCCGCAACAGAAATGGAAGAGAAACCGGCAGATGCGCGACCGATGAAGATACAACCCGACCGCCCGCTGATACTGGCCTCAGGATCACCTCGAAGAAAGTTTCTCCTGGAACAGGCGGGCTATAAATTTACCGTACGGCCATGCACAAGCGACGAGAACTTCGCTCCCGACATGCCGCCGGAAAAGGTAGCGTCGTTCCTGGCGGAAAAAAAAGCCTCATCCTTCCGTGAAAGCATCGGCGATGAAATCATCATAACCGCCGACACGGTCGTTATCCTCGATGGCGCGATCCTCAACAAACCTGTCGACGGCGACGACGCCGTTCGCATGCTGGAGATGCTTTCGGGTCGTACCCATACCGTAATGACGGGCGTCTGCATTCTCTCGCGCGAAAAGGAACGCATATTCGACGATACTACCCAGGTTACCTTCAGACATCTTACGCGGGCAGAAATTGAATACTACGTCCGGCATTATCAACCGCTCGACAAGGCGGGCGCGTACGGCGCACAAGACTGGATCGGACTCACCGGCGTCGAGAAAATTTCAGGATCGTACTTCAATGTGATGGGCCTTCCCGTACACCGTGTCTACGAGAACCTGCTTGCGTGGATAGAATGAAAAATTATATGGCCGAGTGGCGCTCCCGCACATCAGCGGTGCCCGTCTTGGAAATCCCATTGACAGCCCAGGCGCCGGTTTGAAGACGCGTCCGGTTTTTGTCTGCCTTCTTCTCGTGACCATTGCGTTTGGTGCGTTGTCCTTCCTGACAAAGACATATAGCTTCGTGCCGTACAGAGATGCCGTTCACACCACGTTTGACAAGACGTTCGCCGAAGTCGAGGTCATATTCGTGCAACAAAAGATCTTCGTTGAACCCGTTAATGGAAAGGATGTCGTCGCGCCACGCCGATGCGTTCGCGCCGTACCAGGGAATGGTAGATGAAAACTTTTCGAACAGCCGGTCGAGTAATCGTTGGTTGGTCATACCGATCAACTTGCCCGGTTGCAGACCGTTGTAATACAGCCATCGCCAGTTGAACGCAAACAGCGTTGCAATGTCTTCCTTAGTGATCGCGCGCGCTACTTTGTGCGGCACGCTGAAATAGCCACCGGAAAGAAAGTGTTGCTTCCGGGCGCGCTTCATGTGCATCTCCACGAGGTCATTGCGCGGAATACAATGATCATTGGAGAAGATGAGATAATCCGAATTTGTCGAAGCGATGGCGCGGTTCAGCATTGCGACTTCGCTACGGCCATTGGTGTCGTGAAGATGTCGCAGGTTCAGTACGCCGCGTTCTGTAGCGTCCTTTATCAAGGCGGCCGTGTCAGGGTCATGCCCTTCCTCCGCAATGATCACCTCAAAATTGTTAAAAGTCTGGTACTCGAAACCCCACAAACATTTTTGGAGTAGACTGGGTGAACTGCTTGTACTTATGATGACCGATACCTTCATCTGACTAACAACCTATGGCACAGCGCCGGAACGAGACCTACCCTTCAGCTGGCATACCAGTACCGCCCAGAAGTTCGGAGAAGCCTAAATTTAGTAAAATTTGCCACGGATGCCGAGAAATGACCATCCGGATTTTCCACAGATCGGCCTAGCAGAAGGTGAGTGGTCCTGTATGCGCGTTTTACGCGTCTGTACGTGAAGGCCTTGGGATCGAGCCCGCCGCCGGCTTCTCTCTGCGAAGCTTACGGAACACTACATACCGGGTGTAGCGCTCCCAGGCGGCGATGGCGGCCAGGAGAAACCCGCGATGCCCGTCCAGGAACCCCAGTTTAAGAAAATAGCTACGTATAAACAGGGATGCCGGTTTGATGGCGGCATGGTATATCCACAGCTTTGTTTTCCGCTGCTCATAGTCGGCCCGGGCCACCAATTGGGCATAGTGCCACGACTTAGCAACATAGTCGCGCACAGTAGGTGACGCGTAGTGAAGGAGATCACCTTTCAATCGAACAATGCGAGTGGGGCTATTGAATGCAAGCTTCTCATGGATGGCACCCACCCATTGCCCTTCATTCTTCCGGAATATCCGCACCTTCCGATCCGGATACCAGTCGCCATGACGTATCCATCCCCCGAAATATTGGTTCAGACGGTTCATGGAATACGCGGTGCCTGCGGGTGCATTGTGGCGCAGCGCGCGTATAGATTCAGCGAGTTCGGGAGACAACGCTTCGTCGGCATCGAGCGACACGATGAGATCGCCGGATGCCAGTCCATTGGCATGGTTCTTTGCCTCAGAGTAGCCTTCCCACTCGCGCTGCAGGAAGGTGACACCGGCTGCACGACAGATATCGGCTGTTCTGTCGGAGGAGTACGCATCCAGTACGATGATCTCATCACAAACGTCGACAAGCGATTCCAGGCATCGCCCGATGTCGCGCTCCTCATTCAAAGAGATGATCACCGCCGAGAGTTTGTTTATCGCCATGCTGGTATTCTGCCAATTAAACGCATGCCCCATGCGCTATGGTATACACCTCGCACTCGGATAGAATCCCTGATACGCCAAAACAAATGCCGGCACCTCGCCGGCCGGCGCTGCTGACGCACATACTGCCTTGTATCCCTGGATTAAATCTTTGAACCACGTCGAGGTGGCGACATGCAACGCCGCGCAACGCCTCGCGACATCGGGCATGCCCCCATCTTTTCGGGTAAAGCTAAAGAAAAAGTGGTGTCAACGCGGAATAGGTGCCTATTTCTTTTGCCCGGACTTGGTGGCTGATCGGATTCTGTCGCCATCTTTCAGACGTTTCGACACCACCAAAAAAGGACCGGTCACCACCTCGACGGTATCTGAGATGCCAGACAGGATCTCGATATTGTCGTAATCGCTAATGCCGGTTTTGACCTCCATCATCCGAGCTACGCCATTGTCGTTCACAAACAAAACGACCTTGTCTTCGCGGCGCGGCATCGGGCTGCCCGATTGATTGCTCACTTGCTGAGGATCGCCGTCCTCCTGCTGTCCCATCTCCGCGGGGTTACGCGTGGTGACCGACGCAAGCGGCACGGCGAGAACATTCTCTTTCCGTGTAGTGAGTATCTCCACGCTGGCGGTCATCCCCGGACGGAACGGATAGGTATTACCTTCGTCAATCAGATCCTGGTACGACGACTTCAGGATGAGGATCCGCACTTCGAACTCCGTGATCGCGTCCGTCGTGGTTTTTTCATTGGCTGTATTGGCGATCAACGTTACGATGCCCTTGAATATTTTTTCCTGCGCACTGTAGGCGTCGACATCGATCAGCGCTGTGTCTCCCACATGTACACGAACAATGTCGTTCTCATTAACATCCACCCGCACCTCCATAACATTGAGGTCGGCAATGCGCATCATCTCGGTACCGGCCATAGTCTGCGTTCCAACGACACGCTCGCCTTTCTTCACATCGAGCTTAGATACAATGCCGGTCATGGGCGCCACCACATTGGTGAGCTGTACGTTTTCCCTGGCTTCCCGAACGGATGCCTCGCTGCTCCGCACGATGTAGCGCGCGGCCTCAACAGACTGGCGTGCCGACTTCAACTCGTTTTCAGCTACCTTATAGGTCTGCTGCGCGAGTTGCCATTCGGCCTCGGAGATAACCTTTTCTTCATACAGTTTCTTTTGGCGTTCAAAGTCTTGTTCGGCCCGCATAAACGTCGCCTGGGCAGCGGCGAGCGAGGCCTCAGAAGACACCAGGTTGGCACGTTGTTGGTTCAGGGCCGCTTCGGCACGCTCTAATTGGGAGAGCCAGATGTCAGGCCGGATCTTGACCAGCAGCTGACCCTGCTGTACAGAGTCGCCTTCTTCGATTAACAGCTCTCTGATTTCCCCCGACACTTCCGGAGCAAGTCTTACTTCGGTGACCGGCTGCACAGAACCGGAAGCGCTTACCTTCTCCGTTATCGTTTTGTAGCTTACCTTAGCAATCTCCACCTCCATTTCCGAGGGTTTGCCAATCCAACCCATCGATCTTCCGATAGCCAACACAATAATGATGAAGACCGCGCCGGCGATAAGCCAGTACAGGAGTTTGTTTGATTTTTTTCTTTGCTTTGCCATGGATCAGGTATTAGAAATCGACGGGTTTATTCTGATAGAAATCGAGAATCTTCTTTCGGAACACAAAGTTGTATTTTGCCCGGGACAGGTCGCTTCGCGCCTGAAAGAGCTGGCTTTCTGCAACCTGGTATTCAAAATAGTTTGATGCGCCGCTGTTGTACCTCGCCTGAATGGATCGGAAGGCTTCCTCGCGGGCGGCAACCTGTTGCTGCGCCGACTGATATGTCTTTGAGGCGGCAATTGCATCGTTGTAGGCGGTCTCCACCTCTTGCCGCAGCAGATTCCGGACGTCGGTGCGGTTCAACTCAGCCTGATTACGGGCAATCACTGACCGTTGGTAGGCGGAACGCGCCTGCATGCCATTAAATACCGGAATAGAAAGACTCAAATTTAGTGAGCGAAAGAGATTGTCTTTGAACTGCTGACTCCGACCATAACTGTCTTCTATCACACCCGGGGTCTCAAACGAATTCATCAGTACCCGCTGACCAGTTCCTTCAACAAACCCTATCTCTTCAACTACGGGAATCGGGTCATCTCCACTGGGAACAAAGTGAGGACCATCCGACGCGCTGGAGTAGTTGGTTGTTACCGAACCAAACAGGCTCAGTCGTGGATACAGGTTGCCACGCGCCGCCTTAATGCCGTGCTCCCAGCTTTCCACCCGCAGATCGGCAGCCCTGATCTCGGGCATCACCCGCAGCGCTGCCTGAAACACTTCATCGCGCGTTACATCCAGCAGCAGGTCTTCCACCGTCAACTCGGGAATTTCAACGTCGAGTTCCGCCGTCGCAGGGAGTTGCATCGCCTGCTTAAGCTGCAGGATAGAGAGCGCGAGCGCATTCTCCTGGTTCACGACGTTGAGTTCGTTGGAGGCAACTTCGGCTTCCAGGTTGAGGCGGTCGGACATAGGCAGTGCGCCTAACTCGACCTGTACACGCGTGCGCTGAAGCTGCGCTTCACTGGAACTCAATTGAAGTTTGGCATTGTCCAACAGTTCTTTATTGAATACCACATTGACAAACAATGTGACTACGTTAATAATGACGTCGTTCCGCGCTTTCTCCAGATCGGCTTCGGAAGCATCGAGGTTGTAGCGGTTCTGTTTGATTTCATTCTGAATGCGGAGACCATTGAAGAGCGTAACGTTACTTTGAGCGGCCAGCTGATTGGACCGGATTTCCTGGGTAGTAAACAGGTTGGTCACGGGGTTGATAGAACGGCCCCAGTTCAGGCCGTATGAGGCTGAACCGTTTAGGGTCGGTATCATCGACCAGCGCGCCAGGTTATAGTCGATCCGGCTGACTTCAACGTCCAGCTCGCTACGCTGCACCATCACGCTTGCTTCCAGGGCGTAGTCGACACATTCGCGAAGTGTCCACACCCTGGTGTCCGGAATGGTATCGGTTTGCGCCGCGAGGCGCCCGAAGGCCAGGGTGAAAATCAGTAACAAGGACAGGGTAACGCGTTGTTTCATGGTGTGGTCAAAGGTCAATGTCAGGTACAAAAGTCACCGTTCGCACCCACTTTACGCTCCTGAGGTAGTTGGGGGTAAGAGGGTTGGATCCTGATCCAATGGGGACCGTGTGAAGAGAAGACGGACCGACGATAACATGTCCGATCGATTCAAAAACACGGGTTCGGTTAACCATATGGGATCAGTAATGGTACGCAATATGTCGCATGAAAGTTGAAATGTTACAGGAAGAGATGGATTAAAAGCCCAAAAGGCCTTATTGCCATGCGTCGTTTTATACGGCAATCGGCGCCTTAATCGAAGGATGCGACTGGTATCCATGCACCGCGATGTCGTCGGGCGTATAGTCGAAAAGAGATCCCGGCTTCCTGCGCAGCTCCAGTTCCGGAAGCGGAAGTGGCTCCCGGGTCAATTGCAGACGTGCCTGCTCCAGATGGTTGAGATAGAGGTGAACGTCGCCACCCGTCCAGACGAATTCGCCCGGGCTGAGGTCACACTGGTGCGCCACCATATGGGTGAGCAGCGCGTATGAAGCGATGTTGAACGGAACACCGAGGAAATAATCGGCGCTGCGTTGATACAGCTGGCAGGAAAGCTTCCCGTCCGCCACATAAAACTGGAACAAGGCATGACAGGGCGGCAACGCCATCTTGTCGACTTCCGCGGGATTCCAGGCCGTAACAATGTGCCTGCGTGAGTCGGGGTTCCTTTTAATCTGATCTACAATGCGGGCAATCTGGTCGATCGACTGTCCGTTCGGTGCGGGCCAGCTTCGCCACTGGTAACCGTAAACCGGGCCCAGGTCGCCCTTTTCGTCCGCCCATTCATCCCAGATGGTCACGCCATGCTCATGAAGGTACGCAATGTTGGTGTCGCCCCTCAAAAACCACAACAACTCAACGATAATGGAACGCAGGTGCAACCGCTTGGTGGTCACAAGGGGGAACCCTTCGGCCAGGTCGAAACGCATCTGTCGTCCAAAGACCGACAAGGTGCCCGTCCCTGTGCGGTCTTCCTTTTTGGTCCCGTCATCCAGGATATCCCGCATCAGATCGAGGTATTGTCGCATAATTCAGCTTTGGCCTGCAAAGAAAATAAGATAAGAGGGATTCTCAACCAAAACGAGGAAAAAAGCCCCGGGATGCCTTCAAGCGGGAAAAAATGTCGGGTCTGCCAGGGCGATGGGAATTCCAGCCCGGATTCCCTATTTTGCGTTTATGCGTAAATTGGTAAAATGTTGCGCGGAATGGCTATGGTGAGAGGAATAATGGCTGTCGTATGCCTGGTGTTGTCGTTGACGAGCGTCCAGGCCCAGTATAAACTGAAGCTGGCAAAACTGAAATACAATGGCGGTGGCGACTGGTACGCGAACAAGACGGCGCTCCCGAATCTTATTGAGTTCTGTGGTAAAGAGCTCGGCATCATCCTGGCACCGGAAGAAGATATCGTAGAAGTGTCAAGCCGCGACATCTTCCTGTATCCCTATGTCTACATGACCGGTCACGGCAATGTCGTCTTCAGCGAAACCGACGCTGCTAACCTGAGAAAGTACCTCACGGGCGGAGGGTTTCTGCACATCGACGACAACTACGGGCTTGACAAGTTCATCCGCCTTGAATTGAAAAAAGTATTCCCCGAACTGGAGTTGGTGGAAATCCCGTATGACCACCCCATCTACCACCAGAAGTTCGATTTTCCGAACGGACTTCCCAAGATACACGAACACGATGGTAAACCGCCGCAGGGACTGGGCCTGATCTATGAAGGCAGGCTGGTGGTGTTTTACTCTTATGAGTCGGACCTCGGTAATGGCTGGGAAGATCGACGCATCCACAACGATCCGGAGGAAAAGCGCCTGGAGGCGTTGAAGATGGGCGCTAATATCATTTCATACTGTTTCACATACCCGAACTAGGGAAATTGGAAGACTACCCTGGTACGGTGACACCTCGACTCCTTTCTTATATAACACGTATGCGCCTCACGCCGATGTCCATGGTCGGCGGAATAGCAGGAGTTGCGCTCGCCGCCCTTATCTTTTACACATCATGCGAAAGTCGGGAACATCGCAAAGAGCGCATCGCCCGAATGTACTGCGGCCAGTGTCACGTATTTCCAGAACCGGAATTGCTGGACCGAAAAACATGGATTGAATCTGTGCTACCGTTGATGGCGTTTCACATGGGCGCCACCAACAACAGTCGTGTTTTGCTGACGATAGACCCCGGTGATATCGACTACGTGCTCTCTGCTTTGCCCTCACGTTTTATCGCCTCTGATGAAGAATGGCAGGCGATTCGGGAATACTACTTTAAGCATGCACCAGACTCACTTACAATCACGCACCCCGTAATTGACGACACGCTATCATGGTTCCATGCATCAAGCCTGAAAAACACCTTTGAGCCGCACGTTACCTTTCTTCGGTATGATACCGTCAGGCGGGAACTGTATGCGGGTACCCGGTACCAGGATTTCTTCACGTTTGATAGCAGGCTTGAACGGATCGATTCCATTAAGCTCAGCAGTCCGCCCTCCTGGATGGAATGGGACGACGGTCAGGTACTGTTGACAACGATGGGGATTATGGATCCCAACGACAGGCCCGCGGGCCGGGTTGTGTCCGTCAAGGGAAACAAGGAAATCACGCTGATCGATTCGATAAAGAGACCGGTGTATTTCGAACATGAAGACCTTAACGGTGACGGCGTCTCAGATCTGGTGGTTTGCGGCTTCGGCAACTATACCGGTCACTTGTCGGTATACGACGGCCACAACAACGCCGAACATGTGCTAAGCGCCACACCGGGCGCCCGCAAGACTATTGTCCGCGATGTGAATCGTGATGGCAGGCCCGACATCCTCGCCCTCTTCGCTCAGGGTGACGAACGGATCGTGTCGTATACCAATCGCGGCAATTTTTCTTTCGACGAAACTATTTTGCTTCGCTTCTCACCCGTGGATGGGACGAGCTATTTTGAGATTGCCGACTTCAACGGCGACGGCCATTTTGACATCCTGGTAACCAATGGCGACAATGCTGATTATTCGCCGATTATCAAGCCTTATCATGGCGTTACGATATACGAGAACGATGGCGAAAATGTTTTCACCGAGCGTTGGTCCTTCCCCATGCCCGGCGCTTCCATGGCAATGGCACGTGATTTCGATAATGACGGTGATCTGGACATCGCCGCAATCTCATTCTTCCCCGACTTTCAACGTACTCCCGATCGTAGCTTCCTTTACTTTGAAAATAATGGAGCGTACGATTTTAAACCCCACCGCTTGCCTGCCGCCACGCTGGGTCGTTGGTTGGTAATGGAAGCAGCAGACTACGATAACGATGGTGACATCGACCTGGTGTTAGGCGCCAACAATTTCGGTGGGATGGGCGCCGGTAGTGACGACTACAGTTATTGGAATGCGAACAGGACCGCGTTGCTATTTTTGGAGAATACGTCGGTAACGAAAAGGCCCGATCTCTCCGATCAATCCGACGCCTCAGCAGATTCTTCCAGCCCGACAGGCAAATGACATTTTTTGGGTAATGAAAATTCTATGGTAATTTCTTGCATCCTAATAACTAAACTTTTAGTTTTATAACGTAATAATTAGTCGATATGAAAGAATTAACCCGGGCAGAGGATCAGGTGATGCAGGTATTGTGGAAACTGGAAAAGGCGTTCGTTAAGGACATTATCGAGCACCTACCCAAACCCAAACCCGCTTACAACACCGTCTCAACCATCGTACGCATTCTGGAAAGCAAAGGGTTCGTCGGGCATAAGGCCTACGGAAAGACCCATGAATATTTTCCTTTGATCAGTCGCGAAAAGTATACACGCTTCTATCTGAGCAACGTCGTGAAGAACTATTTCGACGGCTCGTACCGCAACCTGGTATCCTTCTTTGCCAAGGATCAGAAACTGGACATCCGGGAACTGGAACAGCTGATAAAAGAGATTAAAGCCAAAAAGTAATGAGTACGCTCAACTACTTCGTTGAGGCCAACCTGTGTCTTGCAGCCTTCTACTTGCTGTTTCGGTTGTTCCTCCACCGCGAAACCAACGCAACGTTCAACAGATTGTATCTTCTTGGTGCGCTCATGTTGTCGGTCATCGCTCCCCTCTTCCACCTTGTAAGGTTGAACGACATCCCGGCTGTAAGTCATGTCATACCCGCATACCTGTTGCCGGAATTCACTGTGGGCTTAGAAGCATCCGCAGAACAAACCGCGGCACCTGCCCTAAACCTATGGAGCGCGCTGGTAGCGATATACCTGGCTGTAGCCGCGCTGTTGTTTCTACGGCTCGCGTATCGTTGTTGGCGGCTTGTGTGGCTTATTCGGGGTGCACGACCGCTTATGCGAACGTCCAACGTAAAGGTACTCACCGTCGACGATGGGCCCGGAATGGTATTCTCTGTGTTTCGCTACATAATAATAGGCGATCCGGCGGCTTTGAGCGAGCGTGAAAAGAATGTAATCATCAAGCATGAAAGTGTTCACGTGCAACAGGGTCACACCTGGGACATTCTCGCTGTCGAACTGCTGTGCATCCTGTTTTGGTTCAACCCCGCCATATGGGCTATAAAATCAAGACTGAGGGCTCTCCATGAGTACGAGGCCGATGAAAAGGCCGCCGAGGGTCAGGATGTACAGGAGTACTGCGGTCTGCTGGCCAGGATCGCCCTTCAATCGCAGGGACTCGCACTCGTAACGCACTTTAGCAAATCGTTAACCCTTAAGCGAATTCATATGATCAAATCCGTCAAACACAAGATCAGCCGCTGGAAGATCGCCGCCCTGGTGCCGGCCGTCGCTGGCATACTCGCCTTTGTCGCCTGCCAGGACCAGGTGATGAACGATCTTAATACAGTTGCCCAAAATTCTTCAGTAGCATTGGATATACCCCGTCAGGTGCAGGACAGGTACGACCAATTGAGACAAGAAAAGCCCGACTCCAGGTACGTAATCATGGAAATTCAGCCGGGGCACACTTCAAAACTGAAAGAGATTGAGGAGGAATACGGACTGCCAGTATCCATAGAGGTGTATAAGTTCAGCGAAGATCTTCAGAGCCTGGCTGATGGCCCAATTAAAGGATCATCTGATGCAGGGATCGTCATCGTCGATAAGCCTGAGAGCAAGAAAACCGAAACGGGCCGCTCGTTCATGATACTGGAATATAACGAAACGGTACAACGCGCTGTCGGACAAATGGCGCCCAGCCCGGATGGAGTTCATACGATTGTTGATGAAACCGCAGCGCCGGCGGAAGGGATGGAAAAGCTCTGGGAGTTCCTGGCAAATAATATATCCTACCCCACGGAGGCCAGAGAAGCTGGCGTCACGGGTCGGGTATTCATCGAATTCATTGTTGAACCCGATGGCAGGATAACGAATGTCAGATCACTCAGGGGCATCGGTTACGGATGCGACGAGGAGGCCGTGCGCGTTTTGGCGCTATCGCCACCCTGGAAGCCCGGTACAATCGATGGCACGCCCGTGAGACAACGAATGGTGTTGCCGATTGCGTTCAGTTTGTGATTTGTGATCGGTAATCGGTGATTAACATACGTTGTAGAGACGCCCAATTTTGGGCGTCTCTACCGCGTAAGTCAAATCCCTACCGACAAATTATTTCTCCGCGAATATCTCCGCCATCTTCCGCTCCAATGCGGCACCCCGCAGATTCTTGTCGATGATCACACCATTAGGATCGAGCAGAATTGAAAATGGAATGGCGGTAATGTTATAGGTCTTCGCCGCCTCCGATTGCCAGTATTTCAGGTCGGACACGTGAGTCCAGGTAAGATTATCATCCTGGATCGCCTGAAGCCAGTCTTCGCGATTGCGATCCAACGAAACACCAAAAACGGTGAAGCCCTGATCCTTGTACTTGTTGTATACCCGCACAATGTTGGGGTTCTCGGCGCGGCAAGGGCCACACCACTTCGCCCAGAAATCGACAAGAACATAATTACCCCTTAACGAAGAAAGCTTCACAATCTCTCCGTCGGGATTGGGCAGCGCTATCTCCGGCGCGGTTTGTCCTATCGCCGTCGTCTTCATGCCTTCCACCATCTCGACGAATTCCCGTGCGTGCCAGGTATCAGGCCACGCTTTCTTAACCTCATCCGCAACCAGAAGGTAGGTATCGTAAAAGCGGTCGCGGTCGATCGTCTGGCTCTGTAAGAAATTAACGACCCCCAGCGATGCGGGCTGCTCACGGATCATCGCTGCCACACGTTTCTGCACATCGGCATAGAGGTCCATGTACTCCTGCTGTGCCTGCATCAGCGCCTCGCGGTCGCCGGCCAGCCGGGCCTTTTCAAATTTCTGATTTACCGCAACCGCCTCCGGCGATTGGTGAAACCCCTGGAGCAAATTGGTGGCCTCCATAATAAAGTCCAACTCCGGCGACCCCTTGATCTCACTGGCGCCGCGCGCATCGGACCCGTCGACGGTGACATCCAGGTCGCTCTTATACAG
The DNA here is from genome assembly GCA_035304385.1 of Cyclobacteriaceae bacterium. Classification (GTDB taxonomy): domain Bacteria; phylum Bacteroidota; class Bacteroidia; order Cytophagales; family Cyclobacteriaceae; genus ZC4RG29. Next base: position 74,621 of record DATGQD010000030.1, read on the forward strand.
AATCAGATTGATGGCCTGGGCGTTAAAGAAATTCATTCGATAGTAGCCCGGCGCCGACAACTTAACCGTCTTCGAGAACGTATTGTCGCTTCGCAGCGTGACGGTATCTTTCCATCCGTTCAACGTACCACCTTCTGTGATCTCGGCAATCTCAATCGTCCCCGTTCCCGGGTTGAGCACCTTACCGTTGATCGTTATCTCCCACTGTTCCTGTTGCGCGGCGTCCTCATCCTGTTTTCCGGACGAAGAGCATGTCACAAATGCCAGCAGCATCGCGACAGGCAACATGATTCCCTTAAGTCTTATCATACCTCGGTAAGTTTCTTTGTTATCAATTCGTTGGCCAGCCTCGGATCCGCCCTACCCTTGCTGCGCTTCATCACTTCTCCCATAAACATACTGATAATCCCCTTCTTCCCCTTCTTGAATTCTTCCACCTTAAGGGGAAACTCCTTCAGCACCTCCTCTACGATGGGCAAAATCTGGCTATGGTCCCGTTCCTGTATGAGGTCAAGCCGTTCGGCCAGCGCCCCGGCGGTTTGGTCCGGATTCTTCACCAACTCTACAAATAAGGTCTGCGAAGCCGCTGTATGGCTCACACGCCCCTCTTCAACCAAACCTATCAGTTCTCCCAGTAGTTCCGGCCGCAGGGGAAATTGGTCCGCGGCGACGCCCAACTCCTTCAGAGCCGACTTTACCGGCCCCATAACCCAGTTCGAAACGGCTTTGGCGTTCGAAACAAAACCGCACACCGCCTCAAAATACCGCACAACATCGGGTGATTCCGTCAGCACATGCGCATCATACGCCGGCAATTTGTAATGCTCCACTAAGCGTTGGAAGAGCTGCCGCGGCAATGCCGGCATTTCACTGCGCACACGTTCCAGCCACTCATCGGATACCTCTACAGGGCTCAGATCCGGATCAGGGAAATACCGATAGTCGTTAAGTTCTTCCTTAGTACGCATGCCCGAAGTGCGGCCGGTCGCAGCGTCGAACAAACGCGTTTCAGAAACGACTGGCTCACCACCCTCCAGCAACGCGATCTGACGCTCGATCTCATGGTCGACCGCACGTTGCACATTCCGCAGCGAGTTCATGTTCTTCACTTCCACCTTCTTTCCAAGTGTCGCGGAACCTTTAGGCATCACCGAGACATTGGCGTCGCACCGAAGCGATCCTTCCTCCATGTTGCCGTCACAGATACCGAGATAGCGTACGATCTTTCGTATCTCGGCCAGCAGCAGGTAGGCTTCTTCCGAAGAATGCATGTCGGGTTCCGTTACAATCTCGATCAACGGAACACCGGCACGGTTGAAGTCGACAAGCGTGTCGCGTTCTTCAGGTAGATGGATCGACTTACCTGCATCCTCTTCGATGTGTATCCGATTGAGTCGTATATCACGATCACGCCCGTCGCTGGTGGTTATCGTAATGTGCCCCCCCAGACATAGTGGTATACGATCCTGCGTAAGCTGGTATCCTTTAGGAAGGTCCGGGTAGAAATAGTTCTTCCGATCGAAAATGGTAAACCGAGAAATCGTGCAGTTACAGGCGAGTCCCATACGCATGGCATATTCAAGTACCTTGCGGTTCAGTAACGGCAAGGTACCGGGATGCGCGAGTGTCACCACGCTGACGTTGGTGTTCGGATCACTGCCGAAGGCGGTGGCGTCGGCGCTGTAAATTTTGGATTGCGTCAGAAGTTGTGCGTGGACTTCGAGTCCGATCACAGCCGTATACTTTTCGCGGATCGATGCGTCCATCAGACTAGTTTTCTATCAGTTTGCGGGCCTTCTCTAAAACGGTATCCAATCCTGCCAGGTTCTTCCCTCCGGCCGTCGCGAAAAAAGGTTGCCCTCCCCCGCCACCACCGATCTCCTTGGCGAGTTCGCGCACAAGGTTTCCGGCATGGAAACGATTGGAAGCCATGAGCTTCTCGCCAATCATCACCGCAACCTGGGGTTTGCTGTCAACCTCGGCAGCCAGCACCAGGAACAGATCGTCGAACTGATTGCGCAACGCATACGCGATCTGTTTCAACGCGTCGGCGTTGGGTACCGCTACCCGCTCCATAATAACATGATAGCCGTTAGCCTTGCGGGCCTTTTCGGCAAGGCGGTCTTTTAGCTGCATAGCCTGCTGCTGGTAGAGGTCTTCCAGCTTCTTCTCCAGCCGTTGCTTCTCGGTGGCCAGGGTGGAGACGGCTTGCACCAGGTCTTTAGGATTTTTGAAGATATTTCTTACCTCGTGCAATAAATCGAGCTGATTTTGCACAAATCGCAGGGCTTCGGTCGACGTAACCGCCTCGATGCGGCGGACGCCGGCGGCCACAGAACCCTCAGAGACGATTTTGAACAGGCCGATTTCGCCGGTAGATCCCACATGAGTACCCCCACAGAGTTCTACGGAAAAAGTGGGGTCAAAGGTAATCACGCGTACATAGTCGCCATATTTCTCTCCGAAAAGCGCCATCGCCCCCATCTCGCGTGCTTCCTGTAAGGGAACATTGCGTCGCTCATCGAGGGGAATGTTTTCACGAATTCTCGCATTGACGATATCTTCCACCTTCGCGATTTCCTCAGGCGTCATCGGAGCAAAGTGCGAGAAGTCGAAACGAAGCAGCTTCTCATTCACCAGCGATCCCCTTTGTTCGACGTGATTGCCCAGCACCTGGCGGAGCGCGGCATGCAGGAGGTGCGTTGCTGTATGGTTGTTGCGGGTGAGCACACGCTTCTCGCGATCTACCACCGCCTTGTATGTGCCTTCAGGGTTACGCGGAAGTTGCGACGTAAAGTGAACGATCAACTCATTCTCCTTTCGCGTGTCGGTGATGCGAATACGTTCATCGCCCGCCACAAGGTAGCCGGTGTCGCCAACCTGGCCCCCGCTCTCGGCGTAAAACGGCGTCCGGTCGAAGACCAATTGATATGACTCCTTATTCTTATGTACTGATTTGCGATACCGGGTAATCCTGACGTCTGCTTCGAGATGATCGTACCCGATAAACTCCGTCATGTCGGCCGGTGTCACCTCCGTCCAGTCGCCCGTCTCACGCGCGGCGTCGGCCCTGGAGCGCGACTTCTGCTTCGCCATAGCGGCATGAAAGCCCGCTTCATCTACGCGCAAGCCACGTTCCCTCGCGATGAGTGCGGTGAGGTCGAACGGAAATCCAAATGTGTCGTATAGTTCGAAAGCCTGCTCGCCTGTGATGACACCATCGCCAATCTCTTCATGAAGGTGGTCGAGACGCTTGAGACCTTTCTCCAATGTTCTCAGAAACGACACCTCCTCTTCAAGAATAACTTTACTCACGTAAACTTTTTGCTTTTCCAATTCAGGAAACACGTCCTTGAATTGATCGGCGATGAGATGTACGAGTTTGTGCAGGAACGGTTCTTTGAAATCCAGGAAGGTAAAACCATAGCGTACGGCGCGACGAAGGATGCGTCGTATGACATAACCGGCCCCGGTATTGGACGGCAGCTGGCCGTCGGCGATGGCGAAGGCAACAGCCCGTATGTGGTCAGCCACCACACGCATGGCGATGTCGGTTTGCGCGTCCTGCCCATAGGTCACGTTGGCCGACTTACCGATGAAGTCCAGGATAGGCGCGAAGATATCCGTATCGTATGTCGACGGCTTTTGTTGTATCGCCATGCACAGGCGTTCGAAGCCCATGCCGGTATCGACGTGTTGGGCGGGGAGTCGCTCCAGGCTGCCATCGGCCTTGCGGTTGAACTCCATGAACACGAGATTCCATATTTCTATAACCTGCGGATGGTCGCTGTTGACAAGGTCTTTGCCGGGTATCTTGCCGACTTCCTCATCGGGTCTCAGGTCGATGTGGATCTCTGAACAAGGACCACACGGTCCGGTGTCGCCCATCTCCCAGAAGTTGTCCTTTCTGTCGCCAAGCAGAATACGGTCATCGCTAACGATGGCACGCCACAGGTCGCGCGCCTCCTCATCGACCGGCAGTCCGTCTTCCTTGTCGCCACCAAAGACGGTGACATACAGGCGGTCTTTTGGAAGTTTGTATACATCGGTGAGAAGTTCCCATGCCCAGGCGATGGCTTCTTTCTTGAAGTAGTCGCCAAACGACCAGTTGCCGAGCATCTCGAACATCGTATGATGGTACGTGTCGATGCCCACCTCTTCCAGGTCGTTGTGTTTGCCGCTTACGCGAAGGCATTTCTGTGTGTCCGCTATGCGTGTACTGACCGGCCGTGCGTTGCCGAGGAAGTAGTCCTTGAACTGCACCATGCCGGAGTTGGTGAAGAGCAAGGTCGGGTCATTTTTGAGTACAAGCGGGGCTGAAGGAACGATCAAATGACCTTTTTCCTCAAAAAACTTCAAAAACTTACGTCGTATTTCGGCCGAGTTCATTCCCAATAACCATATGGTGTTTCCCTTACCCTCTCTTTCCGTATATATTGTCCCATTTAGGATGCCAGACAGGGGCACAAAATTAAACGCAATTACCCATTTTTAAAGCGTTTTCATGGGCAAATCGAAATATTACTACGACCCTGAAACATGTCAGTACCAGCGCGTACGGACCGGCTTTGGCACGATTGCCGTCTACAGCGCCGGTGTCCTTTCGGTAGCGGGTCTGATGTTCGCCGGACTCACATTTTTAGCCGATAAGCTGGTGATGACTGAACGCGAACAACACCTCATGCTGGAGAATGAAGCGTTGTCCACCCACCGGGTGGTTCTCACGAGCCGTCTTGCGGGAATTGAAGCCGAAATCGACAACCTTCATGAGAAAGACTTGCAGATGCATGAAAAACTCTTCGAAGTAACACCCCACACTCCGGAACGGAACGCGGCACGACGAAACAACGCGATCCTTTCCTCCGACGCCCGCGAATTTAACGAGCAGCTGGAGGCCCTCAGAGAAAAGACGGATCGGCTGGTGTCGGCCTCGGCCCGAGTGAACCGGGCGTTCGGCCAGCGTTTCCGTGGCGTTGTCGCCGATCGCGAACGGCTGGGCAGCATGCCTACGCTTCAGCCTCTTGTAAGCTCTAACCTCGACTTCGTCGTGTCCGGCTTTGGAACCAGAATCAATCCCTTTCACAAGGGGAAATACAAACATCCCGGTATCGACTTCGCCGCGCCGCGCGGAACGGTGGTCGTTGCTACCGCACCCGGACGCGTTACGCTCGTCCGTGAAAGCCGCTTGCAGGCCGGGTACGGCACGTACATCGAGATCAATCATGGCGGGGGTTTGGTGACCCGCTATGCGCACCTTCACGAAGTAAAGGTAAAGCAAGGAGAGACCGTGACGAAGGGCCAGCCTATTGCCACTGTGGGCAACACCGGCGGCTCGATAGCGCCTCACCTTCATTATGAGATAATACACGACGGACAGCACGTGGATCCCCTTGGCTATATGGTCGAGGGTCTGACCAGCCACGACTACAATCGACTTGCCGCCGCGTGCCGTGTTCAGAATCAATCGCTAGACTGATGGCAAAGGCATATTTCACTTATAACGACGAGACATGCCGCTATGAACCTGTAGTTCAGGATGGTAAGCATTTCCTGAGAAATGCCGGCATCTTCCTGGGCCTCGCGTTCTTCGTAAGTGTTTCCGCTTTGTTCTTCTATAGGCACCATGCCGTAGCGCTCAGCGAAGAGATCCTCCAAAGTCAGAACAACCGCCACAAGAGCGAATGGGAAGTCATCGACAAACGTATCGCCCAGGCAGCCACTGAACTGGAGCGCCTTATTGAAAAAGACGATCACAACTACCGTATCATACTCGACTCCCAGCCTCTGGGCAGTTCCATACGCGATGCCGGTACCGGTGGTAGTGAAAAAATGGACCTTACCACTGTCCGCGCCTTCCCCGACATATACGAAGGATACAAACGCATAGACAAACTTGCACGCCAGGTCGACATCGAAAGGCAGTCGTTCACAGAACTCCACGAACTCCTGGAACAGAAGATGCGCATATGGGCCTCTCGTCCTGCGATACAACCTATCGACAACCGGCAACTCGACCGCCTGCATCTGACCTTTGGACCCCGCATGCATCCGATCTTCCGGCGTGTGATCGACCACAACGGACTCGACTTCACCGCTTCGAAAGGAACCCCCGTATATGCCACCGGCGACGGCCGCGTGATTCGTGCATACCATTCCGCATCGTATGGTAAGGTGATCTTTATCGACCATGGTCACGGCTTCGAAACCCGGTACGCACACTTGTCGGAATTCAAGGCGCGCCCCGGAGATCGCGTGAAACGGGGTCAGGTTATCGGGCTCGTCGGAAACACCGGGAATTCCGTATCCTCCCACCTTCACTACGAGGTCCTCTACAAGGGCCAGCACATCAACCCCATCAACTTCTTCCAGCGCGATCTCAGCAACTCTGAATATGAAAGGCTGATCCAGGTGGGAAGCCAACAGTCAGAACCACTTGACTAGTGCTCTCTGCCCCTGCCCCTGCATCTGCCTCTGCCTCTACCCCTGCGTCTTCCACTAACTGGTTAATACTCAATATTTCTAACGCGTGCCACTGAAACCTTTGGTTAGACAGAAAACTTCCCTTTATTTGCCAGCGGCAACCAGTACCTATACCTATGCGGATCGTTATCAGTCTCGTGTCCTTCCTTTTCTTATGCACGGGATTGTTTACCCCTGAAGCGACCGCAGGCCTGCGTAACGTATCGTCTCACCACATTGAACTCGTCGCCGCCGACACGGTAGCGCCGGAGAAGTCAAAGAAGAAGAAAAAGAAAAAAAAGAAGAAATCCCGGAAGGCGCGCAAGGCTGCTGAGGTTTTGAAGACTTCATACGATTCCGTGAAGTCATCGCAGATGTACGATTCCGTGAAGTCATCGAAGATGTACGACTCCGTGAAGTCATCGAAGATGTACTTCACGGGAGACACCATCGGCCTCGATTCGCTGCCGGCACCCGACACGCTCGCTCTCATTCAAGAGGCGCCGCCGCTTAAGGATACACTTGCGATTATCGGTGTCGGCGACATCATGATGGGCACGAACTTTCCTGACGACAGCCGGCTGCCGCCCGAAAACGGGGCCTTCCTCATGCGGTCGGTAGAGGAACACCTCAGGGATGCCGACCTCACCTTCGGAAACCTGGAAGGCGTGCTGCTCGACTCGGGGGGCACAGTGAAGCGATGTAAGGATCCCAAAGTCTGTTACGCGTTTCGAAGTCCGGTTTCGTACGTGGAGAACCTGACCCGGGCCGGCTTCGACATCATGAGCCTGGCCAACAACCACGCGGGCGACTTCGGTGATGAGGGACGACAAAGCACAATGGCAGCGCTCGACTCGGCGGGGATAGCCCACGCCGGACAGCTTACGCACCCCTACGTGTTCTATACGCGCGACAGCATTACCTATGGCTTCACGGCATTTGCACCCAACGCCGGCTGTGTGAGCCTCAACGATGTTAAGAACGCACAGTCGATTATCGCGCACCTGGACTCCCTGGCGGACGTTGTGATCGTGTCGTTCCATGGCGGCGCGGAAGGATCGCAACACCAACATGTGCCGCGCAAAAGGGAAATATTTTACGGTGAAGATCGCGGCGACGTGTACGCTCTGGCACGCGCCTGGATTGACGCCGGCGCCGACATTGTATTCGGACATGGTCCGCATGTCACACGAACGGTCGATGTGTACAACGGAAGGTTCATCGCCTACAGCCTTGGGAACTTCTGCACATACCGGGGCATAAACATCGCAGGGGTAAACGGACTGGCGCCGATTCTAAAAGTGTACGTAAATCGCTCGGGAGAATTCCTGATGGGACAAATCATACCCACTTATCAAACGCATGCCGATGGCGTGCAGGTAGACCCCAATAAGCGCGTGATCCGGTTGATACGGGAACTGAAGGAAAAAGATTTTCCGGAATCACCCCTGGCGATTGATGATAATGGTTTAATTAATTATCTTGCTCAATAACATGGCGTACAAAGAAAAAGAAATCGAAAAGCTTTACTACTCCATCGGAGAGGTAGCTGAAATTTTCAATGTTGCACCATCCCTGATTCGCTTTTGGGAATCGGAATTTGACCTGATTAAACCCAAAAAGAACCGGAAGGGTAATCGCCAGTTTACCCGCGAGGATATCGAGAATGTCCGTACCATCTATCACCTCGTGAAAGAGAAGGGCTTCACCCTTCAAGGCGCAAAGGAAATGCTCCGCCAGGATGCGCAGGCAGTCAAAGACAAAGTGGAATTGATTGATTCACTGCGCGGCGTGAGAAAGTTTCTTGTCGACTTGCGCGAAAAACTTAGCTGATTCGCTGTTGGATTTTAGGCCGGAACGCTGAATATTAGCGCCGGCAATGGATCAGTCAAGACTCTCTCTCCTTGCGCTCCATTTCATTCCAGGCCTCGGCGATTACCTCATACGGCAGCTCGTTGGATATTGCGGCTCCGCCGAAAAGGTATTTAAAACTCCCAAAGGGAAACTCCAGAAGATTCCCGGCATCGGGCGTAAGACGGCAACGCTGATCCAGACAGGAACAGCCTTCGCCCGCGCCGAGCAAGAGATTCGAAATTGCGAACGCAACAACATCGCATTGGTATTCTTCACTGATGCGAACTACCCACGTCGTCTGCGCGCTATCGACGATGCGCCCACGCTGTTGTACCTCAAAGGAAACATCGACCTGGATCCTCCCAAGACGGTAGGTATCGTCGGCACGCGAAGAGCGACGAACTATGGCCGGCATTGCATTGAAGAACTTGTCAACGGCTTAAAGCCGCTGAAACCGCTCATCGTGAGCGGCCTCGCATACGGCATCGACATCCTGGCGCACCGGCAGGCGCTCGACTGCGATCTTCCGACAATCGGTATTCTTGGCAGCGGCGTCGACGTTATCTACCCATCCGCCCACCGGGAGGTCGCCACACGGATGGAGGCCGACGGAGGGCTGGTCAGCGAACTCCCCCTGGGTACAAAGCCCGATGCGCACAATTTCCCAGCGCGTAACCGTATTATCGCGGGCCTCGCCGACGCATTGATCGTGGTCGAAGCCGGTGAGACCGGAGGCGCCCTGATCACCGCAGATATCGCCAATAGTTACAACAAAGATGTGTTCGCCTTTCCCGGCAATATCGGCCAAAGCTATTCCTATGGCTGCAATCATCTGATCAAAACCAATAAGGCGTCGCTGATTACGTCCAGCGCCGATCTGGAGTATATGATGAACTGGGATCAGGAAGCGGCACCGGTTGCGCAACCCGTGTTAAACCTCGACGAATTCGGAGAACATGAACAAAAGGTGCTGCTTACCTTGCACGAACACGGTGGCACGCTGGTAATCGATGAGCTGAGTTGGAAGTCCAATCTCCCCGTGTCGCAACTGGCTTCAATCCTGCTGACGCTGGAATTCCGGGGTGCCGTGCAGTCGTTACCTGGAAAGTTGTTCAGGCTCGCACGTGCGAGGAAATAGTTTTTGTTGTGTACTGCCCCTGCAACTGCGCCTACTCCTTAGTCACCTCCGGCCCGTTGCACCGTTCCTTGATCGCCTCATAGGCGTGCACGTCGCCAAGCTCGCCGGCTTTACTCAGGTCGAGGCAGCCGTTCTGCAGGTCGCCGAACTCGAGACGGACGATGCCGCGCATATAGTAGGCATCGTGGTTTGTGGGATTGATCTCAATGATCTTGGTACAGTCGGTGATCGCGTCTTCGTAGGCTTGCAGGTATTGGCGGGCCTTACCGCGATTGAAGTACGCCTGTATGTAGTTTTCGTTGAGGGTGATGGCTGCGCTGAAGTCCGAAATTGCGCCGTAATAATCCTGCAATTTCATCTTCACATTGCCGCGGGCGAAAAAAGCCTCTGCAAATCGGGCGTCTTTTTCGATGGCCAGGTTGTAATCTTTCATGGCACCATGCCGGTCGTCAAACGCGTCCTTGATGTTGCCCCGAACGTAATACGCCTGCGCATAATTCTTATCGAGCTCGATCGCCTTGTTGAGGTTGAGGAGCGCTTCCATGTACTCACGCCGTTCGTACAGCTCTCTCCCCTTTTGCGTGTGTTCCTTTGCGGTCTGGGCCTGAGCGACAAACGACGCGAGGGCGCAGACTACCAATATCAAAAATCTCATATCTCGAAAAACGGTATCCTAAAAAGTCGTCTACCAATTTAACCCTTATTAAGGCAGGATACGGTGGGGTGTAACTTTTTCATCGGTTTGGAAAAATTTCAGGGACCATCTGCATTGCGGTGGCGAAATGGCGTTTATCCAGGCCGGTTTCCACGCCGTTCTGTTCCAGGACCGCGACAATTGTTTCGGTGGCTACATTTCCGACCAGCTTGTCGTCCGCCATAGGACATCCGCCATATCCACCGAGGGCGCCATCAAACCGCCGGCACCCGGCACGGTACGCGGCTTCTACCTTAGCGGCGGCTGTGTCGGGCGTTGAATGGAGGTGGGCGCCGATCTCTACCGTCGGATAGTCGCGCGCCAGCGCCGAAAACAAATCGGTTACCTGGTCTGCGTCGGCCTTTCCAACCGTATCGGCCAACGACACGACGGCAGCCCCCATGGCTGCGAGTATGCCGGTAAACTGCAGGACGATATCGCGGTCATAAGGATCGCCGTACGGATTGCCAAAGCCCATGCTGATATACACGACCAGGTGTTTTCCGGCAGCCGCCACCACCTCGCCGATCTGCTCCAGCTCGTTGAGAGAATCTGAGATGGTCTTGTTGGTATTTCGCTTTTGAAACGTTTCCGAAATGGACATTGGATAGCCTATCCGTGATATCGCATCAAAGGCGCAGGCGTCTTTTGCGCCGCGCACATTGGCGACGATAGCCAGCAACTTGCTGCGGCTCGCCTGCCACTCGAGGCCAGCAACGACCTCAGCGGTATCCCGCATCTGGGGAACGTGTCGGGGTGAAACAAAACTGCCGAAGTCGATCTCATCAAAACCGACCTTCAACAGTTGGTTGATATATTCAATTTTGGACGCGGTCGGGATGAATGTTTCAACACCTTGCATAGCATCCCGTGGACATTCAATTATCTTCATATTATTCAACGAATGTAACGATTCACTTCACGAAATCATGTAACCCCGGGGCCAAAGGGAAATATTTACAATAACCGTCCCCTAATGCAGTTCGTCTACCGGACGGCCTCAAAAATGCCGGATTCATCCTATATAGCGTCAGCTATGCAGCGCAATGCTGCATAGGTGCCAAAACCCCTGAACATGCCTCTTCCTGAGTATACCGGTACCCTGGGCGTGAAACGCGCGGCCCACCTGCTGCGCCGTGCCACGTTTGGCGGCACGCGTCAGGATATCGACACGTTTGCCGCGATGACCCCAGCGCAAGCCATCGTGCAGTTGTTCCGTCAAACCCTGCCCGATCCGACGTTGCCTGTAGATCCGGCCACCAACGCCGAGTGGGTGGTTACGGGTGTCACCAATGCCAACAGCGGAGACGACGAGCTGCAGGAATATTTTAAGCGATGGTTCATCGGTCAAATGCTGGCCGTGGGCGTTACGCCTTCCATAGCGTTGGCCTGGTCGGCGCGTGAGAAAATGGTGTTCTTCCTGCATACACACTTCACCGCCATTCAGAGCAAGATCAACAGCAGCCGCGGGCTTTATTTTCAAAATCAGCTTTACCGCCTGTTTGCGCTCGACGCATTAAACGCGGATCCTGAAGTGAACTTCAAAACCCTGACGAAGAAGGTCACGATCGACAACGCCATGCTTCGTCTGCTGGATGGAAACCTTAACGTTAAAGGTGCGCCGAACGAGAACCATGCCAGAGAGCTGCTGGAGTTGTACACCATAGGCCGTGGTCTTGAAGGTTCACTCCCACCCGGCACGGGTGAAGGCGACTATATCGTATACCGCGAGCAAGACGTACAGGAAGCCGCCCGCGTTCTCTCCGGTTGGGAGTTCGACGGCGACTTCATCACGATCGATCCGGACACGAACCTGCCCCGCGGCCGCGTGAAAGGCTCTGTTAACAACGCAAGCGCACACGACAACGACCCCAAGGTATTCAGTGACCGTTTCGGCAATGCTACGATTCAACCCGATCCCGCGTTGCTGAACGGGGGAAGCGCCACAGAGGAGAGTGCGATCGACGAGATCAGCCAACTCATCGAGATGATCTACGCACAACCGGAGACGGCACGCAATATATGTCGCAAGATCTATCGCTTTTTTGTCTTCGCGCCTCACGACCAGGCCAGCGCCAATGCCCTTGAGTCGACCGTCATAGATGAAATGGTCGATGTGTTCTCATCGAATGGGTTCAAGCTGCAACCTGTTGTGGAAAACCTGCTGCGGAGTCAACACTTTTATGAAGCAGGTTCCGGCTTCGGCGATGACAACTTTGGCGCAATCATTAAGTCGCCACTTGACCTGGTGACAGGCACCCTGCGGTTTATGAACGTACCCCTTCCCGATATGTCCTCACCAGTCGAGTTCTATGAGACCATGGGAATGATTGTGGACCAGATCGATAATATGGGTATGTCGTTCTACGAACCCTTTGATGTGTCCGGGTATGACGCATACTGTCAGTTCCCGGTATACCACAGAAGCTGGATTACGGTCAATTACCTAACGCGCCGGTACGACTTTATACGATCATTGGTGAATATTACGGAGCCTGGCATGTTGAAGGTACAGGCCGTCGACTTCTTCTCCTCCATCTTCCCCAATGCTACTATTGCCGATGCCCGAACGCTCGTCGTCGAGCTGGTGCGGTACCTTCTTCCGGTCACCGACAATCTGACGTTTGATCAGGGACTTGACGACAATTCAGGCATAACAGCCGAGCGGCTGAACTACTTCCTCAAGGCGTTCCTGTCTGACATTTACCCGCCGGGAACCGAAGAGACCAACTGGACTGCCAACTGGAACGCGCAGAGCAACATGGACACCGTTCGCGGGCAACTCGAGAACCTGCTTAATGCCGTAATGCAATCGCCAGAGTATCAGCTTGCGTAAACCCCAGCGTTATGAAGAGAAGAAACTTTTTGAAGAAACTTCCCATCGCGATCAGTGTTCCCTTCACCATCGCGAATATACCCGTCAAGCTGATGGCCGACAATCCGTTGTCGAGACTCGCCCAGCAAAGCACCAATGATCGCGTGCTGATCATCCTCCAGCTGCACGGCGGCAACGATGGTCTCAACAGCCTGATCCCGATAGATGCATACGATCTGTACTATAGCAAGCGCGCTAACATAGCCATACCGCAGAAAAAATGCATTCCGCTGGATAGCACCTTGCCCGGTGAAGCGCAGGTAGGGTTACACCCTGCAATGCAGGCGATGAAAGCCATGTACGACCAGGGACGAATGACTTTCGTGCAGGGCGTAAGCTATAGGAACAACAACGGCTCCCACTTCCGGGGACGCGACATCTGGTTTATGGGAGGTGGCGCCGACGACTACTACGGGTCGGGATGGCTCGGGCGCTATCTCCAACAAGAGTTTCAACCGGACACCTATCCCGATGATTTCCCTAATCCGGATATGCCCGACCCGCTGGCGATCGAGATGGGTAGCGATGTCTCGCTGATATTTCACCAGGACGGCAACATCCCGGCCTCGATATCGCTCGACAACCCTGCGCAGTTCTTTGATCTTGTCAATACACTGGAAGGTTTCAGCGACGTTGAAATCGACAGGCGCGGATTTCCACCGGAGATACTGAATCCTTCCCCCTACTGGCAGGAACTCAATTGGATACTTCAACTTGAGGACAAGTCCGAAGACTACGCCGAACGGTTATACAACGTGTACCTGGCCGGACGGGAGGGTACGGTAACTTACCCTGAAACTTATCCGCTCAATGCGCCCGCTGGCAGCAAGCGAAATCCCCTCACCCCGCAGTTGAAGCTCATTGCGCGTCTGCTCGACGGAGGCTGCAAGACCAAAGTCTTCCTGGTAAAGATCGGAGGCTTTGATACGCACGCCGAACAGGTGGAAAGCTACGATCCGACCATGGGTGTGCATGCCGCACTTATGTACCACATATCGACGGCGATGCAGGCGTTCCAGGAGGATCTGAGACAAAAGGGACTTGAAGACAGGGTGCTCACGGTGACGACATCAGAGTTCGGACGTCGCATCTATTCGAACGGAAGCTACGGCACCGACCACGGAACGGGCGGACCGATCTTCGTCTTCGGCAAGGGCGTTCGCCCCGGCGTCGTTGGGGTGGTGCCCGACATGAACCAGGCCAACGTCGCGATGCAGTTCGACTACCGTCAGGTGTATGCGAACCTGTTGAAAGACTGGATGCTCATTGACCAGGAGCGCATCACGGACGATATCTTCTTCGGTAACTTCATCGACGGGCCCCGCGAAGACGGAAGCGGCTTTTACGAGCCCATGCCCCTTGCTTCCCAAACGATCACCGGCGTTGACGACTTCATCGGAACCCGATTCATCCTGGAGGGATGCTATCCGAACCCTGCTCGTGAGCAAACGACGCTGCACTTCCGGACCAACCACACCGGCACAGTGACCGTCGAGCTTTTCGACAGCATGGGGGCCAAAGCGGGAGAGCTGATCAACGGTGTATACCAACCCGGGGAGCACCGCGTCGCGGTTAGTCTCGGTCATCTGCCCGCCGGAACCTACGTGTACCGCATGCGAACCGGATTTTACCGGGAATCCAAAAAACTCGTCATCATAAAGTAACGCCATGAGAGTATTGTTACTCATCGCCCTGATGTCCGTGTCCCTGACGACTGCTTTCAGCCAGCCCGGCGGGAAAAGAAAAAAGAACCGTGTCTCCTACATGACGAAGGATCGGAAGCAGCGTGAAGAGAACAAGTTCCTGGAAAAACAATGGTGGCTCGGACTCAAGGGAGGGACCAACCTTAGCCGGGCCGTCGTGACGACGCATTTCTCCGGCGTGTCGCCCACCAACTATCCCCTGGACCAGGCATACAAGGAATATGAAGAATTCAAAAGCTTTGGTTCGCAGGTAACGCTGGAAGGAACATTCTATTTCCGGCAGCTCTCGCTCAGCCTGCAGCCCACATACAGTCGCTCCCAGTTCGTATACACCAACCATTATAACTGGAGGGATCCGGAAAATGCGGGCCATTCGTTAGAGCTGCATTACCGCCAGCTACAAAAGACCGAACACCTCGTGATACCCATCCTCGTTCGCTATGATCTTACAACCACGCGGCTTCGGCCGTTCGTCCAGGCCGGCGCGTTTGCGGCACTGCTGATCAACGCGAGCAAAGAAGTCACCATCTCCGGTACCGACTACGCTTCCGGCGGCGAGCATGAATTTTCCGGAGACCCGATCATTGTAGGTGCCAGCGACCTGTTCACACCTGCCTACTATGGGCTAATGGGAGGCGCCGGCGTTCATTATCACCAGGGAAATATCCGACTAAGCCTGGACATATCGTACCGTTACGGGATGACCAACATCGTCTCGCCCGCTCACCGTTACGGCAACGACCGGCTCGCCGGCGTAGGCGACGCCATGGACGACATGACCCTGGACAACATCGTTGTTTCGCTGGGTTGCGTCTTCCCGCTTCGCTTTTTAGGGAATGCCTACAAGGCTGTCGACAATAAGTAAAGCCATTATGCACGATCACACTACCAGCCCCATCAAAAGCAAACGCGGAAGCGCCCGGACGATGCTTTGGCTCGTACCTGCGCTCGTGATGTTTTGCCTCTCGTGCGTGGAAGAGACCACGCCCGAGCTTGAAGAGCAAAAGTTCGCCCGGCTTTATGATGACAACCGCTTTAATGAAAGCCTAACACCCGTTGACGTAGCCCAGACAGCAGACGGTGGTTACCTGGTGCTGGCCCGGCGACGTCTTCCCGAATCCCATTTTGCCGGGATCTACCTCATGAAAGTGAACGCCCGTGGTGAATTCATGTCGGCCCAGGAGATCGATAACCAGTTTGTCCACCCCGTTGGTGACCTTATGGCGATCGAAGGGAACCTGTACTTCTTTTGCATGGATGAGCTCACCGTTCAGACACACATCGCGCGCGTCAGTGAAGACCTGGCCGACATCGCCATAACTCCATTACAGGCGGGACTTACCTACCCTTCGGCCGCCTCGGCCGATGGCAACGATATTGTCCTGCTCAGCTACGACCACGTGGAGAAGCTGTCGGTGTTATCCCGGGTGAGTCCGGATGGCTCGGTGATCACCTCCCGCGGTTTTGATATTGGTGTTGGCGAGGACGTAGAAGAGCCGATCATCAACCACTTCATCGGCGGGGGAAAAAGGTTTCCCTTTCTCGCGGGCCGTATCCCAGGCGGTGCCTGGTTCTTTAACGGGTTTTACAACTACACCTTCTCGCTCGTATTTACCGATCTGAGTCAGGACCAACCGATGGGCGTCGTGCAGGGGCAGCACGACGACGGGGGTTTCAGCGCCGTGGTGCCGATAGCCAGCACCAAGTTCGCAGCCGCACGGTTCAACTTTGGCGACAATTTCCTGTTGCCGAATGTTCTGCTGACACCTACCGGCATCACCTCGTCCGTGGATTATCCCGGGAATACGCTTCCGGAACTCGTACCGAATGCCACCGTCAGGATACTTCGCACCGTTATCGATGATACGCAGACGCTGGTGTTCGCGAGCGAAACCCGATCGAAACAGATCGCACTTCTGTTTTATGAGGAGGCAACCGGCGCCTTGCTCGGCTCGCATTACCTGGGCTTCTCAAATCCGTTCGAGGTGAGTGCGGTGATCGAAACCGAAGACGAAGGCCTGTTGGTGTGCGGCACCGCGTACCTGGCGGGAAGGTTTCCCCGGATTTGTCTCTTCAAGTTGCCCCGGGAAGAGCTCGCGGAAAAGGTCCGTTAATCGGTACACATGCTGCCAACGTTGGACATTATCTCCATTTTTCACACCTTGGCGTGACCAAATCGTGCCATGCTTCAATTCAGATCCGACGTCGATCTTCAACCTTACAATACCTTTCACATCCCCGCCCGGGCACGGCAGTTCGTTCGAATCAATTCGCCTGAAGATTTCGTCGAGCTCACCGGCACAAATGAGTTCAGGGACAACCGGGTACTGATCCTCGGCGGTGGCAGCAACATTCTGTTGACGGCCGACTTTGACGGGCTTGTCGTGAAGAACGAACTGAAAGGAATCACCGTAGTCGGTCAGGATGACGATACGGTGACGGTGACGGTCGGCTCCGGCGAGGAATGGCACGGATTCGTCAGGTACTGCGTCGAACGCGATTGGGGCGGCGTCGAGAACCTTTCCCTCATACCGGGAACTGTGGGCGCGGCTCCCATGCAAAACATTGGCGCCTACGGTGTCGAAATCCGTGAGACCATTGTCCACGTGGATGCGATCGACATGACCACGGGAGTACCCAGAAGGTTCTCCAACAAGGAGTGTGCGTTCGGCTATCGGGAGAGTATTTTTAAGAATGCGCTCAAGGGGCAATACTTTATATCAAGCGTTACTTTAAGATTGACCCGGCGGAATCATGTCATCAACATATCGTATGGTGCACTGAAGGAGACCCTGGCGCGTCAGGGTGTGACATCGCCCGGGGTACTCGATGTAAGCGAGGCAGTCATTGCCATTCGGAAAAGTAAGCTACCCGATCCCGCGATGATCGGTAATGCCGGAAGTTTCTTTAAGAACCCTTCCGTCGATGCCGAGACGCTTGCCTTCATTCGTCGGCAAGCTGACCATGTGCCGACGTTTCCCGGCGAAGGCGGACTTACAAAGGTACCCGCGGGTTGGCTCATAGAGCAATGTGGGTGGAAGGGCGTAACCCTTGGAAACATTGGTGTTCACAAGTATCAGGCCCTGGTGCTGGTGAACTATGGTGGTGGTAGCGGAGCTGAGATCTGGAACCTCGCGATGAAGATTCGGGAGTCGGTGAAGGACAAGTTCGGCGTTACCCTTCAACCCGAAGTGAATGTAATTCATCCTTGACTTTGAACAGGTCGGCGGCACTTTCTGATGTAAGCACATGTTCGCGCTCTCAAAATTTTTGACTAAAAAGTTTTGCAGATAAGATTTTTATTTTAACTTTTCACGTCGTTTAACTTTTTTTTAACACATTTAAACGCTATGGCAAAAACCGCTAAGAAGGCAGCAAAGAAAAAACCGGCCAAGAAGGCCGCGAAGAAAGCTGCGAAGAAGAAGAAGTAATTAGGTTCTACCTAAGAACTTTGCAAAGGGAAGTAATCAGATTACTTCCCTTTTGTTTTTTAGTCGCGCCCCGCCTCGGGCCTTGAAAACAGCCGGTTCACAGGCCCATCCCCATGATTCGTGATGCGGTAAAACGCCGTTCACTCGGTTGCAGAAATATATCTCATGTTCCTTTGGGAACTCCCTGGAGGGGGTTATAGTTTTGTATCGAGTAATCACCAAGCAGATTAAACCATGGCAAAGACAAACGCGAAGACAAGCGCGAAGCCGCGGGCCAAAGCCCCGGCAAAGAAGGCTCCCGACATCGAGAGCGCAGCACGGACCGCACTGGCCAAGCTGAGGGAGCTTAGCCTAGATGCTCAACTGCAAGCCGACCTGGACTGGTGCCTGGGAAGCTATAGCTATGACAAGAACCCTTCCGGTCTGTATGAGATGGTGGGCCGCGCAATCAAGGTGTTCAACGCCGAACGTGGCAAGAAGACCAAAGGCGTAACAGCTAAACTGGTTAGCGACCTCGAGAAGAGTATCAAAAACTAAAGCCGGATATCGTTCCGGAAATCACCCCATGAGCATTTCATCGGAGACGCACGGCGGTGCGTCTCTACAAAGTTAACCCCACGGAGCACCGGAAATCGGCCGTGCCCCGGTCAGATCATGTCCGTAACATTGGCCAGCGTGCCGGTATACTTTTCGGTTACAACTCCGAACTTCTGAAGAAAATCCACCCCTTCGTCCGAAGGAATACCTTTGTGTTCAGCGTACGACTTTAGATAAATGCATCTGCTAATGCCCATCGAGTAGATGATACGGGCACAGGCCAGGCAAGGTGAAAGTGTAACATAGAGCGTAGCCCCCTCCACTGACGTCTTGTTCTTGACGGCGTAGAGGATAGCGTTCTGTTCGGCGTGGATCGCGAGCGAGCAACCTCCTTTCGAATCGCGCGGGCATCCGACCTCCGGCCACTCTTCGTCACAATTGTGTGTGCCCGCCGGGGGACCGTTATAGCCGATAGAAATTATCCGTGTATCCTTGGCCAGCACGGCGCCGACATGCCGCTTGATGCAATGTGAGCGGCGCGCCAGGTTCACCGCCAGTTCCATATAGATATCGTCAAACGCTGGTCTGCTCATCCTGTCAATATTGATGCGGCAAAATAAGGATTTTCAATTCACCAAAACGGCCCTTATGCGTGTCAATACAGTCCCCTTTTTCCGCCCGGAGGTATCCCTGTTGTCCATAAGAGTGAAATAAGTATCTTAGGCGCCATGTCGAAGTGGGTCGTAACTTCAGTGGTTTGGCTGTGTGCGGTGAGTGTGTACGCCCAGGAGGCGCGTGTGAGCCCCCTTGCCATGACGCGCATGCGATACAAGGATACGTATGTAAAGATTACATACGGACAGCCTCACAAGCGGGATCGCGAAATATTTGGCGGCCTGGTCCCCTATGGCGAAGTCTGGCGCACCGGCGCGAACGAAGCGACAGAGATCACGCTCACCGGCAACCTTCTCGTCAATGGCCTGCTGCTGCCGGCCGGCACGTACTCCATTTTCACCATTCCCGACCGCATTAAGTGGACGATCATATTCAACCGTGAGTTGAACCTTTGGGGATCGTATAACTATAACCCGAAGCTCGATGTGTTCCGCTTTGATGCGCCCGTTCAGGAGGCTCCGGAAGTGACGGACGTATTTACGATTTCGCTGGACCAAAACAATGACCGCGCCGAAATGTCCTTTGAATGGGATAATGTCCGGGTTACGGTACCCATCCGATTTGTAGAACCTCAATAAAAGAAAGATGCTACGATACTTACTTTCTTTTCTTCTGATCATCGCTGTCCACGGCCTCGTAGCGCAGTCCACAGCCGAACTCGACAGCCGCAATGGCTTCAAGGATATCCGCCTGGGAACACGTGCCGACTCCGTAAAGGGAGCTCGCCTGCGAAAGGAATTTACAATACGCGACAATGTGTACCCGTCGCAAACGTATGTCGTCGACCATCCAGACTACGCCTCGATTGGCGACGTAAAGGTCAGGAGCGTTGAACTCGGCGCGTACCGAAACCTTATAGAGACCATTACGCTGATTACGGAGAAAGATCCGCGGCTGATGAGGGCACTCGAAAATCTCTTCGGCGCCGCCACCTACGACGCCAGGAACAACCGATACTTCTGGAGGGGAGAGTCGATCATCCTTACGTATCAGTCGCACGCCAAGAAGGATCTCCTCCTTGAATACCGCTCGCTGCTTATCCCCCACATGATGTCGGAGGACCGGAGGGGCAAGATCGACAAGATTGCAGACGATTTCTGAACCACAATATATACCTATGAGACGCATACTTCATCTTACCGCGGCCCTGGCCTTTGCCAGCTCCTCGTGCTTCGCGCAGACCGATAAGCGAACCCCGGAATCCACCGAGGTCTGGGAACCGCAACCAAAAATCGTTACACCCGGCGCTTCGCCCTCGGACGCACCCTCGGATGCCATCGTGCTGTTCGATGGAAGCGACCTGAGCCAATGGGTTTCCGTCAACGGCGGTGGCCAGGCTAAGTGGACTGTCAAAGACGGCGCCGTAACGGTCGCTCCCGGAACAGGAGACATCAGGACGAAAGAATCTTTCGGCGACGTGCAACTTCACATTGAATGGCGCTCGCCCCAGGTGACAGACCCCTCCAAGGTTAGTCAGGGGCGTGGCAACAGCGGCGTGTTTCTGCAGGAGCGCTATGAAGTCCAGGTACTCGACAACTATGAAAACAAGACGTACATCAACGGCCAGGCCGGCTCCATCTACAAGCAACATATCCCTATGGCCAATGCCTGCAAGAAGCCCGGAGAATGGCAGACGTACGACATCATCTACACGGCGCCCCGCTTTGGCGAAGACGGACGCATGATCATTCCGGCCTACGTTACGGTGATCCACAACGGTGTCCTGCTTCTTAATCATGTTGCCCTGCTTGGCGCGACGGAGTACATCGGATTTCCGCTCTACAAGGAACACGGCGAGGCACCCCTGCGGCTGCAGGACCATGGCAACCTCGTCAGCTACCGAAATATCTGGGTAAGGAAGCTATAGGCTGAGCCAGTTCTTTCTCAAGTCCGATACGGCGTCGCCTTTCTAAGGAAACCGCAAAAACATCCTTATTTTTGCGGCCATGATTTCCGTATCGGACATTACTTACCTCATTGGCGGGCGGCCCCTGTATGAAAATGCGAGCATGTTCATCCGCCCAAAGGATCGAATTGGGCTTATCGGGCTCAATGGAAAGGGCAAAACCACGCTACTTCGCCTGATCAACGGCGATATACAGGCCACGTCGGGCACCATCAGCAAGAGCAACGACTGCACCATCGGGTTCCTGAACCAGGACCTGCTCTCCTATCAGTCTGACGACGCAATTCTTACCGTTGCTATGGGCGCGTTCCGCGACGCGGTAGAAACCCAACGCCGGCTCGAAAAGGTGATCCGCCAACTTGAAACCGAATATTCCGAAGACCTGGTGCATAAGTTAAGCCAGCTGCAGGAAACATTTGAGCGTCTGGACGGCTACACCATGCAGGCCAAGGCCGAAGAGGTGTTGGAAGGGATCGGTTTTTCTACCAGCGATCTTCACCGTCCCTTGCGTGAGTTCTCCGGCGGCTGGCGCATGCGCGTGATGCTGGCGAAACTCCTCCTGGAGCGCCCTTCCCTGCTGATGCTCGACGAGCCCACCAACCACCTCGACCTTCCCTCCATCGAGTGGATAGAGAATTACCTGCGGAACTACGATGGCGCCGTCCTCATCGTCTCGCACGACCGCCGCTTCCTCGACAACGTCGTCACCAAGACGGTGGAAGTCACCAACCAACAGCTGGTGACCTACGAAGGCAACTACTCCTTTTATCTCGAAGAAAAGGAAGTGCGACAGCAAATCCAGCAGAACGCCTACGAGAACCAGCAACAGAAGATAAGGCAAACTGAACGGTTCATTGAACGCTTTCGCGCCAAAGCCACCAAAGCGCGTCAGGTTCAATCACGCATTAAAGCGCTTGAGCGCATGGACCGCGTCGAAGAGGTGGTAAATGATGTGGCCGCGGTGAATTTCCGTTTTCTCTTCAAACAACAGCCCGGGCGCGCCATCGTCACCTTAAAGGATATCTCCAAGTCATACGGAGAGCTGGTCCTTCTCGAGCATACTTCGGCGATGATCGAGCGAGGCGATAAGATCGCGTTGATCGGCGCGAACGGCAAGGGTAAATCCACGCTGCTCAGAATTCTAAACGGCACCGAGCCCATCGAAGGCGAGCGCACCATGGGATACAACGTCATCCCCGCCTTCTTCGCCCAGCATCAGCTCGAGGCTTTGCATGTCGAAAACGAAATTCTTGAAGAGCTAAAACAGGCCGGGTCGGGCAAGACGGAACAAGAGCTACGCAATGTGCTGGGATGCTTCCTCTTCTCCGACGAGGATGTCTTTAAGAAAATCAAGGTGCTTTCAGGCGGTGAAAAGTCACGTGTCGCACTCGCCAAGACGCTGATATCGGAGGCGAACTTCCTGTTGCTGGACGAGCCCACCAACCACCTCGATTTCATCTCGGAGAATATTCTGATCCAGGCGCTGCAGCAATTCAAGGGAAGCTTCATTGTAGTGTCGCACAACCGGCACTTCGTCAGCCAGGTGGCCAATAAGATCTGGTACATCGAAGATCACCAGATCAAGGAATATCCCGGAACGTATGAGGAATACGACTACTGGCAGCGAAACGTAGTGCGACCAGCACAAAAGGCAGCACCCGCGGAAGAAAAAAAGACGCCCGAAAAGCCTAAGGCGACCCGCAAGGAAAAACCCTCCGACAACAAGTCGGCCTTAATGCGCCAGCTTCAGGATGTAGAGGCCGACATTGAAGGGTTGGAACGACGGCTCAGGGAGGTCGAACAGGAAATGGCGCAGCCCGAAGTATTCTCCGACTACGAAAAAGCCGAAGAGCTCAAGGCAGAATATGAAGATATCAAGCAACGCCTCCAGGAGGCGAATGGGAAGTGGGATGAGATTGCCGGGCTTTTGCAGTAGGCACTGAGTTCGGACAGTTTGGGCAATGCGTATGGAAGTTGGAAGTTGGGAGTTGGAAGCAGGCAGTGGGCATTGGACATAGCGGTGCGAGTACTGCGCATCCCCTGAGGACGTAATGTTTGTCGAAACGTCTTCAGTCGGGGTACAGTGTCCCTTAAGGACGCCATGTTTGTAGAAACGTCTTCAGTCGGGGGGACAGCGTCCTCATAGGGACGCCATGTTTGTCGAAACGTCTTCAGTCGGGGGGACAGCGTCCCCATAGGGACGCCATGTTTGTAGAAACGTCTTCAGTCCGGGGGTACAGCGTCCCCATAGGGACGCCATGTTTGTCGAAACGTCTTCAGTCCGGGGGTACAGCGTCCCCATAGGGACGCAATGTTTGTAGAAACGTCTTCAGCGGGGGTACAGCGTCCCGTAGGGACGCCATGTTTGTCGAAACGTCTTCAGCGGGGGTACAGCGTCCCGTAGGGACGCAATGTTTGTCGAAACGTCTTCAGCGGGGATACAGCGTCCCGTAGGGACGCAATGTTTGTAGAAACGTCTTCAGTCGGGGATACAGCGTCCCGTAGGGACGCAATGTTAAATCGGGGTACGCATCAACCGGACGTAATCCCGATCAGAACCCGACGCCGATCTGAAACATAAACCGGTCGGCCTGCTCATCAATTGTATACGCCAGCGGCAGCCATCCCGCCGAATAACGGGCTCCCATCTTTTGCATTTTGTAACCGGCGCTGATGTCCACCGTCAGCTTTCCTGTCACCACCTGGTAACCCAGCATAGGACTGAACATAAACCCGCCTCTTGCGTCCTCGACTTCTATATCCATTCCCTGGTCCTGGTTAAGCAGCCGGCAAAATGAATGACCCGCATTTACCTGAAAAAATAGGCCGCTCTCACGAGCTCCGTGTGGATAGCAAGACATACTGCCGAATATCGGCACCGTGCGCCAACGTTGATACCCTTCGACGCCGACGCCCACTCCTACCGCCACTGATCCTACGCTGATACCGTGAATGGTGGTAACGCTACCCGTAACGAGGCCATGCTGACCACCGACCAATGTGCCGGTTGCAGTGCGGTTGTAGTAGGCAATGGATTGTTCGCTGTCTTGCGCCTGCACGTGGACCACACCTGCCCACAGCAACCCTACCATGGCGAGGGCCCGCGCACTCATTGGACTACAGAAATTTGACTTAGAAGCTTGAGCTTTTTATTGGAATAGTCGTATTGAAAGAGGCCCTGTTCACTGATCATCATCAGCACATCGTTGTAAGGTATGACGTCGATCGCCGTCGTGAAAGGGTGATGTGCCACCATATTCTCCGTGAGGGCGTGTTTATCCGTGACGTCATACACCTTCAGGCCGGCCTCTCCATCGCATACGAACAGCATGGTATCATCGATGCCCAGGCCATGGGGATTCTTCATCCCATAGGAGGCAACTAACGTAGGGTTGGACACATCGCGTACGTCGATAACCTCCAGGAGATTGTCGAAGCCTGTGCATGTTGAGTTGCTGCTCCTCAACGTGACGTAGGCGTAGTCGTCAGACACAACCACGGGGTCGCAGCTGACCACATGCGCGTAGACGCTGACAAAATTGGGATCGCCGGGGGTCGACACATCGACAATATACATTCCTGATTGTGCCCCGACGAACAGTTTGTCTTCATACGGGAAGATGGTTTCGATATCCCAGCTGAGCGCCAGGCTGTCGACTGTAACCGGACTTGAGGGATCTCCAATATCAACCGCGTTAACGAAATGGCCGTTGAGGTAGTAAAGCTTTCCGCCGTTGATCGTCATTCTGGCCAAAGAGCCGCCAAGACCGGGGCCAGAGCCAGTCCCCGGTGCTATGGCAGCCTTCGAGTTGAAACCTTGCGCCAGATCTAGTGGCAGCCCAATACCATCCTCGATATAAAATCCACCCCACGGCTGCAGCGTCACATCACAGGCTGCGGTTCCAAGATGCTCTTCCTTCCTTTCCAGGGAAGTCACTATGCCTTTCTCGGGATCCATCGTGATCCCCAACAGATTGTTATAGGCACTAAATGAGTTCTTTTTCCTTCCGACAAGTTTGATATCGTTCAGATCGCTGATGTCGAACGACAACAGGTCAATATAGCTGTCGGCAAAGAGCGTATTGTCGTTGATTGCGAGATCGTAGTTCCCGGGTATGTTGATAAACCGTACCGGCTTCGGTGCCCCGGGGTCATGGTTGTCGATGACATGAATACCTTCGCCGGGTTCATTAATGAACAGGTAGTTGTCTTTGAAGTAGATTCGACCCATGCCCTTTACCGGCCTGGGGCCAACAACCTCTACCGATGCGCGAATCGTCTCTACCGGGGTGTAGACGGGTTCATAGTAAACAAACTGCGTCTGCACCTCACAATGGTCGGTACATCCCTCAAGCACAACGCTAAGACCTAGCAAGGCCGTCAGAAAAAGCAACGCGTAGAGGGACACGTGTAGCCTTTTTTGAATTCTGGTTTCCAGGGGAGCCATACAGTTGTCTTTGTTTCCTTAGACACATTAGGGGCTCTGCGGGTTGGAAGTCAATCGAAAATATACCTGAAACGGAGTCCTACGTCAAAAGTTACCGGCGTCGCATCCAGGCCCACGTCCGACTTGTACATTGAGCTGAAGGGATAACGCAATCCCGGATTCAACGAGATGCGGTATTTGTCGGAAAAGCGATAGCTAAACTCAGTTCCTACGAGCCCGCTGAAGTTTACGGTACGATACGGCGAATCGCTGCCGCTGCCATTCGTTACTTTTTCGAGGTCACCGCTCTGGGGTTGCAGCGTGTTCTGGATGAACAGGTCGGTAGCTACGCCACCCGTAAGCTGGATGCCAAAAGCGCGATTGACCAGGAGGTATCCAGCCTGCAGCGGGATGCTCAGAAACTCCATATTGTTGTTGACGCTATACGGTGCTGTTGGCACCACACGCGCTGACGCATCCGTCATCTTGGTGATCTCCGCAGAGTAGGCCGCCGTGAAGTTCTGATAGTCTTCCGTCACCACGGCATCCGACATGAACGACGCGTTCTGCGTCATATAATTTATACCACCCTGCAGCGTCCAACGCGGCGCGATACGGCCACCGACATTCACGCCCACTGAATACGCCACGCCGGAAGCGCGCGATTCACTCGCGAGCGTTTTGTTGACAGACATGAGGTTCATGGTGTTCATGTTTGAGGCCGATTGCACCGGACCAGTACCGTAGTTGCTAAAAGTACCTGCGGAAAAACCCACGGAGGTCCAGATGCGCTCGTCGTCATATTTCCTTCGTTCCGCCTCGGCACGTTCCTCCATGGCGATTTGGGCCAGGAGCAGATCCAGCGCATCCGGTTCCGTCTTGGGGAAGTGCGGCACGATGGTTTTTTCCTTTACCAGCCTCGGCAGCGGCCTGTCGTGGAAGGTAGGTATAGCATGATATGCCTGATTACGCTCACTTGAAGTAAGAGACTGTTCAGCATCCGGCACTTGTGCAAACGCGTTGCCAAAGGCGCCGCGGTCGGGTGTAGTGCCGTCCCCGGCAGAAGCGACTCCTTCTCCTGAAGAAGGTATCGTTCTATGCGCTGTCGCGCGGTCGTGGGATCCGCGTTGATCCGTTGATGACGAGACGCCGGGCTCTTGTGCCGGCTGGCCTTCCTGTATTTGAGGAAGAGCAGACGCCGCGTCTTGCGAAGGTCCACTTGATGCTATCGATGCGGAGTTGCTGTCGGGTGAAGCGGATGCACTTTCGGAGGAACGCGGTTCCGCTCGTTCGGCAGCATCGGATCTGCTGTCGACGGGTTCGGTAGCGTCTTGGCGGGCGGCGAGTTCCGTGGTTGTCGACTGGTCGATGCTAAGAAGGTACACTCCCGTGCCGGCCAGGCCAATGCCAAACACCACGGAAGCGGCGGCCAGCAGCTTGAAGAACGTAAGACGCTTCCGCATCCGACCACGTTCGCCACGCTCGAGATCAAGCTCAATGTTCATCCACACCTTCTCTGAGGGCTGGACTTCGGCATCCTCGAAGGATTTCCTGAACGACTCCTCAAATTTTTGCCTCTCCATAATTCTTGTAATAGGACGATTCCTTTAACAGGCGCGCTTGCAACAGGGACTTAGCCCTGGCGTATTGAGACTTGGAAGTACCCTCCGATATTCCCAGCGTCTCCGCAATTTCCTTGTGGCTATAACCTTCAATCGCGAACAGGTTAAAAACGATCTGACATCCCTGCGGCAACTCCTGGATAAATTCAAGAAGTTGGGAAAAATGCAGTTCGGGCAAGACCAGTTCGTCTACCGGAATGTTGATTTCCTCCACATCCACCATGGGGTACAGGTAAAGTTTCCTGCGTTGTGCGTTTAAAGCGGTGTTGACCATAATGCGGGTAATCCAGGTTTCCAGCCGCGATTCCTGCCGGAAGTCCTTAATTCCCTGAAAGACTTTCACAAATGCTTCCTGAAGTATGTCCTCCGCCTCGTCGGTCGACCGGGCGTACCTCAGGCAAACCACCATCATTTTACGGCAGTAACGGTCGTACAACGCCTTTTGAAAGGCCCTGTCGCCCTTACGGCAGCCTTCAATGAGCTCTGATTCATTGAGCATTCGTGGGATGGAGGGGTTGCTTGATCTATTGGACACAGCCTTATACGGAATAGTTGGAAGTGTCGGTTATGCTTCCCGCGCTGAATTGTCGAAATTTACGGGCTGTGCACCGTTCTATACTGTAATTCATGCCGATATCGCCTCTTTTCATAACCTCTATTACCCTGGCATGGCTGGCAGGCGGGCTTTTGCCGGCCCGCGTCCAAAGTTCGGAATTTTTCCAGGGGAACCCCAAACAGCTGGAGCTCGCAGACCGTGTGTACGAGTCCCAAATCAGGACAGTGCAGCTGTACCCCTCTTTCGGCGTCCGGGAAAATGAACTCCTCCCTCCTGTGACGCCCCTGGGTCAGGGTAACCTGGTGCTGGAGTTTGATGATATCGACCAGCCTGTGCAGCGCTACTATGCGCGGGTGGTGCATTGCAACCGGGATTGGTCGGCGTCGCGGCTGGCTTCCCTGGAGTATATGACGGAATACAACGAAGTACCCCTGACGGAATACGAATTCTCTATCGACACGTCAGTGCCCTACATTCATTACCGCCTGAATGTTCCGCCAGTCCGACTCCCCGGCAATTACGTGCTGGTGGTTTATCGCGACGGCAACCAGGATGATATTGTGTTGTCGCGTCGGTTCATGGTCTTCGACAACCGCGTCAGCATAGCGCGGGAACGTGGTCTGATAGGTCCGGGCCGCGCTACGGCGCTGAACCAGCAGCTGAACTTCAAGGTCAGCTACCGGAACATGGAAATACAAAATCCCATGCTCGACGTCTCGGTCACCATCCGCCAGAACATGCGGTGGGACAACATTGCGGAAGACCTTAAACCTGCGTTTGTGCGGGAAGATCTGCGCGAACTGGAGTACCGTTTTTTTGATCCCGACCAGATGTTTAAGGGGGGAAACGAGTTCCGTTTCTTCGACCTGCGATCGGTCAATTTTCCCGGACGATTTGTAGGATCGGTTGACAAAAACAGCTACCCCTACCGTGTTTACATTCAGCCCGACCGGAGTCGGGAGCATGAAGCCTACTCACAGTATAACGACCTGAATGGACAATACGCCATCGAAAATCTGGATTATCGGGATCCGCTTGCCGCCGACTATGTCGAAGTGGTGTTCACGTTAGAGACCCAAAAGGTAAACGGCGACGTGTATGTCGCGGGCGCCTTCAACTACTGGAACAGGGATGAGGTGAACCGCATGCAGTATGATGCCACGGCGCAGGCATATCAGGCGGCCATTCTGCTGAAGCAGGGGTGGTACGACTATCAATATGTGGTCGAGTCATCAGAAGTTCCGCCGCTTCATTTTGAGGGGTCGCATTTCGAAACGGAGAACCTGTATGAGATCTTCATCTACCACAGGCCGTTTCACATTAATGCCGACCTGTTGATCGGCTACATGCAAATCCAGGAGAACCCGCGTTAGGCGTAGTTCATTTCGTGCTGCCGCTCTCTGCGAATGGGATCGTTGTGCGCAATGTCGAGCATGCCGAAGCCTTTATGGGCGAAGTGGCCCAGCCCGTTATCATACACAAACTGTTGCACCTCCTTGGCTG
Organism: Cyclobacteriaceae bacterium; assembly: GCA_035304385.1. GTDB lineage: Bacteria > Bacteroidota > Bacteroidia > Cytophagales > Cyclobacteriaceae > ZC4RG29. The sequence continues at coordinate 104,000 of DATGQD010000030.1, forward strand.
CGTACAGTGTGAACGGGAAGGTGTACCCCCGTACTTCGAATTTGATATCGTTGTCGTACAGCGGATAGATCCGCGCAAACTTCTTGTGTGCCGACTGAATCCGGTTGATGTAGTCCGCATCGGGCAGAATCTGGAAACGATAGAACGAGGCCAGCTGCTCGGCTGTGTATTGACCTGCCTCCTCCATGCGAGCGAGGGTTGACTCGTAGAGCATGTCGGAGAACTCGTCGCTTTCGGGCGCAATGAATTTCTTCGCCCGTTCGTCGTTAAACGAGGGCGGTATCAGCACTATGGGGGAAATACACAAAAACTTGGTTTCCTCACTAATGGCTACCGGTTCTTCGATCTCGGTGCTGTCTGGAACGAGCTGAAGCGTTCCGACGACGATTTCCTTTTGTTCGAAAAGCCGGTCCAGGAAGTATTGCATAAAGTCTTTATCCTGGCAGGCGAACACGAGCGTCACTTTGGAAGAGTAAAAGTGCAGACCCTTCCTGCTGATCTTCGTCTGGCCTTTCAGACCGGAGAAGTTAAAACGGGTATAGTCCTTGTACGAAGGATTCGATCCAAAGAGCAAAATGCCCTTTATAAGCTGAGCCAGAAGGTACTGATGGTGAAAAGGCACATGAGCACCCCTGTTCTTAAGCGAAAAAATTATCCTGGTTCTCAAAATCCGAAAAAAATTATAGGGGCTAAAAAGTTAACGCATGGCAAACCGCCTATCCATTTGAGCCTGTGCGAATTATAAAACTAGCAAAAAAACATCAACGGGAAACATATAATTTCCAAACTTTTTAAACATTGAAGCGGAAATGCATAATATCTCCATCTTCCACCGTGTACTCTTTGCCTTCTATAGCGAGCTTCCCCGCCTCGCGACAGGCTTGCTCAGACTTAAGTGCCTGAAAATCAGCTAACTTAATAACCTCTGCTTTAATAAACCCTTTTTCAAAATCGGAATGTATTACACCGGCCGCCTGGGGTGCTTTCCAGCCCCTTTTTATGGTCCAGGCGCGTACCTCCTTTTCTCCTGCCGTAAAGTACGTAATAAGGTCGAGAAGGTGATAGGAAGCCCGGATGAGCTTACTCAAACCGGAGTCGGTCAGCCCATATTCGGCGAGGAACGCCTGGCGGTCCTCTTCGCTTTCGAGCTCGGCGATCTGGGCTTCTATGGCTGCGCAGACCACAACCACCTCAGCGTTCTCATCTTTGACCCGCTCCTTAAGGGCTGTAACGTATTGGTTGCCGGTATGGATGCTTTCTTCGTCCACATTTGCGACATAAATGACCGGCTTAATGGTGAGCAGTTGCAGGTCGGCAATGGCTTCCCTGTCGTCGCGATCCAGGTCGAGGGTTCGTATGTTTTTGCCTTCGAGCAGGGCTTCGCGGCAGCGGGCGACCGAGGCGATCTCTTTTTTGATCTTGGCATCGCCACTTTTGGCGGCCCTTTCGAGCCGTTGGATCTTTTTTTCGACCGAGTCGAGGTCCCGGAGCTGCAGTTCTGTGTCGATAATCTCCTTGTCGGCCACCGGGTCGACACGTCCGTCGACGTGGACCACGTTGTTGTCTTCAAAGCAGCGCACGACATGCACGATGGCGTCGACCTCGCGAATGTTGGCCAGAAACTGGTTTCCGAGGCCTTCGCCCTTGCTTGCGCCTTTAACGAGCCCGGCGATGTCTACAAAAGTGATCGTGGTCGGAACAACCCGTTCCGGCTTTACGATGTCGGCCAGGATCTGGAGGCGGGGATCCGGCACGTTAATGATTCCCACGTTGGGTTCGATCGTGCAAAACGGGAAGTTTGCCGCCTCCGCCCGGTTGTTGGATAGTGCATTAAACAGCGTCGATTTCCCGACGTTGGGAAGACCGACGATTCCACATTGAAGAGCCATACGCAGCCGAATAAAGGCGCAAATATAATGCTCTGCACAGGAACCCGTACAATGTTATGGAAACAAAAAAGGCCTCGTTAAGAGACCTGGCCCGCCGTCGTTATTCCCATTTTAACTCCGTATCCATATCGGAGGTTCTGGGATTTGTGGCCGACGCCACTTCTTCTTCCCGTTCGTGGTTGTCGAATTGGGAGAAGTCGACATTAGGCATCAACTCGGTTTTCACGTGGTTAACCGTGCTGTTGAGCGCCTCTACAAACTTGTTGAAGTCTTCTTTGTAGAGGAAGATCTTGTGCTTTTCATAACTAAACCCGTCTTCCTTAAACCTCTTTTTGCTTTCGGTGATCGTCAGGTAGTAGTCGTTCGAACGGGTAGATTTCACATCAAAGAAATAGGTTCGCTTGCCAGCCTTCACTTTCGTCGAGAAAATTTCGTCCCGGCCATTTGTCTTGTTGTCTTCCACAATCCTTCAGGTTTTTTAGTTAGGTCTTGGTTTGGTCATTTCGAAGATACTATTTTGACTTTTG
>DATGQD010000031.1:0-11963 GCA_035304385.1 Cyclobacteriaceae bacterium
TTTTTTGTCGGCGGCTTTTACGCAACGCAGCGGGATGGTTGGATGACCTATTCCGACTACAATAAAAATGCGCTTAATGCCCGCGTCGACTACCTCGCCTCGGAAAGCACCAGGATTACCCTTGCTACCGCATGGAACGACTACTACTCGCAGACGCCGGGGAGTGTTGACAGTGTCGGGTTTTATAGTCGCCAGTATGTAAGTACGTCGGACTTTACCTATCGTCAGGTGGAGGCACTGCGCATCCGGTTGTCGACCGAACACTACTGGAATGAGATGCATCACACGACACTCCACTTGTTTTATCGCGATAATAGTATCGGACAAAATCCGTCATACGGGATACGCTGGAACAAGGGCGAAACCACAGCCTTTGGAGAGATCAACGAAAACAGCTTCCGCAGTCGGGGATTCATTGTACAGCACGTTGCTGAAATCATTCCATCGCGCATCAAGCTTGTCGGCGGCGCCAGCCTGGATTACTCCCCGGACACGTATCAGGCACACCGCATCGACCTTGCGGCGCACCTACGTCCCGACGGACAGTCGGTCGAACGATACAGCCTCGTCGAGGAACGTCCCGATATCCGCATTGCCGACTACAACGCCGCGCTGGTAAACAGCGCTGTCTTCCTCCAGGCCGATGTACGGCCTGTGCCCGATGTGGTAGTCACATTGGGTGGACGTTACGACAATATGAAATTCGAGTACGAAAATCACCTCGACTTTTCAACGGGTGTCAAGACGTACAGAAGATTCACGCCTAAACTGGGCGTGGTATATACGCTCAACGGCAATGCCGGCGTGTATGCCAACTACAGCATGGGCTTCTCCCCACCCGGTCTTACGTCGATATTCCGAAGAAAACCGGACAGCGATCCCGCCGAGTTCTATTACAATCTTGAACCGGCCACGTTTACCAACTATGAAATCGGTGGGTGGATGAGCCTGGTGGCCAACAAGCTCGATATTGACGTTTCGGTCTATAAGATGACGGGAAGAAACGAACTGCTGCACATACGGCGGGCTGATAACGCTACCGACTATCAGAGCGCAGGGCGTACAACGCACCAGGGTGTTGAGTACGGCATCACGTACAGGCCGGACCCACAATGGACGGTCCGGTTCGGTGGCACCAACGCCTTGCACCGATTCGATGATTTTGCATTAAGCACCCGCCCCACCGATCCGGTGCAAAACGTGAATGGCATGACAATGCCGGCTGCACCTTCCTGGATCGCCAACGCAGAAGTGATGATGAAACCCATGTGGGTACCGGGGCTCAGGGTCGGCGTGGAATGGCAACGCATGAGTCCCTGGTATGAGAACCAGGTCAACACCTTCCGCTACGACGACCGTGGGTTTCTGGGACTCAAGGGCGTTAGCGTCCTGAACTTGCGTACGGGGTACGAATGGAAAGGGGCCGAAGTGTTTGTGAACGTATTGAACATTACCGACGAGTTGTACGCCTTTCATGTCACCCGCGGCAATCGCGAGGGCGACCGTGCGACGTTTACGCCCGCCCCGCCCAGGACCTTCGTGTTCGGTATTCAGTATAATTTTTCCGGGAAGTTTGGCGATGAAAACTAACAACACAGGACGGTTGATGCTAGGGATGGCCGTTGCCGTGATCATGGCATCGTGCAGCGCACGACCGGCGGATGATAAATTTGTTACGGTCTTTACGGCAACCAACGCGACGGCGCCGTACTTCACTTCGGGTCCGGCGGGCACCGTCCTTTGCTGGACGGGTGTCGGTCCGGAAGGCGACATGATGTATTACGCCACGTATAACCGGCAGTCGGGTACCTTTGACGCTCCGATAGCGGTAACGCCATCGCGCGGCACCGATGCAAACGGCGAGCGTATGAACAAGGTAGCCTTCCGTCGTGACGGAACGGTGGTGGCAGTATTCGGGCGAAAGCATCCCACGGAAAAGAACAAATACGCCAGCTCGATCCTGTATACCCAGTCGTTCGACGATGGTGCGACCTGGACCGAGCCAAAGTTCGTCCACAGTGATACGCTGGAGGACAACAGCAGGAGTTTCTTCGATGTTGCCGCGCTCCCGGATGGCGAGGTCGGCGTAGCATGGCTCGACGGCAGGCACCGGCCAGGGAGTGAAGGTTCGTCGCTTTTCTTTGCTCGCACATTAGGCAGGGATGGCTTTCAACACGATCAGCAGGTTGGTGAGACGGTATGCCAATGTTGTCGTACTGCGATAAGGGCAGATCCGCAAGGGCATGTGCATATTATTTACAGGGATATAGAGGCGACGGTTAACGGGACGGTACGCGATTTCGCACATATTGTTTCATCGGATAGCGGAAAGACGTTTTCTGTTCCCCGTATGGTCAGCAACGACAACTGGATCGTCGACGGCTGCCCGCACACGGGCGCGTCAATGAGCGCGGATAGCGATCGGCTTGAAGTCGTCTGGTTTACCGCAGGAGGCAGACCGGGACTTTATTATTCCTTCTCATCGGATGGAGGCGACACCTTTGCATCACGGGAGTTCATTTCAGGGGCGGCACGCCATCCGCAGTTGGCATCTAAAGGCGGCCAGTCGGTAATCGTTGCTGAGGAAAACGAACAGCACGCTGCCGTAACGGGAGGCCATGAACATCACGGCGACAACACAGATGCATCAATCGTGATCTACCTGCGTGACCATGATGGAACGGTTATGAAGGATATTGTAGACCGTCAGGGTGGAGCGTTTCCAGTGGTGACGTTTATTGATGATGAAACATTGCTGATAGCGTATGTCGGGGAGGGAGACGTGCTGGTGAAGAAGGTTGACGTGACCAAATAGAGATCGATGAGATTGTCGTGAGGGCCATGTTCGCTCACGCGCAGCGTGTGTGTATTGAGGGTATGGTTCACCGTCGCCGCCAGGCGACTCCATTCATTGTCCCGCCCGCACCGCCGGAATGATCCCCAGGTTCATCGCATAGATCACAAACTCGGTGGGGGATTTGATGTTGAGTTTGCGGATAATGCTTTTGCGGTGGGTTTGAACGGTATGGGGACTAAGATGCAGACGGTCGGCAATTTGTCGTGTCGACCGACCCCTGGCCAGGAGATGAAGTATTTCGGTTTCCCGTTCTGTGAGTACAGCAGGATCACAGTCCGGCTCTGTGGCAGGGAACCGCTCTTCCATAATGATGTCGAGGATTTTATGACAGAAGAATTTCTCGCCCCGCGCCGCGCTCTGGATGGCGAGCCAGATTTCCTCCTTGCTGCACTGTTTCGTGAGATAACCCCTGATCCCCAGTTGCAATACCCGGAGTATGGTTGCCTTATTGTTATCGGATGAAAGGATCAGAATGTTCAGGTGGGGAAACTCCCGCGCGACCTGCTCCAATGTGGCGAGGGTGATGAACCCGGGGATGTTGTAATCCACCATCAGCACGTCGGGCTGATGCTTGTTGATGCATTCGGTGAGCGCCGCCGGGCGGGATACGTGGCCGGCCAGGTGGATATCGTCTCTTTCCGCCAGGAACGCCTGGAGTCCCGCTACTGTAAGCGGTTGATTGTCAGCAAGCAAAATTCTTATCCCCGGACTTTCCACCATCATTGCGCACGCGAAGTTAGCCGTTATTTAGAATTATTCCAAATAAACTGACCGCTGCTCTGTTACCCTGTTCAGGGTAGGGCTTACCCTGCCGGGGGTACTTGAAAAATGGCTTTTTGAGGCGATTGCCCGCGGTTGTAGTGCAGACCTATCTTTGTTTAGAATTATTCTAAACTATGTCAAGAATCAGCCTTCTACTGCTGGCACTATTATTAATAGTGTCGGCCACCTACGGCCAGGACCAACGCATCGTCACCGCGGGCAGCGCCGTCACCGAAACGGTGTGTGCGCTGGGCGACTGTGATCAGATCGTGGGTGTCGACCGAACCAGTCTATATCCCGAGCGCGTTCGCGAACTCCCTTCCATCGGGTACCGGTCGGGAATCAGCGCCGAGGGCATCCTCAGCCTGAAGCCGACGCTGATCATCGCGGAAAAAGGTTACGTTGAAGATGCAGTCCTCCGGCAACTCGCGGACAGCGGCATCCGACTCGTGGTCGTCCCGGAGCGAACGAGCTTTGATGACACCCGGCGGTGTATCGAACAAATCGCCTCAGCGGTTGGCCGTGAGCAAGAGGGCGCCGCGCTCATCGCACGGAACGAGGCCCAGCTCGCTGAAGCTAAGACGCTACTCAGTAAGAGCAGCCACACGCCAAAGGTATTGTGTATTTTCAATAGGGGCACGGCAACCGTCAGCGTCGCCGGCGAGGGTACGTTTGCAGACATCCTCGACTATGTAGGCGCCGACAACGCTATCGCCAATGTATCCGGATACAAGCCTTTGAATACCGAAGCGCTGATCGCATCCAACCCGGAGTTCCTGGTTATGGTCTCCACGGGATTGCAAAGCATCGGCGGCGTGGATGGCGCATTGAAGATACCCGGCGTGGCGCAGACTACCGCGGGGAAGAAAAAGCAAATCGTCAGTGTCGAAACGCTGAAGCTGACCAACTTCGGACCCCGGTTCGGAGAAGCAGTGAAGGAACTCGTTGCATTACTCCATCCCGAAATCGCAAACTGACCAGGGGATGGACGCGACAGTAACGCTGCGTAGAGTCGGCAATTCATCAGTCATTCCCGGCCTGGCCATCCTCCTGCTGGTGGCGATGCTCTTTTCGCTTACCATCGGTGCCGTGTCTATTCCTGTGTCCGAAGTCGGCATTATCCTGCTCAAAAATCTGGGACTGTTTAAAGGGGTAGCAATTGACAGCACACACGAGCTCGTCATCACCACCATTCGCTTTCCGCGAATTGTAATGACTATGCTGATCGGTGCGATGCTCGGCGTCAGCGGAGCGGCCCTTCAGGGTGTATTCAGAAATCCACTGGTTGAGCCGGGCCTCATCGGGGTTTCCGGAGGAGCAGCAGCAGCTGTCGTGGTTGTCGTTGTGTTCGGTGCTTCCATCAGTCTGGCGGGTTGGACGTACGAACTGCTCATTCCGTTTGCGGCGTTCGCGGGCGGACTAGGCGCCACGTTCCTGGTCCTCAAACTCAGCGAACAGGCCGGACGCACAAACATCGCCGTGTTGATCCTCATCGGCGTCGCGGTCAACGCGCTGACCGGCGCTCTCATAGGGCTTTCGATCTTTTATGCCGACGAAAATCAACTGAGGACGTTCACCTTCTGGACGCTGGGCGACCTGGGCGGTGCGTCCTGGCAAAAACTAGCTGTGGCTGCACCCTTGATCCTTCTGTCGATCACCGTGCTGCTCTTTTTCAGCCGCGCTCTCAATGTAATGGCCCTGGGTGAAGCAGAGGCGTATTACATCGGCGTGGATGTTGAGCGCACCAAAATGCTTGTCATTTTCTTCAGCGCGTTGGGCGTCGGCGTAAGCGTATCCCTGGCAGGGATGATCGGGTTTATTGGCCTGGTAATCCCCCACCTCGTTCGCGTACTGTTCCATCCCGACAACCGCCTTGTACTTCCGGCATCGGTATTGGGTGGAGCGCTGCTTTTGGTGCTGGCTGATGTCCTCGCACGGACCATCGCGCGTCCGTCGGAGTTGCCTATCGGCGTTGTCACCGCCCTCATCGGCGCGCCTTTCTTTGTCATGTTGTTGCTCAATGCGAAATCCAAACGAGAGATCTGACTATGTATGAAGCTAACGACTTATCGCTCCGCATCGGCAGCAAGGTGATCCTTGATGATGTCAGTATCAAACTGCATCCCGGTAAGTTCACTGCCGTGGTGGGGCCTAACGGCGCGGGAAAAAGCTCGCTATTGAAGATCATCGCCGGCGAGCAGACGCCCTCACAAGGTGCAGTAAAGGTGAATGGCAAGAACCTGAGGACGTATCGGTCGACTGAGCTCTCCATGCTTCGCGCCGTGTTGCCACAGCAGCAGGTCGTTCAGTTTGCATTTTCGGTTGAGCAGGTCATCCACCTGGGAAGGCATGTGCATCGTTCGCGCCGCTCGCACGACGAGCGGATTGTCGCGGAAGTGATGCGGCTTACCGACGTATACAAGTTTCGTCACCGGAGCTACCCCACCCTGTCGGGAGGGGAGAAGCAGCGTGTGCAGCTGGCGCGCGTTCTTGCCCAGGTGTGGGATGACGCGGTACATCCGCGCTATGTATTGATGGACGAGCCCACCGCCAGCCTGGACATCGCGCAGCAACAGCACATTTTCGCACTCGCACGACAAGTGTGCGGGAGAAATATCGGCGTGATGGCTATCGTCCATGACCTCAACCAGGCGGCACGTTTTGCAGACGAACTGTATTTCATCGGCGACGGAAGACTCGTCGCGTCGGGAAGCGCGCGTGAAGTTTTTACACGCGCGGTTATCCAGAAGACTTTCCGCTGTAACGTCAACGTATATCACGACCCGTGCAGCGGATGCCCTTTTATCATCCCTGAAACATTTCCGTCAGTGAATAATCAATCCATACTAAAACCTGTGATACAATGAGCCAAGTAACGTCAAAGAATACAATGCTTGCTGAAGCCTGGAATGAACTCCTCCATGAACGACCGAACCTGCGCATCCGCGATGCCGCAAAAGAACTTGGCGTGAGCGAGGCGGAACTACTGGCCACGAAGATTGGAACAGACGTCATTCGCCTGCAAGGACCCTGGCCTGATCTTCTCGTCGGTTTCAAAACGCTGGGTCGCGTAATGTCCCTGACCCGAAACGATTCATGTATTCTGGAACACAAGGGATCTTTCCAGAAAATCGATGTTATGGGCTCGGGCAACCATGCCATGGCAACCGTAGTGGGGCCTATTGAACTTCGCGTATTCTTTGCTGCCTGGCACCTGGCGTTCGCGGTTACGGATAAGAAGGCCGACCGGGTACTCCGGAGTATACAGGTATTTGATAAGGCCGGCGATGCAATCATTAAGGTATACCTGCAGGAAGGCAGCAAGGAAGATGCCTACGAAAAGATAATCGCCGACTTCCGCGCTGCGGATCAACGTACGCCGCTGGAGGTAACACCCTGGACGAAAGAAACGCTTGACGTCGACGTCAACAAGGATGCGTTGCTTGAAGAGTGGGGTGCGTTAAAAGATACGCACGACTTCTTTGGTATGATACGCAAACACAAGGTATCGCGCCTGCATGCTGTTGAGCTGGCCAATGGCGCGTTTACGTTTCCCATCGACGCCCAGGTGGCCCCGCAACAGATACTGGAAGAAGCGGCAGCCTCAAAACTCCCGATTATGGTCTTCGCCGGAAACCGCGGCAACATCCAGATACACCAGGGCAAGGTAAGAACGATCCGGGTTTTGGAACGCGGTTCACAAAAATGGCTCAACGTACTGGACCCCGATTTCAATATGCACCTGCTGATGGATGATGTTCACTCGGGATGGGTGGTGAAGAAGCCGACAACCGAGGGCGATGTCACTTCCGTGGAATTGTTTGACGTCGACGGAAACCTCATTGCGCAATTCTTTGGCCTCCGCAAGCCGGGCATTCCGGAACGCGAAGCCTGGCGGGAGCTTATCAACAATCTCGGTCATCAGCCGATAACAAGCGACCTATGAAACGTACGCTGATCGTCATACTTCTTCTTGTTTCATTTACCCTCCGGGCACAGGATTCATTGCAGACCTTCGCCCTGGAGGAAGTGGTTGTCACCGGACAGTTTGAACCGCAGAGTCTCCGGCAATCGGTGTACCAGGTGCGCACCATAAACGCGGAGATGATCGACGCCCGCAGTGCAACCACAATCCGTGATGTGCTCAATACAGAGCTTGGAATACATTTCTCCAACGACCTGGTACTCGGCACATCCGACATTTCGATCATGGGTATGAGCGGTCAGAATGTCAAGATACTGCTTGACGGTGTACCATTGGTAGACCGTGACGCGACGCGGGAGAGCCTCAGCCAGATCGACATGAATATGGTTGAACGTGTCGAGATCGTGGAGGGCCCGCTGTCGGTGGTCTATGGTTCCGATGCCCTCGCCGGCGTGATCAATATCATCACCCGTAAAGGGGGGCGGAAGGAAAACACATTGGGTGTTCGCGTCCGAATTCAGGAAGAGTCTGCCGGCACGGCGTATAAGCCGTTCCATGGAGAAGGTACCCACAACGAAAACGTAGCGGTGGATTGGCAGGGCAGTTACTGGTATGCCGGCGGAGGCATTACGCGCAACACGTTCGGTGGGCTTCGTGGCCACAGCGTAGGACGTCAGCGCGAATGGCTTCCAAAAGAACAGTGGCTCGGCAATGGCATGGTCGGCTTCGCCCGGAATCGCGTCAATGTTTGGTATCGTCTTAACATCGTCGATGAGTCGCTTTCATCGCCCGGCGCCGCCAATGCAAACACGGGCTTCGCCACCGATCAGGAGTACATCACACGCCGTTTTACCCACCAGTTTCATACCGACTGGGATATCAGCGACCGTTGGACATTCAATTCGGTCGCCTCGTTTCAGGACTATTCGCGCCGAACGATGACGACGCTGTTCAACGTCAATAGCGGTGAACGGTTTTTGTCGCCGGACCCGGGTTCACAGGATCGCTCTGCGTTTACAAGTACAACGTTCAGGGGCACCTTTCTCCATCGGGTGTCGGACAACGTGTCGCTGCAGCCGGGCATCGACATCAACTGGAATGAGGGTGCGGGCGACCGCATGGACAAGCGCCGGTCTATTGGCGACTATGCCGCGTTCATCTCCGCGGAAATCAAGCCGGTACACTTTCTTACCATCCGACCGGGCGTCAGGATGATATACAACACGGTGTACGATGCACCGCCGTTGATTCCGTCCCTTAATGTGAAGGCTCGCCTTTCGCCGGTACTCGACCTTCGCGCGGCATATGCGCGTGGCTTCCGTGCACCGGCATTGCGTGAACTGTATTTCTACTTCTTTGATTCGAGCCATTCTATCGTTGGCAATCCCAACCTGGAAGCCGAATATTCGGACAGTTTTTCATTGTCGCTTTCGTCGCACACGAAAGCACCCGACACATTTCTCGAGACAACGACACTGGGTTTATTCTATAACCGTTTCGACAATATGATCGCCCTGGGTGTCAGCCCGGATAATTCTGGCATCAACACCTATATAAACGTCGCGAAGTACAAGACCACAGGCGCCACCCTCACACAGTCGTTCACCCATAATCAGTTGAACGCGTCCGTAGGTATCGCAGCCATTGGAGTGTATAACGAGTTGTCGGGCGAGGCGCCGTCTCTCCCTGAACTGATGTGGACACCTGAGGTCAACACCAGCGTCGCGTACCGTTTCCCAAAGGCGGGCACCAAACTTTCAGGGTACTATAAGTTCACCGGCAAACGGTCGGTGTACGAGTATACCGAAGACGACAGCTATCACCTGGCGAGTCGCGAGGCGTTTCACTGGGTTGATATCATGGCGCAACAACGGATCGCGCGTTACCTGGATCTCACGGTCGGAGTCAGGAATCTTTTGAACGTAACACGGTTGCAAAATACCTCGATGGACACGAACGGCGCGCACAGTACCGGTGGTCCGGTGCCGATGAGCTTCGGCCGATCGTTTGTCGTGGCACTAAACTTCCAATTGAACTGATATGAAATAACACTACTGTTGATAATAACACCTTCAAAACTCAATACTCATTATGAATAGAACAATTTCACGCGCCGGCACGTTGATAGCCGCTATATGTTTCCTCGGTTTTTCCGTCTCTTGCGACGACGATGAGCCGCCGCTCCCCGACAATGCCTTAACCTTCTCTGCATCCTCCGCAGGTCTGGGAGATGACGATAACGAAGCGGAAATCACTTTGAACGCATCGCGTCCGGTGGCAAGTCCGGTAGCGGTTACACTTTCACTCACAACAGAAGGTGTGGCTTACGGTGAGCATTTTACTACCGTTCCCGCGGCGCAGGGCAGTACCCTCGTGGTAACCATCCCGGCTAATGCGTCATCTGTATCGTTTAAAGTGGTTCGCGAAGCGGACGTGTTTCTTGAAGGGGATGAGTCGATTACCTTCGTCATTGTGGACGCGGATGACCCGGTGGTGATCGGCGGTACTGCGCAGGTGGTATTGTCGTTTTCGTCCATTGTGTCCGAGGGTGCGGAGCTTACGCTCAATGGAATCCTGGGCGCGGAGTCCGGCGCGAGTGCGGGCAACTCCGTGTTTGTCGACCTCAGTGAGAATGTACAGGTACCGGTAGCCCGGACCAGCTGGGATCTTGGGTTTTATAATGGTGACGACTTCCGGGTGATCATCAACTACGCTTCCGGCGCTACGGCGGTTATGGTAGACAAGACTGATCTGTCGCAGGTAACGGCCGCCGATATCGACCCGGATGTATTGGTGGCTGGCCTGGGCCAGGGAACACTGGATATCATTGACGATCCGCATGGCGACCTGGATAATACGGTGATCGCCGCTGTTTCTGAGACGGACAGTGAAAATAAAGTGTATGTTATCAATAGAGTAGGGGGACATGGTGGTATCGGACCGGTTGAAGACCTGGTTAAAGTGCGGATCCTCCGCAATGACGATGGCTATACGGTTCAGTATGCCGCGATCAACGAAAGCGAATTTGCTACGGCCGATATTTCAAAAGGTGACACCCACAACTTCGAATTCTTCAGCTTCGAAGAGGGTAAGGTGAGTGTTGAGCCGGCGCACGACAAGTGGGATTTCGTCTGGACGTGGAGTATGTATTTTACAGGAGCACCCGGAAATTATATACCCTACGGTTTTTCAGACCTTGTCTTTGTCAACCATCACGGCGGAACGCAGGCTGCGGAAGTGATGGCTACGGGGGGCGTGACTTATGATGGCTTTGGTGAAGACAACCTCGCTGGTGTTACTTTCGAGGAGGGCAGGAGCACGATCGGCTCAGGCTGGCGGGTGACGTCGCCAGCAGACCAGGCCGGGGTAAAGACCGACCGATTCTATCTGATCAAAGACGCCGCGGGTAATGTATATAAGCTGCGGTTCGTGAGCTTCCATCCTGGCGATGGCGGTACGCGCGGTAAGCCTGTGATCGAGTATGCGTTGGTGAAGAAGGGTTAGAGGTATTCAAAATTAATTACGGGTTATTATAGGGACGCACGCCGTGCGTCCCTACCGAGTCTCCACCACAGATGGAGTTTAGGAATCTGTACCAATAAAAAAACGAGTCATATCGTTTACCCCAACACGTGGTTCACCCCGTCGCCGCCAGGCGACCCCCATTCACCCATTCACCCATTCACTCACTCACTCATTCACTCATTCACTCATTGCCACGACCCTCACCCTATGCCTGACCGGAAACTTCACCGAGTTGGCCATGAAGCAGTATTCGTTAGCCTTCTCGTGGAGTTCGATCGCTTTGGCGACCATGTCCTGACTCTTTACAACCACGGTTGGCTGTAGTATAATTTCAGTAAAATGTCCCTTGCCGCTGTTCTCTTCCATCATAATGCCTTCGGCGATGTCGGTGTACTGTTCCACGACGATGTTATTGACGGCGCAAAGGTGAAGGTACCAAAGCATGTGGCATGACGAGAACGACGAGACGAAGAGTTCCTCCGGGTTGTGGCGGGTTTTATCACCGCGAAAGGCGGGGTCGGAGGAGGCGTGTATCGGAGGCTTGTTCTCGATGATTATGCTATGGCTTCGTTCATAGCTTTTGTAGTCGGCCGTGCCTGCGCCCGTGTTGCCGGTCCATTCAATTGTGGTAACGTATTTATGTTCTTTCATGGTGGCTGATATGGTAATCTATTCAGTTTGTTTGAGTCGTGCAAAGGCCCTGACCGGGAAGGTGCCGACACCCTTAAATTTCGGAGGCACGGCGCTGAAGGTAAATCCATCGGGTGGTAATAGATGTAAATTGCAAAGGTGTTCTACAATCAGGATTTCGGCTCCCAGCAGGGTGGTGTGGACAGGGCGCGTTTTTCCTGTAGTGTTGTCGATATTATGGGAGTCGATACCGACCAATTTAAC
>DATGQD010000032.1:0-37106 GCA_035304385.1 Cyclobacteriaceae bacterium
ACCTAGTTTTCCCAGTCGAAATAATCATCCTCTTCGAGTTGAGGGGCAGACTGTTCCGGCTCGGTCTGTCCGCGATTGCGGAAAATCGTTTTCAGTTCGGTGATCTCATTTCTAATATCGTCGCCGATTTTCTTTCGAACGGATTCGGTGTCGTACACTACGCGGTAGTTGTCCGTAGTGCCGGCAATTTTCAGGAATAGTTTACTTTGTCCGTTGCCATTGTCTTCTATGGCAGCACGCGCCTCGCCCAGGTTTATTTTGCGATAGCTACGCAATGGTGTTACCACCCGGTAATCGATTTGCTGGTCGAGGGTATGCGTTCCGCTGATGCGCATGTTGGTGACGTTGGTCAGCACTTCCATCTGGGGAATGAAGATCTTTTTGTTTTCGATGTGGATTTCGTTTCTGATGTCAGAAAAGCGCACCCTGTCGAGTCCTTTGTCGTCCAGGTATTTGTCGAGTTTCTGTATGGGCTCAAAGTCGTTGAGCTCGCCGTTACGGATGACGATTCCTATATCTGAAACCAGCGTTTCCGAGAACAGCCGCAGGGCGGGGTTTAACACCATACGCAAATCGACGTCGGCATACGCTTGTCCTTTCAGATGAGCGTCGCGGATAAATGTCTGGTTGAAGTTTTCGAACACGTAAAAGACGCTGTCCAGGTGTATGCCCGCGAGGTTGGCTACGCTGGACACGTTCACGCGTCCCTTGTTGCGCGCGTCGACACGTCCGGAAACGGAGATGGCGCCACCCATCGAAGTAAGGCTGATGTTTCGCGACACTGCAGTGCTGTTCTGGACCAGAAGGTCGCCTTGGATGTCGCGCGCCTTGAACTTCTTGTAGCGAAGTGATCCGAGGTTGCAGTTGAACCTTAGATTGACATCGTCTGAGATCCGAAATTCGTACTCCGCATTGCTGGCATTCCCGGAGTTTGATGAGAACCCAAGCGCGAACAACTCGTCCAGATCGACAAATCGGGATTGCAGATCGGCTTCAATACCAATGGGTTGATCCGGGAAGAAAAGAAATGCAACGGCGTTCTTGAAGAAGCCATTTACCAGGAAGTCGCTATGGCCTAACCGCGCCCGCACATTGCTAAGTGCAAGATCGTGGTTGTTGAACTGAAGCGTGCCGTTGATGTCGCGCAACGAGAACTTATCCCTGCCGTAGAGGAAGGCGATATCAGCGAGTTCGATGGAGCCTCGTGCCTGTGCGCGTTGTGAAGATTTCCGATCCTTCAACCACGCAAGCTTTCCGGTGAAGGTGATGTCGGCTGTGACCGCTCCCGAGACAGCGCTGACATCTTTCACGGGAAAGAGATCGAGAAGGGACCCAGCTTCAAGCACGCCTTTGAAGTCGAGTTGCAACGCGGGGTCGGCGAAATTCCGAACCGTAAGATTGGAGAAGAACGACTTGCCGTTCAGCCTGCCATTTATGTTCTTCAACACAAGTACGGCCTCGGTGGGGTTGGACACATGTGCGCTGGCAAAGGAACCATCCAGGTTGGCGTGCTCGATGCGCGCTCGTGACTCCGGGTGGTAGATGGTGGCTTCCGAAAAACCAAACGATGCGGAGAGGGATGGGCTGGTGTCTTTACCTACCTTGCCTTTAAGGTGCGCATTGAAGTGCATGTCGCCCTTGCTCCTGTATCGTTCAAAACGTTTATTCACCTTTTCCGGCGTAAAGGATAGCAGGGTGCGAATATCGGTATTGCGACCTTCCACCTGAAGGTCTATCATCGCATCGTCCTTCCATTCATAGGTGCCGCTCACCAGGAATTTCGAGGATTCCAGCGCAAGCTCCGACGGGTCGATGGATAGTTTACGCAAGTCGTCGTGGTAGACGAGGTCGCTATCGATCTTGAACTCCTTTCCGGTAAATAGTTCGGCTTTCTTAATACGGATCTTTTCCGTAGTGATGTCACCTTCTGCCTGGATCCCGTACTGCGCACCGCGTGCGTTAATGTTGGCGCGGAGGTTGGGGGTGAAAAAAATGTACTCTTCGTCGACCCGGTAATCGATATAGCGAACGCGTGTCTGCGTGAGTTTTACGTCTTCGAGGTCGAAACGTACAGCCTTCGTGGTGTCGCTCGTCGTGTTCTTGGTTATCGTATAATTGTTGACGCCGTTCGCGTCGATCTTCAGGGTTGCTTCACTGCCTGTTATGGCGACGCCGTGAAAGACCAGGTTACCGCGCAATGCAGCGAAAGGGTCCAACTGAAAAGAAACCTTGTCAGCGGTGAGCAGCGGGTACATGCCCTCATGACTGTCTTCAATGTATACGTCGGTAAGGACGATGGAAAGCCTGGGGAAACGGTCGAACCAGGAGACGTCGGTTTGGGCGATCTTGACCTTGGTGTTGAGGTTTTCGTTCGCTCCGCGGATAAATTCCCTGATGATCCGGTCTTTGTACAGGACGACAAGGCCAACCAGTATGCCCACGAAGACACCGGAAGCCAGCAAAAAGTAGAGCAAAATCTTTCGGATCCTGGCCAAGTTTCAAAAGTGGTTTTACAAAGTAACGGCAAAAGTCAAACCATTTTATGTCCGGACCAAAGAATTTGCGGGCGGGGTCGTCGAAGCGCGGGCCGACAGGGTCAGTCGAACAGCTGGGGTTGATCCTCGGCGCGGCTCAGAAGCCGTGAGTCAATGGCTTTGTCGGCGCGGGCGCCGAGTTTTTTGAGCTGCTCCACCCGGCTGACAAGGTTTCCGTTACCTTCACACAGTTTCTTCATGGAATCGTCATAATACCGCTTCGAACTTTCCAGGTGTCTCCCCAACGTTAGCAGGTCTTCAGTAAACCCAACGAACTTATCATAAAGATCGCCGGCGCGCTTGGCGATCTCCAGCACGTGACGGTTCTGATACTCCTGCCGCCAAACGCTGCGGATCAGCTGGAGCGACGGAAGGAGGAGGGTGGGACTGACAAACACAATACGCTTGTCGAACGCCTCTTCGTATAGTGTGCGTTCCGCTTGTATGGCCAGCAGGTAGGCGGGTTCGAGCGGGATAAACATGATAACGAAGTCGAGCCCGTTGTCGCTGTAATTCTTCTGATAGTTCTTGTCGGCAAGCAGGCGCATGTGTTGTCGGATGGATTGAAGGTGCGCCTTTACACTTGCTGTGCGCTCCTCGTCCGTTTCGCTGTTCACATAGGCGTCATATGCCGTAAGGCTCACTTTGGAGTCGATAATGATGTGACGGTTGTCAGGCAGGTGGACCACCACATCAGGCTGTTGACGGCGGCCATTAGGGGCCACGTAGGCTTCTTGCACGGTAAATTCTCGACCGCGTTCGAGACCGCACTTTTCCAGGATGCTCTCGAGGATAAACTCGCCCCACGCACCCTGTGTGCGGGTGTCGCCTTTCAGAGCGCGTGTCAGGTTGCGCGCCTCCTCGCTCATCTGAAGGTTGAGATCTTTCAGATTCTTTAGTTCGTTGAAAAGGCTTGCATTCTTTTCGATTGCATCCCGGTGCGTCTGATCGATCTTTTTTTCAAACTCGACAATGCGTTCACCCAGGGGTTTCAGCATGTCGAACAATTGCGTCCTGTTTTGCTCGGTAAACTTCCGGTTCTTTTCGTCAAAGATCCGATTGGCGAGGTTTTCAAATTCCTTGGTGAACTTCTCCTGCAGCGCCAGGGATTCCTGGTTTTGTTCCCGCAGCTTCTCTTCAAGATTCCGGTAGTCGGCCTCCAGCGTGGCCAGCGCGTGATTCAATTCCAGTATTTTCTGCCGCTCGCTTTCGCCTGAGCGTCGTGCTTCCGCAAGTTGCTCAGTAAGCGATTTAACTTTTTCCTGCTCCACCACCAGCGACGTCTCATTTTGGCGGCGGTCGGCAACAGCCCTGCTCCTCGCCATCAGCCAGGCGGCTGCGGCACCCAGGACCACACCAGCAATGAGATATATCAATTCCATGTGTGCAAATTGGGGAAGAAGTCGGACAATTTGTGTCAACCAGGTACTTTTTCTCGGGCCCTCAAATCGGTTCGCCTCTTTTCACTGATTACCGGTTGTGCTTGTATTTCCGTAAATTTGAGGCCTATGGTAACTAAATCCGCGAATATTTTGGCCGAATCGGTCGTATCAAGTCAGGAGGCTATTGCACTGGAAGATCAGTATGGCGCGCATAATTATCATCCGCTGCCTGTGGTACTCTCACGGGGTGAGGGTGTTTATGTCTGGGACGTGGAGGGAAAGCGGTATTACGATTTCCTGTCCGCCTACAGCGCTGTCAACCAGGGCCACTGCCATCCGCGGATTATCAATGCGTTGATTACGCAGGCCAGGCAGCTCACGCTGACGTCGCGTGCATTTTACAACGACAAACTCGGGCTGGCCGAGAAATACATTTGCGAAACTTTCGGCTACCAAAAGAGTTTGTTCATGAACAGCGGCGCGGAAGCTGTCGAAACAGGCATGAAGCTGGCGCGGCGATGGGGCTACACTAAGAAAGGAATTCCCGATAACGAAGCGGTACTCGTGTTTGCGAAGGGCAATTTCCACGGTCGCACGACCAGTATTATTTCGGCGTCGACCGATCCGGATGCACGTCGTGGGTTCGGACCGTACTTGCCGGGGATCGAGATTGTGCCCTACGATGACACGGATGCCCTGGCGACAGCCCTGCGCAATCCAAATGTGTGTGGCCTGGTGGTCGAACCCATCCAGGGAGAGGCCGGTGTTTATGTTCCGAAAGAAGGCTATCTGCGAACGGCCCGGGAATTGTGTACGGAACACAACGTCCTTCTGGTTTTGGATGAAATACAGACTGGCCTGGCACGAACAGGTCGGATGCTTGCATCGGAATATGAAGACGTCAGGGCAGATATCCTGTTGTTAGGCAAGGCGCTGTCGGGCGGTGTGATGCCGGTGTCTTGCGTTCTTGCCGACGATGACATTATGCTGGTGATCCGGCCGGGGGAGCACGGCTCCACATTTGGCGGTAACCCGCTGGCCGCTGCGGTTGCGGTAGAGGCCTTGCAGGTTCTGAAAGACGAGAACCTCGCCGAACATGCCTATGATCTGGGGAACAGCTTCCGGGAGCGGATGGCTGAACTGGTGAACAAGTCGTCCTTGTTAAAGCTGGTGCGGGGAAAGGGACTGCTCAATGCTATCGTGATAAACGACAGCCCGGAGTCAGATACCGCCTGGAAGGTATGCGTCAAGCTAATGGAGCAAGGCCTGCTGGCAAAACCCACTCACGGCAACATTATCCGCCTGGCACCGCCGCTGGTGATCACCGAGGAGCAGTTACATGAATGCTGTGATATTATCAGTACTGTAGTTCTGAACTATCAACCCTAGTTTAAGTAGGAAGACCCAGTCTTGTTTCGCTACCCGCTGCGTCTGCCTCTGCCTCTACCTAGGAGTCCGCTTCCTCAATGGGTGCTTCCGGTGCATTGATCCTGACCGACGCAATCCCGTTCTCCATTCCAGACTGACTTTCATATACCTGGCTGGATCCAATGACTTGCCCATTGGTACTGGTCAGCGTGAAATGAAATTTCCCGTTCGCGGTATTCTTACGGGCATATCGTTCGGGAAGTGGGGCATTCTTTTTAACGGAAGCAATGCCATCCAGGCAGGCGGCTTTGGTTGTATATCCTTCGCTGGTGAGTACCACCTGCCCGTTTGCAGCCTGGAGCACAAACTGGAATTCGCCATCCTTACGGGTACTTACGACAAATTTTCCCATGGTCGGTCGGTGTTAGGATCCTCCCATGAGTATACGAAAAAGACGGGAAATTTACACGGCGATTCCGAGTTTCAGCAAATCGGCCCGCAGTTGATCGGGGCCTTCAAAGCGGATCACATTGAGGCCTAATTCTTTACCTGCCAGGATGTTCTTTTCATTGTCGTCGATAAAGACCGAACGCGTAGGCTCTATGGAATATCGATCGAACAGTACCCGGTAGAACCTATGATCGGGCTTGCGCATTTTTTCGACACCGGAAACGACGATGCCGTCGAACCATCCCAGAAAATCGAATTTTTTGAGCGCGATGGGAAAGCTCTCCGATGACCAGTTCGTCAGCGCATAAAGGTTGTGGTCCGTATTGCGGACCGTACGAAGAATTTCGACCGTTCCGTGGATAGGTCCCGATATAGTTTCCTCCCACCGGTCGTACCAGGCCCGGATGGGCACCTCCCATTCAGGATGCCGCGCGACCAATTCCGCCGTAGCTTCCGCGAAGGAGCGACCTTCATCCTGCAAGTCGTTCCATTCCGCCGTACAAATATTGGCCAGGAACCATTCCGTTTCTTCTTCGGTCTTGAAAATTTTCCGGTACAGGTAGCGCGGATTCCAGTCGATCAGGACGCCGCCGAGGTCGAAGATTACCGTGTCGATCGAATTCATGTCATGGTTAGGTTAACACGGCTGCAATAATAACGCTTTTGATCAACAATGGCGCAGGAGCTCTGCGTCGGCGCAATTGACACGTTTTCTTATTTTGAATATAGAAACGTCCGATGGTGCTTCACTGCGCGGTGCCCCGAGCGTTACAACTGCAGATGCGTCGACGCAACGCTGTTTCCCAGGAACCGTTGTGCCTTTTCATCAAAATCGCTGGCCGACTCTGTGGTGTAAAACCTGCGTGTGCCACCGGTGGTGCACAGTGCTTCGATCTCAGGGTGGCGTTTCAGGTAATCGGCGAGGCTTTCCGCCACGATCGGGCCTTGCACCAGCAGTTTAATCCCCTTGGGCAAGAACTTTCGAATCTTATCGACCAGCAACGGGTAGTGGGTGCAACCCAGGATTATCGTATCGATGTCGGGCGACATGCGAAGGAGATTGGAAACGTTCTTCTCCACGAAATAGTCGGCGCCCGGAGACCTGTGCTCATTAGCTTCTACCAACGGTACCCACATGGGACAGGCCTCCTGCCATACCTTTATGTCAGGGAAAAACTTGCCGATCTCTATCGCATACGACATCGAGGTTACGGTACCCTGCGTTGCCAGGATGCCGACGTGCCGCGACTTGGAATGCATGCCCACGATTTCCGTCGTCGGTCGGATGACACCAAGAACGCGATACAAGTTCTCTATCGTCACGAGGTTTCGTTGCTGGATCGTTCTCAACGCCTTGGCCGACGCCGTGTTGCAGGCAATAATGACCAGTCGTGAGCCCATCCCGAAAAGATGTTGGACGCATTCCCAGGTGTACTGGTATACCGTGTCGAACGACCGCGTTCCATAGGGTACCCTCGCATTATCGCCCAGGTACACAAAGTCATACTCCGGTAGCCGGTCGACGATATCGCGGAACACCGTAAGCCCGCCAATTCCGGAATCGAAGACACCAATGGGGCCGGGAGTATCAGACATGCGGGAAGATATAACAGTCATCTAAGATAATACAGCGTTTCCACCTAACCCCGTCACTTTCAAATCCCTTCAAACAAACTAAACGATTCCATGTACTGCGGCACAAACACCTTCCACCCAAACTTGTCGCGGATGGACTGAGCATATGTTTCAATGGCCGGGGATTCGCCGTGTACCGTGAACACCATTTTAGGTTTCTCCTTGAATCCCTCCATCCATCGGAAAAGTTCTGACCGGTCTGCGTGACCCGACATTGAGCTAATGAACTCGACCTTGCATTTTACCGGCACCTCTTCTCCGAACATTTTTATTGTGGGCGACTGTTCGAGCAGGCTGCGACCTCGTGTTCCTTCGGCCTGATAGCCGGCAATGAGAAACGTATCGCGCTCATTGCGCAGCCGGTGATACATGTGATGGAGGATGCGACCCCCCGTCATCATGCCGCTCGATGAAATTATGATCGCCCGGGAGGATATATCGTTTAACCTGCGTGAGTGTTCCGACGATTTGACCATGACCAGCATGTTGGTTTCAATTTCGTGCGCGAGATCCTGGCTGGTGGTCCCCATTCGGTGATACTCCGGATACTTATAAAAGAGGTAGGTGGCGGAAATGGCCATAGGACTATCCACATACACCGGCACATCGGGAATGGCGTCTGCCTCCATGAGGCGCCGGAAGTGCAGTAGCAGCGATTGCGTCCGACCTACAGCAAATGCCGGGATCACCAGGACCCCACCCCGGGCAAAGGCTTCGTTTGCGATGCGCTTCAGGTCGACGGAGGGATCTTCGTCCGGATTTTCCCGGTCGCCGTACGTTGATTCAATCAGAAGAATGTCGGCCTCCGTAATGGTAGCGGGAGGATTGAGCATGGCCTGATGATACCGGCCGAGGTCTCCCGAGAACACAATCTTCTTTGTTTGCGTGTCGCCCTGGATGTAAACCTCGACGATAGCAGATCCCAACAAGTGGCCGGCATCGCGGTACACAATCTCTACCCGGTCGTGTATACGGATGCGTTCGTCGTAACCATACGCTTTGAACCGGGGAAAAGTATTCCGTGCGTCCTCCGCAGTATAAAGAGGCATGGGGTTTTCATGACGGGAGTATCCCTTCTTCCTCGCGAACGCCGCTTCTTCTTCCTGGAGTTTGGCCGAGTCGAGAAGCATGATCTCCATAAGGTCGGCGGTGGGAGCGGTGCAATAGATGGGGCCCTCGAATCCTTCCCGGACAAGTCTCGGCAAATAGCCCGTGTGATCAATGTGGGCGTGGCTTACGACCACGGCGTCGATGGTTGCGGGGTCGACCGGAAATTGTTCCCAGTTTCGCAATCGTAGGGGTTTTAATCCCTGGAATAATCCGCAGTCCAGCATAAACCTGAAATCACCCACGGTGAACAGGTATCGCGATCCGGTCACGGTGCCGGCGCCTCCGAGGAATTTTAAGCGTACATCCATGCTATCTTCTGATCTCAAACGCGCCCATGTGCTGAAGTGGTCCTTCGTGGACCTCAACGTTTCTCACGATGGCATTGGGCGGACCTTGTTTACACCACGCTACGAATTTTTCGAGGGCCTGATCGTCGCCCTCCGCTTCGATGTAAACGGTTCCGTCGGGTTCGTTACGCACGAAGCCACGCAGCTTGAGGTTGATGGCGACCTCGCGTGCTGATGCGCGGAAGTATACACCCTGCACTCTGCCGGTGACACGAATATTGAGATGTTTCATTGTTAAAAAAACGTTCAGGATCTGACGGTCGCCCTGGTCATATTATATAATCCGTACTTAGGAAGGCGGATTCTCTGTTCCGGATAATAGTGCTGAGAATTTGCTTGTTGATCTCGTTCGTCCGGGTCGACACGATAGTCCGTATCGAAAACACCCGCAGCGCATCGGCGACGGACAGCGTTCCTTCCGCGGAATCCTTTCGTCCCGTAAAGGGGAAGGTATCAGGTCCACGCTGGCATTGGGCGTTGAGATTGATCCTTCCTACCTGGTTGACGAAGGCGTCGAGCAGCCGGGCGATACGCTTTGAGTCCGTTCCGAAAATACTCACCTGCTGGCCGTAGTTGGAATTGACAACATACTGGATCGGCTCCTCCAGGTCGTCGAATGTCATGATCGGAACGATAGGACCAAATTGTTCTTCGCTATAAAGACGCATTCGGGAATTAACCGGGAATACAACTGCCGGGAAAAAGAACGAAGATTCCGACGCGCCGCCGTCGGGATTGATCACCTTCGCACCGTGCTGTATCGCATCGTCAAGCAATCCCTGAAGGTATACCACCTTGCCCGGCTCCGGCAGAGGTGTTAAACTGACGCCTTCTTCCCAGGGCATCCCGGCTTTCAGTTTTGATACGCCGGCTATGAATTTTTCCATAAACAACGGCGCGACGGTCTTATGCACAAGGATGATCTTGATGGCAGTGCAGCGCTGACCGTTAAACGAGAGCGAACCGGTGAGACATTCGCTGACCGCACTATCGAGGTCGGCGTCCGGCAGCACGATGGCCGGGTTCTTGGCATCGAGTCCCAGGATCGACTTAAGCCGGTGCGGCTTGGGGTGGAGTTTCTTCAGGTCGTTAGCACCCTTGTTCGTTCCGATAAAGGCGAACACATCCAGTTTCCCGGATTCCATGAGAGCGCCGACAGTCTCACGGCCGCGTCCGTAAATAATATTGATAATGCCCGGCGGAAAGCTGTCGCGAAATGCTTCGAGCAACGGCCGGATGAGTAGAACGCCGTACTTCGCGGGTTTGAAGATCACCGCGTTCCCCATGATCAGGGCGGGGATCAGCGTTGAAAATGTCTCGTTGAGCGGGTAGTTGTAGGGCCCCATACAAAGCGCCACCCCCAGGGGCACGCGTCTGATCTGGGCCATGAAGCCGGCTTCTTCAACAAGCTTGGCCGAATTCCGGTCGAGCTCCTTGTACGCCTGAATGGTATCGCTAATGTAGTCGCATGTCCTATCGAATTCCTTCTGCGAATCGCCAAGGGTTTTACCGATCTCCCACATGAGCAGCTTCACAACCTCATCGCGCTTTTCCTTCATTCGTTCCAGGAAGATCTCCACATAGGCGATCCGTTCCGTTACACTGCGTGTCGGCCATGATCCGCGTCCCAGATCGTAGGCCCGGACGGCGGCATCAAGCGCGGCCATAGCTTCCTGTGCGGTGAGCAACGGTGTGGCGCCCAGCTCTTTCTGTTTGAGCTTGCCGTCGACGCGGGTATAGACGGGACTTACGACTGGGTTAAGCGGTCCGTTCCAAATCTTGAGTTCGCCATTGAGCAGATATTCACGCTGCTCGATGGGTTCATTAAGTTGGAATTCAGTCGGAATGGAATGATCGTCTGGAAAGACATCCTGTACAGGTCTGGTCATGAGTTGGTGAAGTGATGAGACATTCGTAGCTGCAATTTACAGCGACGTCGAATATTTCCAACGAAGCAAGTCCCGTTGAGTTGTACCTCACCCTAAGCTCTTAATGCAATCGGTATCAGTGACGTTTGCACCCGATTACGTCCGAAGCTTCTTCCTCATCAATTTTTCACCTGGGGCACGTCAATGGCGGATGCCACATTCCTTGCAATACTTCATCTTGCCGGGTGGGCGTTTCTTGGGGGGTCGTTTATGACCAAAGTACATCGGATCGCTGTATTGTGGCTTCATGAGTTCCTTTTCGGCCTTCTTCCGCGCTTTGGCCACGCGCTCCATCTGCTCATAGTAGCGCTTCTCGGCGTTATACGTGACTTCAATTTTCTTACCGCGTTTGCGTTCGCTCTTCACTTTGGGCGTATAGTGCATCGTCGGATAGCTCGGATCCATCGAAGTGGGTTGATTCACTTCGGTCTGCTTCCTGGACCGTTTCGATTTCTTCTCCTTCTTCTGTGCAAAGGCCGTACTCACCCCGCAGGCCAGGAAGATTACAATAAGGAAAGATATTGACCGCATAGCTCCCGTGATATTACAAATATTTAACTGTGGTGCAGCTGAAAAAATTGTGCAGTCAGGCGAGTGAATCGATAAACCGCGGGACGGTGGGATAAAGTTCCGTCAGCGGGGTTGATCACCTTCCTTTCGGCTGGAGCATGGATTGTTCTCTACGGAAAACCCACGGCGGTTTCGGTTTGCTGTCCTGCCAAAGGCCCCTGCGCTTTTGTTGCGCAAAGCTGCGATACGGTTCGAGTTCTGCCGAAGATCCGTCTTCTACAGTCCAGGCAAGCCCCTCGCGGAGCAGGTCAATCCGCGGGTCTTCGCCCACCTCGGTAAATACAAGGCCGTAGTGGTTGCCTCTCCTGTCGCGCGAAACGAGATCGACGGTAACCTGACGGTTGAGCAATAGTTTTTCAAGGCGCGCTTTCGCTGCGTCGCCGTAAGCTTGTCCGAGTTCAGGACAATCGATGCCGTACAGCAGTATCTTCATTGGTCCTTCGCTTGTGTTCACTTCAAGCGTGTTGCCGTCGACGACAGTGGTGACGGTACCCATTATCTTAACACTGTTGGCTCGGGAGGGGGCAAAAAGAAGCGCCCCCACGAGGAAGATCAAAAAATGTCGCATATGGTTGATGTCTTTTAATACTGTTAAAGCAAATAATCGACCAGTTTTATGAAACCCTTTTGCCGCGCTAAACAGCACGATTGCTGGTTTACAGGAACCTTAGTTTTCCAGAATCGGGACTAACGCTTACAGTACTGATCGATCTGGAACTTTGCTTTGGCGTCTCCAAATTCAACCGCGCGGCGCCAGTCAAAGCATGCTTTTTGTTGTTCCTTCATCTGATAATAAAAGTTGCCTCGTTGTTTGTAGTAGGCTGCGTTCTTTGGGTCCAGCGTGATGGCCTCGTCCATATCTGAAACACCGGCACCATAATCGCCAAGCTGCGACTTACACGTTGCCCTGTTGTAGAAGGCCACCGCATCATTCGGATTCAGACTAACCACCTTGTTGTAGTCGATCATCGCCCCTTCGTAGTCTTCAACTTCTTCTTTGATCAACGCACGGTTGAAATACAAATCCGGGTTCGACGGATCGAGTTCAATGGCACGATTCAGGTCGCCTGTGGCAGACCTGGTATCACCCAGACTGATGTGAGCCCGTGCCCGATTGATAAACAGTTCCGCGGTGTTCATGCCCCCTTTAAACGCTTCTTCGTAATCTCTCAGCGCTGCCCCATATTCTTCGGCTTCGGTGTTGATCAGCGCGCGTCGGTAGAAGACATCGGCATCGCGGACACCGGCCGCTACCAGGCGATTGAAGTAATCGTGCGCCTGCACGTACATCTTCGCATCGAAATAGGTATCACCGATCTTGCGCAGTAGGGAGGGGTCAGGATTTTCGGAAAGCTTCTCCACCATGCGATAATCTTTCACCGCATCTTCATTCTTTCCGGCTTCCCGCATCAGGTCACCGCGGTTTTCAAAAGCGCGCGTATATTCGGGATTGAGCCGTATCGCTTCGCCATAGTCCTTCAGCGCTTTCTCCGTGTCCTTCAGCATATACCACGCCTTGCCGCGGTTGTTAAACAATTTCGCGTCCGTGAGATGCAGCGCGGCGGCCTGGTTGTAATCTTCTATAGCGCCGTTGTAGTCGTTCGTCATAAACTTCACATCACCGCGATGGAACCAGGCTACGGCCAACTTACTGTCGCGCTCGACAGCACTGCTGAAATCCTGAAGGGCGCCTGGATAATCTTTCTGAAGGTACCGGCAGTGTCCGCGCATGTCGTAGGCTTCGGCGCTACTCTCACCGCTGCCGATCGCTTTGTCCAGATCGGCCAGTGCGCCGGAGTAGTCTTCCAGGTTGTACTTTGCTGTACCCCGTGCCATGAGTACCTGGGGTTCCGCTGATCCGCCCGCAATGGCACGGTTGAGGTCGGGCAGCGCGTTAGTGTAGTCTTTCAGTTGGCAGTATGCCATGCCCCGTACCGCGCTTACCGATACATCGGTTGAACCGGCGTCGATAGCCCGTGTGAGGTCCTGGACAGCAGCAGCATAATCCTTCTGGTGAAAACGTGCCGTACCTAACATCGCCAGGTCGGCGCCCGTGCCTTCGTTGCGCGTCACTACTGCGGACAGGTCACTGATGGCAAGATCGTACCGTCCGGACTGGAAGTGGGCCGCCCCGCGGTTGCGAAAGGCCTGGACATAATCGCTCTTCAGCGCGAGCGCACGGTCAAAGTCGGTGATGGATTCTGAAACCTGACCGGCCAGCAATTTTGCTTTGCCGCGGTTGTTGAAGATTACTTCGTGGTTGGCGCC
Organism: Cyclobacteriaceae bacterium; assembly: GCA_035304385.1. Classification (GTDB taxonomy): domain Bacteria; phylum Bacteroidota; class Bacteroidia; order Cytophagales; family Cyclobacteriaceae; genus ZC4RG29. The sequence continues at coordinate 13,593 of DATGQD010000032.1, forward strand.
CAGAGTAATGGCCCGGTCGTATGCCTGGATCGCTTTCGCGAAATCATCGGCGAGGAAGGCGGCGTTACCCAGGGCGTAGTGTACATCAGCATTCTTGCTTCCCAGTGCTACGGCCTTCTCCAGCAGGGGAGCGGCGTCCTGTTCGCGCTTAAGCTGAACCAACGACAGGCCATGGGCTTCTGCGGCCTCCAGTGTTTCGGAGCCCGCCTTTTCCAGATCAGTGGCGGCCGCGGCGAAAGTGCCGGTTTTGTAGTGCGCCAGTCCCCGCTTCAAGTAAAGTGCGGGTTCTGTTACCCCCGACGCCTCGGCGCGCGTCAATGCGTCGGCGGCGCCTTTGTAATCTCCTTTATCAAAGCGCAGGTAGCCCGCAAGGCGCAGCGCCTCTTTGTCAGTGGTGCCGTTCACCAAAGCTTGCTCGAGGTGTGACGCTGCCTTTTCCTTGTTACCGGTATGGTAAAGGGCGATCCCCATCATGCGATTCTTTTCAGCCGCGTCGCCGGCATCGCCCGATGCCTCCAGGTCACTCAACGCTTCTGCATATTTTGACTGGCCAAAGCGAATAGCGCCACGGTTATAGCGAGCTGTTTTCAGTCCGGCGTCCATCGCCAGGGCCTTGTCGAAATCAGCGACGGCGCCAGCTGCATCGGCAGCATGCATTTTTGCCAGTCCACGGTTTTCGTAGATGCCTGCCTCCGCGCTTCCACCGTTCACCACTACATCATAGTATTTGATGGCATCGGGCCACTGCTTTTGATTGAAGGATATGTTTCCCAGCGCGATGAATGCAGGCACATCTTGTGCGCCCAGCGACACCGCTTTTGTCAGGTCATTGGCAGCAGCGGCAAAATTCTTTAGTTCGTATTCGGAAAGCCCCTTATACAGGTATAGGATCTTGTCGTTAGCACCGGCTGTAAGCGCCTGGCCAATAGTTGCCGCGGCGGCTTTGTAATCCTGGTTGCGATATTGACAAAATCCAAGTTGCTTAAAGACGTCAACGTCGTTGACACCCATTGAAACCGCGGCGGTAAGGCTGTTTACTGATTCCTTGCATTCACCGGAGGCGGCGAGACTCATGCCGTACATGGCGAAAACGTCTTTGTCTTTTACGCCACGTTTCACCACTTCGCCGAGTGCGGACGAAGCCTCAGCATGATTGCCCAATGCATACTGGGCTGAGCCTAATTTCCTTAGCAGCTCGACATCGGTGCGCCCTGCCGCGACCAACTTACCCAGATCTTCAACAGTGCCTTTCCAATCCTGGAGCGCGTAGCGCGCTTCACCACGATTTTCGCGTGCGCGGTCGTATTCAGGACGAAGCTCCAGCGCCTTATCGAGATCGGTGAGCGCGCCTTTGTTATCGCCTGAGAGCATCCTGGCCTTGCCGCGGTTGTTGTAGACTGTTGCGTCGGCCTTTCCCGTAGCGATCGCCTGGTCGTAATACCGTATGGCGTCGCGCATATTGTCCATCAGAAATTTGCAGTCGCCCAGATTGGCAAGCGTCTCATAGGACGCGGTGCCCATACCGATCGCTTTCTCGAGGTCCATAGATGCGCCTTCATAGTCCTTAAGGGCGAATCGTGCATTGCCGCGATACTCGAATAACCTTGCGGTGTTGACGCGCGCCCGTACGGCCTGATCAAAATCTTCGCGGGCGCCCTGGAAATTTTTCTGATGATAACGGCTTATTCCACGATCGACGAGTACTTCGTTATTACTAAAGCCCGCATCGATCAACTGGGTGAACGTCTGCTCAGCCGAGGAGTAGTTTTGTTGTCTGAGTTGTTCGAGACCCTGCTGATAGGCCACGGTCTGAAGCGAATCCTGCGCCTGCGCGAAGGCGAGCGAACGGCAGAAAAAAATGATAACTGCGCCAAAAACAAATCGCATATCCTGCGGAGGTTTGAACGCAAAGCTACCAAATAACAACGCCACAAATTGTTTAAAATTCGCAAATTCCTGACAGGGGATCATGTCAGGTATGCGCCGCGATGCCCCTAAAGCGGCGTCATTTGCGCACGATCAGCAGCAGATCGAGTGCGTTTTCGGCATCATCGGTTACGTGGTAGTCTTCGTGATGGATGCCTGCCACGAGCGTGTTATCGCGCTTTTGCAGGCGATTGCGGTTCATGCGATTGAGGACCTCGTAAGGAATTTTCAGCAACGCGGCAGGAAGGCGATACTGCAGGTTGAAGATATCCCATCGGGTTATGCGCCGAACTGTCGCCTTGTTGTCTTCGTAGTAGCGCATAACCTTTTCGTTGCCCGTTATACCCTTGACGGTGACGTCCCGGAATATCTGCGACGCCAGCCGGTGCAACTCAGCGGGAAGATACTCACGTATGTGCCATGGATTGCGCGTCAGCGACATGCGGCGGTTGGGTGTCGTGAGCAAAGCGATGCCAGAGGGCTTCAGCATGCGATGGATCTCTTTGAGAAACGCCACGTCATCGCGAATGTGTTCGATCACCTGGAAGCTGATGACCGAGTCGAAAGCCGCATCCTCGGCGATGGGGAATGGAGGAATGTCAGAGGCGATGAATGTGCCATCCGGATGCCGCGCCTGCAACGCCTCGATCACGTCTCCGATCTTATCGATAGCGGTGTAATGTTGCACGAGGGGCTTGAGCAGGTTGATACCACGCCCTTCACCGCATCCCACCTCAAGCAAGTTCCCGGATACGAACTCGGTAGCGACAACATAAGCCTTGTACAACCGTTGATGTATGGGGTTGTCCGACTCGATTGTCTCTGACGTGATCTCAGTGGTAAACACCTTTGCCATGGATGACAAAAATACCGGAACGGATTCGAATAATTCGGAAACCTTATTTAATTTTCAAAATGACAGCTATACGCTTAAGACATTGGCTTTTCCTGTTCGCGGTTGTATCGATACCCGGCGTAGCATGGAGTCAGGCGTTGCAGGATATCAACTACAGTTATCTTTATCAGGCCGATGCCGCCTTCCGCTTTCGGATGTCACCGGTCAAAAGTTCCGACGGGTGGCAGGTGTCGTATTCGCTCCAGGTGCGCGACGGCAGCCCATCCGATTACCAGGTACAGTGGGAATTACGTGAAGATCTCAGGGATAAGAAGGGCGCGCCATTGCAGGGCGACTCCACCATTTCGGGCACGCGCAACCAATCAAACATTGAAGGTACGATAGTGCTTCCCGCCACGACACAGGGCGTTCTCACTGCGCGTGTCCTGCACGTAGCCCGCAAACAGGTGTGGTACTACCCCCTGATCCTCCGTGAAGACCATCCCGTCGAACTTGCCGTCCAGCAGGGAGGGCAGCCCTTGTGGCATCGATATATGGCTCCGGATCAGACTTTCAGCGTAGCCGGACCGGCAGGCACCCTCATCGTTTCCTACTATACCGACGAATTTCCTGCGGCGGCACCGCCGTTCTCGGAAGCGCTCGCACGGGTTCCGGCGGTGATCCGGCCCGACTCCATATTTAGGATTACCTCGGGTCAGCCGCAACGTCTGCCGGCGACTGGCCTGTACCTTATTCAACGGGATACCGCCTCCGGGAAGGGTGTCGCGTTCCGCGTGGATGACGACTATCCCAAGTATACGCGACTGGAAAACCTGGTGGATCCGCTGACATACATTTGTACACGCCAGGAGATCGAGCGTCTCAAAAATTCCCGCGGCGACAAACGCCAGTTCGACAGGACCATACTCAACATCACGGGCAATTCGGAAAGGGCAAAGACCTTTATGAGAAATTATTTTCGACGCGTGGAAGAAGCCAACGATCTTTTTGCTTCGTATAAAGAGGGCTGGAAGACGGACAGGGGTATGGTATACATCATCCTGGGCAGGCCAGCGGAAGTATTTCGGTTTGAAGACCGCGAAGTATGGAACTACAGTGACACGCATTTCAGAGGTACGCTGTCGTTCGTTCGCTCTCCCACTTTGTTCGATCCGGAAAATTATGTGCTGGTCCGCCAAAAGAAGTACATGACCGACTGGTACCAGGTTATCGATTATTGGAGGAACGCACGGTTCTGATCCGCGCCGGTACTACCTTGCAACATGGACAAGAAGGACATGATTTATGGGGCGCGCGCCGTGATGGAGGCGATCGATGCCGGCCGGGAAATTGAAAAGATCGTTATACAGGCCGGGCTGAAGAGCGAAGCCCTTAACGAACTTCGACAGCGCGCCCGGCAACTTAATATTCCGGTACAGAAGGTTCCTGTTGAAAAGCTCCGCTTTCTGGGGTCACGAAATCACCAGGGCGTTGTCTGCATACTCTCCGCCGTTACGTACGCGTCGCTGGATCACTTGGTCGATCAGGCTTATAGCGCAGGCCGGGAACCCTTCCTCCTCATGCTGGATCGCATCACAGATGTGAGAAACTTTGGCGCGATTGTTCGCACGGCTGAATGTGCCGGAATGGATGGCATTGTAGTACCCGAGAAGGGGAGCGCGCCGGTAACCTCCGACTCCATGAAAACATCGGCAGGTGCGCTGAACCACGTCCCGGTGTGCCGTGAGAATCTTCGCACGGCATTGACATTCCTTCAGGAACGCGGCGTTCGTGTCATTGCCTGTACCGAGAAGGCACAGCAAAGCCTCTATGATGACCTGGGCGGTGGCCCGATGGCCTTGTTGTTGGGATCGGAGGAAGACGGGATCTCCGACGACCTTCTTCGGAAGGCGGATGTTCTCGTGAGGATTCCCATGCGCGGAAAGATCAATTCTCTGAACGTATCGGTAGCCGCGGGGATCTCGATCTTTGAGGCGTTGCGTCAACGCGGCGATTTTCGTTGACGATCAGAGGAAGTCGCCAAAATTCTGTCGCGTCTTCACATCGTTAACAAACCGCCGGAATTGTTCTTCCTTGTCTTTCTCACATACAATAACGACATTCCCGAATTCGCCGATCAGGAAGCCGTCAAGTCCTTGTGCGACAATCAGCCGATCGGATGAACCCTTTACGATGCAGTTACGCGTGTCGTACAGCAGCGCGTTGGCGTTGACTACGTTGTTGTTGTCGTCTTTAGGTGATATCTCGTGTATGGATCCCCAGGAACCCAGGTCCGACCACGCGAAGTTACCCAGGCAGACATACACGTTCGTGGCCTTTTCCATAATGCCGTAGTCGATGCTGATGTTCTTGCACTGCGCGTACAGATCGTGGATAACGTCCTTTTCACGTTTTGTTCCGAGGGCAGGCTTGGCTTCTTCAAAGAGTTCGGCGAGTTCAGGGAGATGGCGGTGGAGTGAGTCGATGATGGCCTGAACGCCCCAGATAAATATTCCGGAGTTCCAGACGAAATCGCCGCTTTCAAGGAACGTCCGGGCCAGCTGGAGTTCGGGTTTTTCCGTGAAGGTTTTTACTTTCTTCACGACACCGTCTTCCGAGTGGTATTGGATGTAGCCGTAACCTGTTTCAGGTCGCGTAGGTTGAATGCCAAGCGTGATAAGTTTGTCTTGCGCGGAAGCCTCCTTCACGGCCATACGGATCACGTCAAGGAATTCGGCCTCTTTCAGGATAAGGTGGTCGGATGGGCTAACGACGATAACGGCGTCCTTGTCGCGCTGCGCAATGCGGTAACTGGCGTAGGCTATGCATGCCGCCGTATTTTTCCGCATGGGTTCCGCCAGGATTTGATCCGGGTTAAGGTCAGGAAGCTGATCTCTTACGTGCGATACGTGTTCTTCGTGAGTGACGACATAAATATTGCCCGGGTCACAAATCGGGAGAAATCGCTCATAAGTAGATTGAAGAAGCGTCTTCCCGGTACCGAGAACATCCAGAAATTGCTTGGGTTTGGTATTACGGCTGTAGGGCCAAAAGCGGCTACCTACACCTCCGGCCATGAGGACTACGTTAAGATGTTTGTTCATTACTGGAATTCCACGAATCGATCAAAGACAATGAAGATAGTCACAAATTCGGTCGGAAAAAATTCCGCACCGTGAACCGGAATCGCCGGTCCTGGTGTTGTAATGTTAGCACTTTTTACCGCGACAACCGCGCTTTTTTACTTTGGTCTTCTCGCTACATGGTTTTGTAAACGCAACATCCCCTTCTGTTGCACGTTGTACACCTTGGCGTATGAAGGTCCCGCAGTCAGATAAGCGAAAAAAATTTTGTAAGGGTTTGCGGCGGCTAGCCACCTGAAAATTGGGAGCTTCAGGACTGGCACCAAATATACTGTGATGGTGTCATTTTCGAAATCGTTTTCGGGATAACCATCGGTGTAAAGCAGTAGATATTAAATTGATCTGCTGCGTGAATTTTTCACTATTAATAAGTATATTCAGTGCCTTTTAAAAAGAGCATATGTTTAACAATAAACTCAGCTTTTTGATACGATAATGTTGGTTGAAGAAAAAGATGCATTGCGTGAACGACTGAAGGAGGTCTTTGGCTATAGCCAGTTCAGAGGCGATCAGGAAGTCATTATTCGTAATTTGCTGGAGGGAAGAAATACGTTCGTGATCATGCCAACGGGCGCGGGCAAGTCCCTCTGTTATCAGCTGCCGGCGATGATGATGGAAGGTCTCGCGGTAGTCATCTCACCGTTGATCGCGTTGATGAAAAATCAGGTCGATCAACTCAATACTTATGGAGTAAATGCGCGGTTTCTGAACTCGACGCTCAGCAAGAGCGAAATAACGCGACTGAAGAAGGATTGCATGAACGGCGTGGTAAAGCTGCTGTATGTTGCACCTGAGTCGCTGAACAAGGAAGAAACGATCCAGTTTCTGAAAAAGGTCAATGTCACTTTCATCGCGATCGATGAGGCGCACTGTATTTCTGAATGGGGCCATGATTTCCGCCCCGAGTATCGCCGCATAAAAGCAATGATCCAGCAACTGGGCAACTTGCCCGTCATCGCACTGACGGCGACGGCAACACCCAAGGTGCAGATCGATATCCAAAAGAACTTGCAGATGGAAGATGCAGATGTGTTCATCTCATCGTTCAACCGCAAGAATCTTTTCTACGAAGTTCGTCCCAAAAAGGAGACGAGAAAGCAGTTGATCAAATTTCTTAAGGACCACCGTGGAAAATCGGGGATCATCTACTGCCTCAGTCGAAAGAAGGTCGAAGAGATCGCCGAACTGCTTAACGTGAATGGCTTCAAGGCCGTGCCCTACCATGCCGGTCTTGACGCGGACGTCCGCGTTAAAAATCAGGATGACTTCCTGAATGAGGAAGTCGACATCGTTGTGGCTACCATCGCCTTCGGAATGGGTATCGACAAACCCGACGTTCGCTTTGTGGTGCACTACGACGTACCCAAATCGCTGGAGGGCTACTACCAGGAAACCGGCCGCGCGGGTCGCGATGGGCTTGAAGGCATCTGTCTGATGTTCTACAGCCACAACGACCTCAACAAACTCGAAAAGTTCAATAAGGATAAGTCTGTTCAGGAGCGGGAGAACGCAAGAATCCTCCTGCAGGAGATGGAGTACTATGCCGAATCGCCGGTGTGCCGGCGCAGACAGTTGCTCCACTACTTCGGTGAAGAGTACACGCAGGAAAACTGCGGTATGTGCGACAACTGTGTCCACCCCCGCGAACGCTTCGACGGAACTGAATATGTGAAGATCGTACTTGAGGCCGCGCGACAAACGGGCGCCCGCTTTGGGCTGAACCACCTGGTTCACGTGATCCGCGGGGTAGAGGATGACTATATTAAAAGCTACGGCCACTTTGAGCTACCGGTGTTCGGAAAGGGAGCGTCTGACGATGCCGACTTCTGGAAATCGGTAATACGCCAGGCCCTTATCTACCAGTATCTCGAAAAGGACATCGACAACATCGGTGTACTGAAGATCACGCCTAAGGGCGAATCGTTCCTCAAGAAGCCGTATCCTATCGAGCTGGCCCGCGACCATGATTTCACGACGCTGGCGGAAGAAGAAGAAAAATCTCCGGACAGGTCGAATGGCGCCAAGGCGTACGACGACAAGCTGTTTGAAATCCTGAAAACCCTCAGGAAGAAGATCGCACGCGAAAAGAGCCTGCCTCCTTATGTGATCTTCCAGGATCCATCGCTGGAGGAAATGGCCACGACCTATCCTACCACAGCGGAAGAACTGGCGTCCGTGAACGGGGTAGGCATGGGTAAAGTCCGGAAATTCGGAAAGGAGTTCCTGGACGCGATCCAGAGTTACGTCGAGGAGAACGACATCGAAACGGCTACCGAAGTGGTGGTCAAATCGTCCGTCAACAAGTCGAAAATCAAGATTTATATTATCCAGCAAATCGACAGGAAGGTCGACCTCGAAGAAATCGCCGAGTCCAAGAATATTCCCTTTGAGGAGCTTCTTACGGAAATTGAGAACATCTGCTACTCGGGTACCAAGCTAAACCTGGACTACTACATCGACCAGGTGCTCGATCCGGGCAAGCAGGAGGAGATTTTCGAATATTTCCTCAGCTCAAATACCGACAGCATCCAGGAGGCGATGCAGGATGAAGCCAACGCTGAGTTCACTGAGGAGGAACTCCGACTCATGCGGATAAAATTTCTTTCCGAATACGCCAATTAGGGCGCACTGCACCGCCCTATGATCGGGTTCGCGCCGTGCCGGGACGTCGAACCCGATTTTTTTTACGAAAACCCGATTCTCCCATTATCTTTGGGCAACGTCCCTTAAAGTGACGCTTGAAGTTTTTTTCGCGCGGCCCCGCGCATTCGCATTCGGGGCAGCGGCGATGACCCGGCATAACCTATGAATATCCTCATTATCGGTAACGGCGGCCGTGAGCACGCCCTGGCCTGGAAGATTAAGCAAAGCAGCCTCTGCGACGGGATTTTCGTCGCACCCGGCAATGCCGGCACAGCTGCTATCGCCACCAATCTTCCGGTGCAGGTCGATGATTTCGAGGGAATAGGAACGTGTTGCAGGGATCACGACATCGGTCTCGTGATTGTAGGACCGGAAGGTCCCCTCGTCAACGGCATTCGTGATTATTTCGAAAAGGATCCATCCCTTGCCGGAATCCCCATGGTGGGGCCGGGTAGCAGCGGTGCGCGTCTGGAAGGCAGCAAGGATTTCTCCAAGCAATTCATGCTCCGCCATGGCATCCCCACGGCCCGCGCCAAGGTATTCCTGGAATCGGATCTGGAAGAGGCGATGGACTACATTGCCACGTGCAAGCCGCCCGTTGTGCTAAAAGCCGATGGGCTCGCGGCAGGCAAAGGCGTGGTCATCTGCCTGAGCCAGCGTGAAGCCCATGAAGAGCTGCGACAGATGCTGGTCAACAGAAAATTCGGAGCGGCAAGTGCAAAGGTGCTCGTCGAGGAATTCCTCAACGGCATCGAACTATCGGTATTCGTACTGACGGATGGCGACCGCTATGTCATCCTGCCCGAAGCTAAAGACTACAAGCGCATTGGTGAAGGGGACACAGGCCTCAACACAGGAGGCATGGGCGCCATTTCCCCGGTTCCATTTGCGAGTTCCGATTTCATGCGAAAAGTGGAGGAACGCATAGTCGTGCCTACCATCGAAGGACTCAAAAAGGAAGGGATCCCCTATCGCGGGTTTATCTTCATCGGCCTGATGAACGTCGGCGGAGAGCCCTATGTTATCGAGTACAACGTCCGCATGGGCGATCCGGAAACCCAGGCAGTGCTGCCTCGCATCCAATCGGATCTGGGCGAACTGCTCCTTGCAGCGGCTACCGGACGGCTGGCAGACGCAACCCTCAACGTGAATGATGAATTCTCCGCTACCGTGGTTATGGTTGCCGGCGGATATCCGAATGAATATCAAAAAGGACATCGAATCAGCGGACTTGACCACAAGCATGACGCGCTTATCTTTCATGCCGGCTCGTCGCTGCGCAATTCAGAAGTGGTCACGAACGGTGGCCGGGTGCTTGCCGTTACGGGCCGTGACGGCTCACTCGATGGTGCTTTGAGGAATGCGTATAACGCCGCCGCACAAATCAGTTGGGAAGGGGTATATTTCAGGCGCGACATCGGAAAGGATTTATTGAAACTGGCCTAGACATTTTTGGTTATGGCGTGTACGTGCGGTTCAGGTAAAGGAGTCAAAGTGGCGGGTTGCCAAAACAACGGCGCTTGTCTCACAGGCGGTTGCAACAAAATGAACGTCTTCGACTGGCTGTCCAATATGGACATGCCTTCGGAAGACCGCTTTGATATTATTGAAGTCCGTTTCAAGAACGGACGCAAAGATTTCTTCCGCAACAAAGATCAGTTTGCCCTCGTCACCGGCGATCCGGTGGTTGTCGAGGTGCCGAACGGTCATCACATCGGCTATGTATCCCTCCAGGGTGAGCTGGTTCGTCTTCAGATGCAGAAAAAGAAGATTTCGCCTGATGACCAAATCAGGAAAATCTACAGGATAGCGCATCAAAAGGACCTGGAAAAATTCGAGGAGGTCAAGAAACGCGAGATGCCCACGCTCTACCGTACGCGTGAGATCATCCGAAGCATGAAGCTTGCCATGAAGCTCTCAGATATCGAGTATCAGGCGGACAACACCAAGGCAACGTTTTACTATTCGGCCGACGACCGCGTTGATTTTCGGGAGCTTATCAAAGTGCTTGCTGCCGAATTCCGCATACGTGTCGAAATGCGGCAGATCAGCCTGCGCCAGGAGGCCGGCAGGTTAGGTGGCATTGGCGTGTGCGGTCGCGAATTGTGTTGCTCTACCTGGTTGGCGGATTTCAGGAACGTAACCACCAGCGCGGCGCGCTATCAAAACCTCTCGCTGAACCCGAGTAAACTTTCGGGCCAGTGCGGGCGACTGAAATGTTGTCTCAACTACGAGCTTGAGACTTACATGGAGGCGCTGGAGGACATCCCTAAAGTAGAGGGACCGCTTCTTACCGAAAAGGGCGCTGCGTCTCTGCAGAAGACAGATATTTTCAGAAAGATCATGTGGTTCGGATACAGCGAGGAAAACACGTGGTATCCACTTGATGTCGACCGCGTCAACGAAATCCTGCGCATGAACCAGGAAGGCAAGAAGCCCGCCAGCCTGGAAGAAAATGTTATTGCCGTGAAAGAGCCCGTGGCTTCGCTGAACAGCGATCTCGAGCGCATGGATAAGAAATTCAGCAACAAGTCCCGCCGCAAGAAAAAGAGAGTCCGGAAAGACCGGCGTGGTGGTGGCGGCAGGAAACCCAACCCACGTGGATGAAGAATCATTTTTTCACGTCGTCGTCGGCCCCTGATGTGTTCCGCATTGGACCCATCCCCCGGATCGGGCTTTTCTTTATCCTGGTCTGTAGCCTTTGGGCGTGCGACTCATCGCGCATCTACGACCAGAACTACGACTTCGAGGGCAGGCGCTGGCCCGCTGCCGATGAGCCTGCATTCGAGTTCGAAGTCACCGACACTTCTGCCGGGTATGACCTGTATACGAGTGTCCGGAATGAGTCGACCTATCCGAATGCAAACCTGTACTACGAGTACATGCTGACCGACTCGCTCGGCAACGTCCTTGAAAAAAAGCTTTTGTCGAGATTTCTCTTTGATGAGAAATCCGGAAAGCCATTTGGCAGTACGGTACTTGGTGACATTTTCGATCACCGTTTTCTTATTCTCGAAAATTATCGATTTGAACAACCGGGCCGATATACCGTCAGGTACATGCATAAGATGCGCGCGGACACGCTCAGTGGCATACTGGCAGTGGGTTTGCGTGTCGACCGCCACATTCCCGGCTAGCCTGCCGAGATCTCGATAAAGGAATCCTTGTTGAAATAGGCGCCAGCCCGCTCCAGAAGATCCGAAGCCTGCATCCGATCGACCTCCTGGATCAGCCTGACGTAGTGATCCATAGGCAGGTTATGCAACGCTATGGTCCGTATCTTGTCTGCGTGTGCAAAGGGCGTGGAGAGATCGCTCTGAAGACTTCCGATGAAATGACGTCTCGCCACTTCGAGTTCTTCCGTCGGTATGGGTTCGGTCGATATCCTGTCAAGTTCCTTGCGAACTTCGGCAAGAGCCACATCGGTGTTCTCGCGATTGACGTCGGTGCCAATGAGCAGATAGCTGTCGCGCTTCATGACGTGAATCGAAGAGTGGATGCCGTAGGTTAATCCTTTCTCCTCCCGAATATTCTTCATCAGACGTGATCCGAAATATCCGCCGAGTACATGGTTGAGAAACACGAGCGCCGCATAATCGGGATGCGAACGCAGTATTGCCCTTCGCCCAATGCGAAGCGTGGTCTGTAAACTGCCTTCCTTCTCTACGTGATCTCTCCGGTTGCTTGCGGGGTGTGGTTCGTGGGTATGCTCCGGCTGCTTTGTGACAGGGAGTTGCGACAGCGTGTCGAGGATTTCTTTTTGATGGGAGTCTTCTACCTTGCCGGAAACCACTACGATCAGGGGGCTGAACCAGGTGGCGTGGAAGGCTTCCAGATCCGAACGCCGCAACGCATGTACATAGTCTGCTCTTGATTTCCTGCCATACGGATGACGTTCGCCAAAGAGTGTTTTTCGGAAGCGTTGCGAGGCGAGGAACGAAGTCTTCTCCATGCTGATCTTCAGGTTCTGAAGAAACGTGGCTTTTACCTGTGCCACTTCGCGTTCCGGGAAGGTGGGTTCGGTGAGTACTTCGAATGCCAACGCCAATGCCGGCGCCAGGTTGCGGGTGAGTACGTACAACGAGACGGTGGCAAAGTCCGGTCCGGCGGTGACGTCGAAATGCGCGCCCAGCCGATCGAAATGCGAGGCTATCGCAAAGCTGTCTTTTGATCGTGTGCCGCGCGGAAGAAGCTTGGCGGCGAAATGGGCCGCTCCGGGTATGCCTTCATTCCAGCGTCCCGCCGGGAACACAAGTTCCACCTTCAGCACATTTTGTTCACCTCCTTTGATAAAGTATACCGGCGTGCCCTGACTCAGGGCGGCAACCTTCGGTTGAATCAATCCAAAGTTCAGGTTGCTCGTAAACGCTGGCGGAGTACGTCTATCCAGCATGTTCTTAATCCGTGACTGATTGCCGCTCCGAGTCGGCTTTTGTGAGTTCAAACAGAATGGTGAAACGAAGCGTTTCAGCGAGTGGGTGTTCTCGCTTGTTAGTGGGCACCAGGTAGGCGACGTCGAAGCCAAACGCCTTTCTTCGGAAACCCGCCCCCAGGGTCAGGTACTTACGATTGCCCTTGTCCTCAGCTTCGAGGAAGTAACCAAGTCGTGCGGCGAATACATTCTCATACCAATATTCGACACCCATTGACGTGGTGATCTCGTGGATTTCTTCAGAGAAGCCACCGGGCGCATCGGTGAAAGAACTGAACATGCCGCGGAGCAACGTCTGATCTTTGTCGATGGTGGGTACCAGCAACTTGTTGAAGTCCAGCAGGAAGGTTATGCTGTTATAGCCATCGAGCGCTGTGGTGAACGCGGTGCCCAATCGAAGGTTGGTAGGCAGAAAGTCTTTGTTGTCGTTATCGGAGTAGGTGATCTTTGCGCCGATGTTTGTGATCGTGGCTCCAAGAGAAAGTATTGAACCCCTGGAGTTCTGTATTGGCGCGGTGTAGTAGATGCCCACGTCAGCCGCGACACTCTTGCCGGGACGGGCATCGACGCCGCCCGAGCGGTAAGCGCCCGTGAGGTTGGAGTGAATGTATTTTCCTGTGAGTCCGATACCCAGCTCTTGCGTAAGCTTACGCGAGTACGATAGCTCGATGGCAAATTCGCGGGGGTTAAAGTTGTATCCGTCGCGGCCGTCTTCCGTGAAAAAGATATCGCCCAGGTCGAAGTACTTCAGTCCGAGGGAAACAGCTTGCTCATCCGTAATCTTATAAAAGCCGGTCAGGTAAGATATCGACATATCGTTGATGATCTTCCCAAGCCAGGGCGTATACGAGAGTGACCCACCGAAGTCGGTGGCGATGAATGCGAGTTTGCCGGGGTTCCAGTAGCTGGCGTTGGCGTCGGGTGATGATGCCACACCCGTTTCACCCAGCGCTGCGTGACGCGCGTCAGGAGTAATGAGCATGAAGGGTACCGCCGTTGTGATCGCCCTGGTTTGCCCCAAAAGTTGACTTGGGTCGGTGATGGGATCGGTAGGATCGGGCGTGCCTTGTGAAAATCCGCAGGGTACTACTAAGGTTAGAAGTAAAAAAAGCGGACCAATGCTTAATTTCATCAGAATACGCATTCAGGGTTCAAAGATAGTTAATTCGCAATAATTAGTTTCGTAACCTGCTCATTTTTAGAACCATTGGTTCCCGAACGAACAACGAGGCGTGCTACGTATAGTCCGCCCTGTATATTTTTCCAAATGCCTTCGCGGGTATCAAGTTCAAGCAATTGCACTTCGTATGGACTGTCAGGTATCGACATTTCCTGTGTGGCGAGCAGCCTTCCGGTCACGTCATAAATAGCTAGTGCGGCAAAAAGGTGATCGCCCGACCGATTGTGTGTAAACGATAACGTCGTGGATGTGGAAAACGGATTCGGATGATTGGCGAATCGCTCGATTACGATGGCCTCCCCATCGGATACGATGAAGTCAATTGAAGCGCGCGCGGGATTGTTGTAAGTATCCCACGCCATGACAGTAATGGTATGACGACCGGGCGACAATCCGCGCAACGGAAAATCCACCCAGCCCGCAGTGAAGTCATCAATATCGGCCTCGTAATATTCTTCCAGATGATAGATGGCTGAATCATCCAATACTGCTACAAGGCTATTGCCAATGCCGTATGCCGACAGGTTGATACCGCTTGAATCTGTAAGGCGTACCAGCAGACGCGTATCGGGTGAAGCGACGCCCCCATTGTAAAACGTAGTGTCACCGATATACAAGGCTATCGATGGAGGAAGGTTGTCGTCCGGAGGATTCGTTTCACTTTCACCAACGAGGAAATCGCCTTCGGCACCTGCCGCGTCCCAGCCGTTGCCTGCATCGTAAGCATACAGTGAAAGCTTACCGCTGCCGAGGGTGTATGCGATATTGCGCGTCACGATAAAAGAAAATTCAAAACTCCCATCCGTTACACGCGCTGATCCCTGGTGCAGTATATTGGTCCATTGTTGAAATGTGTACGGCAGGTTCTCATCGCCCAATGTGGTAAACTCACTTCTCTTATCGTACACACGTGCTTCGAGTATACCGTTGAACATGGTTAGCCGTATGTCGTCATCGTCGACGACTTCACCGCGAATCGTCACCCGGGATAGCGCGCGCAATGTATCGGTTGTATTCCCCGCTTCAATAGCGGTCACTTTGATCTTGTATTTTGGAAAAGCAAGTTGGAGGGAGGGATCGCCAAGCAGAGAAAAGTTTCTGTTTGAGACACCGCTTTGACTGGTGTTCTTGGTTCGGCGGAACAGTTCTCCCAGCGTAAGCGGACCCTCAGGCTGAAGTTCGAACAGCGCCTTGTAAAACGCCTTGTTGAGCGAGAAGTTGTTATTCGACTCGACTGGCCGCGCGGTCGTTACCATCGCGATAGCACCACCGCCGGGCCGCAGTACGCACAACTCTGCACCGGATTGTTGGGCGGGATCGTCGTGACGACCAAATTCGCACGTTGCCGTTACAAACAGGGGATACGTTTTGTTTTTCAGCCGTTCAATTACGAAGTCGTCAAAGATCCGCTCATGTGCCCACAGTTTTTCATTGCCATGCCCGGTGTAGTTTATAATTAATGCGCCACGGTCAAGCATATCCACGATCTCTCGTTCGGTGTCCGGAGAGGTGACGCCGGCCGGCATCTGCACCTGACGAAATGCGTCCAGGTAGATCTTGCGTGTGTCGACTTCGGGATGGTTGCTTGAAATATCCTCCGCCATCTGGTCTGCCTGGTCCTGATGGATGTTAGCGTCGCCGTCATCGGCAACGAAGGCCACGCGGCTGCGCCATTGCCCAAAGTGCGACGGGTTTGTCTCGTATTCGATAATCTTTGCAACGATACCCTGAGCTTCGGCAATCGTTCTCACGGGAAGTCGTCCGACACCGATATCCATTGTATGTGCGCCTGCGCCGCCATCCTCCGGCCACATGCCTTCATCGTCTTCGAGGAAGCCGAAGTAGTCGTCCGACGAATACGTGTTCAGAGGATGAAGAGCGTTTCGGGATTCATACGTCGGTACAAAGTTCGTATTTACCGAAACCCTATCCTTGTAGTCGTACGAACTCTTGCCGAACAGCAACAATGCTTTTAATGTACCTGGACTCTTATCGTATAGATGCTTCGCAAAATCGCGGATGGCAGTGAGGTCCTGCCGGCCCGATGAGAACTCATTGAATATTTGCACTGTCGTTACGACCGCTGTCGACCATCCGCTGTGTGCGCTGCGGTGGGCTGCGAGTTGTTCCGCTGCCGGTAGGAAGTCCTCATGCGTGACGATGAGCAATTCCGGGGCGACCATACCATGCAGGTCCTGGTTGGGGACGACGCCGTGAAACAGCGGTTCCGGAACCTTGTTCGAAAATGCAATGAACTCCTTCAGAGACGATGTATGGGTCGTGAACACCACGTTGTTACCCGATTGCGTATACTGCTGAACCACGGGGGCGTGGGGATCGGATATGTCCCATATCGCCTCGAGGGAGGCTGGCGAAGCGATTTCGAATGTTGAGTATTCCTGTTGAAGGCTGACGCCACTGCGGAACAAGGTTTGATCACTATACAGGGCAAGTTCCCGTTCAAAAGAAAGCAGAAGGAAATTGAGGTAGCCCGTCCCCGCACCATTTTTAAGATACTCATAACGCACTTCCAGCCCGGCCGCGTTGGCAGCCACCACCGGGTTTGCGTCGACGACGAACGTGTCACGGCGGACTTCACCCTTGATCGCGTAAGTCGCGCTGGAAATCGGAAGAAGGTACTGTTCGCCCACCGGCACATTGTTAACGTACAGGCTGAAGGACGATCCGGCGGTCGACTGAGCCATAACATCGCTTACCACCGTGATCGCGCTGTTGGATCGGATGCCGGCGAGGTCCCACGAAAGCCGTAGCGTGGTGTTGACATCAAAGCGTTCGCCGAACCATTCGCGTCCTGACTTAAGAATGTTGTATTGGTCGAGCTCGTGATAGATGAAGTCGTTGAAGTGGTTGATTACAGGATGACCACCCGGATCGTCGGAAGGTCGCTCTGCGATCCGCAATCCGGTGCGTGTCCCATAGGTAAGAAAGTAAAAGTTTTGCGCGGCGTAAAGGTTTTGCTCGTAGGCGAACGTATTGCGCTCGGCGTCGAAAGAAAAGTCGTCCGGTCCTTCTGCGTAAAACAGGATGTAATCGGAGTTGTTGAATATGCCATCTTCCTGACCCACGACGTGGATGGCAAGTTCGGTGAGGTCGTGGGGTCGCGGCGCGCTGTTGTCCTGGGGAAGCATTCCTCCTGTGTTGCCGAATATTTGGATGGTCTTCGGGTCGATCGATCCGGGATTAACTCCTGCCTTACGGAGCATGTCGAAGGTGATCTTATAAACACCGTTCTTTTCGACGGAGAATTTCAGCCATTCGCCGCTTTGCAGGACAGACGACTGTCCCCACACCATTCCCCACGAAATCGCTAGTAAACAGGCAGGCAGGTATTTGTATAGCGCCAAACGGGACACCTCAGTCAACTCTAGGGCCGGGTACGACCGTCTTACTTAACGACAGAAGGATGTACAAAAGTATAATGAGCGGTACAGCGGCAAATTTAAAGACGGCCACCAACACCACCGATATGATCAGGAATACGAACTGAACCTGATTGTGCTTCCAGCTCCAGTCCTTGAATTTCAAGGCAAACAGCTCAACGCGCGATACCAGCAGCAGGGAGAAAACGATGGCGACTGCAATCAGGGCGTAGGGTGTGAGCAGGAAGGCGCCCGGTCCGCCCGCCAGGAACGGTAAGCCGGTAATGAACAAGGCGTTAGCCGGCGTGGGCAGCCCGCGAAAGGAGTTGGTTTGGGTGTCGTCTATGTTGAATTTGGCCAGTCGGAGCGCAGAGAAAACCGCGATGACGAGCGCCACCCAGGGAAGGTATGGATTCTGGATTTGCGTCTGGACCAGCGTGTATACCAGCACGGAAGGAAGCAACCCGAAGCTTATGACATCGGCCAGCGAATCAAGTTCTTTTCCGATCGGGGAGGAGACGTTAAAGACACGTGCGGTGAATCCATCAAGAAAGTCGAACAACAGCGCAATCCATACAAACCAGGCGGCGGGAACGAGGCCGGGCTCCTGCAGCAGATAGATAATGCCTGCCGCCCCTGTGAGCAGGTTGCAGCAGGTTAGCAGATTAGGGAGGTGTCGTATCATGACGGTTACTTTACCGGAATGGCGCAGAACGGATTCGTGCGCTTCTCAAACCCAATCGACGTTGTCGGTCCGTGTCCGGGGTACACGGTAACCTCGTCAGGCAATGTGAATAACTTGTTGTGAATGCTTTCGATCAGTACGCTCCCGTTTCCACCGGGCAAATCCGTCCGGCCAATGCTGTTGTAAAACAGCACATCTCCGCCGATAAGGGAGAGGCTTTCTTCATGATAGAAGACAACGTGGCCCGGCGAATGCCCCGGGGTAAATAACACCTTAAACGCCGTGTTCCCGAATCGGATGGGTTCGTCTTCACTTAAAAAGGCATCCGGTGTCGACTCGCGATAGCGGAAAAAGCCATAATTCGGTGCATACGAAGAAACGGCGCGGAGGTAAGGCTCTTCGATGGGGTGTATGTACAGCGGAACGTTGAACCGTTCCCTGATGAAGGCGTTACCCAGAACATGGTCTATGTGGCAGTGCGTATTGAGGAGCATCACCACCCGCAGTCCCGCGTCCTCTATCCGGCGAACCAGCTCCTCTTCTTCGTGCTTTTCGTAGCATCCCGGATCGACTATGACGCACTCGCCCGTTTCGTCAGAAACCAGGTAGGTGTTTTCCTGGAAAGGGTTGAATACGAACGAGACAATCTCGGGCATTTCTCAGCAATTTTGAATTCAAAAATACACCGATTTTATGTGAGACTCCCCATTTATGGCCATTTTTGGGATTGCCCATGCCGCACGCAGGAAAGCTGGATTGCCTCATCATTGGCCAGGGACTCGCGGGCTCCGCGCTGGCCATGCACATGCTCGCGCGGGGGTGGCGAATCCTGGTCATCAACCGCGCTGACACCACGTCACCATCCCAAATTGCCGCAGGTTTATTTAACCCCATCACCGGAAAAATGTTCACGAAGACCTGGATGGCCGATACGTTGTTTCCGTTTCTTCACCGATACTATAGCGACGCAGAACGAACCACCGGGGAGCATTTCTATTATCCGATGCCCATCTATGGTCCCTTTGCCGACGTGCGGGAACAAAACGAATGGATGGGACGAAGCATCGATGGCCCGATCAGGCCCTATGTGAAGTCGATTCATACTACACCGCAATATCCCGGCGTGTTGCACGACCCGCTGGGAGGATATTTGCTGGATCAGTGTGGCTTTGTTGATACCAGGGGGTACACTGCCGCCGTGCAGGCGTGGCTTGAAAAGCGTGATTGCTTTGTCGAAGGGAGTATTGGGCCGGGCGACTTGCGTGTGGGACCGCTGGGTGTGCGCTATGGACGCTACGAGGCTGATGTGGCAGTTTTTTGCGAGGGCGTGGGGGTGTTTGAAAACCCCTGGTTTGACTGGGTGCCCGTCAAGCCGCTGAAGGGAGAAATGCTGGCTGTGCGCGGGAAATTTTTGCCGGATGTGATCGTTAATAAGGGCGTGTATATGGTCCCCGGCTCTTCCGATACGTGGCATGTTGGCGCAACCTACGAGCGCGAATTTGATAGCGCTGCCCCCACAGCATCGGGCAGGAGCGCACTCGAAGCCCGGCTGCAGACACTCTCACCTGTCCCCTATGAAGTGGTGGACCACAGGGCG
Source organism: Cyclobacteriaceae bacterium (assembly GCA_035304385.1). GTDB lineage: Bacteria > Bacteroidota > Bacteroidia > Cytophagales > Cyclobacteriaceae > ZC4RG29. The sequence continues at coordinate 33,414 of DATGQD010000032.1, forward strand.
GGGATCCGCCCCTCGACCCCCGATCGGAGGCCCTTGATCGGCCCCCACCCGGAACACGCTAACCTGGTGATCTTCAATGGTCTCGGCACCAAAGGAATTTCGCTTGCACCATATTTTTCGGCCCAAATCGTGGCATGGTTTGAAAAAGAAAAGCAACTTCCCGAGGCGGCCGACATTAGTCGCTATAAATCATTATATTTCAATTCTCGCTGAGCAGCATGAAGTACAGGAGCGTCACATTAGCCGCTATTTTGCTCTTATCCGGACTTGCATTTGACGGGACGGCGCAAAAGGCCAACGAGGAATTCGGCAAAAACCGCATACAATACCGTCAGTTCGATTGGCAGTACCTCAGCGGAGAGAACTTTGATATATACTATTACAATAACCGGCGTGAGGTCGCTACTGAAGCGCTGGAATTCCTCGAAGGCGAATTCGACCGCATCACCGACATCATTGGATACCCGCCCTATTTTAAGACCAAGGTCTTTGTTTACAACTCACTGACGGACCTGCGTCAAAGCAATGTCGGTCTCAACCGCACCAACTTCACCGTCGGCGGTGAAACGGAATTCATCAAACCCTATGTGGAGGTCGCGCACCTCGGCAACATCCAGGAGTTCAAGGAGGAACTGCTGTACCGTATCGCCGACTTGCTGGTTAACGAGATGATGTTTGGAGGAACACTCAAGGACATCTTCCAGAGTTCACTTCTCCTGAATCTGCCTGAATGGTTTGTGGATGGCGCGGCATATTATGTGGCGAAGGGGTGGACCACCGAGATGGATGACTTCATCCGTCAATTCCTTCAAACGAGAAAGTCGCGTAAACTCGGCAGACTTTCCGGCACCGACGCGGCGCTCGCCGGACAATCGATGTGGAACTTCATCGCGGAAAAGTACGGTAAGAGTTACATTCAGAACATCCTGAATTATACACGACTCACGCGTAACGAAGAGAAAAGCATCAACCTTACGCTCGGTATCTCCTTCAAGCAATTGATGGCGGACTGGGAGCATTTTTACGGCGCCATGGGGGCGACCGTTGGCAAGTCGTATGTCTCGCTGGGCGACGCAACACAGCTAACTCCGCGACACAACAAGACGACACGCTTCACGACAGTCAAGATCAGTCCGGATGGTCGCTATGTCGCCTATGCTGAAAACGACCGCGGGCGTTTTATCATCAAGGTTCTTGAGATCAGCACCAACAAAGAAAAGATCATACTATCGGGAGGTTCCAAAGTTATCAACCAACGGGTGGATTATCAGCAACCGCTCATTAGCTGGGCCGACGATCATACGCTGGGCGTTATCGGATTAAAGCAGGGACAATATGTGTTCTGGCTGTATGACCTGAGCACCAAGTCGAAAATACCCCGCGAAATGGACCGCTTCAGCAACGTGCGCAGTTTCGACTTTTCCGGTAATGGTCGCCTCGTCGTGCTGAGTGCAGACTTCGAAGGGCAGAACGACCTGTTCCTGGTGAGCTCCAGGCGGGACAGGGTCCGCAGGCTGACCAACGATATCTACGACGATCTGGATCCTAGCTTTGTTCCTGGCACTAATTCGATTGTGTTCAGCTCCAACCGCACCACCGATACGCTGGCGAGTGGAGCAAAAATTCCTATCGCTGAACTCACTGACAATTTCAATCTCTTTGTCTTCGATCTGGATACGACGACAACAGTACTGTCTCGCATTACGAATACGGTAAGCAAGGACTTTGCGCCGCTGGCGATGGATAGCGACAACATTATCTACCTAAGCGACCAGCGTGGCATCATCAACCTATTCCGTTACAACAGGAATACCTCGATCTACTCGCAGCTGACAAACTTCTCAAGCAGCATCAAGCACTACGACCTGAATTTTGCTACGTCTAGCCTGGCGGTGATCGGAACCAGCGACCTGAAAGAGAACATATTTTATAGTCCGTCATTTGATGTGAACCGTCAGGTGTTTACACCCGCGACGCGGCGCACCGAACTCCAGCAGGCACGCAACATTCAGGAGAGAAGAAAGCAGACGCAGGAGAATCGGAGCATGAGCATAAAGGATTTGCTCAACCAACGGCTTCGCGGAACAGCTGAGGATACAGCACAGGAAGAATCGGATACCGTGCCGGCACAGGCTTTGCCTGACGTCATTGAACGCGATACGGCCGACGTATCGTTTGAAGTTCCCGCGGATAGCACCGTCCACCCGATGGACAGTGTGCCGCCTTCCGCCGTTGTTGTCGACTCCGCCGCGGTTAGCCCGGATACCCTCGCTGTCACAGGTGTCGCGCCTGACACGGTCGCGGTCACAGAAGAAGAGCCGGTCAACGAGGGAATCGTCAACACCGACGATTACCAGTTCGAAGAGGAACCTGTTAGAGAAACGCAGCCTGGTCAGACTTTTCTTACGCGATTTGCTAAAGCAAGGGAAAGAAGTCGCATCACCGGACCCTTTCCGTACGAATCCAAATTCAGCGCCGACAACCTGATCACTTCCATTGTAATCGATCCGCTGAGGGGACTGGGTATTCAGATAGAAACGCAGATGAATGACATGATGGAGAACTACCGGTTCTTCGGAGGCATCATGACGACCATCGATCTGCGCAACAGCGATGCCTACGCGGAGTTCCAGTATCTCCCCGCATTTATCGACTTCAGCGCCCGCCTGGATCGGAAAGCCATTATGCGACGGCCGAACACCAGCGAAGGAAGCATCTATAATTACAGCCTCCACAAACTGGAATTTGGGGCCTCTATGCCCATAAGCGATAGGGCGCGCGTGTCCGTTAAGCCACTCTTTGAGGTAGCGCGTTCCGTCAACATGGGCTCCGACAATCTCCCTCAAACAAACCTGCGCGAGAAGCCGACCAATAACTTCTACGCCGGTGTGCGCACCGAGTTGGTGTATGACAATTCCATTATCAGCGGCATGAACATCATTGAGGGAACGCGCGGTAAGATTGCGTTTGTCCATCACCAGGGAATGAGCAACGAAGACCTCAGCTTCAGCCAGGCGTACATTGACATAAGGCATTATCAAAAAATATATAAGGAGATTGTATTCGCGGTCCGTGGATTTGGCGGCACCTTCTTTGGCCGATCACCCAAGCTGTATCTCATGGGTGGTATGGACAACTGGTTCTTCAATGAAAGCCGGGAAGAAGGCACGACGAGTGACGGAAAGCCCAACCCCCTTGGCGTCTATCGCGAGAACCAGGACATCTTGTTCATGGAATACGCCACGGGGCTACGGGGTTTCGACTATGCCACGCTGTTTGGCAACAGCGTGATGATGTTCAACGCGGAACTTCGCATACCTGTCGCCCGGGCGCTTGCCGGTGGTCCGATATCCTCGAACTTTTTCCGCAACATGCAACTCACTGCCTTTTACGATATGGGTACCTGCTGGTCAGGAGAAGCGCCCTTCAACTCACAGAACAGCGTGAGTTACAAGGTGGTCAAAGGCGGACCGTTTGAAGCGCAGCTGAAGAACTTCCTCAACCCCTGGCTGTACAGCTATGGGGTCGGCTTCCGCTCCGTTATGCTGGGCTACTACCTCAAGTTCGATCTTGCCTGGCCCGTCGAGAACTTTGAGGTCGGAGAGCCGAGGCTGATGGCCACGATTGGGTTCGACTTCTAAGACAATGAGTGAATGAGTGAATGAGTGAATGAGTGAATGAGTGAATGAGTGA
>DATGQD010000033.1:0-25086 GCA_035304385.1 Cyclobacteriaceae bacterium
GGTTCCTAGACCCTCTTTCCTATCTTTGCAGTCCTTTTTGCGCGAAGCACGCGCAGAATCCTGAGAAACAAGCACAAATAAGGTATCGGACATGCCTGGAATTATAGGAAAAAAGATAGGAATGACCAGTGTATTCGGCCCTGAGGGAGAAAACATTGCCTGCACGGTAATTCAGGCTGGCCCTTGCGTCGTTACGCAGGTCAAGAATGTCGACAGCGACGGCTATCGCGCCGTTCAGCTTGCCTATGGAGACAAGAAGGAGAAGCACTCCAACAAGGCTGAGATTGGGCACTTCAAGAAGGCCGGCACCGGTCCGAAGCGTGAAGTGGTAGAATTCCGGGATTTCCGGGCGGAGTTTGACGGCAAGGTAGAACTCGGCGCGCAGATCACAGTTCAGGATGTATTCGAAGTAGGTGAGTATGTTGACGCCGTAGGCATATCGAAGGGCAAAGGATTTCAAGGAGTGGTGAAGCGCCACGGGTATAGCGGTGTGGGCGAACAGACCCACGGCCAGCACAACCGGCTTCGTGCTCCGGGATCGATGGGTAACGCTTCATTTGCTTCGCGGGTTATGAAAGGAAAGAAGCTCGCCGGCAGAATGGGTAATGAGCGCGTTATGGTCACCAACCTGCAGGTGGTTCGGATTCTTCCTGAAGAAAATGTGATCGTGGTCAGCGGCTCTGTTCCGGGTTCAAAAAATTCAACGGTAATCCTGGTGAAGTAATGGAGATATCAGTTGTAAAATCTAGTGGTGAAGATACCGGCCGCAAGGTGACGCTGGCCGATTCGGTGTTTGGCATCGAACCCAACGATCATGCGATCTACCTTGATGTGAAGAGCTATCTGGCCAACCAGCGCCAGGGCACACACAAGTCGAAGCAGCGCCAGGAGATCAGTGGATCCTCCAAGAAACTGAAAAAGCAAAAGGGTACCGGCGGAGCACGGGCAGGAAATATCAAGAACCCGCTCTTTAGAGGCGGTGGACGGGTGTTCGGCCCTCAGCCTCGCGATTACTCGTTCAAGCTCAATAAGAAAGTAAAGGCACTCGCCCGCAAGTCGGCCCTGGCCTATAAGGCAAAGGACAACGCCATCGCAGTGCTCGAAGATTTTTCTTTCGAGGCTCCCAGGACCAAGGAATATACCAAGTTACTCTCGTCGTTGTCGCTTGACAGCAGAAAGACCCTGCTGGTTCTTCCGGCGTCAGACAAGAACATTGTCTTGTCGGCGCGCAACCTGCAGCGTGCGAGAGTAACGACTGCTGAGAACATCAACACGTACGATGTCATGAATGCTGACACCCTGATTTTCGTGGAGAGCTCAGTAGAAAAAATAGTGAACCTGTTAAATACGGAACAATGAGCGTCCTCAAAAAGCCTTTGGTAACGGAAAAGGTGTCGGCATTGAACGAAAAAGGCCGCTACGGCTTTATCGTCGACATTAAGGCCAATAAAGTAGAGATCCGCAAAGCCGTAGAAAAGCTGTATGGTGTAAACGTAAAGAGCGTGAACACCATGAATGTGATGGGCAAACTGAAAGTTCGTTACACCAAGACGGGCATTCAGGGAGGCAGAAGGCCGAATTATAAGAAGGCGATCGTGACCCTGGCGGAGGGCGAAGTGATCGATTTTTACAGCAACGTATAACGTAGAACAATAGATCATGGCGTTGAAGAAGCTCAAGCCGGTAACTCCTGGATCGAGGCACAGATTGGTGTCGTCGTTTGACGATATCACTACATCCCGGCCGCTGAAGTCACTGGTAAAGACCATAAAGAAATCAGGAGGCAGGAACAGCAGCGGTAAGCAGACCATGCGCTACATCGGCGGCGGTCACAAGCAGAAGATGCGCATCCTGGATTTCAAGCGCCGCAAGTTCGGCGTGCCGGCAACGGTGAAGTCGATTGAATACGATCCTACGCGTACGGCACGCGTTGCGCTGTTGTTCTACGCTGACGGCGAAAAGTCATATATACTGGCGCCGGAAGGCGTGTCCGTAGGCCAAAAGCTTGTTTCGGGTCCTGATATTGCTCCTGAAGTCGGCAATGCACTTCCGCTGGCCAAAATACCGCTGGGTACCATCGTTCATAACGTGGAGATGAAGCCCGGCAAGGGAGGCGCTATCGCGCGTAGCGCGGGTTCGTTTGTACAGCTTCTTGCCCGCGAAGGCGGAATGGCAACGCTGAAGATGCCTTCCGGTGAGATGCGCAACGTGCAGGATGCGTGCATGGCAACGGTCGGCACGGTATCCAACGCCGACCACATGAATGAGAGTTGGGGCAAGGCAGGCCGCAGCCGCTGGCTCGGCATACGCCCGCGTACGCGTGGTGTTGCCATGAACCCGGTTGACCACCCGATGGGCGGTGGTGAGGGCCGTGCGTCCGGAGGCCATCCGAGGTCGCGCACCGGCTTGTACGCAAAAGGAAAGAAAACGCGTCGTCCGAATAAATATTCGGATAGACTGATCATAGCCAAGAGGAAAAAATAATGGGACGTTCGATTAAAAAAGGGCCGTACTGTGATTTCCGCCTGCTGAACAAGGTGGAAACCATGGAAAAATCGGGCAAGAAGTCGGTTATCAAGACCTGGTCCCGACGGTCGACCATTGTACCGGAACTCATCGGTCACACCTTTGCCGTGCATAACGGCAATAAGTTTATCCCGGTGTATGTAACCGAAAATATGGTTGGGCACAAGTTGGGAGAGTTTGCCCCGACGCGTGTGTTCCGTGGACACTCAGGCAATAAATCCAAGTAACCATGGAAGAGGCTGTAGCAAAAAAGACGAAACGATCGGTACTAAAAAGAGAAAAGCGCGATGCGCGTAAGGAAGCTGCACGTACCGGCAGCGTGACCGTCAGCCTTAGGGATGTACCGACATCACCCCGCAAGATGCGGTTGGTGGCCGACCTGGTGCGCGGTGAGCGCGTCAGCAAGGCGTTGAATATTTTAAAGTATGAGCCGAAGGCCGGAGCAGCGAAGATTGAAAAGCTGTTGCTGTCGGCCATTGCCAGCTGGGAGGCGAAGAATCAGGACGCCCGCCTTGAGGAGGCTGACCTTTATATCAGCCGCATCTGGGTCGACTCCGGAAGGATTCTCAAGCGCCTGAGGCCGGCTCCGCAGGGAAGAGCCCACCGCATACGCAAGCGTTCAAACCACGTTACGTTGGTGCTGGACAGCATGAGAGCGGTGGAAACAGTGGAAGCGGTAGAAGAAGAAAAGGAAACCAAGGAATAAATGGGACAAAAAGTCAATCCTGTAGGTCTGCGCCTGGGCATCGTTCGCGGTTGGGATTCCAACTGGTACGGCGGCAAGTCGTTTTCCGACAAGCTGGTCGAAGATCACAAGATCCGTGAATACGTGGCGGCGCGTATCCCCAAAGGCGGGATCGCCAAGGTGGTGATCGAGCGTACGCTCAAGCGTATCACGCTTACCATCCACACGGCACGTCCCGGTGTGGTGATCGGTAAGGGCGGTACCGAGGTGGATAAGATCAAGGAAGAATTGAAGCAATTGACGCACAAGGATGTGCAGATCAATATTTTCGAGATCAAGCGGCCCGAACTGGATGCGAAACTCGTGGGCGAGGCCATTGCCCAGCAGATCGAGGCGCGGATTTCGTACAAGAGAGCAATGAAGCAAGCCATCGCTTCCGCCATCAGGGTGGGCGCCGAAGGCATCAAGGTGAAGGTCTCCGGCCGGCTTGCTGGCGCGGATATGGCCCGCACCGAACAATACAAGGAAGGCCGGATTCCGTTGCACACATTGCGCGCTGATATCGACTACGCTGTATCAGAAGCGCAAACCGTTTATGGCAAGATCGGAATCAAGGTATGGATCTTCCGCGGAGAAATTTATGGAAAGCGCGACCTGTCGCCCAACATTGGCATGGTGAGCAACGCCCCCGGTGGCGTTAAGGATAAGCCCAGGAGGCCAGGCCCGCGCCCCGAAGGACGCGGCGGACGCGGAAAGCGCAAATAGTATTTAGCAACGAGGACAATTAAAGTCAGGCACAGATGTTACAGCCGAAGCGAACCAAATACAGAAAGCAGCAGAAAGGCCGTGTGAAGGGAATAGCGACCCGCGGGCATACAATCGCGTTCGGATCGTTCGCATTGAAAGCCCTGGAGGGCGGGTGGATTACGGCCCGTCAGCTGGAAGCTGCACGTATCGCGGTTACCCGCGCTATGAAGCGCGAAGGGCAGGTGTGGATCAGGATATTCCCCGATAAGCCCGTGACCCGCAAACCTGCAGAAGTGCGGATGGGTAAAGGGAAGGGCGCGCCCGAATACTGGGTGGCCGTCGTCAGACCCGGAACGATACTCTTTGAAGCGGGCGGCGTTAACCTGGATACGGCGCGCGAAGCGCTCCGCCTGGCTGATGGAAAACTACCCATCAAGACGAAGTTTACCGTAAAGCGGGATTACGTAGAATAATATCGCTATGAAGAACGAAGACATCAGAGCGTTGACATTAGCTGAACTGCGGGAGAAGATCGCAAGCGAGACGGAAGCACTGCGGAAGATCCGCTTTGCGCATCAGGTTTCCTCCATCGAAAACCCGATGAAGATCAGGGAAACCAGGAGGCTGCTTGCCAGGCTCAAAACTGAACTCACGGTCAAGGAATCCCAACAAAAGTAATCGGATGGAAAAGAAAAGAAATTTCAGAAAGGAACGGATCGGCAAGGTCGTCAGCGACAAGATGCAGAAGTCGATCACTGTTGCAGTAGACCGCAAGGTAAAGCATCCGATCTATGGGAAATTCGTCAGCCGTACTACGAAGTTCATGGCACATGACGAAGAAAACGTGGCCGGCGTTGGAGACACCGTCAGGATCATGGAAACCAGGCCGATGAGCAGGAAGAAGCGCTGGCGTCTGGTCGAGGTCGTGGAAAAGGCGAAGTAGCATTAAGATAGCATAAAGAGACAGCATTATGATACGCACGGAATCCCGGCTAAACGTGGCCGACAATAGCGGAGCCAAGGAAGTTCTCTGCATGCACGTTTTGGGCGGCAGCGGTAAGCGCTATGCTAGCGTGGGCGATAAGATCGTGGTTACGGTGAAGTCGGCCATGCCGAGCAGCCAGGTAAAGAAGGGAACCGTTTCCAAAGCGGTTGTCGTTCGCACCAAGAAGGAAGTGAGGCGGAAGGATGGATCCTACATCCGCTTCGAGGATAACGCAGCGGTGTTGCTCACTGCTCAGGATGAGCCACGCGGTACGCGTATTTTCGGTCCCGTAGCACGCGAACTGCGGGAAAAACAGTTCATGAAGATCGTTTCATTAGCACCTGAAGTGCTCTGAGATTATGGAAAGAAAGTTTAACAAGAGGCCGAAGCTCGGTATCAAGAAGGGCGACAAGGTCAGGGTTATTGCCGGAAACGATAAAGGCAAGGAAGGTAAGGTTCTTGAAGTACACGTTCAGGATAACCGTGCCGTCGTCGAAGGTGTGCGCCTGGTTACCCGCCATGAAAAACCTTCGGCCGGAAAGCCTGAAGGAGGCATTAAAAAGACCGAGGCCCCGATACACATCAGCAACCTGATGCTTATCGACCCGGCCACCGGCAAGCCTACGCGCGTTGGGCGCAAGCTTAACGAAAAAGGCAAGCTGCAACGGTATTCGAAGAAAACAGGAGAATTTATCAAGTGATGGCAACGCCAAGGTTAAAGCAACAATACCTCAAGGAAATTGTACCGGCTCTGAAGGAGAAGTTCCGGTACTCATCAGTTATGGAGGTTCCCAAGGTCGAAAAGATCTGCATCAATAAAGGTGTGGGTGCCGCTGTGACGGACAAGAAACTGATCGACGTTGCCATTGAGGAGATTTCGGCGATCACAGGCCAGCGGGCAGTACCGACCAAGGCCAAGAAGGCGATCTCGAACTTCAAGCTGCGGGAACACATGCCCATCGGCGTGCGCGTCACCTTACGGGGCGATCGCATGTACGAGTTCATGGACCGCCTGATGAACATCGCGCTCCCGCGGGTGCGCGACTTCCGCGGCGTAAATAACAAGGGCTTTGACGGCCGGGGTAACTTCACCCTGGGCGTGAAAGAGCAGATTATTTTCCCCGAAATCTCGATCGACAAGGTCAACAAGATCAGCGGTATGGACATAACGTTCGTAACCTCTGCTAAAACAGACGAAGAAAGCTTTGAACTGCTGAAGGCATTTGGAATGCCTTTCGCAAATAAAAACTAAGGAATATGGCGAAATTATCGGTTATCGCGAGGCAATTGAAAAGAGAGCGAATGGTCGCAACGTATGCGGAAAAGCGCAAGGCTTTGAAGGCTGCGGGCGACTATGCGGCGTTGGACAAGTTGCCCCGCAACGCATCGCCCGTGCGGCTCAAGAACCGTTGTAAACTGACGGGCAGACCCAAGGGTTACATGCGCAAGTTCGGCATCTGTCGTAACGTGTTCCGGGAAATGGCCCACGATGGGAAAATCCCCGGCCTGACCAAGTCGAGCTGGTAAGCCAACCGGGTCCGTACGCTTTTGAATAAAACAAAATAACTGAATATCTTTGCACCCCCGTTTTTAACGGGTTTGCTTTTAAATAAGGTAAAAATGACTGATCCGATCGCTGACTATCTGACCCGGTTGCGGAACGCTATAAAGGCCAGACATCGCGTGGTAGACATCCCGGGGTCGAACCTGAAGCGGGAAATAACCAAAGTGTTGTTCGACAAGGGATACATCCTCAACTATAAGTTTGAGGACGGCAACCACGGCCAGGGCAATATTAAGATTGCCCTCAAATACAACCAGGAGACGCGTGAGCCGGCGATCACACAGTTGAAGCGGGTCAGTTCGCCGGGTTTGCGTCGGTACGCCAATGTGGAATCTATGCCACGGGTCATGAACGGCCTGGGCATTGCGGTTTTGTCTACTTCGAGAGGGGTGATGACCGATAAGGAGGCACGCGCGCTCAACGTAGGCGGCGAAATTTTGTGTTACGTCTATTAAAGAAACAGCAGCATGTCGCGAATAGGAAAGATGGAATTGCCCCTGCCGGACGGTGTGACGCTCACCGTGGCCGACGGTGTGGCCACTGTTAAGGGCCCTAAGGGCGAGTTAAAGCAGGCCATAGATTCGGAATTTACCATCTCCCAGGAAAATGGTGCAGTGGAAATTAAGCGTCCTTCCGAAGAAAAACACCATAAGGCCCTTCATGGCCTGTATCGCACATTGCTTGCGAACATGGTTGAAGGCGTATCAAAAGGCTTTAAAATCAACCTTGAACTGGTGGGCGTCGGCTATAAGGCCACCGCACAGGCGAATGTTCTGGAACTCAGCCTTGGATACTCGCATAACGTTTTCCTGGCGCTTCCAGAGGAAATCAAAGTAAAGACCGTCCAGGAAAAGGGGCAAAACCCCCTGATCATGCTGGAAGGCATCGATAAGCAGTTGATCGGCCAGGTGGCGGCGAAGATCCGGTCCCTGCGGAAGGTGGAGCCCTACAAGGGTAAAGGTATCCGGTTCGTAGGTGAACAGGTACGGAGAAAAGCAGGCAAGGCTGCAGCTAAATAAGAACAGTAACGGCATCATAGCATAAAGTAGTTTACTATGGCAGGCAAGGTACTCAGCAGGCGGAGAAGGATCCGGCACGGCATCAGGAAGAAGGTTAGTGGAACCGGTGATAGACCCAGACTCTCCATCTTTCGGAGTAACCGGGGCATCTACGCGCAACTGATCGACGATTCAAAAGGCGTGACCCTGGCGGCAGCTTCAACGGCCACCATCGGTGAGAAAGCGCTTAACGTCACCACCTCGAAGGCGGTGGGCAAAAAGCTGGCCGAGCTGGCGCGGTCGTCCGGTATTGAGAAGATCGTATTTGATCGTGGCGGATACCTGTATCACGGCAACGTCAAGGCGCTTGCCGAAGGCGCGCGCGAGGGCGGACTCGTATTCTAAGAAAGAGTTGAAGAGTTGAAGAATTGAAGCGTTGAAGAAGAGTTGAAGAATTGAATATTGAATAATAGATATGTCAGTAAGCAACATCAGCACGGTTAAGGCAAGCGAGATCGACCTGAAGGAACGGGTTGTTGCCATCCAGCGTGTCGCGAAGGTGGTAAAGGGTGGCCGCCGTTTCAGCTTTGCCGCCATCGTGGTGGTGGGTGATGGTAACGGTGTAGTCGGTTATGGCCTGGGCAAGGCCAACGAAGTGACCGACGCGATCACCAAAGGCATCGATGATGCAAAGAAGCATCTGGTGAAGGTGCCGATCATCCGTGGTACGGTCCCCCATGAAGCGATCGGCAAGTTCGGCGGCGGTCATGTGCTGCTGAAGCCTGCGTCGCCTGGTACCGGCGTAATCGCCGGTGGCGCTATGCGCGCGGTACTGGAGAGTGCGGGTGTAAACAACGTACTCGCGAAATCCAGGGGATCGTCCAATCCGCATAACGTTGTCAAGGCAACGTTCAAGGCGCTTACGAGCATGCGGGATGCGCACACTATTGCGCGCAACCGCGGCATTCCATTGTCAAAGGTATTTAACGGCTAGAGGGAATGGCTAAAGTCAAGATAACACAGGTTCGCAGCTTGATCAGCCGGCCTGAGACACAGGTTAGAACGATAAAGGCGCTGGGCCTGGGTCGCATCAACCGTACCGTCGAGGTCGAGTTGACGCCTCAGATACAGGGCATGATCCGGAAAGTAAATCACCTGGTCACGGTAAAAGAAGCTTGAAGATGAAATTGCACACACTCAAACCTGCAAAGGGATCGGTACGGTCGAACAAGCGCCGCGGGCGTGGCCAGGCATCGGGCGGCTCTACCGCCGGCCGCGGTCACAAGGGCGCCCAGTCGCGTTCCGGTTATTCCCAGAAGATCGGCTTTGAAGGCGGCCAGATGCCCCTGCAGCGCCGTGTTCCGAAATTCGGGTTCAAGAACCCCAACAAGGAATACTTCAAGGCGGTGAACCTGGATGTCCTGGAAGGTCTTGCTGAAAAAATCAGCGCAGACAGCGTCGGCATTCAAACGCTGGTCGATAACGGCATTGTCGGTAAAAGAGACCGCGTTAAGATCCTCGGAAGGGGTGAACTGAAGAAGAAGATCAGCGTGGAAGCCCACGCCTTTTCAGCCACTGCCGTCAAGGCAATAGAAAGTGCCGGCGGCACGGCGACAACGGTGAAATAATGAAGCGGTTCTTTACCACGATAAAGAATATTTTCTCGATCGAGGATCTTCGGGTGAGGCTCCTGAATACGCTCGGCTACCTGATCATTTTCAGGTTGGGATCGTATATCGTCCTCCCGGGCATCGATCCTAACCTGCTCGATGCGGGGCCCAGCGGAGGTATCTTCGATCTGATCAATACGTTCCTCGGAGGCTCGTTCAGTCGCGCTTCCATCTTCGCCCTGGGGATCATGCCGTACATCTCGGCATCGATTATCGTGCAATTGCTCACCGTAGCTTTTGCGCCGTTCCAGAAGATGCAAAAGGAGGGTGAGTCAGGTCGGCGGAAGCTGAACCAGTATACACGCGTTCTCACCATCATTATTACCGGATTTCAGTCGTATGGCTACATCCGCGGAACCATCGATGCGGAAGCGATCCTGAGACCGGGGTTCTTTTTCTATTTCAGCTCGATTGTGATCCTGATCGCGGGAACCATGTTCTGTATGTGGCTCGGCGAGCGGATCACCGACAAGGGAATCGGAAACGGGATCTCCATGCTGATCATGATCGGTATTATCAGCCGGTTCCCCGGCGCGGTCATCGCCGAGGCGGTGGATAAGCAAATTGCCGGCGCCTTGATCCTGATCGTAGAGTTCCTGGCGCTGTTTGCAGTGGTTGTGGCCACGATCATGCTGACGCAGGCGGTGCGACGAATACCGATACAGTACGCGAAACAGGTGATCGGGAACAAGTTATACGGCGGTAAGCGCGAATTCATACCGATGAAGGTCAACGCCGCCGGGGTCATGCCCATCATCTTTGCGCAGGCGCTCATGTTTATTCCGGCCCTGCTGGCAGGAATCTGGCGCGAAAGTGACATAGGCGCCTACATCGGGTCGACGTTTTCCGACTTCACCTCGTGGCAGTACAACCTGCTGTTCGGGGTGCTGATCCTGATCTTTACGTTCTTTTACACGGCGATCACGATCAATTCGAACGACATCGCCGACAACCTGAAGCGTAACGGTGGCTTTATTCCCGGAATCAAGCCGGGTCGGCAGACGGCCGATTTTATTGATACGATACTATCCCGGATCACATTGCCGGGTTCCATATTCCTGGCCATCATCGCCATACTGCCTGCGTTTGCGGTCAGGGCAGGTGTGGGCCAGAACTTTGCCCAGTTTTACGGTGGCACGTCATTGCTCATCATGGTTGGGGTTATTCTCGACACGCTCCAGCAGATTGAAAGCTATCTGCTCATGCGGCACTACGAAGGCATGATGAAATCGGGTAGAGTAAAAGGACGTTCTCAATTTGCTGCGGCCTGATTGCTGGGGATGATTCATCTGAAGACCCCGGAAGAGATCGAAAAAATCAGGCAGAGTGCGGACCTTCTGGGCCGAACGCACGGCGAGATCGCCCGGCTGATAAAGCCGGGTGTCAGGACTATCGACCTGGATCATTTCGCCGAAACGTTCATCCGCGACCATGGCGGATCGCCTTCGTTCAAGAACTACAACGGCTTTCCCTGGTCGCTCTGCATTTCGGTTAACGACGTGGTGGTACACGGATTTCCCGGACAGTATGCGTTGCGGGAAGGCGACATTATCACCATTGATTGTGGCGTTCAATTGCACGGATACCACAGCGACTCGGCCTACACCTATCCCACGGAGGGAACGCCCGAGGAGACGTTGCTGTTGTTGCAGAGGACACTCGATGCCCTCCACCTGGGAATCGCCCAGGCCCGGGCAGGCAACCGGATGGGTGACGTGAGCTACGCCATCCAGACGCACGTAGAGCAGTTTGGCTACGGCGTAGTCCGGGAGTTGGTAGGACACGGCATCGGCAAGAGCCTGCACGAGGATCCGGAAGTCCCCAATTACGGAAAGCGGGGTAAAGGGCCCAAATTGGTGGAGGGGATGGTAATCGCCATAGAACCGATGGTGAATCAGGGTTCAAGAAAGGTGGTGCAGGAGGCAGACGGATGGACTATCCGCACAGCAGATCGCAAACCATCGGCTCATTTTGAGCATACGGTGGCAATTGGAAAGGACGGAGCAGACGTATTGACAACGCACAAGTATATCGAAGAAAATTATACGTATAAGTGGCGAAACAAAGGTCAATAGAACAGGACGGAACGATTCTGGAAGCACTTTCGAATGCTATGTTCAGAGTGCAACTGGAAAACGGGCATGAGGTCCTGGCACACATTTCAGGAAAGATGAGGATGAATTACATCCGTATTCTTCCCGGAGACCGGGTGCGGCTGGAAATGTCTCCGTACGATTTGACCAAAGGGAGAATCGTATTCCGATATAAGTGAAAACCGGCGCTGGCATGACCGGCGCATAAATAGATAGAACGATGAAAGTAAGGGCATCCATTAAGAAACGCAGCGCGGATTGCAAGATCATCAGGCGGAAGGGAAAACTGTACGTCATCAACAAAAAGAATCCACGCTACAAACAAAGACAGGGATAGTCTTTGAACGAACGATCGATTTGGAACAAGAGAAACTCAAGATAACATGGCACGTATAGCAGGTGTTGACATTCCGGATAACAAGCGAGGTGAGATCGCTCTTACCTACATTTTCGGCATCGGCAGAAGGTCTGCCCAGCAAATCCTTTCTGAATCCAACCTGGATTGGAACAAAAAGGTGAAGGATTGGACGGACGATGAATCCAATGCCGTTCGGGCTGTCATTGCCGAGAAGTACAAGATCGAAGGTGTGCTCAAGTCGGAGATCCAGCTGAGCATCAAGCGCCTCATGGACATCGGCTGCTATCGCGGCCTGCGCCACAGAAAAGGACTGCCGGTTCGGGGTCAGACCACCAAGAACAACGCGCGTACGCGTAAGGGTAAACGCAAGACGGTAGCCAATAAGAAGAAAGCAACCAAGGGTTAATACAATACAGTAAAAACGAATATTTGTAATGGCAGCGGATAGACGCAAAGACAAGGCGAAAAAAAGGGTGGTGAATGTTGAGGCGGTAGGCCAGGCACACATCAGGGCTACATTCAACAACATCATTATCTCGATGACCAACACGGCGGGCCAGGTCATTTCCTGGGCATCAGCCGGGAAGATGGGCTTCCGTGGGTCAAAGAAGAACACACCCTATGCAGCTCAAACAGCTGCGCAGGACTGCGCTTCAAAGGCGTTCGAAGCAGGACTTCGCAAAGTTGACGTCTTTGTCAAAGGACCGGGCGCCGGCAGGGAATCGGCCATACGGACAATCCAGATCGCCGGTATCGAGGTCATGTCCATCCGCGACGTCACCCCGCTGCCTCACAACGGCTGCCGGCCGCCGAAGAGAAGAAGGGTGTAGGTAATCGCTGTGATTGTAGAGACGCGCGAACCACGCGGCTCAGGATAGAACGAAAAACAACAAGGAAACAAAGGTCAATATGGCAAGGTATACAGGCCCCAAGGTCAGGATTTCAAGGCGTTTTAACGAGCCCATCATGGGCGAGAATAAGTCGCTGCAAAAAAAGAGCTATCCGCCGGGGCAACACGGTCGGGGCAGGAAACGCAAGCAGTCTGAGTACGCGATACAGCTCGCGGAAAAGCAAAAGGCCAAGTACATCTACGGATTGCTCGAGCGCCAATTTGCGAAGATGTTCGTCAACGCTACGCGAAAGAAGGGCGTTACCGGCGAGATCTTGTTGCAAATGCTGGAGTGCCGTCTGGATAACCTCGTGTACCGCTTCGGAATTGCACCCACCCGCAGGGCTGCGCGTCAGCTCGTGCTGCACAAGCATATCACCGTCAACGGCCAGGTCGTCAACGTGCCGTCTTTCTCGGTTCGCCCGGGTGAGATCGTAGGTGTTCGTGAACGCTCCAAGTCGCTTGAGGTCGTCGCCAACAGCCTTTCGCTGCAGGGCGCAAGACGATACAATTGGCTGGAATGGGATGGCAATGAAATGGCCGGAAAGATGATAGGCCTGCCGTTGCGTCAGGATATACCGGAGAACATCAACGAGCAGTTGATCGTTGAATTGTACTCGAAGTAATTAGTAACAGATAAGATTCAATTATGTCAATATTAGCATTTCAAATGCCGGAAAAGGTCGTTATGGAGAAAGCCGACGATTTTCACGGCCTTTTCACTTTCAAACCCCTGGAAAAGGGCTATGGGGTTACGATCGGCAATGCGCTGAGAAGGATTCTCCTCTCTTCGCTAGAAGGCTATGCGATCACCGGCATTAAGATCCCGGGAGTTCTTCATGAATTCTCTACGATCGAAGGTGTGGTGGAAGATGTCGCTGAAATTATCCTGAACCTGAAAATGGTCCGGTTCAAAAAGATCTCTGAAAGCTTCGACAACAAGATCACAGTTACGATCAAGAAGCAGAAGCAATTTCTCGCGGGCGACATCGCCAGGTTCACTTCGGCATTCGAGATCCTCAACCCGGATCACGTAATCTGCAATCTTGATGAGTCGGCCAACTTTGAAATCGAACTTACCGTCGATAAGGGACGGGGATACCTTCCCGCTGAGGAAAACAAACCGGGCGAACAGGTCTTCGGTTTTATTCCTATCGACGCCATCTTCACACCCGTCAAGAACGTTAAGTTTAGCGTAGAAAATACCCGGGTGGAGCAGAAGACCGACTACGAAAAGCTGCTGATCGACATAGAGACGGATGGTTCGATCCATCCGGAGAAGGCACTCGAAGGTGCGGCACATATTCTGATCCAACACTTCCGCCTGTTCTCCGACAAGTCGATCGAACTCGAAACCGGGAAGGATGCTGAAATCGAGCAAGTTGATGAGGAAATGCTGCACATGCGCAAGCTTCTCAAGACGCCATTGCACGACCTTGACCTTTCGGTTCGGGCCTACAACTGTCTTAAGGCTGCCGATGTGAAAACACTCGGCGACCTGGTGCAGCTCGAAATATCCGATATGATGAAGTTCAGGAACTTCGGTAAGAAGTCGCTCGCCGAACTCGAGCAACTCGTTGCTGAAAAGAACCTGACCTTTGGAATGGACCTTGCCAAGTACAAACTGGAGGAAGAGTAAAAGATGAGACACAGTAACAAGGTGAATCACCTGGGCAGGACCGCCAGCCACCGGAAAGCGATGCTTTCCAATATGGCGTCTTCCCTTATCCTGAATAAACGCCTGACCACCACGGTAGCCAAAGCTAAGGCGCTGCGCCGCTATGTTGAGCCGATCCTCACCAGGGCTAAGTCCGATACGCAACATTCGCGTCGGATGGCCTTTTCCTATCTGCAGGATAAGGAGTCGGTGAAAACGCTCTTCGGTGAGGTAGCGTCAAAGATTGGCGAGCGTCCGGGTGGCTATACCCGCATCATTAAGCTCGGCCAGGTGCGCCTTGGCGACAGCGCAGAAATGTGTCTTATCGAATTGGTCGATTTCAACGACCTCTATACCAAGGAAGGTACAGCCAAGAAGGCGAAGACGAGACGTAGCCGCCGGAGCAGCAAGAAATCTGAGACCGCCGCTCAGGAGGCAACAGCAGAAGCTGCTGAAGCAGTAGAAGCTACGGAAGCCGAGGAAGCCGGGGAAGCGGAAGAAAAGCCGGCAAAAAAGCCTGCTAAGAAGACCGCCGCCAAGAAAACAACGGCACGAAAAGGAAAGAAAAAAGAAGAGTGATAATTTCTACCTTACTAAGAAAGGGATTGACGGCTTTCCGGCAATCCCTTTTTTGTTGGTGCCCGAAATCACCGGGACAAGTCCCGACAACGATTTCGGAAAAGAACCTTATGAGTTCGAGCGCCCGAATTATGCGGGGTCGAACTTTTTTAATGCTTAATCAGGGTTTATTTTTGTAGCCGAAATGCGGAAAAAAGCTTACCTCCTTCTCCAGGATGGCCTGCTCATAGAAGGCACAGCCATCGGACACATCGGTACCACAGGCGGCGAAATTTGCTTCAATACCGGAATGACGGGCTATCAGGAGATCTATACCGATCCTTCCTATTACGGCCAGATCATCGTCAACACCACAGCACACATTGGCAACTACGGAACCACCGACCACGAGCAGGAGTCGATGAACCCGCAGGTCGCCGGGGTTGTTGTGAACGACTTTTCAAAGGAGTACAGCAGGCCATCCGCGCGCGAAAGTCTGCAACAATACCTGGAACGATTCCGTATCGTCGGCATCGCGGATGTCGATACCCGCATGCTGGTGCGCTATATCCGAAACAAAGGCGCCATGAACGCGCTGATATCATCTGAACTGTCGCCCGAGGAAATGGCCAGTGAACTGGCAAAGGTGCCGTCGATGGAAGGACTGGAACTGTCGTCTGTTGTGAGTACACAGGAAGCGTACGTCATGGGCGACCCAGGCGCACCTATCCGCGTGGCAGCCCTCGACCTGGGAATAAAGCGCAGCATTCTGACCAACCTGGTAAACCGTGGCTGCCGCGTAAAGGTCTTCCCGGCCAAAACACCATTCAGTGAAATGGAGGCGTGGGAGCCCCACGGCTATTTCATTTCCAACGGTCCCGGCGATCCGGCCGCAATGGATTACGCCGTCGACACCCTAAGCGAAATTTTGGACGCCGACCGCCCTACTTTCGGCATCTGCCTGGGACACCAGATCCTGGCCAAAGCGAGCGGGCTCGGAACATACAAAATGCATCACGGCCATAGAGGACTCAACCACCCGGTCAAAAACCTCCTCACCGGAAAGGGAGAGATGACCTCCCAGAACCATGGCTTCTCGGTTGTAGAAGACGATATTGGAAAGAACGAGAATGTCGAAGTGACACACGTTCACTTGAATGACAATACGATCATGGGACTACGGCGGAAAGACAGGAAAGCATTTTCCGTTCAGTATCACCCCGAAGCCTCTCCGGGACCCCATGACTCCAATTATCTCTTCGATCAGTTCGTCGCCCTCATCCGGGAGAACCAGATGCAAACCATCTCCAAGTAATTTATCAACCTTAGCCGAATATGAGTTTAATTGAAAGTGTACACGCGCGCCAGATTTTGGACAGCCGCGGAAATCCCACCATCGAAGTAGACGTCACCACAGAAAACGGCGCCTACGGTCGCGCTGCCGTTCCCTCCGGCGCATCAACCGGAACGCACGAGGCGGTGGAACTTCGCGACGGCGATAAGAAGCGTTACATGGGAAAAGGTGTTCTCAAAGCAGTCAACAATGTCAACACGAAGATCGCGCCGGAACTCGTAGGCGTCAGCGTTTATGAGCAGACACTGCTGGATAAGATCATGCGTGAGCTTGACGGCACACCCAACAAAGGCAAGCTCGGCGCCAACGCCATCCTGGGCACTTCATTAGCTATCGCACGGGCTGCTGCCTCTGAAGCAGGTATGCCCTTATACCGGTACGTCGGCGGGGTCGGTGCAGTAACGCTCCCGGTTCCCATGATGAATATTCTCAACGGAGGAAGCCATGCCGACAATGCGATCGACTTCCAGGAGTTCATGGTTATGCCGGTCGGCGCGGATACCTTCTCAGAAGCGCTGCGCATGGGCGTTGAAGTGTTTCACACCCTGAAGAAGGTGCTGCATGATAAGGGCTTGTCGACAAACGTAGGTGACGAAGGTGGTTTTGCACCCAACCTGTCATCGAACGAAGAGGCTATCGAAGTAGTCCTGAAGGCAATCGAAAAGGCAGGCTACAAGCCGGGTTCGGATATCTTCATCGCGCTTGATCCCGCAGCATCTGAATTTTATGATCCCAAGGCTAAGGTATACCACTTCAAGAAGTCGTCTGGCCAGAAACTGAAGCCGGCGCAAATGGCTGAGTACTGGACCACCTGGGCAAAGAAATACCCGATCATCTCGCTGGAGGATGGTATGGCGGAAGACGACTGGGCCGGATGGAAGGCACTGACGGAAAGCATCGGCGACAAGGTTCAACTTGTGGGCGACGACTTGTTCGTTACTAATGTAGAACGACTTCAGAAAGGAATAGAAAAGGGCGTAGGCAATGCCATCCTGATTAAGGTAAACCAGATCGGGTCGCTTACAGAAACGATCGATGCAGTGAACCTTGCCAGGCGGAATTCGTACAAGAGTGTAATGTCCCACCGTTCCGGTGAAACAGAAGACAGTACCATAGCGGACCTTGCCGTGGCGCTCAACACCGGTCAGATCAAGACCGGGTCGGCGTCGCGTTCGGACCGTATGGCCAAGTACAACCAACTGCTTCGCATTGAAGAGGAACTGGGCGAGACAGCCTACTTCCCGGGCAGAAACATGTAAGCCTGCCCCGAACGGCGTGATAAATCAAGAAGATAGCAAATACAATTTATTTGCTATCTTCGTTTAGCTTTTTAGACTATGTTAAGCCGACTACCGAAAGTCTTTAAGAATTTTTACTTTCTCACCGGAATGGCATTCCTGATATGGATAACCTTCCTGGACTCCAACAACCTCATCGCCCGTTTCTCTCTTACATCAAAACTTAATAGCCTCGAACGCGAGAAGGAATTCTACGAACGAAAGATCGACGAAGTAGCTAAAGACCAGCAAGAATTGTTTGGTACGGACGAGACCGTCGAGAAGTATGCCCGCGAAAAGTACCTGATGAAACGCGAGTCGGAAGATGTGTTTGTGATCGTTGAAGAATAAAAAGACCATGATCAGGACAGCGATATTTGTCGTGCTGCTTGCCGCTATCTCCAGTGCAGCCTGGGCGCAGGGTGAGGACAACAGCCTCAAGGGTGTGCCCGCTAAGGAGCGAATCGTCTTTGGTGGCGGTATGGGGCTTGGCTTTGGTTCAGACCAGGATTACATCATGGTATCTCCGTCTCTCGGTTATATGTTAACCCGGAAATTCATGGCGGGGGTCAATGTGACGTACCAGTACAATAACTACAAATTTTTCAGCCCTTCCATGAAGACCCATTCTTATGGAGGGGGACCGTTTGCTCGCTATATGCTCTTCAGAAGTATCTTCGTTCATACGGAGTACGAGTATCTGAGCTATGAATTCTTTGAAACCCGGCAAGGATATGAAAGCTTTATGGCCGGTGGCGGCTTTATTCAGCCCCTGGGTAGCAAAGCCTCCTTTTATCTCCTTGCGCTTTACAACTTTCTCTACGAAACACCACCACCGGGCGAGTTCTACCCGTATAATAGCCCGTTTGTGATTCGGGCAGGAATCAGCTTGGGACAGTTCGGTTTGTTCTAATCGACTTATGGGTAACGCCCCTTAGGGACTGGATACTGCGTCCCTACGCCAACACGTCCACCTCAAATCGCTCAGCTAAGGTCTTCAAATCCTCCACCACCTTCGGGTTGAGCGGTATGCCATGCTGTTCACGGTAGGCTTCTTTTTCTCTTTCAGGATCGCCGGGTATCAACACGCGCTCATGCCCCTCCGCCGGCGTCGACGAACGGAAGCGCCGGATCCAGTTGTCCATATGCTTCTTGAACTCGTCGGCAGGACGGAAACCATCCACGCGCATCGCTCCAAAGAAATGACCAATGCCTTCTCCAACGGGATCAGAAGGAGGAGACAGAAACGCCACGAACGGAGGAACCCAGGGGCCGTAGTTTGCACCGCTCAGTACCGCCGAAAAGATATCGACGACCGCGCCCAGGCAATAGCCTTTATGACTGCCATGCTCATAATCGCTCCCCAGGGGGATCAGCGCCCCACCGTTTTTCAGTTCGTGCGGGTCCGACGAAGGCCGTCCCATCTTGTCCTGTATCCATCCTAACGGCGCTTGCCGACCCTGACGCTGTAATATTTCAAGTTTCCCATTGGCGGCCGTCGTGGTAGCCAGGTCGGCGACAAACGGAGGCTCCTTATCGGCAGGTACTGCCACCGCTATGGGGTTCGTGCCCAGCAACCGGTCAAGGGAAAACGTCGGCGCAACCAGCGGGCTCGCGTTGGTCATCGCCATACCGATCATGTCGGATTTCAAGGCCATCATGGCGTGATATCCGGCGATGCCGAAGTGATTGGAGTTCTTCACCGATACCCAGCCAGAACCTACCGCCGCAGCTTTCGCCATGGCTATTTCCATAGCCCTGGGCGCCACCACAAGGCCCAGTCCGCGGTCGCCGTCGACCACCGCGGTGCTGGGGGTTTCATACGCGACCTTAACTTCGGGGGTAGGGTTGAGTCTTCCCGCTTCCCATAGGCGTACATATCCCGAAAGGCGGGCTATGCCATGGGAGTCAATACCCCGTCGGTCGGCTGAAAGCAGGACTTCTGCGGCCAGGGAGGCGTCAGTATCACTACAACCGATTTTGCGGAATATTTCGAAGGCAAAGTCTTTAAGTTTCCCGGCGGGATATGTTAATTCACTCATAGTCTTAAAGATAACAAAGCCGTCTGCAAACGGGGGGGGTTACCACCTTTTAAGGGCGTCGAATCAAAAAAAGTCATGTGTCCGTTGTGGAATTGGCAGGAGCCTTGCGTCTGTTTGGTGAACAGCAAAATTAAAACATGAACAACCAAAGAAAAGGAATGATGGGAATGAAATCGCGGCGCACCGGGCACGTTAGCCTGGCACTGGTAATGCTTCTTGTCCCGGGGGCAATCTTCAACGCGGTCGCTCAGACAGTAACACAGGCAGACTCAAAGATCCGCGAGGTTACCGTGTTTCTCAATCGGGCACAGGTGGTCCGCGATGTGACGACACGCATCGGTCCGGGTGAAACGAACCTCGTTATCGGTGGCCTGACTTCGGCTTTGGATCCCCAAAGCATACAAGTATCCGGCACAGGTAATGCCGTGATTCTGGGTATTCAGCATAACCAGAATTACCTGAACGAGGCGGCGCTCCCTCCGCAATTGAAAAAACTGGAAGACTCGCTTGAATACTATGTCGCGCGACTCACGAAAGTCCAGAACGATAAAGCTATTCTCGAAAAGGAAGAGAAGCTCATGGAAGCGAATCAGAAGATCGGCGGTACACAACAGAACCTCACGGTCGGCGAGCTGAAAGCGATGGCCGACTTCTTTCGTGCACGCATGTCGGACATCGGGGTAGCAAAGATCGAAACCGACAAGAAAATCAAAGAGATCAACGAGAAGGTCACGCGACTGAAACGACAGATCGCCGAACAACGTGGATTGCTTTCTCAAAACACCAGCGAGATCGTTATCAGCGTGTCGGCAAAGGCCGCCACCCAGGCCAACCTGGAGGTGAGCTACGTTGTCCGCGAGGCCGGATGGTACCCGGTTTACGATTTACGCGCGACCGACACAAAGTCTCCCGTGACGTTGAACTACAAGGCAAACGTATTTCAACACACCGGCGAAGCGTGGGACAATGTGAAGTTGACGTTGTCGACCGCCAATCCGGCGCAAGGCGGACAAAAGCCTGAACTGTACACCTGGTATCTCGACTTCCCCCGACCGATGCCATTGCAGGAAGCGGTTCGCGTGCGCGGTAAGGCCGCGGCGGCTCCAATGGCTGATTCCATGGAACGGACTGAACTTACCTTTGAGTCCGCATCCAATTATGTCAGTACCATTCAAACGTCGCTGAATACCGAGTTCAGCATCGCGCTTCCGTATACCGTAGCATCTTCGCCGAAGCCCACCGTGGTCGACATTGCCACGCACGAAGTGCCAGCCTCGTATCGGTATGCAACGACACCCAAGCTGGACGGTGACGCGTTCCTGCTGGCCCGCGTAACGGGATGGGAGGCGTTCAGTCTTCTGCCAGGTGAAGCAAATGTATTTTTCGAGGGAACATTTGTAGGAAAAACGTATGTCGATCCGGCCAACGTTCGTGATACGCTCGACGTATCCCTGGGTCGTGATAAGCGGATTGTGGTGGAGCGCAAAAAGGTGCAGGACTATACCTCGCGTCGTACCATTGGCGCCAATCGACGTGATCGGTATACCTGGGAGATCTCTGTCCGCAACACCAGGGATGAAGCGGTAACGATCATGGTAGAGGATCATGTGCCGGTCTCGCAAAACAGTCAGATTGAAGTAAGCGTGGATGAAACCGGAGGGGCAAGGTATACACCCGAGGATGGTAAGTTGGTGTGGGAACTGGCGCTAAACCCGAATGAGACGAAAAAGCTGCGCTACAGTTTCGAGGTCAAGTACCCGAAGGATCGGATGATACCCGGGTTGGAATAAACCCGCTAAACCGCTACGGCTTTGTTCATGGAAGCGAGCACGCCTTCTTTAAGGGAATAGGTCGACACGCGGATGCGATCAAAGGCATGAGAATGAAGGACACGGCTGATCAGGCAACAGGCAACCACGATCATGTCGACGCGCATTTCGATCATCCCCGGTATCAGCATACGCTGTTCACGGTTCTTTGAAAGAAGGTCATGATAGATGGCGTGAAATCCCTCCAGGGTCAACGGTGTCTCAACTTCTTCGGGCGACTTGTGGATGTCGTGGGCTTCACAAAAGATATCGCTGAGCGTATCAAACGTGCCGGACGATCCTACCAGAACTCGGGGATTATAGGCTTCCATCGCTTCCCGGAGCGTTGCAAGTTTTTCGTCGAGGAAGGTATTGAGCGCCCTGACCTCTTTGGTAAGAATAGGATCATGACGTTGGAATTTTTCAAGGAGACGCTGGGCGCCGATCTCGATGCTTTCCTTCCAATAGATGTTGTTGTTGTCGGCGATAATAAATTCGACACTGCCGCCGCCGATGTCCATGATCAGCGATTTTTCGTCGCCCAGGTGGAGCGCTGAACGAACGCCGAGATAGATGTATTCCGCCTCGCGATCTCCGGAGATGATGGTTACGTCGAGTCCCGTCAGATTGCGGATGGCCTCCACAACCGATGCGCGGTTGCGGGCGTTTCGCAGGGCGCTGGTACCGTAGGCATACGTGTATTGCACCTTCATGCCGTCGAGGGTGTTCCGGAAACTCTGCAAGGCGAGCATAGCCCGCTGCAGGGCGTCTGAGGTGACAAAACCGCGGTTTATCCCACCCATACCGATCTTTACCGACAGCCGGTCACGATGGATAATGCGGTATCCGCCACCCTCCTGTTCGTCTGCGATGAGCAGATGAAAGGTGTTCGTGCCAAGATCGATAATGCCTACCCGGTTCATAAAAATGTGGGCGAATTTACACATTCCAGCGATTCATCCGCGCGCAAGGCATGTTTTCGGGGCGAATTCACGATTTTGTGATACGGGGAAGTTCGACCAACCCCGCCATCCGCCATTGGGCGATTTGGCCACAAAGTGTTGAAAAATGTCTTTGATGAATGGGGAAATTATTCCACATTCCATAACGGCTATCCCTCGTTCGTAGAAAAATAGGGACATTTCCGCTCTGGCACTATTTTTCCATTTGGTGATAGCGTCTCACGACTGCCACGGGGAGAGGCAGAGGATCAGGCATCCGGAAAAGCTCCGGAGCGGGTTTTTACTGAGCGGAAACCAAACAACTTTAGTATAATGGAACGAATACTGGTGATTGACGATGATCAGGACATATGCAGCCTGTTGTCGAGATTCCTGAGTAAGAATGGATATGAGGTGGACACTGCCTCAAGCGGTGCTGATGCGCTGAAGCTGCTGCGAACCAAGAGTTACACCCTGGTGCTTTGTGATTATCACCTATCCGACATGGATGGCGCCGACCTGTTACAGCGAATTAAGATACTGCAGCCGGCGGTACCTGTGGTCATCATTACCGGATATTCGGATGTGCGAACTGCTGTTCAAACATTCAAGTACGGCGCTTCTGACTATGTGGTAAAGCCGTTGTTGCCGGATGAGATCCTGATTACCATTCGCGAAGCCATCAATAAGAGCAATTCGAAGAGTCAGGCCTATAAGGAGGCGAGCGAGCAACGCAGGACGGCTCCGCGCGAAGATCGGTTTATCGTCGGTACCAGTCCCCAGGCGGAGACGGTTGAACGGTACATTAATCTGATTGCTCCGTCCGACATGTCGGTCATTATTACAGGCGACACAGGCACCGGTAAGGAATATGTTGCAGTAGCGATTCACGAACGCAGCAAGAGGGCGGGGAAGCCATTCGTCGCTATCGACTGCGGGGCGTTGTCCGAAGAATTAGTAGGCAGCGAATTGTTTGGTCATGTCAAGGGTTCATTCACCGGAGCGTTTACCGACAAGGCGGGAAGTTTCGAAACCGCCAACACAGGTACGCTGTTCCTTGACGAAATCGGGAATCTGTCATACGAAAACCAGGCGAAACTTCTCCGGGTACTACAGGAGCGGAAGATCCGGCGAATAGGCAGTACGCGGGACATCGATATCGATGTTCGCATTCTTACTGCCACTAATGAAGATCTTCTTTCCGTGGTGAAGGCCGGAAGATTCCGTGAAGACTTGTACCACCGGCTCAATGAATTCAAGATTGAGCTCTCGCCCCTTCGCGAACGCAAAGGTGACATCATGATATTCGCCGAGCATTTCCTGAAGAAAGCCAATGCGGCATTGGGTAAGGACGTGAAGCTTACGAATAAGGAAGTCATCGAGAAGTTGAAGAACTACGCGTGGTACGGCAATCTTCGTGAACTCAATAATGTTATCAAGCGTGCGGTTCTGCTGTCTCCCGGAATGGAGATCACCCTCGAGTCGCTACCATACGAGATTATTTCACCGGAACCGGAATTTGCCGATACGCCGGGTACGGATCATATATTTGAAATGGCACATCATAACCTTCTCAAATCCGTTTCGGGACGCGCCGAGCGGCAAGCCATCATCTCGACGCTGGAGAAAACCGGCTTCAACAAGACGAAGGCAGCTGAACTGCTGAAGATCGATCGCAAGACCTTGTACAACAAGCTCAAGGCATACGAGATCAATCTATAGCATAACGTGAGCACTAAAAGAAAAATGGAACCTTGCGGGGTTCCATTTTTTTTTGAGCAGTTGTGTGTGCCACTGCCGCGGCGTCGATATCGGCGCTTATGGATTCAGATTCAGCGCCACGTATACCTGCGCACAGGAGTTTTTGGCGTCGCCAAGTACCAGCTCTGCCGCATCGCTGTCGGCGATCTCTGAAAGCCCGTAGTTGTAACGCGCGCCGATCTGGACGGCGCCAAAGTTAAGTCCAACGCCACCGGTGAGCCCGAAGTCGAAAGACTTGAAGTTGTCACGGTCCAATTCCTCTGACGCTCCTCCGAGATCACCTTCCGTGTCTATGTTGGCGCCCAGGAGGTAGCTGAAGTAAGGCCCGACGTGGATCTCTGCAGCGTCACCCAGTTTGAATACAGCCAGTACCGGGAGTTCCAGGTAGTTGAGGTTGAATTTAACGGTCTGGTCGATAAGTCCGCCCCACTCGTTTTCTGATCCTTTCGTTGTATAGAGGAGTTCCGGTTGAATGGCAAACGTCTCCGTCGAAAAGATCTGGCCGTACACACCCACGTGAAAGCCCACACGTGCGTTTTCATCATCAACATCGTCGACATAGAGATTGCTCAGGTTCAGCCCTCCCTTTATGCCCATACGCCGATCTTGCGCTGTCGATGACATCACCACACCTGACAATAAAAGCATTGTCAGGATTCCCATCATGCATGTTTTCTTTTTGTTCATACGGATTGTTTTAAGTTAAATGTTCAACCACCTTGTGGTAAAATCATGCCAACCGCTCACCTTGCGCGGCTTCCGCATCTCCGCTAAATCCGGGCGGAACCAATTCAACACTTGACGTGTATTTTTTTTCTAGATCGCCCACTGGCTATTTCTTACTGCCTGCTGTCCATGCCAACTGCTTACTACTACATTCCCCACTTCGTAGATGCGTATCCACACCTCATTTTACTTCTTCGCCTTAAACCGTCCCCTGAGCGGCTATTTGCAGATTGGTATGAAATTTCTAAACAGTATGGCAAGACCAGCAACAGAATAAGACAGGCTGGGGTGTAGCGAAAGAATTCAAAGATCCCCTACGTGTTTCCCGTCTTCTATATATCCTTTCTGTTGGGTTTGGCTCGTATGACGGGGTAACACCTGGCCGCATTATCTGCTCTATCAGAAAACCTTGGAGGACCCATGACCTTCCATTCTGCTAACAGATTT
>DATGQD010000034.1:0-9682 GCA_035304385.1 Cyclobacteriaceae bacterium
ACCCCTTCTTCATCTCTGCAAACACCCGCGCTGCCCCCTCCGTCACGATGCTTTCCTCCATGAGTGCGCCCGGATTCCGGATCTCCACCCAACCCTCGAACTTGCCACCGGTTTCGACCCTGCGCAATTCAAAACGTCCACCGCGACTCACCAACACACATGGCCTGTTACCTTCATACACAATGGCACCTTCAGGCACCGCCGGAACGGTGTCAGCATCAACCATAATGCGCGCCTCAACGTACATGCCTGCCCTGAGCGCTACCGCGGGACTGTCGATATGGCCATGAACGCCGAAAGTACGCTGCTCCGCATCGCGCTGGGGACTCACCAACAAGACGGTGCCCTCGTACGGGACATCCGAACCGACTGCGCGAATCTGAATCTTCTGCCCTTTAACGACCTTGGCGATATCCTGCTCGAATACATTCAACTCGACATGCAGGTGGTCCGTATTCACTATCTCGAAAATTACTTCCGTCGCCTCCACAAATGCCCCCTGAGCATAGTTCGCCTGAGCGACGTGCCCACTGATCGGCGCCCGAATGCTTATGGCCGATTGAATGGCGCCGCCTTCAAGAACACCAATGTCAACGCCGATCATCTCCAAACGCGCCCTCAATCCGGCCAGCCTCCCCTTTAGTGTCTTGTATGTCGATTCGCTCCTTTGCAGCTTCTTCACCGCCGTCGCATTCTGCTCCTCCAAGGTACGCTGACGCAAATAATCCTGCTCCGCAAACTGCAATTCGCTGGCCGTCTCCAGGTATTCCTGCTGTAGCGTTACATACTCAGGGTTGCTCAGTTTCGCAAGCCGCTGCCCCTTCTTTACATACGTACCCGGCAACACCGTACTTTCCACAATATAGCCACCCGATGGAGCCGTTAACGCCGCCCGTGCCTCTGGTGGTACGTCGGTTTCGCCCGTAGCCGTTACAACACCCGAGATCATCCGGTATCCTATTCGCCCTGTCCTGACCTCGGCCATGGCCACTTGCTGAGGGAGCAACTCCAAGGCCCCCTCCTCTTCTGCCGCATCGGGCTCTGAACTCTCATTGCCTTCCGAACAACCCATGGCAAACGCAACAAGCATTATGGCCATCCAATTCACGCTACGCGATTTCATATATTCTATTCTGTTAAATAGTCAATCCTAATAACTGCCTTATTGTAGTTCAGCACCGACTCAAGATGCCTTATCCGGATCTGCCGGGCCTGATGTGCACTTTGCAAATACTGGAACGGATCAATCTCCCCGGTCTCGAGTTGAAGTTTGGCTGTACGCTCCAGCAACGCGGCCTGTTCCCGACCGACAGTGCGATAGTAATCGACCAGTTGCCCATACTTTTCCAATTCCGAAAAGGCTTTAGCTCTGGCATTGTTCAGCTGCCTCTTTCCAAGTGTCAGCGCTTCATTTGCCTTCCTGGCCTCTATCACACTTCGCTGTACCGTCGCCTGAGATGGTGGAAACCACAAGGGTATCGCTATCCCGACAGTCCATCCTTCCAGCCCTGTAAAGCGACGATCCGGATCCGTAATATCCTGACGGAAATAACCGACACTCAGCTGCGGGAACAACGACGCACGTTGAACTGCTGCCTCCCGCTTGCGCACCTCCACCTCTCCTTCCAACACCGATACGATCGGGTGCACGTTCCCACCGTACCTGTCTGGCGCAGCTAACGCCACTAACGTGTCTGTGTCAGGCGCCAGGGGTTGATCGGCGAAGATCAGAAGTTGAAGTTCCGCAGAAATCTGTTGCAGTTCTTCTGTGCGCAACACGAGTTCGTTTCTCAACTCATGCAGGTGACTTTCTGCCAGGGTCTTCTCAAGTAAGCTGCTCTCCCCAGCATCGTATTGCGCAGCAGCGCGGTCCTCAAAATTCTCATAGAATGCAAGCTGCCGTTCAAGCTCCTTTGTTACCTGACGTAGGTAATGCCATTGCTGCCATACAATGCGAACCTGATACACGATATCACGCTCCGTCACTTGTTGCTGTCGCTGTGCCAGGGACACCGATTCCCTGTTCAGTCGTGCACGCTCCAGATGCGCTGGAATGCTTCCCAGGTTCTGACTGACTTCCCAGAACGCATCGCGCGCGGGACTGTTAATCTGGCCATACTGCAAACCCACTTGTGTCGCCGGAATTTCAAATGCACTCTTCCGCAACTGTTGCCGGCTTTCCACCTCCAACCGTGCCATCTCTACTTCCGGATGCCTGCTCAGCGCCATCGCGATGGCTTGCGCTTCGGAAAGGCGAAGGGTATCCTGCGCCTGGGCGGGGGTAAGCGCCAACATCATGATACCGGTCGTTACAAGGCCCGCGGCCCGGACTCCCATTCGCTTCAACGCGTACGTTTCCATTGCGCGGTAGAGCACCGGCAACACCACCAACGTTAACAACGTAGCGCTTACCAACCCTCCGATCACCACCGTCGCCAGGGGACGTTGCACTTCGGCGCCGGCACTCTGCGACAAGGCCATGGGCAAAAAGCCCAACGCGGCCACCGTGGCCGTCATGATAACCGGCCGTAGTCGGACCATGCCGCCCCTTATGACAACCTCGTTAAGATCCAGGTTTCCGGAGCGTTTCAATTCATTGAAATAGCTGATCAGCACGATTCCATTCAACACGGCAACACCGAACAGCGCGATGAAACCAACGCCGGCGGAAATGCTGAAAGGCAAGCCGCGTATCCACAACGCCAGCACGCCTCCAATAGACGAAAGGGGAACAGCAAGAAAAATAAGGAGTGCATATTTAAACGACCCGAAGGCGAAGTATAAGAGTACGACGATCAGCGTAAGCGCTATGGGCACAGCAATTTGAAGTCGCCTTTTTGCCTGCTGGAGGTTTTCAAAGTCGCCGCCGTATTCAAAATAATAACCGGGCGGAAGAACGAGTCGTTGTTCGAGTTCGGCACGCACTTCGTTGACCAGACTTTCCACGTCGCGGTTGCGGACGTTTATGCCGAGGGTCACGCGGCGGCGGGCGTTGTCGCGTGAAATCTGTGCAGGGCCGACCGCCTCCATAACATGGACAAGTTCACTGACCGGTATGGCGGTGCCGGCGCTGTTCCTGACCATGAGTCCGCTAAGATCAAATTGTGAACGGTGTGCCTCATCAAGCCGAACGACGAGATCGAACTTTCGCTCGCCCTCAAACACGACGCCCGCAGGCTCTCCGGCAAACGCAGCGCGCAGCACGGTATTGACGTCTTCGATGGCGATGCCATGTTGTGCGATCCTGCCACGATCATATCGGATGAGCCATTGCGGCAAACCTTCCGTCTGCTCGATCTGGATATCCGCAACGCCGGGCACACGGGTAATCAGGCCGGCAGCCTCCACGACTTTCTCGTGCATCAACTCCATGTCGTCGCCAAAGAGTTTTATGGCCACATCCGTTTTCGCCCCGGTCATCAGCTCGTTAAAGCGTAATTGGATGGGCTGGGTGAAGTCGAACGACGGGCCGATAAGCACGGAAAGCGCCGACTCCATTTTGGCGATGAGCTCTTCGCGGGTTTCGGCTGAGGTCCACTCAGACTTGTCTTTGAGCACGATCATGATGTCGGCTTGTTCCACCGACATCGGATCAGTAGGCACTTCCGCCGTACCGATCTTGGATACCACCTGCTTTACTTCCGGAAATTGCTCCAGCAAGATTTGCTCCGCGAGCGTGCTGTTCCTGATGCTCTCATCCAATGAAGATCCAGGCGGCAATGTCATCTGCATGGCCAGGTCACCTTCTTCCAGTTGCGGGATGAAGACACCCCCCATACGACTCAATATCCAGATGGCGCCTATGAACAAGGCCATCGCTATCGACAGTGTGCCGGCGGGATGGTCAAGCGCTTTGCCAAGCACTACACGATACCCGCGCTGGAGGACGCGCATAATCCGATCCGACAGCGTGTCTCTCTGCACTACACTTCGTTTCAAAACAAGTGCCGACATCATCGGTACGTAAGTGAGTGAAAGAAGCAGCGCCCCCAATATCGCGAAGCTCACAGTCTGCGCCATCGGCCTGAACATTTTACCTTCAATGCCAGTAAGCGTCATGATGGGGATGAACACCACGATGATTATCAACACACCAAAGGCAGCCGTCCGGTATATAGAAGAAGCGGATCGGGCCACCACGCTATCCATTTCCTGTCGGCTAAGCGTTTGCCCTACATGGTAGGCGAACAATGCGTGAAGTATGCCTTCCACGATGATCACCGCACCGTCGACGACGATCCCAAAGTCGATGGCGCCGAGCGACATCAGGTTGGCTGAGACGCCGAACAAGTGCATCATGACGAATGCAAACAAGAGCGACAACGGGATCACTGAGGCGACGATAAGTCCTGCCCTAATGTTTCCCAGCAGCAGCACGAGGACAACGATGACGATTAGTCCACCCTCGATAAGGTTCTTCTTTATCGTACCGGTTGTTCGCGCGACTAATTCCGATCTATCGAGATACGGCCTGATGTGCACACCTTCCGGCAAGGAGGATTGGATTGATACCACGCGCTTGTGGATGTTCTCCAGCGTGGCCGACGCGTTTGCATTTCGAAGCATTAGCGTGATGCCGCCTACCGCCTCACCCTGGCCGTTCCTCGTCATCGCACCGTATCGTGGAGGGTAGGCTTCCTGCACGGCTGCCACCTGCTTCAATAAAACCGGAGTGCCATTACGGTTGTCGACCACCACGCTTTCAATGTCGCTTGCCGATTTAAGCACACCATCCGTTCGGATGTAGTATGCATTGGCGCCGCGTTCCAGGTAACTTCCGCCGGTGCTTTGGTTGTTGGCCTGCACCGCATGGACGAGGTCCTGCATGGTCAGGTCGAAGGCGCGCAACCTACCCGGATCTGCAGAAACCTGGTATTGTTTAACGAATCCGCCAAAACTGCTTACCTCCACCACACCTGGAATGCCGGCGAGCTGGCGCTTTACGATCCAGTCCTGGATCGTACGAAGTTCCATGGCATTGTATTGGTCTTCGTAGCCTTCGTCGACCTCGAGCGTGTATTGATATATTTCACCCAGTCCCGTGGTGATCGGCATCAACTCGGGTTTGCCCAGGCCGGGCGGGATATCTTCCGCCGCAACTGCAATCTGTTCGCCCACAAACTGACGAGCGTCGGTTATGGATACGTCTTCCTCAAATACGATCGTCACCACGGACAATCCGTAACGGGATATGGACCGAAGTTCAATAACTCCGGGGAGGTTGGCCATGGATATTTCAACAGGGTAGGTTATCAGTCGCTCCACTTCTTCGGCGGAGAGGGTGGGCGATGTGGTTACTACCTGCACCTGGTTGTTCGTAATATCGGGTACTGCGTCGACGGGAATGTTGTTGAATGCATAGATGCCTCCGCCGATAATGCCAAGTACCAGGAGTGCTACAATAAATTTATTGTGCACGGAAAAGGTTATGATCTTCTCGAACATTGGAGAAAAGCATTAGAAAAAATGCTGAACAATTAAAATTGATACAAGGGTGCGGCAGCATGCCGCAGCCAGGAAGGGATTCAGCTAAAGACGGGGGGCGCCCTGAATTGGCGGGAAGCCAGCAAAAGGGTTCGGGAATGCAGCTTTTCTATAAAGTCGCCAAAACCTTCATGGG
Organism: Cyclobacteriaceae bacterium; assembly: GCA_035304385.1. Classification (GTDB taxonomy): domain Bacteria; phylum Bacteroidota; class Bacteroidia; order Cytophagales; family Cyclobacteriaceae; genus ZC4RG29. Next base: position 5,621 of record DATGQD010000034.1, read on the forward strand.
CCTCTGCGCGGGGTTGGGCAGAGAAGTGCAAGCAGGCTAAAAACACAACCGGGACGTCTGAAGCGGACTGGGCGACGTCTGCACCGGGTTCACTTTTTGCAAAGGATTCGAGGTGACCGGAGCCCAGGTCGGTAGCAAAAGCCGCCTGAAGCCGACCCAGAATAGAGGCGTCGTAGACGTTGCGGACCTCGAATTTGAGATCGGATGTCGTGGTCGACGTGTGCTGATGCGGAATCGCCGAATGCACCAGCGCCAGGCCGTACGCCAAAAGAATGAAGATATATGATTTCCGGGCCGACATCACCGCAAATATACGGAATTTCAGGGTGTCGATATTTACGACTTGTTTGTTACCCTCTTATATATACGTATAAAACGCGTCGTGGGGCAACGCCCTGACGTCTATTCCTTTGTCAGATCATAGATATGTCGTATCCGCTCTAACGTGCCTTCAAAATCGATATTCAGATCGATAATCCGACCGGTTCTGATATCAAACACCCAGCCATGGACGATGGGGTATCCATGCTCCTGATAGCTCAACTGAAGGGCGGCAGTTTTGATCACGTTGATGCATTGTTCCTGGACATTCAATTCCACCAGCCTATCATATCGCGCGCCCTCGTCGGCAATCGCATCCAATTCTGCTTCGTGAAAACGATAGATGTCGCGTATGTTACGCAACCACGGATTCAGTATACCCATATCCCTGGGGATCATGGCCGCGCGAACACCACCGCAATTGTAATGGCCGCACACGATGACATGTTTTACATTAAGGTGCCGGATGGCATAGTTGATTACGGAATGAACATTGAGGTCGATGGTCGTAACCAGGTTGGCGATGTTGCGGTGTACAAACACCTCACCGGGACCAAGTCCCATCATTTCCTCCGCCGACACCCGACTGTCGCTACACCCAATGTACAGGTAGTCGGGATTCTGGTTCCCGGCCAGGTGTTCAAAAAAATCTGCGTTTGTACCTTTTTTCTGTTCGATCCAGCGCTTGTTGTTATCGAAAATCTGTTGGTATGAAGCCATCAATTGAATTTGTAAGCAAATATCTGCAAGCAAATTAGTTAAACATTGGTCGCCTCGACCAGATAGGGATCAAATATTTGCGCAGATAGTGCGGGCGTTTTCAACCGCACAGGACGGCAATCAGCTCACGGGCAGCTTGGTCATTTCGAGTGGCTTTGCTGCGGGGAGGCCTGTGACCTCCAGGATCTCCTGTTCGTCAAGTGTTTCTTTGGAGAGAAGTGCGGCAGCAAGGGCATCGAGTTCGCTACGATATTCTTGTAAGAGTCGTCGCGCCTCGTCATGACACTCGTTGATGATCCTGTGGATCTCTTCGTCCACAGTCCGGGCCGTATATTCGCTGAAAGAATTCGGTTGGCCCATCGGCGTGCCAAGGTAGGGATTCACCTTTGGTGCGAGCTCAATCATTCCCAGTTTATCACTCATCCCCCATCGCGTCACCATTCCGCGGGCGATTTGCGTAGCCTGAACGATATCGTTCTCGGCGCCGGTGGTCCGGGTGCCATATACAATCTCTTCGGCTGAACGGCCACCGAGGATACCGATGATGCGCGCACGGAGGTATTCTTCGGTGTAGTTGTACCTATCGCTGTCAGGACGCTGATACGTAACACCCAGGGCCATGCCGCGAGGCACGATGCTCACGCGGTTCACGGGGTCTGCACCCGGAACGACCAAGCCAAGGATGGTATGCCCGCCTTCGTGATAGGCAATGCGTTCGCGATCGGCAGGACTCAACAGAAGTGGACGCTCGGGTCCGAGGATGATCTTCTCCAATGCATCCAGGAAATCACGATGATGCACCTGGTCCTGATCGCGTCGCGCCGCCAGCAGCGCGGCCTCGTTCACGAGGTTCCTCAGGTCGGCGCCTGAAAGGCCGGGAGTGGATGAAGCCACCTCGGCGAGACTTACATCGCTGGCCAGGGGAACGTTGCGGGTATGCACCTTCAGGATCGCCTCGCGTCCTACCTTGTCGGGCAGGTTCACGACGACACGACGGTCGAAGCGTCCGGGACGGAGCAAAGCCTTGTCGAGCACATCAGGTTGGTTGGTGGCCGCGAGTACGATGACGCCTTCGCGACTGGAAAAGCCATCCATCTCGGTAAGGATCTGGTTCAGGGTTTGTTCCTGCTCGCCCGATCCGCCGATGGCCGACGACCCACGCGCACGACCGATGGCGTCAAGCTCGTCGATGAAGATAATAGCTGGCGCATGTTCGCGTGCTTGCTTAAACAGATCGCGCACGCGCGCCGCGCCGACACCGACGATCATTTCGATAAACTCGGAAGCGCTCATTGAAAAGAAAGGCACGCCCGCTTCACCCGCTACCGCGCGGGCAAGCAGCGTTTTGCCGGTGCCGGGCGCACCTACCAGCAGCACCCCCTTAGGCGCCGTGCCACCAAGGCGCGTATATTTTTCCGGGTTTTTTAGAAAGTCGACGATTTCTACCAGTTCGGCTTCAGCCTCGTCGATACCGGCCACGTCATCGAACGTTACCTTTTTGGCGGTCTCCTTGTCGAAGCGCTTCGCGCGACTGCGACCCATGCCCATCATTCCGCCCATGCCGAGGCCCGATCCTTTTCGCGCCGCCCGGAAGATCCAGACATAAAAAAGGATGATGAGTAGTGCAGGACCAAAACGAACCAGAAATGAAATAAACGGATTAACCTCTTCCTGAAGGGGTTGGGCGCGGATGATCACTTCGTTATCTATCAGGAATTTTTCGAGTCCGGGATCGAGGAACTGCGGCAACTCGGTAACAAACTTGACAGCCTCTTTGCGTTCCACAGCCACGCTGTCATTATCCGGAACCTCGCTGACAGGAGGTACGACAACCGCCTCCTCGAAGGTACCCGTAATGGAAGTGCCCCGGCTGTAGATTTCTTTTACGTTACCGTCGGCGACCTGCTCTTTGAAGAGGTTATACGACACGATGGCAGGTTGTTCAGGATCCGGGTAAAGACTTCTACCCAGGAAATAGTTGATCAGGAGAATGCCGGCAAGCCAGAACCAAATTTTTAGGGGAGGTAACTTCCATCCTCCCTTATCGCCCACTGGCGGTTTACCGTTCGACCCGGGAGTGGTTCTCTCCATTTTCTGCTTTGGCGCACTCATAATTACCTAATGTCGTCATAAGTTACCAAATCCCCGGTGAAGACGCGAATGTGCAATGTATTTCAAAGCGTTCGCGCCTCCGTATCCCGGGGACTCCCCGCTAGCTCGCGGGGATCGCTACCACAGCAGGAACTTTTGCGGGCGGCGCAATGTCCTCGGGCTCTGACGAAGATTCCGGGACAGGCGCGTTCGAGAACAGGTACAGGTTCATCGGGTTGACCTCATCCGCACTCAAGATCATCACGGACATTTTGGGCAAAGAAGAATCCGATCCGTCAAATCGTTGCGTGACACCCAGAACCTTAAAGGCTACCAGGCCGAGGTTTGCACCCTGCAGGTTGCCGTTTAGCGGTGAATAGTTTATGCTGATATCGCTGTCGTAAACAACGGCAAATACAGTTGACCCTTCCAGCATCTTCAATCCGGTAGCACGGAGCGGCGTTACATTTGGGATCTTGTCGAGCAACACTTCCGTGTCGTCGTCCTTACCATTTTTGCCACTGCCCAGGCCGGGGCCCGCCATCACAAAGTTCGTGGCGCCTTTGCTGGTAGGACCTGCATTTTTCCAGCTGTTGGGGATCGTCTTGATCGCATGCAACCCTTCGTCGCCAACCTCACCCGTATATAAATCGATTTTGCGTCCCACATTATCCGCAAAATATTTCAGCTGTTTCCGTTGCCCGACATTTGCTATCTGATCGTTCACGTCTGTTGCTGAAAAGTTATTGGGCTCATTTCCGTTGTCGATGGCGTCTTCGTCAATGACGAGCAATATCGGATTTGACACCGCACCGCCGCCGTTGCCGCCACCGTTGCCGCTTTTAGGGGGGTCGTTGATATCCATTCCGAATGGACCGTTGTCGTTGTCACAGGCGATCATTCCCATCGACAAGAAAACGGCAAGAAACA
>DATGQD010000035.1:0-25211 GCA_035304385.1 Cyclobacteriaceae bacterium
AACCGCGTAGCGCCGGGGAAGGAACATGGGTTGATCATCGACTACTATGGAAACCTGGAGAATCTGGACAACGCTTTGAAGACGTATTCAGGCGACTCCGAATTCGACAAAGCCGACCTCGAAGACACCTTTACCAATATAAGGGAAGAGATCAAAAAACTGCCACAGGCGCATTCTGAGGTGTGGGATATCTTCAAAGGGATACGAAACAAATATGACGAGCCGGCATACGAGGAATTGCTACAGGATGAATCGATCCGGCATCAGTTCTATGAAAAGATATCGGTATTTGCACGTCTCTTGAAACTGGCCTTGTCGAGCTATGAATTTGTCGCCCATACCTCTGAGGTACAGGTCACAAAATACAAGGAAGACGCAAAATTTTTCCTGGCGCTGAGGGTGTCAGTGAAACGCAGGTATTTCGATGACCTTGAATACAAGGAATACGAGCCTCAGGTACAGAAACTTATCGACAAGCACATTACTACCGAGGGGGAAGTGTTGCGAATAACCGAACTGGTAGACATTTTCAATAAAGAGCAACGCGAGCAGGAAGTTGAAAAACTGACCAGTAAGGCGGCCAGGGCGGATCACATTGCGAGCCGTACCGTCAGAGCCATCGACGTAAAAATGGATGAAGACCCCGTCTACTATAAAAAACTTTCCCGCCTTATTCGCGACACCATTGACGATTACCATCACCAAAGGATAACGGAAGCGGAATATCTGAAGAAGGCCATGGCGTTCGAAGACCGGTTTCTGAATGGGCAACAGCAACATGTCCCTGATTCTCTGAAAGGAAATGCCACCGCCATTGCGATCTATAACCTTACAAACGAAATATTCGGCGAGATCCTTCCTGAAGGATCACTACCCGCCGTCATTGCCGGACAAATTGACACTATCATCCGATCCAACGTACTTGAGAACGGCAAAGCCATTATCGACTGGCAAAGCAAATCGGACATCGAGGGCCGGGTGAGAATAGAAATTGACGATTTCCTGTTCGACCTTCAGGGAAAACAGAATCTAGAGTTGCCCCTCGATCTCATTGATGAACTCGTGGAAGAAAGTCTGAAGGTAGCCCGGCTGAAGTATGTCTGACGAGAGCGTCCACAAGAAACTTCGGTTCGGATCAAAGCATATAACTTATGAACTTTCGTTCAGGGAGCGAAAGACTTTGGGGATCCGGGTCTACCCCGATTGTTCCGTGCGCGTGATTGCTCCCCTGGAAACCACGGAGGAAAAAATAACGCAAAAGATCAGGAGCAAGGCCCCCTGGATACTTAAACAACAGAATGACTTCCTGTCTTATCATCCCCTTACACCCCCCAGGCAATATGTAAACGGTGAGACGCATCTGTACCTGGGCAGACAATACCGGCTGAAAATCCAATCAGGACCTGTTAACGACGTAAAGCTATACAGGGGACGTCTGCTTGTGACGAGTACAGCTCTAAGCTCTCCACAAAAATTGCTCAAAAAATGGTATCGCGACAAAGCCCGACAGTATTTCGCCCAAACACTCAGCGCCTTGTTGCCGTTATTCAGAAAGTACAATATCAAGGAACCAGAGCTTCATATCCTGGACATGCCCACCCGTTGGGGAAGCTGTACGCCTCGCGGAAAAATAATCCTGAATCCAGAGCTGATCAAAGCGCCCAAAGGAAGCATTGAGTACGTGATCATTCACGAATTGTGTCACCTGGTGCACCATAACCATACACGAGCGTTTTACGCGTTGCAAGAGAAGATGATGCCGGATTGGAGGAAGTGGAAAGGGCGGTTGGAGAAATCAATAGTGTAGCAAGGTTCTGGTCTACCCATATCCGGGGTACTTTGCCAAATTCCACACAGACTATTAACTTAAGGTCGCCAAACATTAATCTCAGCACTCCGCCTGGCTTCCGGCCCGGTGGACCCTTTAGCCGCCATGGCCATATTCGAAATCGACAAGCAAAAAGCCAGAAGAGTTCGACTCAGTGAATTCAAGGCTGAAAAAGATCTCCAACGATTGGTAGAAGAGAATATCGAAACGATATTCAATTGCAAATTCATAGCGACCGAATTCTCCACTGGTAATATCCATTCCGGGCGTATCGACACGCTCGCTATTTCAGAAGATCTAAACCCGGTCATCATCGAATATAAAAAGACGGCGTCCTCCGATCTCATCAATCAGAGTCTATATTACCTGCACTGGATCAAAGATCACAAAGGAGATTTTGAGATGGCTGCAAACAAAGCATTTGGTCAGGCGCTGAAGGTAGACTGGTCAGACATTCGGGTTATTTGCCTGGCCCCTGAATACAAGAAATACGATCTGCATGCTGCACAGGTAATCGGCGCCAACATTGAACTGTGGCAGTACAAACTGTATGAAAACGGTATCCTCAACATCGAGGAGGTCTACCGTAGAAGTGTGTCACTTGCCAATAAGGATGAATTCGACGCAGGAAAGAAAAACCCGTCGATGGTCGCAGCAGGGAAAAAGGCCGCCCTTATCAGGAAAAACGCAACCTACACGGTTGAAGAACATTACAAGATTGTTGATACAGGAATCCGAGACTTACTCAACGTTATCAGAGACCATATCACCTCCCTGGACAGCTCAATCGAAGAAACTCCCAAGAAACATTACATCGCCTACAAAACGAGCCAAAACTTCGTTTGCCTGCAAACATACCGCAAGAAGATTACCCTCTACCTAAAACTCAACCCTGACAATGTCCGACCAATCCCCGAACAGGGCCGGGATGTCAGAAATATTGGCCACTACGGCACCGGCGAATTCGAATTGACATTGAAAAGTTTCAAAGACTTCGAGAAAACGAAGCATTTGATTAACGAAGCATACAAGAATATTGGTGGATAAAGTTTTCCATCGTGCATACCACTTAGATCCTGCGACTTAATGGGGATCCTTCATCCCTCCTGCGTCGGGATTCAGGATGACAGTCCTTAGGATAGAAGGTGCGCGGGTGAGGTAGCCACGTAAACAAAAACGGGCTATATTCCCCCATGAACGCCGACCACCTCCCCTACATGCAACACTGCCTGGTCCTGGCGCGGAAGGCAAAGGCCGATGGCAAACCGGGCGTGGGTTCGATACTCGTAAGCAATGACGCGGTCATCGGTGAAGGCATTGAGGGATCGCCGGAACTTCCCGCCGTCCTGGCGCATGCAGAGATACTCGCCATCACAGAAGGCGTCAGCAGAATACAATCTAAAGACCTTTCGGATTGCACCTTGTACACTACGGTCGAACCCTGTGTCATGTGCTCATACGTCATACGAAGCACGGGAATCAAGCACGTGGTAATCGGAACTTCCACGTCAGGTGTCGGTGGCGTGACGTCCAGATACGCCATCCTCGCCGCACGCGACATCGAAGAATGGAAAAGCCCGCCTATCATCACCACCGGAATATTGGAGCGCGAATGCAAAGAGGCGCTGTGAATTTCAGTCCACCCGACTATATTTACGACAAACACCTGTTCCTATGAAAGCCTTAGCCATCGCTATTTCACTAATCCTGAACCTGGCTGTCGCTTACGCGCAGCAAAAATCGACCACTTACGTCATCGTTCACGGTGCGTGGGGTGGAAGTTGGGCCTTCAAGGAAGTAGACTCACTTATGACGGCGCAAGGCCACGTCGTGTACCGCCCTTCTCTCACTGGCCAGGGCGAGCGTGTCCACCTGGCGTCACCGGAGATAAACCTTTCGACCCACATCAACGACGTCGTCAACCAGATCCTGTTCGAAAACCTTTCTGATATCATACTCGTCGGACATAGCTACGGCGGAATGGTCATCACGGGGGTGGCCGAACGCGTCCCGGACCGCATTCGAAAGCTCGTGTACCTGGACGCGCTCCTGCCTGCCGACGGCGAAAGCCTGGTGGCAGCGATGCCGCGCGGTGCCGAGTGGCTGAAGAGCATGGAGAAAGACGGCATGATCGTGCCTGCATGGGTTCGTCCCGAGCAACCCTATCCCAAAGATGTACCGCAGTCGGTCAAAACCTTCACCGAACCTCTTTCACTGAAAAATCCGCAGGCAAAATCCCTCCCCGGTGTATACATCCTCACCATCGATCCGGGAAAAACGGCTGCTGATGACGACTTCGCCGACTTCGCAAAGCGTGCGCAGCAGCGGGGATACCAATACGTCGAAATGAGCGCTGACCACAATCCGCAGTGGTCGAAACCTCGCGAACTCGCGAGTCTGCTCCTTGATACAGGCAAATAGGCCAGGTGTGCATGGTTGGGGACATGAGACAATGAGTGAATGAGTGAATGAGTGAGTGAGTGAGTCAATGAGTGAATGAGTGAGTGCGTCAATGAGTGAATGAGTGAATGAGTGAGTGAATGGGGCGGGTGGGTAAACCGCTGTGTCAGGGCCACTCAGTCTTCCGGGGCTATCTGGTAAAGTCTCCAACACGAAAAAGCCACAAACCTTGTAACCTTCCCGTCTGCTTCTCATCCAATAGGTACAATTCAAAATTCTAAACCATGAAAAATCCAAAAACATTTTGGAGTGGAATCCTATTGTCATGTATGCTGTGTGCCACAGCCTCGTTCGCACAGGATGCGCCAAAACTTTCCGATGCCGAGGTGGCGTCTGTTGCCGTTGTAGCCAATCAAATCGATATCGAATACGCCGATATCGCAAAGGAAAAATCTAAAGACGCCGAGATCATCAAGTTCGCCGAAACCATGATCAACGACCACAAAGCGGTGATTGCCCAGGCCGCTGCGCTGGTAAAAAAATTAGGCGTAACGCCGAAGGACAACGACGTAAGCAAGAAGCTGCTGTCCGACGCAGAAGCCACCAAGAAGGCGCTCCGGGCAAAATCAGGTAAGGCCTTTAATAAGGCTTACATCGACAATGAAGTTGCGTACCACAAGGCGGTGATCGATGCGGTCGAGGGCCTCCTTATCCCCGAAACGGAAAACGCTGAGCTGAAAGCATTGTTGGAAAACGTGGTGCCCGCGCTGAAGACGCACCTTGCGCACGCCGAAATGGTTCAAAAGTCGCTCTAATGAGTATGCGTGTATCGGTTTTCAGTTCGCTGCTTACCGCAGCGATAGCTATGGGTTGCGGCGGCTCACCGGGTGAGTCCGCTGCAACACCTCATGTCGCTAAACGACATACTGTGGAGATCTCTCAAATGAAATTCGTTCCGGAGGTACTCAACGTAAGCAAAGGAGACACCATTGTCTGGATCAACAAAGACATGGTAGAACACGATGTCACGGAAGAAGCGACAAACGCCTGGACATCGTCCAAAATTCCTGCTGGCGGATCATGGGAAATGGTGGCAACGCAAAGCGACGCCTACTTCTGCAGTCTTCATGTCGTTATGAAAGGAAAGATCATTGTCGACGGCAATGCACTGGCGATGGTCAACGCGATCCCTTCAATCACACAATGCGGAGGCCAATAGCTTATCGTCCAGCCCATTCCTGCCGGGATTTTGGGCCTGGACTTTTTATCGCTTATCCTCCACACGCTCCTTAATACCCTAAAAGGGGCCACCGTGCACGGGGGCACCAAACGTTCCAGACCTGTTCATTTCACGACAAACTCCAATTACGTTATCTTTGAAGGCAATGCTTTCAAAGGGTGCAGATCAGGAAAAACACCAAAGCGCATAAGTCTATACTCCGGATTGTGGAGGACAGCCTCGGCCGGCCGGACCGCGAAAAACACATTCGGCTGTACATCACACGGGCAGGGCATACAGTAAAAGAGCGCATCAGCATCGAAGGCGTTGAGGGCGAGTCAGACTTGCTCTATGATATGACCTATCAGACCGTCCTCAACAATCTCAAATCATCAAACCATCAACTACACCACAGTGAGGAGCTTCCGGGTTTATACTACTTTCACTCTTCTTCCAACAAAGAATGGGATGAAACACCCTTTGAGTTTGACGAGGCCGTACTGAAACTGTTCCCCGACCTTCCCGAGCCCCCTACCACCCGGAAAAAGGGTAAAGTCGAGAAATACACCTTGCCCACCGCGCCCAAGACGGCAGCAAAGACGGCTAAAAAGCCACAAAAAAAGAGTTCGGAAAAGAAGCGTTCTCCAGCAAAGAAAGAAGAGAAGCAACCCAACTATCGCCTTAAACACAAGATTACTTTTACTGCGCTCGGCACCGTCGTTTTCCGTCGACCGCCTACCTCCAGACGGGATATTTTCGACTACTACGACAAGGTCGCCGATAGACTGCTTCCCTATCTGAAAGATCGGCCGGTGACGCTCCTCCGCCCTGCCGGCGACGGACGTGTACGTGAATACACCACAGCTTCGTCGCTGACCGATGATAAGCTCGCGTTACCCGGCTGGATCAAGACGACAGGAAAAAACAACGAACAACTTCTCCTGTGCAATGACCGCGATCACCTCTTCTTTTACCTGGAAGCGGGCGTCGTTGCATTTGCGCCCCGGCTTGCCACGATAAAATATCCCGACCGTGCCGATTACTTTATCGTCACACTCGGCGATAACACCGAGTGGGCACGCGTCGCCGAAGCCGCACAAGCCATGAAGACAATCCTGGACGGACTCAAGTTGCCATCCACTATCAAGACCGATGGCGCCTCGGGCCTGCATGTGGATGTTCCCCTTGACGGCAAGCGCGACTTCCAAACAGCGCATGACGCCGCCGGTTTCATATGCCGTCTCCTCAAGCTCAAAGCCCCTGATCTGATCGCCCTTTCCGACGGTGACAATGGTTATCGGAAAGTGCTTGTCGACTATAGTCTCAATGAAAAAACCGGAGCCGCCCTGGCACCTTACTCACTGGCCGGTACACATCCGGGTGTCGCGGTCCCGCTATCGTGGAACGATATCAAGCCCGACCTCCAGTCAGATCAATTCACCCTTGAATCCATAATGAAGGCGGGTCGCATTTCTCCTCCTAAACAATCCACCTCCGGAAAAGCGGACGCCCGTGCGCTACTGGACCGCTTGACAACCCAATACGGATTCCTCCTGACATAACCCCTTTGGGCCATTGCAGGTGAAGCATCGCAGAACCCGAAATTATGCAAGCTATTCCCGTTAAAGTGTAACACGCTATTCCGGGCGAAATCGCTATATTTGAAGATTAAATGAAAGTCGTCAGAATCATCGCATCGCTCTTTTTGGCCACCCTCGTGATGGTTTCGTCTACCCGATTTACGGTGGGTGTTCATTACTGCATGGGTGAAGCCATCGACGTGGCTTTCTTCGCCGATGCAGAGGATTGTGCGATGGAAAAGCTCCTGCCGCCGTGCCATCGCCAGCAGGAAAGCACCTGCTGCGACGATGAAACCATCGTCCATGAATCTGACGACTTCAAAACCGTCTCTTCACAGGATCACATTGCGTCTTCGGTGTTTCCGGTGATCGCACAACTTCCGGTACCGATCTCTGACGTAATTCCTTCCATCTCCATCGCTCCCGAGTATTCACTGGTCGACCATCCACCATTACCAACTCCCGACCTGCTCGCCGAGCACCAGGTATTCCTGATCTGAGCTTTACTGCTTAATCGGAGCGTCCTGCTCCGACTGTAACCGCCACTCCTGGCGGCTGCGACTATTGTGTCTTTATTCATTTTATCGTTTCTCAACTTATGATCGAAAGTCTGATTTCGTTCTCGCTACGAAACCGCTTTCTGGTTTTGTTGGTGGCCACGTTACTGTTCGCCGGTGGCCTGTATTCCGTCACGCAAAGTAAGGTGGACGCCATCCCCGACCTTTCGGAAAATCAGGTAATCGTATTTACCGAGTGGATGGGGCGCAGCCCGCAAATCATCGAAGATCAGGTCACTTATCCGCTTGTCACCAACCTGCAGGGACTCCCGGAAGTAAAGTATGTGCGCGCATCATCGATGTTCGGAATGAGTTTCGTCTACGTGATCTTCAACGATGATACCGACATCTACTGGGCACGAGAACGCGTTCTCGAACGCCTTAACTATGCTTCCCGGCTTTTGCCGCAGGGCGTCACCCCTACCCTTGGACCTGATGGGACTGGCGTCGGGCACATCCTCTGGTATACCCTGGAGGCGCCCGGCATGGACCTGGGCGAACAACGGGCGTTGCAGGACTGGTACGTAAAATTCGCCTTACAAAATACGCCGGGTGTAAGCGAGGTCGCATCCTTCGGCGGATTTCAGAAACAATACCAGGTCACGCTGAATCCCAACAAACTCGCGTATTACAACCTATCAGTACCCCAAGTGATCCAGGCCATCCGCGCGAACAACAATGAAACCGGAGGCCGCAAGTTTGAGATGAGCGGCATCGGGTACATCGTAAAAACGACAGGATACCTGCAGTCACGGGACGAGATAGAAAGACTTCCGGTAAAGACTGTCAACAGTGTACCGGTCACTGTTCGCGATATAGGCACGGTCCAAATGACCGGCGAATCACGACTCGGCATATTCGACCTTGATGGCGAAGGTGAAGTTGTCGGTGGTATAGTGGTGATGCGCTACGGAGAAAATGCCAATGAAGTTATCACGGCCCTAAAGCGAAAGATGGAAGACGTCGCCAAGGGTCTCCCCGAAGGGGTCACGTTCAACATCGTCTACGACCGGAGTGAACTCATTAAAGAATCGATTTCGTCCATAAGAACTACACTGATCGAAGAAATGATCGTGGTGTCGGTGATCGTAATCCTATTCCTCTTCCATTGGCGTAGTGCCCTAAGCATTATCATCCAAATACCCATTACGATCGCCACCAGCTTTATCCTGCTGAATGCATTCGGGATTACCTCAAACATTATGTCGCTCACGGGTATAGCCCTTGCCATCGGCGTGATCGTCGACAACGGGATCATTATGGCGGAGAATTCGTACAAGCATCTTTCCATGAGGTTTTCCGAAATAAACGAAGAACGACGCTAGGCAGGGGCAGGGGCAGACGCAGATGCAGGGGCAGGGGCAATAGCAACATTTGATATTATGATGAGAAAGATATTCAAGAGAAAGTACAAACCGATTGAAGAGTCGGAGCGGATGGCGATCATCGAGCGGTCGTCGAAGCAGGTCTCGCGCGGGGTGTTTTATTCGACGGTGATTATTATCACGTCGTTTCTTCCCGTGTTTCTGCTTACCGGACAGGAGGGAAAACTATTCCACCCCCTGGCGTTTACCAAGACCTTCATTATGATTGTGGATGCGATCCTGGTGGTCACACTTGCACCTGTGATCATCTCCCTCTTCATGAAGGGGCGCTTTCCGAGGGAAAACCGCAACCCTATAAACCGGTTCCTCGAAAGGGTTTACGAACCCATCCTTCGCACCTGTCTGAAATGGCGTAAGACCACCATCGGGGTCAACATCCTCGCATTGCTCGTCAGTATCCCGTTACTACTCAACCTTGGAACGGAGTTTATGCCGCCGCTCGACGAGCAGTCGATCCTCTTTATGCCGGTAACCTTGCCGGATGTATCCAACACTGAAGTGAAACGCATTCTCCAGGTCCAGGATAAGATCATCAAATCGGTTCCAGAGGTCGACAAAGTACTCGGCAAGGCGGGTCGCGCATCGACAGCCACCGACAACGCGCCCATGAGTATGATCGAGACCATCATTATGCTAAAACCGAAATCCGAATGGCGGGATGGCATAACGAAATCTGATATCATCGCCGAACTCGACGCAAAGCTTCAAATTCCCGGCGTCGTCAACGGGTGGACACAACCGATTATCAACCGCATCAATATGCTGGCCACGGGCATACGCACTGATGTCGGGGTAAAGGTGTTCGGTCAGGATCTTGACACCATCGCGTCGGTGTCTGAAAGAGTAAAGGATGTGCTTGAGAATGTGCCGGGGGTTCACGACCTGTATGTTGATCCGGTTACGGGGGGAAAGTATCTCACCATCGACATCAACCGCGATGCGCTCGGCCGCTACGGCCTTACCGTTGACGACGTCAACCTTGTGGTTGAGTCGGCCATAGGCGGTGCGCCCGTCGGCCAGACCATAGAGGGGCGTCAGCGTTTCGCGGTTGGCGTCAGGCTCGCACAGGATTTCCGCAACAGCATGGAGCGCCTGCAACGCATTCCGATCAAAACCAGCACGATGGGCTTTATCCCATTGTCGACGGTAGCTTCAATTCGACTGGAAAACGGACCGCCCATGATTGCCTCTGAAAATGCCATGCTTCGCGGCGCGGTACTTTTCAATGTGCGTGACCGCGATCTGGGAAGCACGGTGGAAGATGCCATGCGTGTCCTGAATGACCACCTCGGCGTGTTGCCGAACGGCTATTATCTCGAATGGAGCGGACAGTACGAGAATCTGATTCGGGGGCAGCAGACGTTGATGATCGTGGCCCCCGTGGTGCTGCTGATCATATTCGTCTCCCTGTATCTTGCTTTCAAATCAATTCGCGAGGCGTTCTTCAGTCTCGTGACGGTACCTTTTGCGCTCATCGGTGGTGCGTATATGGTATACTTTTATGGCGTCAACCTGTCGGTGGCCGTAGCTGTCGGCTTCATTGCGCTATTTGGTATCGCCGTCGAGACCGGCGTTGTGATGGTCATCTATCTCAACGACGCCATGCAGCAACTGGTACAGCTGCGCGGAAACTCCAGCGACACAATATCACGCGACGACTTAAAGGAATATGTGATCGCCGGGGCCGCAAAACGGCTTCGCCCCAAATTGATGACAGTATGCGTCGCTTTATTTGGCTTGACGCCCGTCCTTTGGTCGACGGGCGTCGGTAGCGACGTAATGATCCCAATTGTACTCCCGATGGTCGGTGGCGTGCTCACCTCCTCCACCCACATCCTGTTGGTCACGCCCCTCATCTTCCTGATGACCAAAGAATACGAACTACGACGATTCGGAAAAATTGACCTCTATGAAACAGCACATTAGAATTATCCTTCTGGCGATAAGCCTATGTGGCTCCTGGGCATACAGCCTCGCCCAGACGTGGACACTGGACAGCGTGCTGTCTGTAGTCGAGCGCAACAACCCTGCGCTCGAGGTGTACGAAAACCGAATCAAGGCTCTCGATGCGTACGGTCAAGGCGCGCGAAGCTGGATGGCACCCATGGTAGGGGTCGGCACTTTTATGAAGCCCTATCCCAATGAGACCGTCACCCATGAAAGCGAAGAAGGCGCCTGGATGTTCAGCATCGAGCAGGACATACCGAACCCTGCTAAGCTTAACGCGAACAAACGGTATATGAACTCCCGATCGGGCGTCGAGAAACAAGCACGTTCCGCCCACTTCAACGCGCTGCGGGCAGAGGCGCGAACGCTATACTATCAATGGCTCGTGGCGGAGAAAAAAATCAGGGTGCTCTCGGAAAGCGAACGGATCATGGAGCTCATGCTGCGTCTGAGCCGGATACGGTATCCTTACAATCAGGCAAGCCTCGGCAGCATTTATCGCGCTGAAGGCCGACTCGGGGAAGTACACAACAGCATGGCCTCGACACGGGCTCAAATTGAATCTATACGCTACCGGCTGCAGGCATTAATGGCGCTGCCCGCGAGTGAGTCGATCATGATCGACACCGCAACCAGCGTGGTCTTTGACCCTGATCCACTGCTTGCCGATACGGCCGCATTGGGTGAGCGGCGAAGCGATATCCGGCAACTTGAAGAATCCATGCGCACCGTCCGACTCAACGAAGAACGTGCGCGCGTCCAGGCAAAACCAGATTTCCGAATACGCTTCGATCATATGCAACCTATTGGCGACATGCCCAGGTCGTTCAGCGCCATGGCCATGGTTACCATACCGATCGCACCCTGGTCGTCACGGATGTACCGTTCGGAAATCAGGGGGATGCAGTACGACGTCGAAGCCATTAAGGATGAACGCGAGGCTCGCCTGATCCAGGCGCACGGAAAGATTACCGCACTTGCCGCACGCATAAGGGCCACACAAACGGAATTGAATAATTACGAATCGAAAATCATTCCGGCATTACACAAGCACCATCAGGCGGTTATGGTTGCCTACGAAGAAAACCAGGAGCAACTCCCTGCCGTTGTCGATGCCTGGGAAGCACTCAACATGGCGCAGATGGAGTATCTCGGCAAAATGGAATCTCTTTACATGATGATTGCTGATTATGACAAGGAACTTGAAAATTAACACCTGGACTTTGGCCCTCCTCCTGATGCTATGGTCTGCGGCGTGCAACCGGCACGATCACAGCGCACAGGACTATGTGTATACCTGTCCAATGCACCCCACCGTAACCTCCAATCAACCTGGAGCATGCCCGGTGTGTGGCATGGAGCTCGTGCGTCAGGGTGGACCAACGGCGGAGGTAGAGATGACACCCGAACTCTCAAGGGTGATGAAGTCGCCCGATGAAGCTATTGTGGCTTCCATAAATACGGTGAGGGCTGAATATAAATCTATGCCCGTCGATATTGATGTCGAAGGGATGGTAACCTACGATACCCGAAACGTATACACGATACCTTCCCGGGTTGCCGGCCGCCTGGAGCGGGTATACATCACGTACGAGCTACAACCGGTGAAAGCAGGACAAAAGGTAGCTGAAGTTTACAGCCCGCCGTTAAGCGCCGCACAACGCGAACTGATTTTCCTTCTCGAGAACGATCCGACCAACACCATGTTGATCGACGCCGCCCGCAGGAAACTCGAGTTGCTGGGCATGAGCCGTACCCAGCTCGAAACCCTTGCGACAAGACGGCAAATCATGCCGATGGTGAGCATCTACAGCGCTCATTCGGGATATGTCACCCTGGGCGATGCCTCCCCTAGCCTTTCGTCACCGATGTCCTCTGGCGACAATGGGGAAAGACTTGTCCGTGTGGGTGATTATGTTTCCGCCGGACAAACCTTATTTACCCTGGTAGATTCCAAAGCCCAACGCATTGAACTTCATGTGCCGGGCACGGTCGGACAAAGCATTCGTCCGGGGAGCAAAGTACAGCTTAGCATCGGCGGTGGAATCATGCAGGATGTCACCATCGACTTAGTGGAACCATTTTCCAGCAATAATCAACCCTTCACGAAGGTGCGGGTGTATGCTGAGTCGCCGCAAGGTCATCGGATCGGAAGCCTGGTTCGCGCACGCATACACATCGATATGCAGGAAGCGCTTTGGGTACCCCGAACTGCCGTACTGGACCTGGGCACACAACAAATAGTATTCGTTCAGCAACGTGGCGTACTGAGACCGAAAGTCGTCGGCACGGGCATGGTCTCGGACGACATGATTGAAATCAAAAGCGGGCTCGCTACCTCGGATGAGATAGCGGCGAACGCCCAATTCCTGGTCGATAGTGAAAGCTTTGTAAAACCGCTCAACTGATATGAAGACAATAGGATTCACATTATCGTGCATTCTGCTGCTTGCAAGTTGTACAACGAGCACGCACGATCACCATGATCACGCCCAGCATGCGGAACATGCGGATGGCATCACCTATACTTGCCCCATGCATCCCGACGTCGTACAGGACAAACCTGGGAGCTGCCCTGTTTGTGGAATGGATCTCGTGGAGGTAAGCCATACCGGCGATGATCATCACATAATGTTGACGAACACGCAACTGAGGCTGGCGAACATTACGCTGGCCCCCGTGACCATGCAGCGCGTCGGTCGGACGACGGTAGTTAACGCAATCCTGACTGTCGATGAACAGCAGTCGGGTGTAATCAGCAGCCGCGCATCAGGTCGGGTCGAGAAGATATTTGTAAAAGAGACAGCCAGGAATGTTAGGCAAGGTGAACCGCTTTACACGTTATACAGTGAAGAGCTGCTTACGTTACAACAGGAATACCTGCTGGCAAAGGAGCAATATGAAACGCTGGGACAGGCAGAGCCTCGGTACAAATCTTTTTTTGATGCCGCACGAAGAAAGCTCCTATTGCTCGGACTCACTTCCTCGCAGATCGACAGGCTGAATCAGAGCAGTCTCAGGCCGGAAGTGGTATTCCTGGCACCGCAGTCGGGCACAATCTCCGAGGTCGACATCGTGGAAGGCATGTATGTTACGGAAGGTTCTCCGCTGTTCAGAATTGAAGACACCCGCTCGCTGTGGGTAGAAGCTGAATTGTATCCGGGAGAAGAGGCCCTCGTACGAGTAGGCGACACGATCACAGTCACAACAGAAGGTAGCAGTGGACCCATACAGAGTACCGTGATATTTTTAAGCCCCGAGTTCAGAAGCAATACCCAGGTAACAATACTGAGAGCGCGGATCGACAATCCAGACGGAAGGCTTCGTGCCGGACAGTTTGCCCAGGTACACCTGACACAGGCCACACACAGTGCGTTGGCGGTACCCGCTGACGCCGTGATCAGGGACGAACACGGCGCACGTGTTTATTTGGCTTCCGAAGGGCATGCGTTCCGACCACAACCGGTGAAGATCGGATTGGAAGGACCCGATCTTATCGAAGTCACGCAAGGACTACTGGAAGGTGATACGATCGCCGTAACAGGTGCGTATCTGTTGCATTCCGAGTTCGTGTTAAAACAGGGTAGTGATCCGATGGCAGGTCACACGCACTGAAAAATTTACCGCGAGTTTTCTATTCGTTCAGCGAGGGCGTTTGCGCGGTCCAACAACCGCGTGTCGCCTATCTTCTCGACAAAGGCTGCGAATCCGGGATCCGGACCACGCCACTGCAACGCCTCGACGTCGGTAAAAAGCTTTGCGTCAGTGCGCAAGGTGGCAAGTGTCTTAAATAACAGGGCCAGATCGTGCTTTTCTCCGAGGACATTCTCGGGAAATGCTTCAATGGAACCGTATTCGTTTACCAGCCGTGCCGCGCTGACCTTTCCTATTCCCGGAATGCCCGGATAGCCGTCGGCGCTGTCGCCCACCAGTGCAAGGAAATCGGGAATGCGTATGGGATCGACACCGAACTTCTTTCGTACCCCCTCTTCATCACGAATTACCTTGGCCCTTCGGTCGATCTGAACAATTCTGTCGTTGCGTACGCATTGTGCCAGGTCTTTATCCGGTGTCCAGATACAGACTTTTTCCACCTTCTTTTTGGCCGCAGCAAGATGGGCGGCAGATGCCAGCGCGTCGTCGGCCTCAAGCTCCACCATAGGCCACACGGCAACACCCATGGCGGCCAGTCCTTCCTCGAGCGGATGAAACTGCGCGAGCAAGGCAGGTTCCATGCCCTCGCTCGTTTTATAGTCCCGCCACAGCTCGTTTCGAAACGACTCAATAACATGGTCGGTGGCAACGCCGATGTGGGTTGCGCCCTCATCGATCATCTGCAGCAGGCCGTTCAGTACGCCCGTGACCGCCCCATAGCGTTTGTCTTTTCCCTTATTGAAGGTACGCTGCCCGTAAAAGTGCCTGAATAGCTCGTAAGTTCCGTCGACCAGGTGAACAATCATAGCTGACTATTGAATTCCGAAAAGTAGCGAATTACTTCATACTTTCTACCGGCGCGTGGACGCGACGAGCCGGTGTCGACATGACATACATCATACCTGTGTCCTGTGGGTTGTCATGTTCCCCGGCCTGCAAATTGCGTATACTTATTAGGATCATTCTCGTGGTGTATGGGTGATTTTATAAGACATAGTTACAGGTATATGACATTCTTTACACTGGCATTTTTGCCGGCGTTCCTTTTATCGTGCAAATTAGACCGTGCCAGTCAACGGCATGTTGACACGGCACAGGCCGAACAATTTGTCTCCGTTACGGATACCTGTACACTAATGCCTGCGGATTCCACGGCGGATGCCTACCGCAACCTGAAAAACACAGAAGTGTACACCTACTACCAGGCGAGAGGGTTTGCGACAAACTGGATCGAACGCCCGACACCTGGAGTTGACGCCATGATCCACGTGATCCGATCCGCACGGTTTTACGGACTGTTTCCCAGCGAATATCACCTGGGGGAAATCGAGGCCATTCGTGACGTCACTAACTGTGAATCACGCCAACGACTTGACGCGTTGCTTACCGACGCGCTTTTCACCCTCAGCTCACACATCGGCAATGGCAGGTTGAAGCCCATTGCCGTAGACTCAATGTTGTTGAAAGACGAAATCCGGCTGATCAGCCGCGCCGATATCGAGACCTATCTCGCTTCGCGGGAACCGCGACATGAAGGATACCAAAGACTCAGGTCGTCGCTGGCCTCGATATATGATACCCTGAACTCCACCGACAAAAACCTATTGTTGGCTGGCATCACTTCCGATTCCATTCCCGCGCAGTCGCTCATTAAAAAGATAGAGATCAATCTCGAGCGCTGGCGTTGGGAAGAAGACCCGCTGGGCGAAGACCACGTATGGGTGAACATTCCCGCGTTTGAAGTAGTCGTCCTCGAAAACAATAACGAGATACTTCGATCGAAGGCGATCGTCGGATCACCGCGGAACCGGACGCCGATCTTTAGCAGCGCCATCGAATGCTTTACCGTGTACCCATACTGGCACGTACCACGGAGTATCGCCGTAGGGCAATACCTGCCAGCGATTCAAAAAGATCTTTCGTTTATTCCGCTTAATAACCTGGACGTACTCGACCGAAACGGTAGGATCCTTCGTTACGACACGCTTCCCTGGAATACCTATAGCCAGAATCACTTTCCGGTCTTCCTCAGACAACGCGAGGGGACCGACAACGCACTCGGCGTGGTGAAGTTTCAGTTTGACAATCCCTATTCAGTACTGCTTCACGACACCAACGCGAAAAGATTGTTTCAGTACGAAGACCGGGCGAGAAGTCATGGGTGTATTCGCATGGAGAAGGCTATCGAATTTGCCTATTATCTCGCCGAAAACTACACGAAGTATAGCGCGGATCAAATATCACGATACCTGGAGACAAAGACTATGCGTCGCATCGACCTGAACCGCCCACTGCCGATTCATATGCGATATTTCACGGCTGTCTACGACGGCGACTTGCTGAAACAATACGACGATATTTATGGTCACGACAAAAAACTCATGAGCCGATTTTACCAGACGGTGCCGGTCATTGCTGAAAAAAGAGTCGCGGAATAACATTATTCGGAACTTTTTGGTTGATTTGAGTTGTCTAGGACTCAAAAGCCAATTGCTATGCACCACTTTTTCCGGCTGCGCGGGACCTTGACGGCCATACTGTGCGCAGCCTTCTTCATTCCGACACAGGCCCGAACCATTGCAGATTCAACGGCCCGCGCACTTTACCATTCTCTTGCCATCCCGGACAGGCCGGATGTCGACTTGCTTCGACGTGCCCTGACCGGATACTACCAATTACGGCAACAGGACAAGCTTTCGGATAAACAAATCATTACCGTCGTTGATTTCAGAAGGGCCTCCAGTGAGCGCAGGCTCTGGGTGATCGACCTGGCGACTGGCAAAATTCGCTATCACGCGTTGGTCGCTCATGGGAGGAATAGCGGTGAGTTGTACGCCACGCGATTCTCCAACAGGGTCAGTTCATATCAAAGCAGCCTCGGGTTTTACGTTACCGGTGACACGTACTACGGCAAACACGGGTTGTCGCTTAAACTTCACGGCACTGAAAAGGGCATCAATGATAAAGCCGAAGTGCGGGCCATTGTCATGCATGGAGCAGAATACGTAAGTGAATCATTTGTCCGGAAAGTGGGTCGGCTCGGTCGCAGTCTCGGCTGCCCTGCCATACCCAACGAAATCCACCGGGAGTTGATCCGCGAAGTAGCCGGTGGCACGTGTCTTTTCATTTACTATCCCGATGAAGACTACCTGAGGATGTCATCTATGGGGACGACTTCATCTCCCATCGTCAGCCGATAAACGCAATTTTACGCAACAATTTTAACGGCGCCATTCGTCATCCGAACGGTATGACGGATGTTATCTTTACCGCGAAAAAAGGAATAACTTTCGCTGTCTGAAAAGCACGAGTGAACAACAATACGTTGGGTTTGATGCGTGAAGAGCAGTTAGCAGACAATACCTGATGAACACCTATTCACCAAAAATACATTGTATGAACCGCCTGTTTACCCTGCTCCTGTTACTATCCGCGAGCCTCGTTGTACAAGGCCAAAGCACGGTCCCTCCTCCCGTAACATTCACGACGGCCGAGGATCATAAAAATATGATGGAGCAACTCGGCATCACATCGCTGAGGCCCGGATACAGTGGAAATCCGGACGGCCCCAACCCGGCGAAATATGATCCGGAGAAGGCGAACCCCTGGCCGGAATTGCCTGACGTCCTTACGCTGAACAACGGCAAGAAAGTGAAGACGCCGGAGGCATGGTGGAAGAACCGACGTCCGGAGATCATTGAAGATTTCGAGCGCGAAGTGTACGGCCGGGTGCCAGACAATGTGCCCGATGTTCGGTGGGAAGTTCAGATCCAGGAACGCGAGTTTATGGGGCGACGGCCAGTCATCGCGCGGAAGTTAGTCGGACGCGTAGATAACAGCGCCTACCCTCACATTGAAGTCAATCTTTCGATGACCCTGGTGACACCCGCTGATGCAAAGGGTCCCGTGCCAGTTCTTATCATGTTCGGACCCAGTACGCTGCCAGCACCCGTTCAACCCAATCGCGACGATTTCGAAAAGCTTAACGCTGCGGTACGTGAACTCCTTTCGCGTGATCCGGAGATAAAAGCAATTCTGGACAGATACCCGGCGTACAGTCCGCTCGTGCGCCCCGAGGGATACACACCGTTCGGTTTTGCACCCTCCGGCGAAGTATCGCGACAACAAGAGTTGATCAACGCGGGATGGGGTTATGCTATGCTCGATCCGGCGTCAATACAGGCGGACAACGGTGCAGGATTAACACGCGGTATTATTGGCCTGGTGAATAAGGGACAGCCGCGCAAGCCGGAGGACTGGGGTTCGCTTCGCGCGTGGGCGTGGGGTGCATCCAGGGCGCTCGACTATTTCGAATCCGACCCTACTGTCAATGCAAAGCAAGTGGGCATCGAGGGCGTTTCCCGATACGGAAAGGCAGCACTCGTAACCATGGCGTTTGACGAACGTTTTGCATTTGGCCTTATCGGCTCCTCAGGAAAGGGCGGCGCCACCCTTCACCGACGCGTCTTTGGCGAGGGCGTCGAAAACCTCACCGGTGGCGGTGAATACCATTGGATGGCGGGCAATTACTTGAAATACGGCGCCTCCGCAGGAAAGTACGGTGAAATGAACGCAAGCAAGCTCCCGGTGGATTCCCATCAACTCATTGCCTTGTGTGCGCCGCGGCCGACATTCATCAGCTACGGCATTCCCGAAGCGGGCGATGCGCATTGGCTGGACCATCAGGGTAGCTATATGGCGGCCGTCGCGGCGGGTGTCGTGTACAAACTGCTAGGCGAGCGCGACCTGGGCGTATCCAACGACTACAAGACGGAGAAAATGCCACCGGTGAACGTAGGACTACTGGATGGAAAACTCGCCTGGCGGCAACACGACGGCGGACATACGGACGCACCGAATATGAAGCATTTCATTGAGTGGGTGAATGGTTTTCTTGAGGAATAAATGTTCCGTTGGAACCCTTGCACCCGCATCTTTTCCAACTGCGTCTGCATCCTTCCGTAAACATGATGTCAACCGGCAGGAATATCATGTAAATCAAAACTCCCGGGTTACTTCGGCGGCCGACTTATCCACACGTAAACCTTGAAAGACGGGATGGCGCACGATGCCATCTTCCGTCATCTCGGAGTACTTTACGTTGCACACAAGTACGGGTTCAACCCAGGTGATGTCCGGCGTCTCTTTGATCGGGACGTCCAACGGGGAAGATTTCCGCTTCAAGGGAACAAGTTTCTTGTAGAGTGCACCCAACGTGCGCGTGGTAAACCCCGTACCTACATTGCCGATTGAAACGAGTTTCCCGTTATCATGGACGGCCAACAGCAACGATCCGAAATATTGACGCGAACCCTTAGGGTCGGTAAAGCCGACGATGACAGCCTCCTGCGTGTGAATGTTTTTTATCTTCAGCCAGTCCGAACTCCGCTTTCCTACCTGGTACCGACTGTCCATCTTCTTTGCGATCATGCCCTCGAGGTTGAGCTTTTGCATTTCCTCAAAAAAAATCTTTCCATCGCGTTCCACATGATCGCAATAGCGAATGATATTGGATTCGGGTATAAGCTTGCGGAGTTTCTTCTTCCGCTCCACAAGTGATAAGTCGGTTAGGGATTTACCCTCCAACTCCAGGATGTCGAATACATAATACTGAATTGGGACACTGCTGTTGCTCCGGTAATTCTGCAATTTCTGAAAGCTTGGCCTGCCGGTATTATCGAAAGCGACAATCTCACCATCGATGACAGCCCGCTTCCTGATCCCTTTGAGCGCCTCAAAGACTTTCGGATAGGCCTTGTCGAAGGTTAATCCGTTGCGGGAATACAGGCGATTGCCGTCGCGACGAATTTCTGCGATTGCACGATATCCATCCCACTTGATTTCAAACAGCCATTCGTCGCTGTCGAAAGGCTCCCGATCCGACAACTGTGCCTTCATGGGTTCAATAAACGATGCTAGCTTCTTGCTGCCTTCAATGCGAACGGGTTTCATATGGGAAAGGTAGCAGAAGTTGGCGAATGTAGGAAGTGGATGAACAAGTGATGCGTACCCGTCACCGCCTCACTCCTTCAAGGAACTTCTCCACCTGTGCCTTATACGTGCCTATCAAATGGGTACGTACGAAAAATGGTGTTCGCGACGTATTGCCCGAGGCCTGAACAAAAACCTGGCGTGAAGGAAGTTTCGGCATATGGCAGTCGATACAATTATCCTCCAAGACGAGGCCGGGCACGTCTTCCATTTTGCAAAAATCGGCGCTGCCTGGAGTGTGGCAACTCATGCACCGACCAGAGAATAGTTTAAGGTTGGCCGACTCGCGGGTATGAACGTCATGGCAGCTGGAGCAATCCATCTCGCTCAATCGGAAACATGCACTCCGCGCAAGCAAACCGTATTGGTTGCCATGGACATCAAGTGTGGCCGCACTATCAGCATCGTACGCCGGCGTAGAAAACTCTTCGAGCCGGTCGCCCACCATAAAAGTAAAGGAGGGCATGAAGTTATTTCTGATTCCGGAATGGCAAAGCGCACAATTGTCGAGGCGCTGCACTCGTGTAAGTCGTGCCGGATTGACTACATACTTGGCTTCCTTCGCATCAGGATTTTCGGTATGGAAGTCGACATGCTTTGCCGCCGGCCCATGACAGCGTTCGCAATCTACACCCAACACTACTTGCTTTGGATCGAAGGTTTCAATCTGCTCTACTGCCCTGCCTATCTTGAAGAAAGTACTATGACACTCCAGGCATCGCGCGGTGATAGGACGATTGAAAACAATCTGGTCAGTCGGGTAACCCGGACTATTACTCCAAATCGAGTCAGGCGCATAGTACGATGCAGGAAGTTGGAAGAGCGAATTACCGTGCCAGTACAGATACGTTTGTCCCTGTCGGCCTGAACCTATTGTAATATCAAACGGATGCCGCCCGAGCGTGCTGTCGCCGCTCACACCACGCTGGAACAACCCCTCCTCGGTATTCTCCATGAGAATACGGAGCCTTTCGGTGAGCGCTACGACATTGTGGCCCGGTTCGAAGCTCCCCATGACAGTCGACGTGTCTGCCACCTGCGAAGTCAGGAAGTGCGGTGTCTCCTTGTGACGTTCCACAACATCCGCGTGGCACGCGGCACAGGAAGCTGAACCGGCAAACCTCTGACCCGACGAATGTGTCACCTCACTGGTCTTATCCCCTTCACACATAGCCGTAATCAACCCCGTTGCTACGAACGCCATAACGACAAAGACGTTTCTCACGGTGCTGCGGGAAAATGTCATGAACACAAGAAAAGAAATTTTGCCGGTTTGTGAAGGAACTCCACGGAAATCAATAATGGGTGTGGTTCACGACCTTACCTTTGAGATATAACGGGTCACTTTTGAGGTCCTTGCCGTTGGTTGGCGTTTGCACAGATCCATAGACCGCCAGCTTTCCCGGACTGAGTGTAATCACCTGCTCACTACCCTGGCCGGTAAAGTCGAACATATGATAGACAGGGTCAGGAAAGAATAACTCGCCTGCACCCTTGCCGTCAAGGCGAAACTTAAACCAAAACAGCTGGTCACGCCCGTCACCCTGCCAATCGCCTTTGACAAAGTCGGGATTGCCATTTAGTGGTTTTGCGGGCCAGCGCCCGATACGCCGACCGTCGTTATCGAACCAATACAGTTGACTCGACAAGTAGGGTTCTCCCGCCTGCCGATTGCCATAAGTGCGCGCTCCTACAACGATCTGCGGGACGTCAATGCCATCCAGAAAATGCCCCACTTCCACTTGTTGACTGTGCTCCGCCGTCTCCTGCCACAGGATTCTCCCTGTCATACTCTCAAACGCAAATACACCGGTCTCGCTGTGTGCCGATATGATATCGAGATTCCCGTCCCCATCGATGTCATAAAATTTATAGTTATCAGGATGATCGTGATGGTCGAAAAACAGATCGAATCGGTTCCAGATCATCCGCCCGGATGCATCAAGTAACATAGGACCTGCGAGTACTTCGTCAATGCCGTCGCCGTTAAGGTCGACAAGATAGACATAGTGACCCAGGTGATCCTTTAATCGTTGTTCGCTGTGCTGCCACAGAAGTCGAAGTGTTGCCGAATAGGCATTCACGTTAATGGCACCGCCCATATCGGTAAACACGATAATTTCATTCGGCCGGCCCTCCGTTAATTTGCCTATCGCGAGCCGAAAGTTGTTGTACACGTGCGGAAGGGGTTGCGTCGGCCAGCGTACCTTGTGGCGGATAGCTCCCGAATACCCGTCTGCGATAACCAGCCATTCGGCACCATCGATATATCGCCAGTGCACTACCTCTGCTTTACCGTCATTATCGAAATCCCACACCACGCCGGGCGGCTCAAAACCTGATCGCTCCCTGGCGTATGCTTCCGGCGCTGTCCACGACCACAGCCTGCTGCCGGAATGGTCGTATACGTGGGTCGAGAAATTGCGCTCGAGTACCATGAAGTCGGTAAGGCCATCCCCTGTAACATCACCAAACTTTACCGCACCCGCGGGCGGGATGTCGTATGACCGGATCAGTTTTACATCCGGGTGCAGCTGGTACGATATGATATCAGCTTCGGTGAGCGTACTGTCCGGAGACAGCACAATGACATCGAACAATGCACCACGACTTACACGCGTTATCTTCACCGAGGCCTCCCCCTCGGTGAGGTCGAATCCCCCTCCTCTTTTCCAGGTTACACTATCCTGTCCAAAGGCAGTATCCGTTACCTTGTCATCCACCGCGACACGAAATGAACTTCCCTCGCGGCCGATACTTCGAACGAACAAGTAGTAGCGGCCGGACTGCGGTATGTTCACCCGGGTGATCATATTGCTAAGCGACTTCATCACGATCGCGGTGTTGTTAAACAACCAGGGTACGCGAGCAGCCTGGGCATCGATGATCGTGTTGCCGTCGGGGAGATCGTACAAAAATTCGGTTGCCGGTATGGCAATTATGACGCGGCCGGTATCCGTCGGGTGGTTACACGTCGCACTTATTGTTGCGAACGCAGCTACAGCTACGTTGCTAAGGGTTATCAATAGGAAGACAACAAAGTTCCTGACGTTTGCCATTGTGTGTTTGAAAGCGAGCTCGGGCGGCTGTGCAACGGTTACACTACGTTACGGCAAAATCCTAAAAAAGTAAAATCAGGATATGTTGAATCAGGTCGTTCACGTGCTGGATACGGCTTCGGGGCGAAGTGCTTCAACGAAAGCCTGGATGTCAGGCGCGAAATGATCGATGTCTTCCGGCCTTACACTGTAAGACGAAATCTTCCGGGGGGTTGCCTTCAATTCCGGTAACTCCAGACTCATCACCCACAGCTCCTTCATGGCCACCGGCTCACCGCCCAGGAGTGTTGAAAGTTCTTTATAAACCTTTGCCGCCTGTTCACTCATGCCTCCACCGCAAAGCGTAATGAAGGCATAGTCTCTAAGGTGCGAACGCTCGCGTACCAGGAACGACCTTAGTGGAGCGGCGATTTTTCCTGCCCAGATCGGTGCGATAAAAATGAAGAAATCGTATTGACCCAGGTCAACAGAGCATGGCTTGATGCGCGGCGTACGGGCCAGCACGATATCGAGAAAGATAGAGAAACCTGTGCGCTTGCCGACGGTTTCCACCGCGACGATATCACAGTTAAGTTCCTTTTGGAGACGATACGCAAGCAACTCGTTGTTGCCTCCATGTGAATAGTAAATTATTAATGGTTTCATAACCGGGATGTTGATCTACGAAGTACAGCAATTGGGATCACGCATAGAATGACAAAAAGACAGGACATTTCCTGACAAACCTCATGTCACCCGCTGATTTAGAGTATTAGTTTCCAATGTTATATGTCGATATTTGCGGTATGAACGAATTGAAAACAGCGACCAACCCAGCTTCAGGAATGGCTGCCACAATGAAGATCACCAGCACGGCTTTCGACGATGGCGAGAATATCCCAAGAAAGTACACCTGCGATGGGGATAATGTGAATCCCCCGATCACGATTGAGGGTGTTCCAGCCGAAACGGAGAGCCTGGTTCTAATCGTTGACGATCCGGACGCGCCGGGCGGCACGTGGGACCACTGGGTTGTATGGGACATTCCGCCGATCACTGAGATTCTCGAAAACAGCGTACCTGGAGTACAGGGAATGAACGACAGCGAAAGGCAACGTTATAGCGGTCCCTGTCCGCCATCGGGAATCCACCGTTACTTTTTCAAGGTCTACGCACTTGATACTACGCTCAACCTTGATCCTTCATCTACCAAACCCGATGTCGAAGAAGCCATGAAAGGCCACGTACTGGCGCACGGACAGTTGGTGGGGTTGTATGGGAGGGAATAATTAGAAAGAGTTGAAGGGTTGAAGGGTTGAAGAGGGTTGAAGGGTTGAAGATTGAATAGTCGACCAATCCCAAAACCTTCCCTTCGCGTCCCCGCGTCCCCGCGCCTTAGCGGTGAATCTCCGCGCCTTCACTATGATTCTTCGCGCCTCCCCGACTAGGATCGTTTCCCCGTTTCAATTACCTTTCTAAATGATTGATCTCGTGATTGAAGCACGGCGCGCGGCGATCGCAGCGGAGATGGAGGTAAGAAGAATCCTTCCGTTCAGGGCGCGCCGCATGGTTGGCCCTTTTATTTTCATGGACCATGCCGGACCGGTTGCTG
>DATGQD010000036.1:0-145045 GCA_035304385.1 Cyclobacteriaceae bacterium
ATTGTAGTAATTCTTAAACCCACTAAGGCCAGCTATAAAAACCAACCCAACAGGTCACAATAGTTGTCTGATACCTGAAAGCTCTTACTTATTTTTCTAAGGATTCTTTCTCTCCGAAATCAAAACCACAGATAAACCGTGGTCTCTCCGGAGTCCGCTATCAATTAACATCCATTCAAAGAACGTGTTGGGCCAACAACCGGCCCAATGCGCGCTACGCTTTCCGCAGCACCAAAGGTGACCCCGCATGGGCACACCTCTCCCGAAATGGGAGTGCAAATGTATGGGGAGACGGGGCATTATGCAAGACCGCCCCCGGAATATTTTTCACACCAAAAGCTGCTGGCGATAAATCGTCTGACTGCGGTCCGGCCCCGTCGAAATCAACGTAATAGGAACCGCAAGCTCCCGCTCCAGAAACTCTATGTAGTTCTGCAGTCCGCCTGGCAAAGGCTCTCCTTTAATCTCCTCTCCGAGCCAGCCTTCCAACTCCTCATATATCGGCGTGATCTTTTCGTTTACAAACTCGTAAGGAAGAATATCCGTCTCCCGGCCATCCCGAAGCTTGTACCCCGTACAAACTTTCACGCGCGGGAACACGCTCAACACATCCGCCTTCATCATCAGCAACTGCGTTACGCCGTTGATCATGATGGAATACTTCAGCGACGGAAGATCGATCCAGCCACAACGTCGTGGCCGCCCCGTGGTAGACCCAAACTCGTTCCCCTGCTTGCGCATCAGGTCGCCCTGCTCGTCCAACAACTCTGTCGGGAACGGGCCGCTTCCCACCCGCGTGCTGTAGGCTTTGAAAATTCCAAACACCTCGCCGATATGCCGCGGCGCGACACCGAGGCCCGTACAAGCTCCGGCCGTGACCGTGTTAGAGCTGGTCACAAACGGATAGCTGCCAAAGTCTATATCCAGCAACGAGCCTTGTGCGCCCTCTGCCAGGATCGTCGCTCCCTTGCGCAGTTCCTGGTTCAGAAAATATTCGCTTTCGATCAGTTGGAACGTACGCAGAAAATCAATCGACTCCAGAAAAGGAGTCTCCAGTTCGCTCCAGTTAAATTCGACATTGTGATCCTTGAGGATCTTAAAATGCACCTCAGTGAGTCGCTCGAAGCGTTCCCGGAAATCATCCGCGAGAATGTCGCCCACGCGCAGTCCCTGCCTTCCGATCTTATCCTGGTAGGTAGGGCCAATACCTTTTAGCGTCGACCCGATCTTGTGCTCCCCTTTGGCCGCCTCGTAGGCGTGATCCAATAGCCTGTGTGTTGGAAGGATCAACGTTGCCTTCTTGGAGATGAAAAGGTTTTCCCGCAACGCCAGCTTAAACTGCGCCAGTCCGTCGATTTCCTTTCTGAAAACCACAGGATCCAGTACCACCCCGTTGCCGATCACATTTTTTGTGTGGCTGCGGAATATTCCGGAAGGAATCTGGTGGAGTACGTGCTTTACACCTTCAAACTCCAGCGTGTGACCAGCGTTGGGACCTCCCTGGAAGCGGGCTATAACATCGTACTTGGGGGCCAGTACATCCACAATCTTTCCCTTGCCTTCGTCTCCCCACTGAAGGCCGAGCAATACATCTACTTTTGACATTTCGTCGGATTACTTTTTTACGTCCCGTAACACTTCGTCTTCCGATTGGACAATCTGGAAAATGGAGTTGAGCTTGGTAATGACCAGCAGCTTCTGAACGCTTTCGGATGGTTTCAGCAGGTACACTTCCCCGCCCTTGTTTCGGAACTTGGTCAAGATGGTGATCAGTACGCCGATTCCACTGCTGTTGATATAGCGGAGGCCGGAGATATCGATAATGGCAATCCTGATACCCTGCTGAACGGCGCTGGCCGCTACCTCAAGGATGCCTGCACCGTTGTCTTCACCGATCAGGTCGCCTGCAAGGCGGATGATCAGCGCGTTGTCTCGGATTACGTGATTGAACGTCATATCTCGTCGGATTTGCTCACGCGCCGGCCCGGTTCTCGCAATTCTCCTTCGTGCATGAGGCGTACAATATTAGCGAATGATGAAGAACCTGAAAATGAAGAATCTCCTCAGCGGTCTTCTGAATGTTCTGGATACGGGGATCGCAGAATTCGATCACCTTGTGGCAATCCGTACAAATCAGGTGATCGTGTTGTTTATAGCCGTACGACTTTTCGTACTGCGCCAGGTTCTTTCCAAACTGATGCTTGCTTACCAGGTCACATTCCACCAAAAGGTCCAGCGTATTGTACACGGTGGCCCGGCTCACCCGGTAATTCTTATTCTTCATGCTGATGTACAGCGACTCCACATCGAAATGCCCCGCCCGCGAATAGATCTCCTCCAGGATAGCGTAGCGCTCAGGCGTCTTGCGAAGCGCCTTGTTCTCCAGATACGCTGTGAAGATCTTCTTTACCTCTTCGTAAATGGTTGGATTCGGAAGTACCTGATTCTGTGTCATGACAAATTAACCCGCAAAGATAATAACCCCTTCTACCGATACAAAGTTGCACGTTTATTTCGGCAATCCGGCAGAAAAGCAGGCTTTTTCAGCCCATCTCTACCCCTTCTCTGCGGCCTTGACGCCCGAATCAAAACGCGACACCTTCACGACGCCCTCTACATTCTTCAACTTTTCGATGAGTTCCTCCAGGTGGCGGGTGTCGTTGACATACAACATAATTTCACCCTCAAAAATGCCGGTGTCCGTCTGCATCGACATAGAACTCATGTTCACCTTCAATTCTTCGGATATCACCTTCGACACATCGTTGATCAGCCCTACGCGGTCCGTTCCACGGATCTTCAGCCCGGTCAGGAAGGCCACCTCGTGCTGCGACGTCCACCGTGCCTTCACCACCCTGTTGCCGTGTTGTGACAGTAGTTCGGGAGCATTAGGACAATTTGTTCGGTGAATTTTGATGCCTTCATTTACCGTGACGAAACCAAAAACGTCGTCGCCCGGTATCGGCGTACAACACTTCGCCAACCGGTAATCCACCACGTCCATATTGTCGCCCACCAGCAGCACGTCTCCATATCGGTCGCGTATCTTGTCGCTGTCAGGCTCGGCAACCCGTGTGTCCACCGGTGGCCGCATGCGCGTAGCCGGCTTGTAATCGCGGAAGCGTTTGATGTCGGCGGTGGTGATGATCCCGTTTCCAACGCGGTAATACAAATCGAAATTAGAGGGCGCACTGAAGAACTCCCGCATGCTTTCCAAAACACCTTGCGTCGGTTCAAGCTTGAGCTGCCGGAGTTTGCGCATCACGATCTCCTTACCCTCCTCGGCGATCTTCCGCTTATCTTCTTTCAGCGCATCTTTAATCCGCGTCTTCGCCTTCGACGTTACCACATACCGAAGCCAGTCGGTATTCGGTCGTTGCTTCTGCGACGTGAGGATTTCAACCTGGTCGCCGTTCTTGAGAACGTAGTTGATCGGCACGAGCTTGTTATTCACCTTGGCGCCGATACACTTCGATCCGATCTGCGTGTGGATCTCAAAAGCGAAGTCCAGTGCCGTTGCACCGTAGGGCAAAGTTTTCAATTCTCCACGCGGTGTAAACACGAATACTTCTTCGCTGAAAAGGTTGCCGCGGAAGTCGGTAACGAAGTCGAGCGCCGAGTGGTCGTTCTGCTCCAGCAGTTCGCGCACCCGCGCCAGCCATTTTTCCAGGTTCGACTCGCTGGCAGCGCCGCTTTCCTTGTACTTCCAGTGGGCAGCATACCCCTTCTCCGCGATGTCGTCCATCCGCTTGCTGCGGATTTGAACCTCCACCCATTGACCGTTCTTGGCCATTACGGTTGTGTGAAGCGACTCATACCCATTAGACTTGGGCGTGCTGATCCAGTCGCGCAGCCTGTCAGGATTCGGCGTATAGAAGTCTGTTACGATAGAATAGATTTGCCAGCACACGGCTTTCTCCGTTTCGGGTGGGGTATCCACCACAATCCGTATCGCGAACAGGTCGTACACCTCTTCGAATGGGATGTTCTGACGTCGCATTTTATTCCAGATGGAATATATCGATTTGGGCCGGCCGGTAATCTCAAACTGGAATCCCTGCCGCTCAAGTTCTTCTTTGATGGGCTGGATAAATACCCGCATCAGCTTGGTGCGGGCCGCCTTCGTCGCGTCGATTTTTTGGGCTATATCCGAATAAACCTGGAAGTCGGTAAACCGCAGATACAGGTCTTCCAACTCGGTCTTGATCGCATTGAGTCCGAGACGGTGGGCCAGCGGCGCGTAGAGATATATGGTCTCCGAAGCGATCTTGAGTTGCTTGTTGCGCGGCATGCTTTCCAGCGTCCTCATATTATGGAGGCGGTCCGCCAACTTGATGAGAATTACGCGGACGTCGTCGGACAGTGTAAAGAGCATCTTGCGGAAATTTTCCGCCTGTTGCGACGAGCCGTATTCAAACACGCCCCGTATTTTGGTGAGGCCGTCGATGATGCGCGCCACCTTGTTGCCGAAAATCCTTTCAATGTCCTCCAGTTCAATGTCGGTATCCTCCACAACATCGTGGAGTAAAGCCGCTATGATGGAGGTTGTGCCCAACCCGACCTCCTCGACACAAATTTGCGCTACTGCGAGCGGGTGAAAGATGAAGGGTTCACCTGACTTCCGCCGCATGTCCTTGTGCGCTTCGAGCGCAATGGTGAATGCGCGCTTGATAAGCTTCGCATCGCCCTCGTTCAGGATAGGTTTAGCTTTTCTGAGTAATCTCCGGTACCTTCTGATTATTTCTTTCTTCTCCTGCTCGGTATCAATAACCATCATGAGGCACTGCTATTTGATATGGTTTTTGTGCGTACTCAATTGCCTTTCATAATACCCAGGGTATCGTTTTCCATTATAACATCAAATCCGGGCGGAAAACTCCCCAAAAAGCCATTTGCGACCGGATACAGGGGAATCAATCTTACCGACAGATGCGTCGGCTCCTTTTCTATTCGGCAATAATCCATAACTTTGCCCACCCTTTTCAGCAGCCCGGCATAAAAGGGCCTGAGAAACCTGGCGGATGTGGCGAAATTGGTAGACGCACTAGACTTAGGATCTAGCGGGGCAACCCATGGGGGTTCGAGTCCCTCCATCCGCACGCCCATGCCCCCTGTGCCTGGCAACTTTTCCACGGCGCCGGGGGTTCTTGACTTATTTGGTAACACTCAAACGAAGTAAACTTTGGAAATCACACTCGACAAAAAAAGTAACACCGAAGGTCTTATTAAAATTAAGCTAACGGAGGGGGATTACCAACCCATTGTTGAGGAAAAAGTCAAGGATTTCGCCAAAAAGGCGAATATTAAGGGCTTCCGGCCAGGCAAGGTGCCCCCCGGCGTCATCCGCCGCATGTACGGAAAATCCATTCTTGTCGAGGAAATCAATCAACTGCTCTCCGACAAGATCTCCGACTATATCCGCGAAAACAAGATAAAGATCCTCGGCGACCCGCTGCCCAACCAGGAGAAATCCATGGCGATCGACTGGGATGCTCAGAAAGACTTCGAATTCGAATATCAAATCGGATTCATCGAAGACTTCACCTACGACCTTTCCGACAAGGTTAAGATCAAAGCTTACAAGATCGAGGTCAGCGATAAAGACGTCGACTCGACCATCGAAAATATGACCTACCGATACGGTACGGAAACAGAGCCCGATACCAGTGAGGACGGCGACCTCCTCGAGGGTCTCCTGGAACACCCCGGATCCGACTTCCGCCGCGAAAAGGCCCGCGTCGTCATCGGCAACGTCGAAAAAAAGGAAAAGAAAAAATTCATCGGCATTTCCGCCGGCGCTACTGTTGAATTCGATATCGATAAAGCCTTTCCGGACAGCGACCATAAGCGTCAGCTCGTCGGCCATGCAGAAGCCGATACCGTAACCGGCCCCGTACGTTTCACCGTGGAACGTATCACCCGAGTCGTGCCCGCAGCCATCGACCAGGAATTGTTCGACAAGATTTTCGGCAAGGATGCGGTGAAGGATGAAGAAGCGTTCCGGACACGCGTCCGCGAATCGCTCGCGGAAGAATATAACCGCGAGGCGAAGCAGTTCACCCATCACCTGATCGAAGACTATTACATTAAGAATACGAAGGTCGAGTTGCCGGACGAATTCCTGAAAACCTGGCTTAAGCGGTCGGCACCCGATATAACGGATGACCTACTGGAAAATGAATTCAAAGCTTACCGCCGGCAGCTGCTCTGGGACCTGATCAAGAACCGCATAGGCGAAGACAACGAGATAAAACTGGAAGAGGCGGAAGTACTGGAGCGTGCCAAGCAAGTCATTGCGGCACAGTTCGGGGGTCAGGCCATTATCGACCAGCTGGGCGACCGTATGGATGCCATCGCGGTAAACTACCTCACCAACAACGAAGGGGAAAACTACCGACGTCTTTCACGCCAGCTTTTTGAGGAGAAGGTTATGGAGTTCATAACCAGTAAGATCAAGATCAGCCAGAAGGCCGTAAGCATCGACGAATTCTCCAAGCTGGTACGCGAACATACCCATTAACCGACCCCGCCTACAATATATTACAGGCTAACCCGTCTGTTATCTCAGGAATTTCGGCTGGTTCCCGTAAACCTTTTTTCGATTTTTCCGGTTAAACGGAAGTTGGATTTTAGGTGGCGGATGCCTATGATTGCTGAGGACTTCCCCCATTAATTCACACCAAACGCAGTTTTATTTTATTCATACCTATGAAGCAAAAAGATGAATTCAACAAGTATGCTGTCCACCACCTGGGCATGAGCAGCGCTAGCCTTGAACGGTACCAACGGTTCATGTCGGAGAATGCCGGCATATGGAATTTTACCCCCAATGTCATCGAAGAGCGGCAGATGCGCGCCACCGTTATTGACGTGTTCTCCCGCCTGATGGCCGACCGGATTGTGTTCCTGGGAACCCCGGTTGACGACTATATCGCAAACGTAATTACCGCCCAGCTGCTGTTCCTCGAATCAGCGGACCCCAAAAAAGATGTCGTGATGTATATTAACAGCCCCGGCGGTGCTGTATATGCGGGCCTTGGCATCTATGATACCATGCAATACATTAACCCGGACGTGGCTACCATCTGTACCGGGCTGGCGGCCTCGATGAGTGCCGTTCTGCTTTCCGCCGGGACGTCCAAGAAGCGTTCCGCCCTGCCTCACGCCCGGGTGATGATCCATCAGCCCATGAGCGGCATGCAGGGTCAGGCCTCCGATATGGAGATATCCCTGCGGCAAACCCTTGAGGTGAAAAAGGATCTTTATACGATATTGTCCAAGCACTGCAACCAGAAGTACGAAAAAATAGAAAAAGATTCAGACCGGGATTACTGGATGAGGGCCTCTGAAGCCAAGGAATACGGCATAATCGACGAAGTTCTGGAGCACAAGCAATAAGTCAGGTCTCCGGGCCGCGAACCAGAACGGCCGAAAATTCGTACATTTGCTGGAAGGACGCTGTACCAAAACACACTTTATGGCTGAAGTAACCTGCTCTTTCTGCGGTCGCAACAAAAAGGATGTGGACCTGATGATCTCAGGGATCCATGCCCACATCTGCGATAAGTGTGTCACGCAAGCGAGCCAGATTCTCCAGGAGGAGAAGAAGAGCAAGAATGAGACGGGCCTTTCGCCCAATTTCAAGCTTCTCAAGCCGCGCGAAATCAAACAATTCCTGGATGAGTATGTCATCGGCCAGGACGAGGCTAAGAAGGTGATATCCGTTGCCGTATACAGCCACTACAAACGGCTTATGCAACGCAAGGGCGAAAACGATGTGATCATCGAAAAGTCCAATATCATTATGGTTGGCGACACCGGGACGGGGAAAACATACCTCGCCCGTACGCTGGCCCGCCTTCTTCAGGTTCCCTTCTGTATTGCCGACGCCACCGTACTCACGGAAGCCGGCTATGTCGGAGAAGATGTGGAAAGCATACTGACACGCTTGTTGCAGGCTGCCGACTACAACGTTGAGGCAGCCGAACGCGGCATCGTATACATAGACGAGATCGACAAGATTGCCCGAAAATCCGACAACCCTTCCATCACCCGTGATGTCAGCGGTGAAGGGGTCCAGCAAGCGCTCCTCAAGCTGCTTGAGGGCACGTCCGTCAACGTTCCACCGCAGGGCGGAAGGAAACACCCGGACCAAAAGATGATCTCGGTCAATACCGAAAACATCCTGTTTATCTGTGGTGGCGCCTTCGAAGGTATTTCGCGCATCATTGCCAACAGGCTGAACACGCGGCCCCTCGGCTTTGCTACCGCCCAGGACGGAATCCATCATGGAAGGTTGGACAAAGACAACCTGCTGAGGTTTGTCTCTGCCCAAGACCTGAAGACGTTCGGCCTCATCCCCGAACTTATCGGTCGCCTTCCGGTTGTGTCCTACCTCAACCCACTCGACAAGGAGGCGCTACGCCGCATCCTGACCGAACCGAAAAACGCACTCGTAAAACAGTACAAAAAACTGTTCGAGATGGAAAACATCGACATCGAGTTCAAAGACGGTGCGATCGATTTTATTGTCGAGAAAGCGATCGAGTTCAAGCTCGGGGCACGTGGTCTTCGCAGCATCTGCGAGGCCATTATTACAGATGCCATGTTCGAGTTGCCCTCGGAACGGTCGACCGACCGGCTGGTGATCAACCGCGCTTACGCGGAAGAAAAATTCAGCAAGTCGCAGTACAGCAAGCTCAAGGTAGCCTGATCGGACTACACCCTGAGGTAACCGACCATAAGACGCGCGGCATTTTCAGAAGCCGAGTCGCCGGCATCTAACAGCGTGACCAATTCCTCGTACCCTTTCAACACGTTCTCACGCCGCGTGCCGTGCAGAAGGCTTTCCAGCTCCGTCGCGGTTTCCGTAATATTCGCCTCCCCCTGGATGAGTTCGCGCACAACTTCACGCCCTACGATGAGATTCACCAGCGAAATGTGAGGCACTTTTAATACCAGGCGCGCGAAAAGATATGATAGCGAACTGGCCTTGTACACCACCACCTGAGGTACACGAAACAGCGCCGTTTCAAGGGTAGCCGTTCCCGATGTTACCACCGCCGCAGCCGCATGGCGCAGCAAGTCGTAAGTTTTGTTGTACACGAACCGTACGTTGTTCATGGCGCGAAGCTGGCCATAGAGGGAAGGATCCAGATTGTCTACGGCAGCCACGGCATATTGGTAATCGGGATGCCGCCGGACCACCGCCTCCAACAAGGGAATGATCCGTTGAACCTCCTGCTTGCGACTACCGGGAAGCAGCGCGACAAGCGGTTTTTCCCCCGCCAGCCCTTCACGTTCCCTGAACTGTTCATCGGGAACATGCGCACGTACCGCATCGAGTACGGGATTGCCTACATAGTCTACTTCCCAATCGAATTTCCTGTAAAAATCCTTCTCGAACGGAAGGATCACGAACATGCGGTCGACATTAGCCTTTAGCTCCCAGACCCGTCGCTGGTACCACGCCCAGACCTTGGGTGGTATGTAATAAAATACTTTGAGATTTCGGGATCGTCCATACCGGGCTATGCGTCGGTTGAATCCTCCATAGTCGATGAGGATCACAACATCAGGCTTAAACCGGTCGATATCTTCTTTGCACTGGCGTATGAATCTGGAAATCTTACCCAGGTTCCCCAGCAGTTCGAAGATTCCCATAAACGCCATCTCGCTGTAGTGGACGACGATGTCGACCCCGGCCTCCTGCATATACTCACCTCCGAAGCCGCGGAACGTACCCGATGGATCTTCCTTTCGCAAAGCACGTACCAGGTTGCCTCCGTGCAAGTCGCCTGATCGCTCGCCGGCTACGATATAGTATTTCATTCCTGTGTCCGTGGGTCAGCGCCGCCGAAGTACTCCACATAGTTGCGTGGCGTTTCATACAACCTTACGGCGTACAATTTTCCGTAAGCCGTAATCGCCGGCAGATGGCGTTCGAGGATATTCCAGATCTCAACGACCAGGTTCTCGCAGCTGGCAAGTTTGCCCTGCATGAATTCGACGTCAAGATTGAGGTTCTTGTGGTCCAGCTTGTCCGTGACTTCCCGCCGGATCATCGTGCTTAGTTTCTTTAAATCCACCACAAATCCGGTTTCCGGGTCAGGCGTACCCTTTATCGTAACAATGAGCTCGAAGTTGTGACCGTGCCAGTTCTCGTTTGCGCACGGCCCGAAGACCTCCCGGTTCTTCTCTGGCGACCAGGAAGGATTGTATAGCTTATGGGCAGCGTTGAAATGTTCTTTGCGGCTTACGTACAGCACGGCTTTTGTATGTGTGCGCAAATATACGAGGAAATTCAGACGCAGATGCAGAGGCAGGGGCAACCCCATTCCTTCCGGGGTGTATTGCATCTGCAACTGCGTCTGCAACTGTTAGTGCTGTACCAGAATCTTCCTCCTCACCAGGGTGCTGTTCGTCCGGATGTCCACGAAGTAGATGCCAGTGCTAAAGTTGCTGGTGGGAATGCGCATTTGGTCGTCATCCGCGATACCTGAGAAAATCAACTGCCCCATCGTATTGATAATGGTTACCTCCGCGGGCAGCAGTGTGGCGGGTACTTCCACCACCAGTTCCGCATCCGTGGGATTGGGATGTACCCGCAGTTCTGCAACGCCAACCTCCGGCTCAGCCGCGGTGATCAGGAATACGGACGAAGGCACGTTGCAGGTGCTGTTCTTAATCACAACAAAATAGTTGCCCGGAGTACCGCCGTATTCGTAGTAACGCGATGTCTCCGATTCCAACCGTTCACCGTCTTTAAACCATTGATAACCTTCTGCCGTCAGTTCACTGAATAGCTTCTCGTTGGCAATGATCACCCGGTTGTCGGGAAGGTTATTGCTGATGATAGGTACATCGCGGGTGTAGCTGACCTCCTGGTTACCATCGCTCACGGTGACGGTTACGGTGTACGTGTCGGTGTCATTGTAAATGTGAAAGGGATTTTGTTCAGATGAGATGTTGTTTCCGGAGCCCGGGTCGCCAAAGTCCCACGACCAGGACGTGATGTTACCGTCGCTGGCATCGATGAATTCGGTGAGCGAGCCTTCGCAATTGAACTTAAAATTGAAATTGGCAAACAACGCCTCCTCACAAGCGACCGGCATCCAGTTGGATGCGCTGGTGAGCGTGCTGTTCGCGCCGGCGCTGATCACCACATCACCTTCCACGTTGACGCGTGTAACATCCAGATAGTCGAAGCATCGCTTGAAGCGTCCGTCAAAATTAAACGTAGCTGATCCTGCCCCTGCTGACGCAAGGGATATCCGGTTTCCGGCATCCGCATTGAGTTCAATCGCGCTGGTAAAGGTTTGCGTCGTACCATCGGCGATTACAATTGAAGTCCCTGGTTGTGCTGTAAATGCGCCGATTGTATTGTTGCCCGAAAGCGTCAGAGATCCGCCGACGGAGAGGTCGGCAATAGAAGCCGCACCTGAAAGGGTCGCATTGGATCCGTTTGTGTTGACACTGCCGTTGAAATTGATCCCATTCCAGCTTATGGTCACTGCACCGGAATTCACAAAGTTGAATACGGAACCGTCGGATTCAAGGGTGAGCGACGCCCCATTCAGGGTTGAGGCAGTGAGTCCTGATACAGTGGAATTCGAGAGGTCGATAGTCTTCGCTCCTGCCGTTGTGGCATTCAATACGCCGACATTCAGGGTGGTGTTGCGTGCTATAAGTCCACCTTCCCGGACGTTTACAGCACCCACATTGACCGCGCCGTTAACCGTCCACGTGGCTTCGGTGGGGCTATCGATTATGAGCGTCGCGTTCGAAAGATCGCTGTTGCTCAGGTTGAGTTGATTTTGTGCCGATCCAGAACCGACCAGTTCAATGGTCCCCGCTGTCGGAACCGAGAAGCCCGAGGAAGACACCACGAAATTTCCGTCGATCTGAAGTGTGTTATTGTTCAGCGAAAGCCCGGCGGGTGTCTTAGCAAGCCACGTCAGTGAAGCACAAGCGGCGTCAGCGGTAAGTGTGATCGTTTGATTGGCCGCCGAAAAGGAATTCTCATCGATCACTACCCTGCCATTGGCATCGGGTACCTGGTTCGCGGGTGCGCCTCCGGAACTCAGCGACCAGTTTGACGGATCATTCCAGTTGCCCGAGTTTCCTATCCAGTAGTAGGCTGTCTTCGGATCGTTGGCAGCTGTAAAGGTGAGAATCAGCGAATAATCCTGCTTGCCGTTTTGCAGCGAACCTTTATGACTTACCTCGAGGGTGTACAGCCTGGGTTCCGGCAAATCGAACTCGATCTTTTCCACATTGTCGCGCGAGTTATTTCCCCTCACTGCCGGACTGGTCGGACTGTTTGGATTCAACGTCCAGGGCAACACCTCGTTACCGCCCGAATCAAAAATTCGTATATCGAGATCATTAACCAGCATTGGCGTTGCCGGGTCGAGCTGTGGCGCCACCGGTGAGCCGGGCGGATCGGTCCATACTATTGTCGCTGTAACCTTGGCGTTCCCTTCCGGTTCAAAGGTGTAGGTGAACACGTCGTTATTCATCAGCGTGTTTTCCAGGATGACGGTGCTTTCCTGATCCTGGGCCAGCAAGACCTCTGCGGCTGCGCCCACATTGAGCAGGCCCCAGCCAAAACTATAATCCGGTCCGGGATTGAGGCCAGCCTCGCGCGCCGTGTGAATGGCCAGCGCCTTCAAGGTGGCCGCCTTCATGTAATTACCGGCGTGGAGATCGCGGTACAGTTCCTGCAACAGCGCCAGGGAGCCGGTTGCATTCGGGGCGGCCATGGAAGTGCCTTGTGCAAAGCTGTAGGTGTCATCACCCGATGGGGTTACCCCGGTAGAGAAAATCGATACACCTGCGGCCACGAGGTCGGGCTTAATCCGCCCATCGTCCGTAGGCCCCCAACTACTGAAGGCGGACATGACAACGCTGGAGGGTCCGGTATAATCGGGCACCTTGAGTACAGCCCCGACCGTAATGTTGTTCTTAGCGGAACCTTCGGGCCCTATGCTGTCGAATCCTGTGCCTCCATTTCCGTCAGGTGGCGCAGGGTGTGAGCCATCTCCGGTGTCGGACCTGTCATTGCCCGCAGCCCAAACAATGGTGTAGTAAGGCGCGTTGAATGCAATCTGGTCAATGGTGCGCGACTTGCTCGTGTAAAATCCGAATCGATAATCCTCCTGCGTGCTGATGGAGCTGTTTCCCGTCCAGGACCAACCGTCCTCATCCTGAATGTAGCCCAATACCACGCCGTAGGAATGGTTGGAAAACAGCAATGATGTCTGGTCGGCCTTGGCGAGGCTGGCCATCTCGGAGTCGTCGCTAACAAAATCCCAGAGCGACAATTTTGCTTTCGGTGCCATTCCCTTGGCAGACGGCTGGAGGCCG
Source organism: Cyclobacteriaceae bacterium (assembly GCA_035304385.1). Lineage (GTDB taxonomy): Bacteria > Bacteroidota > Bacteroidia > Cytophagales > Cyclobacteriaceae > ZC4RG29. The sequence goes on from DATGQD010000036.1 coordinate 13,369, forward strand.
GTAGCTGCGATCGTACCTGCGACGTGGGTGGAGTGGTCAGAGAGTTCCAGGGACTGATTCGTGAGTATCCGCCCTGTGAATTCGACGTGGTCTTTAACCCGACCAGCGTCCCATACCGCAATGACCATACCTTCTCCTTCCAGGTTGAGCCCCAACGGCCCTCCGGCTCTTAATTGATCCACTCCGGTGGTGACCGCAGCACCTGCATTGAATGTTGTAATGTAAACCGGAAGACCCGACAAGTCGTCAATACCCACCATATACACATCGTTTCCCTTCGCATCACGGAATTGCATGGGGAGGTTATTAGCGGCAGCATAAGCCCGGGCCCTCTCGAGTTGTGTCAGGTGGTATTCATTCCGGTCGTTAGCAATCTCGGTGAGGGCACGCTGAGGTTGCTGGGCTTGCGCGTAAATACCTGCCAGCAACATCGCAGCTAACCCCAATGCTCGTCCTCTGAAATATGCTGCCTTCATGCCGCTCCCTCGCGTGTTTTACTTTTTATAGATGAACTTGAATTTGCCGAACGTCCCTTGCGGCACGTTCAGGTCCAGTTCCATGGTAAGGATACGGGAATCAGGATCAAACACACCGGTGCCCACCGGCGTAACCCGAAGTGGTCCTTCTTGCTGATCGTTATAAATAATGTCATGGCCCGTAATAGTCACTTCCCTGGGACAGGCGTCCAGCCTAAGATGTAAGGTTGATCCGCTCAGGCCCCAAAAATCAGAGATAATAATTCCCTTGCTATCGTTGGGGTCTTCTGTAATACTGACTGTCTGAAACATGGGCGGAAACTCATCGGGGTCTTCACCTTCCTCGACGATGTCGTCGCTGGTTTCGACAACGGTGCCCGTGATGAAACTCCGGTCGAGCGGACAATCGTCGTCAATGATCTTGATGGTGATGGTCGAGTTCAGTCGATCCGGTCCCGGAAATCCAATTGAATAGTTGACATTGTTAACGGAGATAATAGTGAGTTCCACGATTTTCTCCCCATCCTGAAGGGCATTATCCAACGGTGTTATTTTGATCACCGCGGAATTTTCACCGCCAGGTATCGTAAGCGATCCCTCATTCTCGATGGAATAGAGGGCCACTGCATTGTCGTTCGGCTTTACAGTGTACTGGATCGTTACGGGTCCAATGGTCCGGGCGCCTCCAATGTTTACCTTGATATGAGCTTCGCCCTCGCCTTCCCGTATGGTCGTCTCGCGTTCCTCGAAGTTCACAAATTCAGGGCCGTCATAATACGGCGGTTCATACGTATCGCACGCGGCCACCGTTAGCACCAGTGCCATAGTCAGCGTCTTGCACCATTTCAATATCGACTTTTCAATTCGCATCGTAGCCGGGATTCTGGGTCATGTTGACGTTACCTGAAAATTCACCCTGCGGTATGGGCAAGGTAAAATGATAGTCGTCGGCTTCCAGTTCACATTGTGTCGCTGAGCAATCTGCACCACGCATGACGGGAAGCGCCTTTCGCTTAAGGTCGTGCCACCGATGCCCCTCAAAGGCAAACTCTCTTCGTCGTTCTATCATGATGGCGTTTGCCAATGCCGCACCCGTCTCATTGCCATCAGTTGCCGGATCGAACGTTGCAATTCGGGCGACGCGAACAGCATTAAGATCATTCCGTGCCGCCGTAGGATCCTGTAGTTCAAAGTTCGCTTCCGCACGGATCAGGTACATTTCAGAAAGGCGAAGTATTTTGATATCGGCCAGTCCATCAATAGGGGGCTTTTGATCGAGGGGGTAATCCAACGGCGCGCCGCGGTATTTGGTGACTACGTTGTCCGGGTCGGCCGGCTGCCTGATACCGATAAACGACTTAAAGCGCACGTCACCGTCAGGATCATACAAGTCGATAAGGTCCTGCGTTGGGTTGAAGGAGACGATGTCGTTGCTCTGACTCCAATAGTCCTGCCCGATCGCCGCGTTGTTCTGAAGCATGACCAGCTTAAAAATCACTTCATTGTTCAATTCAGCCGACGTCCAGATGTTCCGGTAGAGATCGCCGGTGGCCAGCGTCCAGACACCTGAACCAATAACCTCGGTGGCATATTGCTTTGCAGCGGCCCAGTCGCGCGCATACAGCGAGACCCGCGCCAGCAGCGCCGTTGCCGCGAGCGGGGTCGCGCGTATCGGACCAATGCCGGTTTCAACCATCAGTTGGCGGGCATCGAGCAAATCCTGTATCACCTGGCTGTATACTTGTGCGACCGTATTGCGTGGAGGCTCGCTGATCACAGACTCTGTCATTACCGGTATGCCCGGGTGGCTTGCATCGGGGGTCGCATCATACCGTTGTGCGAAATAGCGCACCAGATCAAAATGGGCGAGCGCCCGAATAAAAAGCGCCTGACCCTTTAACGAGTTCTTTGCTCCCTGCGACCCTTCGACACCGTCGATCCTTCCGATTACGATGTTGGCGCGGTTAATAACCGCATACAGCTGCGTCCAAATTGCAGCCGGTTCAGTAGTGCTGGCGTTGAAGGTATAGCTGTGCATCTGCACGCCTTCCCCCAGGTTTTCGGAAGACCGACGCAAGTCGTCTGACATACGGTCGGCCGCCACTATGTACGCGCCTCCGTAATATCCCCTGGAGGTCAGCCCGCTGTAGCATCCGTTAAGCGCCTGCCGGAAGTCGTCGAGGCTCACCAGCGCATTCTCGTCGGTAAGGTTATCTGTAGGCGTCAGGTCAAGGAAGTCCTCACAGGACGACAGCCCGACCGCCAGGCAAAAGACAAACACGTATTTTAATTTTATCCCTGCCATATCGTTAAAATCCTATGTCTATGCCGCCAGTGAACACGCGGGGTACCGGGTATTGCGACAATTGGGTACTACCAGCGTCTTCCGGATCAAAACCCGAGTATCGGGTAAAGGTGTACAGGTTCTGGCACTGCAGGTAGACCTTTACCGATTTCAACTTGGTGCGTGCAATGAGTTTTGGCGGAAGGTAATACGACAAGCTCACGTTTCGCAGACGGATAAACGAGGCGTCCTCCAGATCCTGGCTGGAGAACTCTCGCTGTGCTGTAACGCGAGGTACGTTCGTGATATCACCAGGATTTCGCCAGGCACGAAGCTGCTCCACCGATTGGTTGAACTGGCCGAAGTTGAGTGCATTGGTGGTGAAGAATCGCTGGTTGTTGAGCAACACATTACCGTGTTGAAAGGAAAAGAACACGGCCAGTTCAATACCCTTGTACGTAAATGTATTGGTCAGCCCACCGAAGCGGGGCGGATCCCACGTCCCGAATTTAGTGACGGCGTCATCTGCATTGTAAATGTTCGTCACGTTGCCATTTTTGTCGCGATACAAAGGGTCGCCGTTTGCAGGATTCACACCTGCCCATTCCACCATCGCGAATGTACCGATGGGAAGCCCTTCGCTGAATCCAGTCTCTCGCGTTGCATCGTTCTCGAACGTCAGCTTCAATACTTCGTTGTCATTGAACGTGACGTTCAGGTCCGTCGACCAGGTAAAATTGGATGTGACGATATTCAGCGTATTGAGCGTCAACTCTATGCCGCGGTTTCTCATTTCACCACCATTGATACTGAGGGACGAAAAACCTGAGGTGCGCGACAAGGGCGTATCCACAAACATCTCCGTGGTGAGCTTGTGATAGAAATCAACCGTTCCGCTTATGCGTTCGTTAAGAACTGTGAAATCCAGACCGATGTCAAGCGAGGCTGTCTGTTCCCACTGTAAATCAGGATTGGCCGGCTGTAGCGGGGCAATGCCCTGTTGTCCGGCATAGCTAAAGCCGGAACCATATAGCGCCAGCGACTGAAAATTACCAATACCTGTCTGCCGCCCCTGGGTACCGTAACTGGCACGTAACTTAAGATCGTTCACAAACGGATACCGGGTCATGAATTCTTCCGCCATCAGGTTCCAGCTCGCGCCGGCAGAATAGAAATTTGCGTAGCGCCTGTTCTTTCCAAAACGCGAAGAGCCGTCACGTCGTACGTTGAAACTCACTGTGAAGCGGTCGCGGAATGCATAAAGTCCATCCAGGAAATAAGAGAGCAGAGCGTTGTCAGTATTAAAACCACCTACCTCGGCGATAAAGTTGTTGCCCGGCGTACCCTGGGTGATGGCAGACGCAGAACCCAGCTTGTCGTTCAGGCCATAGCCATTGAAGCTAAAGCCCATATTGTTGCCACGAACAAGCTCGTGTCCGACAAGAACCCGCAGGTTATGATCTTCTTTAATGTTGAAGGCGTATTGTAGCGAAGTCGTACCTATGATAGAGGCCAGACGATCGTAGCCTCGCGTCAGCACACCCTGTTCGCCATTAATACCCGCCTGATTCGGAGCGCCGGCATTGATACGAAAGTCGTCGAGCAACTCACTGAAGTCGATACCCCAGTTGGTCTTCGCCACCAGCCCGGGAATGATTTCATACCGCAAGTAAGCTCCGGAAACGATCTTGAGTTGCTCTTGCCGGTTATAGCTCTGGTCCATCTGCTCGACAAGATTGAATCCTGTCGGACCGGGCTCGTACTCCCCTGTGTTGGGATCCTTTACCCGTGTGTATGGGTTGGCGATGTAGGCATACAGTACCGGGTTGTTGACGTTGTTGCCGGACTCCGTGGGGAGAAAGTTTGTTTTGGTGTATCCGATCGAATTGCTGACGCCAAAGCTGAACTTCTCAGATGCATCATGGTCGAAGTTGAAACGCAGCGAGTACCGCTCCAGATCCGATTCTCTGATGATGCCTTCCTCTTTCCGATAGTTGGCGCTGAGGAAAAAGTTGGATCGACCGCTGCCACCTGAGGCATTGATCTCATGCATCTGGGTGATACCATTTCTAAAAAAAACATCCGTCCAGTCGGTATTGATCCGGGCCAGCTGTGCAATTCGCTGCTCCTTTTCGGCCGAAGAAAGACTTCCATCCTCGAGAATCCTGCCCACCTCGCCCTGGTACAGGTCGAAGTCGGCCATCAGCCTTTCAAACTGTATCTTCTGGGCTGTGGACATCATGTCGAACTTTGCGTTGGTGCGTGTGGTCACGCCGTACTGGAAGTTGTAATGCATGGACAGCCCCTCCTGGCCACGCTTAGTGGTAATGACGATCACGCCGTTGGCGCCGCGCGTTCCATACAGCGATGACGACGCCGCGTCTTTAAGGATATTGATCGACTCGATGTCGTTGGGATTCAGCGCGGCAAAATCGCCGGCAGAGATCGGTATGCCATCCATAATGTACAGTGGCGTAACGCTACCTGCCGAGCTGATGCCACGAATGCGCACAAAGGCGGGCGTACCGGGTTGACCAGAGTTTGCCGTTACCATCACCCCCGCAGCCCGGCCCTGCAGCATCTGGTCGACCGTGGCCACCGGAACATTCTCGATAAGCTTGGAGCCAACCTGCGCGACCGACCCGGTATACTTCCGCTTTTCCTGCGGATCGCCATAGCCGGTTACGACAACCTCCTTCAACTGTGTGGCGTCGACCTCCAACTGAACATCCAGGACATTGCCGGCCCCGATTTCAAGCGCCTGGCTAACGAAACCTACAAAAGAGAATACGAGCACTCCGCCCTCCTGCGGCACTGCAATGGTGTATTTGCCGTTGACATCGGTTATTGATCCCAGTGAGGTTCCCTGAAGCAGCACGTTCACGCCGGGCAATGGACCGCCATCTTCCCTTGAAGTGACCGTTCCCGACACCGTACGTTGCTGCGCGTGGAGAACAGTCGGAAGGAGAAGGAATAACAGGATGGGGAACAGCGGTAGAATTCTCCTCATACGGTCCGGTTTGATGGCATCATCGACGGTAAAATATCGCCAAAAAAGCCCTGAATGCAATCTACCCTACAAACAAAATTAGCCCAAAGTTGCTTGCCAACCCGCTCAGGGCAATATCCTGAATTCAATGCGGCGGTTTAATTGCCGGCCGTCTTCGGTGGCATTATCGCCCACCGGACGGTCCGGGCCATATCCTTTCGTCCGAAGGCGTGCAGGGTCGACGCCATTGTCCGAAAGGTATGCAAACACCGCCTGCGCCCGCCGCTCCGACAACTGCCGGTTATACGGATCAGATCCCACGTTGTCTGTATGGCCTCCAATCTCCACGCGGATTTCAGGGTTATCCTGAAGAAAGCGTATCACCTTATGCAGTTCGGTCCTGGACTTTTCCTTCAGATCATAGCGGTCCGTATCAAAGAATACGTTCTTCAATACCGACACTGACCCAGCCGCCGCCCTGTCAAGTTGAATATCCAGCATGATGGGTTCAAAATCCTTCACCTCTGAATAGTTGAAATTGAGGCTCTGGAAGAGATATCCCTTTTTACTCACATAGAGCGCATATTCGGATCCCTGTGTAAGCACGATGAGGTAATCACCCGTCACGCTGTCGGAAACAACGACGGATTCCGGCTCATTGGTATTTATGTCGACCAATTCTATGTCGGCAGCCAGAGGCTTCCCTGTCTGCCGGTCGGTGACAACGCCCGCGACATAGTTGCTGCGGAACCGAAGACGGTCTTCTTCAGGAATGATAACCTCCATAATCCGGCTGGTTGCGCCGGCATCTTCATGAACGTAATAGCCTTTTGCTCCGTCCGCGGTAATGTAAAGCGAAAACTGATCTTCGTGATCATTAAGCGGAGCATCCATGTTCTTTGGCTGCGACCACCCGCCAGCGGTTTTCTCCACGAAGTAGATGTCATATCCGCCATACCCCGGAAGACCGTTCGAGGCAAAGTACAGCGTCCTGTTGTTGGCATGTATGAATGGCGAGATCTCATCGAACTGGCTGTTCACGTTCTTGCCTGCATTTACCGCCTTTGTCCATTGGTTGTTCTCATCGAGGTAGGTGACCCAAATGTCTCTGCGGCCGTAGCCTCCCGGACGATCCGAGACAAAGTACAACGTCCGTCCGTCTGCCGACAGGGACGGTTGTGATTCCCAGTCGGCAGAGTTTACATTGGGTCCGAGGTTCTGGGGTTTACTCCACACGTCCCCGACCTTTTCGCTTTGAAACAGGTCGCAACTGCCGTAACCGGGACGGCCCAGGCACGAGGTGAAGATCAACTTACGTCCGTCGGCCGAAATGGTGCACGTGCCCTCATTCCACTGCGAATTGATGTTCTCTGAAATCGAAACAGGTGCCTGCCATCTTCCTTGAGCATCTTTCCTGGAGACGACGAGGTCTTCATCGTGTTCACCTGAGGTGCCGAGTCGCCGTGTGAAAATCAATTCCTGTTGATCCGCAGTGAGCACCGGAAAATACTGGAGTGGAAACGCGTTTACCGTGTCGCTGAGTTGTCGCTGCTTGTAATTCGATTTTGCAGGGCGAGCCGAAGACGCGTACTCCACGCTCTTCAGCATAGTCCTCGCGCGGTTCAGCTTGGGCTGATTGCGCTTTTCTGCGGCCACAAACTTCCGGAGCATTTCCCCGGCCTTGTCATAGTTGCCGGTTGCCAGGTAGGCTTCCCCGAGATCATACCAATAAATCTTCTGCCGGGCCGGTTCACGGTTGAGCGACAGTCCCTTTTCGAAATCAGCGATTGCGAGATCGTAGTTTTTGCGCGTGAAGTGCACGAGACCGCGGCGGTAGTAGGCTTCCGCAAAGTTCTTGTCCCGATCGATCGCCTGATCCAGGAGGCGGAGGGCGGTTTCATGCTGGCCGCGAACGCGGTAGTTATCGGCTTCCTTGTACAGTGCGATCGCTTTCTTCGAACGGGTGCTCAGTAGCTCCTGCGCATAGAGCGAGAACGCCGCGAACATCGCAACAAAAAGTAGAAAGACTGCCCGACTCATTCCCCAAAGCTACTAAAACTGCAAAACAATCTTGCTCACCGGTTGCTCAGGCGCCTCAAATCCAATCATAGCGTTGATAAGCCTGAACGATTCGAACGACGGGATATCCTCCTTTCTTATTGTGATTGGCCGAATTTTCCCTTTATCGATGAGCGATTGTCGCATGGTTCCGGGCAGGAGCGGATCGGCCGGCGTGTACCAGTCGTCCCCGCGGCGGAACACAATATTTGCGATTGAGGTGTCTGTCACCTCGCCGTTCCGTATAATCAGTATGTCGTCACAGGATCCACGCAAGCCGAACCAGTGGTCGATCGCTCGCCGGTCGCGAAACTTATGAGGATATGCAATGGTATCGTCGTACACCGCGAGGAGCGTCTCCACGCGCCGTGGGGCATAGGGAGTCAACGCCACGCGTGACGTAGTCTCATCATATTCGATCCTACATTTGAAGCATCCCCTGGAGGGACGCTGTGTCGATTCCAGCAACTGGTCCAGGTTGTGGGGCGCACCACGAAACAGCTCACGAAAGGCGCGATCGACCCGTTGCTGGTGATAATCCAGGTTGTAAAACGCCCCGTCCTGGCATCGGATCGATTCAATCAAAAGGGACATATACTTTGTCGATAGCCTCCTGGTATTCAGCTTCGGGCACACTTTGCGTTGTAATTCCACCGCCACTTCGGTAGACCCAGGCATTGTCTCCTCGTTCGATATATCGGATCATCACACCACTGTCAAGTCGTTCACCGTCGTGATATCCGAATACACCGGTAAAGTATCCGCGCTCCGATCCTTCCGCCTCGCGAATCACCTCGAGGGTGCGCGGTTTTGGCGCGCCGCTCACTGAGCCGGCCGGAAGCAGGGATACGATTATTTCTCCTAATTTCGAACGATAATCGTCCGGCAAGCGTCCCTTCACCTCCGAACTCACCTGCAGGAGATTTTTACCACTCGTCCTGATCTCTTCTACATACCGAAAACGGGGCACGGTAACTTCGGTCGCGATCTGACTGAGATCGTTTCGAATCAGGTCTACGATCGTAACATGTTCGGCCAGTTCCTTTTTGTCGGACAAAATTTTTTCAGTCGCGTTGGGAACACTGGCATCGATGGTGCCCTTCATAGGGAACGACCGGATAATTCCACTGTCGATCCGCACAAAAATTTCCGGTGAGAAAACGAGAAATCGGTCCTCATACAGCAACTTGTATTTGGCCCGGGAGGTATAGAACAATTCAGACAGTGTGCACGACAACTCTACTTCCGTGGGTATTGTCAGGTTTGTCAGGTAGGTGTCGCCGTACGCGAGATGACGGAACACTTTGTCATACTTTTCGCGGTATTCCTGCTCCGTTATCGGGAATTTGCGAAGGTAAGCCTTTTCCCGGGGGTGCGATATACCCTGAGGCGGGGCGTTGGTGAACCCGTTGATATCGTACAGGATACGGCCCGCATCGACCTGATCCAGTACAAAAGCCAACGGCTTTTTAAGCTCGAAGTCTGTGATGAAAAGAAAGGGGATTCTCCGCTGACCCCACTCGTTCACGACGGAAATAAACTCTGAAATAGTTCCGCCACTGAACGTCACGGGATGTTCATGTACTTGTGTATCTGTAGTGAGATACTCCATTCCGGATGTTGTTGCACATAACGTACGATCAACGGCAGCATTTCCTTTTCCCGCGACCACTCCGGCTGAAGAAAAAGTTTGCACGACGCGCCGACACGGGCAGCGTGTTGCTCAGCCCAATCAAAATCGCTCTTGTTATAAACGATGATTTTGAGTTCGTCGGCCTGTGCAAGGACTGACGGATCGGGCGCCTTAAATTTTTTGGGCGACAGGCATACCCAATCCCATGCGCCGGTCAGCGCATAGGCACCTGACGTCTCGATGTGGGTACGAAGTCCTTTATCTTTTAGTCGCGCCGTTAGCGGGGCCAGGTCATACATTGCAGGTTCGCCGCCCGTTACCACTACGATACGTGTGCCGCTGGCCGTAGCCTTCGAGACCATATCATCAATGTTTACCGAAGGATGAAGACTTGCGTCCCATGATTCTTTTACATCACACCACGGGCATCCTACGTCACAACCTGCCAGGCGAATAAACCAGGCCGCGTGCCCCTGATAATACCCCTCCCCCTGGATGGAATAAAATTCCTCCATAAGCGGAAGGGTGTCGGCAGGATGTGCCTGGATGGGAAGCATGTCTTCGATATCGTTAACAAGGTGTGACAAGCGTCTTGTATCTCAGGGGTTTCGTAACTCCGCTGCGCGCAGTGTATTCAGCAAAAGCGATGCGATGGTCATGGGCCCGACTCCGCCCGGTGTCGGTGTAATATATGAGCACTTGGGCGCCACATTCTTGAAATCGACATCGCCTATAATCGCCCAACCTTTCGGATACTGCGGCCCTTCTACCCGTGTTGTGCCGATGTCGATCACCACTGCCCCTTCTTTAACCATGTCCGCCGTTATCAATCCCGGCTTGCCTACCGCCACCAGCAGGATGTCAGCTTCGCGGGTGTGAGCCGCCAGGTCCTTCGTGTACTTGTGACAGATCGTTACCGTAGCCCGGCCCAGGTGTGTAAGCATCATACTCAACGGTGCGCCGGCAATGCGGCTTGCCCCGACTACAACGGCATGCTTACCTTCCGTCTCGATGTCGTAACGGCGAAGAAGTTCCATCACCCCATACGATGTTGCCGGCATGAGAAGGGGATTTTTCGATATGATGCTTCCGAAATTTTGATTGGTAAAACCGTCGACATCCTTATCGGGACGGATCATCTCAGTGATCTTCTCAACTGAAATATGGTCCGGGAGCGGAAGCTGAACAATAAAGCCATCCACGTCGTCATCGTTGTTTACATGATCGATATGGCTCATCAATTTTTCTTCGCTGATGGTGTCGGCAAACCGCATCATGGTATAATGAAAACCAACAGACTTGCAGGCTTTGACTTTGTTGTCCACATAAGTCTGACTTGCGCCATCGTCGCCCACCAGGATAATTGCCAGGTGCGGAAGTTTCTTACCCTGTGCCTTTCGCTCCTCGACCCGGGCCATGATCTCATTTTTGATGTCCGTAGAAATTTTCCTGCCGTCAATCCGGGTATACGTCGTAGAAGTTACCATGGTCAAAAGAATCAATGAGTGAATGAGTGTATGAGTGTATGAGTGAATGGGGTAAGGTGCGAATGAGCCAAATAGGTGCGTAATACGTGTGGTATCTGTCTCATTAGTATACTAGTCTATTTTTAAGACAGCCATAAAGGCTTCCTGGGGGATTTCGACATTGCCGACCTGGCGCATGCGTTTCTTGCCCTTCTTTTGTTTCTCCAGGAGTTTTCGCTTCCGCGAGATGTCGCCACCATAGCATTTGGCGAGTACATTCTTTCGCATGGCCTTAACCGTTTCGCGTGCGATGATCTTCTGGCCGATGGCAGCCTGGATGGCGATCTCGAACATTTGTCGCGGAATGAGGTCTTTGAGCTTTTCACAAAGCTTCCTCCCCCAGTCGTATGCCTTTGAACGGTGGACGATCGCGGACAGCGCATCTACCCGGTCACCATTCAACATGACGTCGAGTTTCACCATTTCGGATTCACGGAAGCCGATAAGCTGGTAGTCGAGCGACGCGTATCCCCGTGAAATCGTCTTGAGCTTATCGAAAAAGTCGAACACAATTTCGGAAAGGGGCATTTCGAAACTCAATTCTACCCTGTCGGTGGTAAGATAATGTTGATTCTTGAGAATGCCCCGCTTGTCCATACAAAGTCCCATGATGGCACCGATGTATTCCGTCTTGGTAATGATCTGTGCCGAGATAAAAGGTTCTTCGATGTGATCCACGCGGGTGGGGTCGGGCATTTCCGAGGGCGCATTGATGAGCTTGACTGACCCGTCGGTCATTATGGCGCGGAACTGTACGGACGGGACCGTGGTGATCACCGTCATCCCAAACTCGCGCTCCAACCTTTCCTGGATGATCTCCATGTGGAGCATACCGAGGAACCCGCAACGAAATCCAAAGCCCAGTGCGGCCGACGTTTCTGGTTCCCACACCAGCGAGGCGTCGTTGAGTTGAAGTTTTTCCATGGAGGCCCGGAGCTCTTCGAATTCCGAAGTTTCTACGGGGTATATTCCGGCGAACACCATAGGCTTTACGTTCTCGAAACCTTTGATGGGCTCGCCGGGGCGGTCGACGTGGGTGATGGTATCCCCCACCTTCACTTCGCTCGCGACCTTGATTCCTGAGATAAGATAGCCAACATTGCCCGCACGAATTTCCTTGACGGGTTGCTGCTGCAATTTGAGAATGCCGATCTCGTCCGCGTCATATACGCGCTTCGTGGCAACGAATTTCACGACGTCGCGTGTACGGATCGTGCCGTTAAACACCCTGAAGTACACCTCCACGCCCCGAAAGGAATTGTATACCGAATCGAAGATCATCGCCTGAAGCGGCGCGTCAGGATCACCTTTTGGGGGACGGACACGGTCGACAACGGCATCGAGAATTTCGCGAATGCCACGACCCTCTTTTGCGCTGGCGGAGATAATATCCTCCCGCTTGCATCCCAGGAGATCGACAATCTGGTCGGCCACCGCTTCGGGATTCGCGTGCGGAAGGTCGATCTTGTTCATAACCGGAATAATCTCCAGGTCGTGTTCAAGCGCCAGGTACAGGTTGGAAATGGTCTGTGCTTCAATGCCCTGGCTGGCGTCCACGATCAGCAGCGCGCCTTCGCAGGCGGCAATGGCCCGGGACACCTCGTAGGAGAAGTCGACGTGGCCGGGGGTGTCAATCAGATTGAGGGTATAGCTTCCGTCATCGCGCGTGTAGGTCATCTGGATGGCGTGGGCCTTGATGGTGATTCCTTTTTCCCGCTCAAGGTCCATATTGTCCAGGACCTGGGCCTGCATTTCACGCTGGCTCAACGTGCCGGTGAATTCCAACAGACGGTCGGCCAGGGTGCTTTTACCGTGGTCGATGTGGGCGATAATGCAGAAATTGCGGATGTTTTCCATACCCGGTCCTACTCCTTCAGGATTTCAGAACTGCAAAAGTAGATATTATTTGCCGATCATGAGGGAAGGAAATGGCCCATTTTAAGGCCAGGCCGGGGCTTATGGGCCGAAAATATTCCGGGCCCGGTACCCACTGATCGATTAGGGCACAGAAGCGCCGTGCCCACCCCATGCGGTTCCCGTACGCGTCTGCGGTTTTTCAGATCAGCTTAGATATTTCCTGGTATCCGCTTCAAGTTTTTGTTTTTCAGCATCGCTCATACTGCGCGAGCTTACACCCAGCATAAGGTCAACCAGCACCTCTCTCTTATAACCAAGCTTCTCCGCTATGGTCGAGCAAAACAGAAGTTCTTCGCGAAACATCTTCTCGTCGACCTTCATCAGCTGGACGAGGTGGAAAAGAAAGTCGAACTTTTCAGAATCCGTCAGATTATCAGGAACAACGATATCATGTCGACGGGTGAGAATTTCCTCCAACTCTTCGGCCGGCACATTGTTGGCCAACCCTATGTTCATAATGTAACTCTTCTCCCGGTCTGCGATGGTTCCGTCTATGCCCGCCAGGCTTACCAGGAGCTTTACCTTCTCGATTGCAGTCATACCCCGCACTTTTTTAAGGCTCGGAAATTGTAAAATCCCGGTAGATATTCCAACACATGAACCGATATGGGGGTCGATTGTTGTATCGATAGCCATGGTATGTCTGGCAAAAGCATATTTTTGACAATGAACTTCCTTGCCCATCTGTATCTTTCCGGCGATGATCCCGAGGTCATGGTGGGCAATTTTATAGGAGATTTTGTGAAGGGCAGGGATTTACGATCACGTTTTCGACCTGGCATAGCGGCAGGCATCGGGTTACACCGAGCCATAGACGAATATACCGACGGCCACCCCGTGGTCGACCGCAGCAAGCAACGACTCCGCCCGGAGCTGAGGCACTATTCTCCCGTAGTGGCCGACATGTTCTACGACCATTTCCTTGCGGCAAACTGGAGCCGCTATCATACCGAGCCCCTTCCGCGTTACGCTGCCGGGGTGTATCGGCTCCTGGAGTCGTATCACGATGTCCTTCCCGCAAAGGTGAAGGAGATGCTGCCATATATGGTGCGCGGGAACTGGCTCGTAAGCTATTCCCGTATTGAGGGCATACAGCGCGCGCTCAGTGGGATGGCGGCACGTACGCCCTACGAGTCGGGCATGGAAACAGCAACCCACTTGCTTCGCACGCACTATGAGCGTTTTGAGGAAGACTTCACCGAATTCTTCCCTGATTTGACGCGCTTCGCGGAGGAGTATCGCAATGATCAGGGAATGGGCCTGTCAACTAACGCTGTGAACTAACATTCCGTAAGAAATACAATGGATAACGACGAGGAACTCGACGGCAAATACCTGGGAACGATCTCGGGCGACTTCATTAAGGTGTCAGACACGCTCAAAGAAGCGTCCTACCAGATCAGGAGAAGAGGATTCGATTTTCCGATTTTTCCGATCTGTAAGGATGAACAACCCGTTGGCCTCCTGCTGATCGCCAAAGAAACGATGGGTAACCAGTGGCACTATTACGCGTCTTTTCTCGACGAGTTCGTTCAGCGCGGCCTTATAGAGGAATCGTTCCGCCAACGTTTCATCGACACCTATAAAGATCCCGATGAGTTTTGTTGTCTCTTTGTAATAGATCGTGAGTTAACAAGATTCGTCTACATACCATACCCCGTAGATTAGCGTTTCCACAACCCACGACCGCCTATCGGGACGCCTATTGGCCACCGAAGTGATCCCACCCCTGCGCTTTCAGGGGCACAACAGTCCCTTGTTTGGAAATCATTATGTTTTGATTCTTTTCTTCATGCACATACCCGATGAAATGGATGTCGGGGTGCAGCTTAATCTTTTCATGGTCGGCCGGAGAAATGGTGAACAACAGCTCGTAGTCTTCCCCGCCGTTGAGCGCACAGATGATCGGGTCGAGTTTGAATTCGAGGGCAGTGTCAAACGTCAGTCGGTCGATAGGTACCTTATCTTCAAAGATACGTACGCCGACGCCCGAGTTGTTGCTCAGGTGGAGCAACTCTGACGCCAGGCCATCCGACACGTCGATCATGGACGTCGGCACGACGCCCTTCTCGGCCAGTTCAAAAACAATATCAGTGCGGGCTTCCGGCTTCAGCGTACGGCCCACGAGGTATTCATATTTATCAAGAGCGGGTTGCATGTTAGGATTGGCCAGAAACACTTGCTTTTCCCGTTCGAGAACCTGTACACCCAGGTATGCCGCACCCAGATCGCCCGTAACGCAAATGATATCCGAGGGCTGGGCGCCACTGCGATACGCAACACGATCTTTGCCGGCGCGGCCCAACGCCGTTACAGAAATGACGAGGCCCGACCGCGAGGACGTCGTATCACCCCCAACAAGATCCACGCTGTAGTTGTCGCATGCGGCCTTGATCCCGGCGTAGAGTTCGTCGACAGCCTCTACCGAAAAGCGGTTGCTCAGGCCGATGCTTACCGTTATTTGTTCCGCCTTCCCATTCATGGCGGCGATATCCGAAACGTTGACCGCGACCGCCTTATACCCTACATGCCGGAGGGGTGCGTAGGCCAGGTCGAAATGGATGCCCTCGAGCAGCATGTCGGTGGCCACCAGGAGGTTATCTCCGCCGCAGTCGACCACAGCCGCGTCGTCGCCGATTCCGGCGACCGTGCTTGCATTTTGCTTGCGGGCGTTCCGCGCAATTCGGTCAATTAATCCGAACTCGCCTAACTCGCTGATTTCCATACGGTTTGAAGCCATACGAGGGATTTACGGTGTGAAAAACTTCAATTGTGCTGCAAAACTAACGCTCTTCCCGGAATGCGCCCTTTTTGATGTAACTTTCGAGTCTTGAGGGACCTTCCATGAAACGATTTTTTGCCCTTCTGGTAGTAATTGTGATTGTTCTGGGCGCCTGCGGGCCAAAGCCGATGTACAAGACCCGTGAGGGAAAGAAGAAGCTGAAGCACTATAACGCGCTTCAATTCAACGATCGGCGGAACCGCTGACATGCTGCTCCTGACATAGTTCGATCAGAACGCCACCGGTGTTCCGGGGGTGGAGGAAGCAAATTCGCTTGTTGTCAGCCCCGGGTTTGGGGGTAGGGTCGATGGCGGCAAATCCCTGGGACTCGTGCTCCGCAATAGCCTGCTCCAGGTTGTCCACTTCAAAAGCAAGATGATGCACCCCCGTTCCGCGTTTTTCGATATGTCTGGCGATTGGGGAATCGTCCCGCGTCGCCGCCAGCAATTCGAATTTTATGCCCGAAACGTTGAAAAAAGACACCCGCACACCCTCGGTGGGGACTTCCTCCACCTTGTAATGCCGGCAACCCAACAGCTTCTCAAACAGCGCGTTCGCCTCTTCGAGGTCCTGCACGGCGATGCCGATGTGTTCCAGTTTTTTCATAAATGGCTATCTTTGCGGGTCAAGATTGAAACTTTTTGGGTATTCCTTTAGTTTTCAGGCAACAAATCACGCAGTAGCGTACACAGCAGCAACCATGATAACTGTTACCGATAAAGCGAAAGACCGAATCATCGAATTGCGCCGGGAAGGAGGACACAGCTCCGAGCACAACATCCGCGTATCCGTAAAAGGTGGTGGTTGTTCCGGGCTCATGTACGATCTGAACTTTGACGACCAGATTCAGGCCGCGGACCAGATCTTCGAAGACAAGGGCATTCGAATCCTGATTGACAAGAAGAGCCTGCTTTACCTGTTGGGCACCACACTGGACTTTTCAGACGGACTTAACGGCAAGGGTTTCCAGTTCATCAACCCCAACGCGTCGCGTACCTGTGGCTGCGGCGAGAGTTTTTCGGTATGATGCAATAAACCGCCGCATTTCTTCGAAGCGAGAGCGTTTTCCAACTGTCTACACCCTTTAGCTAGTCCCCGCTCACACGAAACACCAATGACGTCCAGAAACTCTGCCAGTCCGCGTCGGGGTGGCTTACGGGTACCATCTTCACGACGCTGATCATCCAGTCCCCGTCGTTGAAGATCCTGACATCGATGGACCCATCCTGTTGTGAATAAATAGGCTGGTTGAAGACCTTGTTGTTTTTGCTATTCCACACATACACGCGGGCTCCGAAGTCTGGCTTGCCGTTGAATAAGATCATAAATGGCACGAGGTCGCCTTTCCTGATATCCGACGGATGTTTGCCGGGGATGATCTCCAGCGGCGCGCCCGTGACCTTCCGGTAAGTCTCATCGCGGCGGTCACCCACCTGGAGGATCAGGCTCGTAATGCGTCTGTAAAATTCGCGGCCGGGTTGATCTTCCTTGTCTGCTTTCTTTCGAAGCTCCGCCGCATTATCCAACGCATGTTCTTTGAGGTAAGCATTGAATCGCTCTGCGGGCAAACTCACAAACGCATTTTCTCCCTCCATAGTAACAAGGTAGGTGCCTTCGTTGACCGCAGGAATCAGGAGGTGATCGCCACGGCCGGTACGCACGCGGGATCGTAAGTCCGTTCTGCCGGAAGTCGTATGCAAGGCTACCGACTTGAGGCGTTCCTGCCGGAGGTTCCACGTCTCACCGACAAAGTTATCCCCCACATTGAACCTGATCTTGATCGTGTCCCCGGGTTGGTACTGAAACTTGTCGGGCATCATCCAGAATTCCTGCGCCTGCGTTGCACCGCAAATGAGCAGCACGACGACACCGATTAGTATTCGCTGTACCATTTTTAGTATCGGGTTTAAATGACAATTGCGTTCCTAAGCGGCGTCCCGGTGTTTGCTCTTACCCGGACTCAGCTGTTCATTAAGTCCTCGATCTCTTCCGCCTCAACCGGAATGTTCTTCATGAGATCGCGACTTCCCTTCGGCGTGATCACAACGTTGTTTTCTATTCTCACGCCAAGACCTTCCTCGCGGATGTAGATGCCGGGTTCAACGGTCCACACCATTCCCGGTTCCATCCGCTGATACATACTGCCTACATCGTGAACATCCAATCCCAACATGTGGCCTGTGCCATGCATGAAATATTTCATGAACAGTGGCCTTGCGGGATCTTGCCGACGAATGTCCGTCTTGTCAATCAGCTTGAGCCTGACGAGCTCTGCTTCTATTATCTTCTGTACCTCTTTGTGATATTCATAGTACTGCACACCGGGCGCGAGCATACTGATGGCCTTGCGGTGCACGCGTCGTACGGCATTGTACACTTCCTTCTGCCGTGGAGAAAAACGTCCATTCACCGGGATAGTGCGGGTGAGGTCGGCGTTGTAGTTGGCATATTCAGCACCCACGTCCAGAAGCAGAATGTCGCCATCGCGGCACACTTCGCTGTTTCGAATGTAATGAAGCACGCAGGAGTTCGCCCCGGAGGCGATGATGGGCTCATATGCAAATCCGCGCGACCCTTCCCGAAGGAATTCATGCATATACTCGGCCTCAATCTCATACTCCTTAACACCCGGCTTAACAAATTTCAACACACGTCGGAAGGCTTGTTCGGTTATGTCGACCGCACGCTGCATGAGCTCCAGCTCACGCTTCGATTTAATGCTGCGCAGCCGGTGCATGATGGGCGCTAACCGGGCATACTGATGAAGGGGGTACTTTTGACGACACCATTTTATAAACCGCGCGTCCCTGCTCTCCACTTCTACGTCCGCCCGATAGTGTTCGTTTGTGTTGAGAAAAACCCTTTCAACGTTTCCTACCAACATGAGCATATTGAACAGCCGGTGGAATTCTGAAGTCCATACCACGGTGCTTATCCCGGTAACCTCAGTTGCTTGTTCCCTGGTAAGCTTTTGTCCTTCCCATGTGGCGATCTCTTCGCTGGTTTCACGGATAAACAACACCTCGCGATATTTTTTGTCAGGGAAGTCAGGCGCCAATACCAGGATCGTTTCTTCCTGATCGACACCTGTCAGATAGAACAGGTCGCTATTCTGACGGAAGCGCGTCGTGCCGTCTGCATTTGTCGGCATAACGTCGTTGGCATTGACGACCACAAGCGAATTGCGGGGAATCTCTTTCAGAAGGCGCTTGCGGTTAAGGACAAACAGTTCCTTGCCAATGCTTTCGTATCTCATCGTCTGTCTTAAATTTGTGATAACGCAATTTAATCAAATCCTCATGAAGCTCGTCAAATTCCAGGGAGCCATTGCTTTTGTGCTCCTGTGCATTACACTCGCTCCTGCACAGCAAACTTATACACCGACCGACGAGAACCTCAAAGCCCGTGAATGGTTTCAACAGGCGCGTTTCGGCCTCTTCATTCACTGGGGCGTCTATAGTGTGCTGGGTGACGGCGAATGGGTTATGAACAACCAGCAGATTCCCATCGAGAAGTATGAGAAGCTGCCGGCATTCTTCAATCCGATTGAATTCAACGCGAAAGAATGGGTCGACCTGGCGCGCGAGGCCGGGATGAAATACATCACGATCACCAGTAAGCATCACGATGGATTTGCCATGTTCGATAGC
This sequence comes from Cyclobacteriaceae bacterium, assembly GCA_035304385.1. Taxonomy (GTDB): domain Bacteria; phylum Bacteroidota; class Bacteroidia; order Cytophagales; family Cyclobacteriaceae; genus ZC4RG29. Next base: position 32,684 of record DATGQD010000036.1, read on the forward strand.
AAGGTATCCGACTACGACATTGTCGAGCGCACGCCTTATAAAAAGGATGTGCTGAAGATGCTGGCCGACGAATGTCATCGGCAGGGTATTAAACTGTTCTTTTACCATTCCCAGCTCGACTGGCATCATCCCGATTATTATCCAAGGGGCCGCACCGGCGGGCATACCGGGCGTCCCGACAGCGGTAACTGGGACCGGTATCTCGATTATATGGATGAACAGCTCACGGAACTGCTGACCAACTACGGAGAAATCGGCGGAATCTGGTTTGACGGCATGTGGGATAAGCCCGACGCTGACTGGCGGTTGGAAAAAACGTATGCACTGATTCACAAGCTACAGCCTGCGGCCCTCATCGGCAGCAACCATCACCTGCCGCCCTTTCCCGGTGAGGACTTCCAGATGTTCGAAAAGGACTTGCCGGGACACAATACAACCGGCTTCTCCGGCGATTCGAAAATCGGAAATCTACCGCTGGAGACCTGTGAAACCATTAACAATTCATGGGGCTTCAACCTCATGGATAACCGGAACAAATCCATAAAAGACCTTATCCAGTACCTGGTGAAGGCTGCAGGTTACAATGCTAACTTTCTGCTAAACGTTGGCCCTATGCCGAATGGCAGGATCCAGCCCGATCACGTGACGATGCTGAAGCAAATGGGTGAATGGCTGGAAAAGAACGGCGAAACGATCTACGGAACCCAGGGAGGACCAGTCTCTGCCCGCAACTGGGGCGTTACCACTCAAAAGGGAAACAAAGTGTACGTGCATATACTCGACTGGCAGGACGAGTCGTTCCTCCTTCCCGCATGGGGTAAAAAAGTCCGGTCAGCCAAAATGTTCGCGTCTGGTACCCCGGTGAAGTTCACGCAAAACAATTTTGGCATCGCGCTCAATATTCCGAAAGGACACATGGATGAAATTGACACCATCGTGGAGCTCGAAATGCGCTGAAAACCCACATTTCACACCTCCCTACGGCACGACGACACCGTGCAGTATTTCTGCAGCTTTCCGTAGACCGGGAAGTTTATTCTTGCTAACTTATATACACCCCTGAGGGAGGCTATCCTGAAGGAGACTTTGCCCTGAAGGAGGCTATGCCCCTCCAGGACGTGCCCCTTCAGGACGGGGGCCCTGAAGGGAGGAATTTAACACTATTGTCATGAAAACCAGGATAACGTTTATCTGTGCGGTGGTGTGGTTGGCTGCGATACAACTGCACGCACAGCGGATAGGTTTGCTTATGGACAGTTACGTGGTCGATCGCTGGTACCTGGACCAAAAGCTGTTCACGGAACGCGTCAAAGCGTTGGGCGGCGAGTGCGTTGTAGAAGTGCCCTACGGCGACCCTGACGAACAGGTGAGGCTGGGACAAAAACTAATCGACAGCGGCGTGGACGTGCTCGTCATCGTCGCAACTGACTCCCGCAAGGCGGCGGCGATAGTAGAGGCCGCCGACAAGAAAAAAATTCCGGTCATTTCATACGACAGGCTGATTCTCAGCGACGGACTCGATTTCTATGTTTCCTTCAATAACACACGGGTAGGCAACCTTCAGGCGGAGTATGTGCTGAAGAAAGTGCCGCGGGGCAAATACCTCCTCGTCAACGGTCCGCCCACGGATTATAACGCGGTACTGTTTCGCAAGGGTCAGATGGAAGTCCTGCAGCCCCACATAGACGCGGGAGAGATCGAGATCGTGGCGGACATTGTCCTCAACGAATGGAGCGAGATCGAAGCGCTCATGCGCATCGACGAGCTATTCGCCACGACTACACTCAAGCCCGACGCGATCATCGCTGCCAACGACGCGCTTGCAACTGGTACACTTCAGGCTATGCCCGCTGATCTGTTGGGACGCGTGATCGTCACCGGACAGGATGCCGAGCTTATGGCGATCCGGAATATTATTTCCGGTAACCAAACCATGACGGTGTACAAGCCCATACGGGAACTAGCGTATCGTGCTGCTGAAGTGGCCATGGATTTTGCCCGCGGAAAGAAGCCGAAGAAGGCAACACGATTGAAAACCGAAGACGTGAACGTAGACGCGATATTACTCAACCCTGTCGTGGTCGACAAGCAGAACTACAAGACAACGGTCGTGCAGGACGGACACGTCTCCATGTCGGAGTTGCACAGCAACGTCCGATAGTTCACAGCGCCTATTGATTTACCTCGTCGGTGCCGATGTAGTTAAGGATAACGAACGTTACGAGAAGTCCGGAGAAGACTCCTTCGAGCGCTACGATAAACGCGGCAATGTAAGCGTTCAGGTATCTTCCCATGGGTTCACCTTCGATGATGGCCTGCATCATACTGCTATCGACCTTCATATAGACGAAAAGGAAAATGGCGAACAGAACCGATCCGATGGTGGCGGTGGTAAAACCTGTAATTAACGCGCGAAAGTAATTGAGTTGGTCTTCGTTGACTTCTCTGAGTTTTTTCAGCGCGAAATAAACGCCGATCACGAGGATCGCCAGGTTCAGCAGCCGCAACTCCACGTTGTGCGCCAGGTTGAGGAGCTTCATCAGAATGAAGTACGCGATGAGGCCGGCTGCAATCCGCAGTCCATAGGCTTCCGGAATCCGTCTTGGGTCGTTGAAGAAACTCATGAGGTTTAGGGGGTTGGTGTCCTTCTAATTTTTAAATTTTACGAGACAATTGCAAACCGTTTCGATTCAATAAATTTTATACCTTTCAGATTCTCACGCTGCGAGGATTCACGACAAAAAATAGATGAAGAAAGTGATACTTGCCGGGCTGCTGGTATTGGCTGCGGTGATCGCAGGCGCCAGCTACTTGCTACCCGAACGGTTCGTCAAGGAAGAGACAACCGACGTCGCAGCGCCCGCATCTTACCTCTACGAAGAATTAAACGATCTCGAACGATGGCCGCGATGGTCATACTGGTTTGACGAAAACACGGCGATAACCTACGGTGATAAACGTGCGGGCATCACGGCGCACTGCACCTGGAAGACCGGCGCAGGACCCGGCACCGCCACGCTGGCGGCACACAAAAGAGATGAAATGGTGCGTGCTAACCTGGAGTTCAGTACAGGCACCGCCAGGTACGAGTTCACGTTAGTGCCTGACACTGTGATTGCAAACCAGACACAACTCACCATCAAAGCGGAGGTAACCACCAGCGACGACAACAGCATCTGGAGACGCTGGAAGCGGTATTTCCTGGCACGGCAACTCACATCATCGCTTACGCATAATATCGCCACGCTGAAACGTGTCGCTGAGTCCAAACCCATATTTGACAATATCACGGAGGAACTACTGGCTCCGGCTTATTACGTCAGTGTCAAAAGTAAACGGCAACCTGGCGCACCGGCAGAGCAGGTTCGTACACTGCATGCACAGGTTATGCGCGCTCTGAAAAGCGTAGGCTCGAAGGCTGCCGGTCATCCGTTATGCCTGTTCAGCGACTCCTCCGCTATCGAATTTGGCGTACCGATCGAACCCGATGCGCGGGTGCCAGACCCATACTCGGTAAATCAACTCTACAGCGGACCTGCCATCCGCGGAATCGACAACGGCGGCTACGAAGACATTACCGATACCCACAAAGAAGTACAGCGATACATTCAATACAAAGACTATGTAATCAACGGGCCGCCCTGGGAAGTGTACAACACCGACCCCGCTGAAGACCCGTCCACGTGGACCACAGAGGTCTACTACCCTGTTACAACGAAAGAGGACGTACACGATACCTTATGACATTCACTGAATTCAAAGATTCACTCGAACATACCGAACCTCCGAATCAAGGTGGCGAACTGCTTCGCGCGTTGTGGTTTGACGGCAAGGGCGACTGGCACAAGGCGCATACGATCGTTCAGGACATCGAATCCTCCGACGCTGCCGCCATTCACGCGTATCTGCACAGGAAGGAAGGCGACCCCGGCAACGCGGCCTACTGGTACCGGCGCGCGGGACGTGGCGTGCACCAGGGCACGCTGGAGGAAGAATGGCGGGAACTCGTTGAAAAAGAATTGAACGACTGATAGTGCGTTCGATGGCGTCACCATCGGCTCCCCTGGAAAAGGTAGGGAGCGCCATGGTGCCGGCAAGCGCGACGAACGATTGGAGGGCTGGTCTGCGTGTAAGGGCCTTTGTCTTCTTTTTCGGCTGGTTCATAGTTGCGGTATTGGGTCCGGTGCCCCGGGGTGCGTGCCGCCGGATGGCTGTTTTAAGGAGGGAATTCTTCCCTGTGAAGCGTCACGGATTGTGATAATCGGCGTTGCTGCGGGGCATTCGCTCCTCCGTATTGAAAAAATTGTGTAGAATTGAAGCCGGTTTTGTGAATTCAAAGCATCCCTCTCATGAATAAGAATATCAGGATCAAAGACATCGCGCAACTGGCCGGTGTCTCTGTCGGCACGGTCGATCGCGTCCTTCACAGTCGCGGTCAGGTCTCCCGTGAAGCGTACAATAAGGTGATGGAAATCCTGGAAAAGACAGGATACAAACCTAATCTTATTGCACGCACCCTCGGCTCCAACAAGACATACTTTATTGCGGCTTTAATCCCCGACCCTTCGCAGGATGAATACTGGGGCATGTCAGGTCAGGGCATTAAACACGCCGTAGAGGAATGGGAGCAATATGGAATACGAATTGAGCCTTATTACTTTGACCTCTACGATACGGCGTCGTTCCGGGCGCATGCTGAAAGGGTTCTCTCTGACAACCCCGATGGCGTACTGGCAGCGCCCATCTTCAGCGACGAAGCAAGCCGCTTTTTCGAGGAGTGTCGCAGTCGGGAAATTCCGTTCGTAGTGTTCAACAACAACATACCGGAAGCCCAGCCGTTGAGCTTTATCGGCCAGAACCTGCATCAAAGCGGCCGCGTCGCCGCTGAACTACTACACCTGAACCGCGAGCCGCCGGCACTTTTCGCCATCCTCCACATTTACGACGACATACATCGTTCTACCCACCTGTCCGAAAAGGAGCAGGGATTCAAAGATTACTTTGAGAACCTGAACCACGGAAGCTTCCGGGTGATGAGTCGGGATTTGAACAACACCCACGAGGCTACGCTGAAAAATGAACTCACCGAGGTGATGGCACATCGCGATCTTAAAGGTATACTCGTTACTACCTCAAAGGGCGCCAGCATCGTTTCATCTATGCTGGAGAAGCGCGGCAAGGACGATATCCGGCTTGTCGCATACGACCTGCTCAAGCAGAACCTTCATTATCTGAAGAAGGGCGTGATCGACTTTCTCATCAACCAAAATGTACGCCACCAGGCCTTCACGGGCGTGGGGCAATTGGCGAACAGCCTATTGTTTAATAAGAAGGTTCCGGATACGTGTCTTTTCCCGCTGGAGATTATTACGCGACAAAATCTGGAGTCCTACCTGTCGGCTGATTTTCGTTAGGGAAAGGCCCCCTGCCCAGAAGTTTGAGGAAAATCTCCGCTCTAAAATTTGACAACGAAGGTTAAAAACAAAGGGAGCGCAAAGTGTATTCTTTGCGCTCCCTTTGTCTTGTGAGGATGAGAGGTCGATTGCTTCAAAGCATCATTTCGCCGACGCCGGCTCCTGCTGTTCTTCAGGAAGCGGCTTGGAACGCCACCACAGCGCCAGTGTCGAGCCTGTGATGTTCATGAGCGATCCGAATATCGCGGGGGCCAAACCTACGGTAGCGGCCTTGCCCAGCGTGTCCGCGGCGATACTGGACGCGAGTCCTCCGTTTTGCATACCCACCTCCAGCGCAATCGTCCGGCAATCCTGCTCAGGCATTCTGAAGAGTCTGCCTGCCCAGTATCCGAGAAGGTACCCGAACATGTTGTGTAACGATACGGCAAGTACCAGCATTAACCCCACAGCCATCAGGTCGTCCCTGCCCATCGCGATGATTACGATGAGAATTACAGCAATACCGGCCATTGAAACCACGGGCATAATCGTGTTTAAAATCTTAAACCGGCTTTGCAGCGTATGATGGAATATCAGACCCAGGGCGATAGGAAGGATTACCACTTTCACGATGTCAATAAACATGGCCCAATAGCTTATATCGATGAATTCGCCAGCCAAAATTTTCATGAAGAATGGGGTCATGATAGGCGCAAGGATTGTCGCTACGGCGGTGAGCGTGATCGAAAGTGCAAGATTAGCCTTGGCAAGGTACGACATGACGTTCGATGCCAGACCACTCGGGCAGCTTCCTATCAGAATAATACCCGCTGCAATCTCGGGTGGGAATGAAAACATATTTGCTATGGTCCATCCGACGAACGGCATTATGGAAAATTGACAAAGCACACCCACAAATACACCTCTTGGCATTTTTATTACACGGCCAAAATCCCATAAGCTCAAAGTAGTTCCCATGCCGAACATGATGATCTGCAACAGTGGCGTGATCAGCTTTTTCAACTCAAAACTTCCAACCGTGATGAAGTATTGTGGGAAATACATCGCGAGGCTTACCGAGGCGAAGATCACCATCGGGTAAGAGTAACCTTTGAGTAGCGGATATGCTCTTATGCCAATGGCAATCAGGATAAAGAATGAAACAAGGACCACGCCGGCCAGTTCATGCTTTCCGAGCAGGGTCGTGATCAGATAAATTACGAACGCTACAAGCGCGATGAGGAATAGTACTTTTGAGGTTTTCTTCTCCATATCAATAGGGGTAGGGGTTCGGGGAATAAGCATAAAAACGCCTTGGCTGCCGACCTTGAGTCAGCAACCAAGGCATTTCTATTGACGTATTAGCTTGTCAGCTCCACAGCCTGTCCCACGACCGGTCCACGTCCCATTCGGGCGTGGGCGCAAAATACTGTTTGTTTTCGGGATCCAGGTGCTTCTTGACTACATCTTCGTTTAACTCCACACCCAGACCCGGAGCTTCCGGCACCAGGGCGAAGCCCTTTTCAATCATCGGCTTCTTGTCCACCTTGCGCACGATGCTCTCCCAGTAGTCGAGGTCTACCGAGTGGTGTTCAAGGGCAACAAAGTTTTGTGTTGCCGCAGCACAGTGGATGTTCGCCATGAAGGATACCGGTGTTCCGGCGAAGTGCATCGCCATGGCTATACCTTTTTCCTCAGCATAGTCACCGATCTTCTTCGTTTCCAGCAGCCCGCCCGACGTTGCCAGGTCAGGATGCACGATATCCACGGCGTGTGTATCGCAAAGCTTGATGAACTCTTCTTTCAGATAAATGTCTTCACCTGTGATTGTCGGCGTCTCCAGCGCCAGGGTAATCTGCTTCCACTGATCGGTAAGCATCCAGGGGATCAGGTCCTCCAGCCAGGCCAGACGATACTTCTCGCAAGCTCTTCCAAGACGGATTGCATTGTTGAGATCGAAGTGACCGTAGTGGTCGGAAGCGAGCGGAATAGTATACCCAATCTTATTGCGCACACGTTCGATACGTTGCATCAGGATATCCAATCCCTTGTCGGTAATCTGAACCTGTGTGAGCGGGTGCAAGGCTGCGCCATACGACATCGGTTCATTCGTCCACTGCCGTCCGATCTCCCAGAAATTGCTGTTGACTACCGTGTCAGGGATATCTCTAAGCAATTCGATACCGAAGTCCATCTTCAGGAAGGTGAATCCCTCCTCGAAAATCCGCTTGTTCACACGTGCCGAAAACTCATCTTCACTCCGTCCCTCCGGTGTGTCTGCGTACAGGCGGACCTTGTCTCTGTATTTTCCTCCAAGCAGTTGATAACAGGGCACGTTATAAGCTTTGCCTACAATATCCCACAAAGCCATCTCAACGGCACAAACACCTCCACCCTGACGGGCATGAAAACCAAACTGCTTGATCCGCTTGAATATCATCTCCACATTACAGGGGTTCATACCGAGGATGCGGCTCTTGAGGAACATGGCATAACGCCAGGATGCTCCGTCGCGAACTTCTCCCAGACCGTAGATGCCCTGGTTGGTATCGATCCGGATCACAGGACAGCGTGCATGACCATTCATGACAACGGCATACCGCATGTCGGTAATCTTAAGATCCGACGGTGCAGAATTGCGATTAACTTTCGAAGTGGCTTGCGCCAGGGTATCTTCCACGGGGCTGAACATGAATCCGCTCAGCATCAGTCCCCCCATACCCGCTTTCTTGAAAAATTCACGACGTCCATTCTCCGGGGTCTCGGGCTGGTCAACAGGGTCTGACGATCCTTGCCGTCCACCGGCTGCCTGCGTCACAACATGTTCTTCAGGCTCCTTCAATCCCAACTTCTCAAGAAATTTTTGTGATGGTGTTTTCATTAGGTTCATTTTAGGTGTAGCATTTTACTTATATGTTGCGATTCGACAGGTGTCATAGTGTGTTATTCGGCTACCACGTTCTGTTCTTCATATACGCATCCAGTTCGGCGCGTGACATGGGTAGCTTGTCGGGGTTTTGATCCAGCCATTTCAGGAAATCTTCCTTTATATCGTCCGTCCATTGCTGGTCGATCTGCCCCGGTGTGTATTTGCCCTCGCGCAACCGCTGGTGCCCGAATTGGTCTCTCAATGCGATAAACTCGGAGGTGATGACCAAGTCCTCCAGCAAGTGCGCCGGAATAAACACGACACCATCCTTCTTGGCCAGAACTGCGTCGCCGGGAAGTACCGTAGCACGTCCGATCCGGATAGGAACGTTGATTCCTCCAAGCATCATCTCCTGAATAAACGAAGGATCATAACCCTTAATCCAGCCATTAAAGCCATCTATCGCCTCCAATCCTTCCGCATCGCGCACAGAGCCATTGAAAATGACGCCGTTCTTTGACTTGGTATAAATAGAGTTGCCGAGGTTGTCACCGATCAGCGTTCCATCGACAATCTTTCCATAGCTATCCGCCACGTAGACATCGCCGGGCGAGAGCATATCGATGGGCCAGGAGTTGAAGTTTCCGATGCGCTTCTCTTCTTTACCTTTCGCCCTGATCATGTCATCATAATCCGGGCGTCGAGGCATGTACTGGACGGTGAGGGCGCGACCGGTCATGACTTCACCGGGTTTGAGCACCATCCAATTACCTTCGTACTGGTTGCGATACCCCTTATTGCGCAAAACGCCCCAGGCTTCCTCAAGGGATATATTCTTAAGGCGCGCAAGTAAATCATCGGAGACCTTAGGACGACCATCAGGTAGCCGTTCTCCCTTCCATTCGGATGTCAAAGCAATAATCTGATCACGGGTTAGCGCAACCTGTTGTGCGGACACGCCAAAGGTTACCATCCATGCCAGCAGACACGATAATACGATTCTCATAGTTCTAGTTGGTTAATCAATCCGAGGTTACCATCATCACTCGGGCCGCAGCACGAAAAAGACGTCCACACGGCCCTTGCCGACCTAAATAAATAAATATTTATGGAATCCCAAGCTGTTTATAATGACAGGAGGAACACACCGTTTGCGAATGGTCTCTGGCAAAATTGGTTCGCAATGCCGCATAATTTATCTTGAACGCCATGAACTCAGCGTTCTACCCCCTTTCTTTTGCAGTAGCGGCGGCGGTGATTTTTTCGGGCTGCCGCACCAACATCGCACCACCGGAGCCTGTTTTGCCAGTACCCACTGAAAACCAGTTGCGATGGCACGAAATGGAAATGAATGCATTTATCCATTTTACCACCAACACCTTCACCGATCGTGAGTGGGGTCTGGGCAACGAGCCTCCTGAAATCTTCAATCCTACGGAACTCGACGCCGACCAATGGGTGGCTGTCCTACGCCGTGCTGGCTTTAAAGGCATAATTCTCACCTGCAAACATCACGACGGGTTTTGCCTGTGGCCCAGCGAATATACCGAACACGATATTCAGAACAGCCCCTACAAAGACGGCGCCGGTGATGTAGTGCGCGAAGTTGCCGAAGCGTGCCAACGCCATGGCCTGAAATTCGGCGTCTATCTTTCTCCCTGGGACCGCAACCATCCCGAATACGGATCACCGGAATACATCACCTATTACAGAAACCAGCTACGTGAACTGTTCACCCGGTACGGCGACATCTTTGAAATGTGGTTTGACGGCGCGAACGGTGGAGATGGTTATTATGGCGGCTCTTACGCCATCCGTCGTATCGACGGATCCACGTATTACGACTGGCCCACAACGATTGACCTCGTCAAGGGCATTCAGCCCGACGTACTCTTCTTTAGTGACGCAGGCCCAAGCCTCCGATGGTGTGGAAACGAACAGGGCATTGGCGGAGAAACAAACTGGAATACCATTACCCCCGATACGCTTTATGCCGGGAAGCCGGATATCGGCGAATTGCTGAACACCGGATCGCCCGAAGGCACACATTGGATCCCTGCCGAAGTGAATACTTCAATACGCCCCGGCTGGTTCTATCACGCAAGCGAGGATTCCCTTGTAAAGTCGCCCGAGAAACTTTTCGACATCTTTCTGACGTCGGTAGGCCGTGGATCGACTCTTCTGTTGAACGTTCCTCCCGACCGGCGGGGACGCATCCATGAACGTGACGTCGCTGTGTTAAAAAAATGGCGGACGCTGATCGACAGTACCTTCAAAACCAATCACGCTTTGCATGCAAGTGCCGCGGCCGACAATTATCGTGGACGTTCCGAAGCATACGCGCCGACGAACGTTACAGACGATGACAAAGAAACGTACTGGGCTACAGATGATGGCCGGACCACGGGTCGGATCGACATCGATCTGGGTGAAAGGCGGACCATTTCGTTTGTGGTACTCCAGGAATACATCCGGCTGGGGCAGCGTGTCAAACAATTTAGCGTTTCCGTGCGCGACGGTGACAATTGGAAGCCGGTCGCCCAAGGTACCACCATCGGATACAAGCGAATCCTACGCGTCGACCCTGTGGTGACAGACGCCGTGCGCATCACCATCGAAGATGCCAGGGCTTCCCCTGTCATCTCGAACGTTGGGATCTATTAAGGCCGCTACGTTAACCAAAGGGTCATGCTCGTTGCCCTCGACATTTTCTTTTTTGTCTTTCATACCCTCCTGACGGTGTTTAACCTGGTGGGATGGGCGTTTCGGAAAACGAGACGATTAAATCTGATCACACTTCTGCTCACCGCCTTCTCATGGGGTGTGCTGGGGATCTTCTATGGCTTCGGATATTGTTTCCTCACCGACTGGCACTGGATGGTCCGGGATCGGCTGGGGTATGAAACACCTTACAATTCCTACATTCAATTCTTTCTCGACACCGCGTTCGGAATAAAAACTACCGCGCACACCGCGGATACGTGGACGTTGATACTTTTCGTGGCAGCGCTCACGATTAGTATCGGTGTGAACTTGCAAATGAAGAGAAAACGGTGAGCGTATTGGTGGTTACACCCTTACGCCGCGGCGAGACTTCCATACCTTCGCCCCACCCTTGCGGTATTTATCTTTCTTTTTCTTCCTGCCGGTGTCCTCGGGCTTTTTGCCAGTCACTTCCACACGGACGGTGCGTCCTCTGAAAGCGACATCGCGAAAACCGTCTTTAACGCGGGCAACGTTGTCGGGATCAACCTCGAAGAAAGAATAGGCTCCTTTTAACTCGATCTTGCCGATATCCTTCTTACCGAGTCCGCAACACTCGTCGATGACTTCGATCAGGCCCGACTTGTCCAGGCCATCCATCTTGCCCAGGTTGATGAAAATTCTCGTTCCCATCGAATAGCGTTCCTCATGGCCCGGACGATCATTGCCGGCGTCGGGATCCTCGACGTTTCCGTAATAGTCGAGAAAGCGGTTGAACTCTATCGAGGCGAATCGTTTAATGATCTCTTCGCGGCTGAGTTCTTTCAACTCCTCGTATACCTCAGGAAGAAACTCCGCCATCCCGTTTTCCTGAACCTTCACGTCGTGTACCCGTCGCATTAGGGCAAGCAATTGCCGGCGACAGATATCGGCGCCTGATGGTATCGGCATCCGGGTGACGGTTGTGCGAATCATCTTTTCGATCTGGCGAATCTTTCCCAGTTCGCCCTTGGTAGCAAGCGCAACCGAGATGCCCTTCTTGCCAGCACGCGCCGTCCTTCCGCTCCGATGGGTATAGAATTCGATCTCGTCAGGGATGTTCATGTGGATGACGTGGCTGATGTTGTCGACATCGATGCCCCGTGCGGCAACATCGGTGGCGACTAAAACGCGAATAGCCCTTTCACGAAAGCTCTTCATTACTTTGTCGCGCTGTTGCTGTGTCAGGTCTCCATGCAGGGCATTGGCGTTGTATCCATCCTTCATAAGCTGGTCGGCCACGCGTTGGGTGTCCATGCGTGTCCGACAGAAAATAAGACCAAACACATCCGGTTGGAAGTCCAATATCCGTTTGAGGACCGCATAACGATCCTTTTCTTTAATCAGGATGAACTGGTGTTCGATGTTGGCGTTTCCGGAGTTCTTTTCGCCGATGGTCAGCTCATGCGGATCGGTCATGTAGTTTTTCATGATACGCCGCACCTCCGCGGGCATCGTGGCGGAAAAGAGCCAGGTCCTTTTATCGAAAGGCGTGTGAGAAAGAATTTCGTCGAGGTCTTCCTTAAAGCCCATATTCAGCATCTCGTCGGCTTCATCCAGGACAACATATTCGATCGACTCCAGCCTTACTGCCTTGCGGCCGATCAGGTCGACCAGCCGGCCGGGCGTCGCAACGATGATCTGAGCACCTTTCTTTATTTTTTTGATTTGATCCGAAATGCTGGATCCGCCGTATACGGCAACGAGGTTGAATCTGCGATACTGTGCTGAAAAGCGTTCCAGGTCGGCGGCGATTTGTACACACAGTTCACGGGTTGGCGCGAGTACGAGCGCCTGAGTCTCCCGGGATTCCGGGTTGCACAGTTCAATCAGGGGCAGCCCGAACGCTGCCGTTTTACCCGTCCCGGTTTGAGCAAGTCCTACAAAGTCGCGGTTTCCTTCAAGAAGCACAGGAATGGCGTTTTCCTGTATGGGAGTGGGTTTTTCAAAGCCGATTTGCTTTACCGACTCCACCAGTCCCCTGGACAGGCCCAGGGTTTCGAATGTTTTCATTAAGGGATTTTAAAAGTAAAGGGGGCAAAGGTACGGAAAAAGTCCGAACCTTGATTATCGTGCCGAACCCAGCCTAAGCCCCCCGAAGAACGGGCGAAGTACCATCGTCCTCCTGACCACCTCATACCCCGCGAAACATCCGCCCACCGTAAAGAGCAAAATCATTCCTCCAAAGCATATGCCACCACCGCATCGCCCAACTTCGTACCCAGCTTACCGTGACCGCCGGCGGCGATGACGACAAACTGTTTGCCGTTGAGGACATACGACATGGGTGTGGCCTGCCCACCAGCGGGAAGTTCGTCCTGCCAGAGCAATTTGCCGGTTTGCGTATCGAATGCCCTGAAGATATTGTCAAACGCCGCTGCGATAAACGTAAGTCCACCGGAAGTAGTAAGGGCTCCTCCGAAATTCAGCGAACCCCAATGTACCGCTTCAGGATACTCCCTGGGATCGTACATGAAGCCCAGCGGCACTTCCCATTTCAGTTCACCACTGTTCATATCGATGGCAAGCAACGTTCCCCAGGGTGGCCGCGTCTGCATCTCTATAGGATTATTCTCGAAGTTGATAAGGTAGTCGCGCTGCATGATGTAGGGTGTGCCTTCCTGCCGTCCGATCTCCGCGCGCATGATGCCTTCATCGCGCGCGTTTTTATTGAACTTTTCCCGCGGCACCAGCCGTATGGCAGCGATAAACCGGTTGATGTTCGTAACGAGCAGGTTCGTATTAGGGTCGTAGCTAACGCCGCCCCAATGTATGCCGCCCGCATTCGAAGGTGCCACCAGGGTTCCTTGAAGGCTTGGTGGTGTAAACGGTCCCTCATTCTTAAGACTGGCAATTCGCCGCCGCGCTCGCTCGCGGCCCTCTTCTGTAAGTCCCCACGCATCATCCGTAGTAACCGCCTGGGGGCCAACGGGCAGAGGGAGGACCGGGAAGGGCTGCGTAGGGCTTGCCTGTTCGCCGGGTACTGAACGCTGCGGCACCGGCCTTTCTTCAACCGGGAATAGCGGCTCCCCGGTTTCGCGATGCAGCAGAAAAATATGTCCCATCTTCGTTCCAACCGCCACGGCGGGCACATCGCGCCCTTCGCGCTGCACGGTAATGAGGGAAGGCTGCGCCGCGATGTCGTAGTCCCATATGTCGTGATGCACTACCTGAAAATGCCATACCCTTTCGCCAGTGGAAGCATTCAGCGCAACCATCGAGTTCGCGTAGAGATTCTGTCCTATCCTTTCGCCGCCATAGTAATCGGGACTTGGGGCAGAGGTGGGTATGAAAACAAGATTCCGCTCCGGATCAGTAGACAGGATTGACCACGCATTCGCTGCACCCGTGCGCATCGCTTTCTTTCCCTGCCAGGTGGCGTGGGCAGCGTCCGAAGGGTCGCGGGGAATCGGATCCCAACTCCACAGCAATTTCCCGGTGAGCACATCGTATGCCCGGACCACTCCTTTTTCATAGTCAAGCCGCTGGTTGTCGCCCATCGACGACCCGATTACCAACGTGTTGCCGATGATGGCGGGCGGCGAGGTAACGCTGATCTCGCCGATACCCTCCTGCAGGTCAACCACACCCTTGTAACCGAATCCCTCTATGGGCCTCCCGGTGGCAGCATCAAGGGCGAATAGCCGGCCGTCGATCGTAGCGGAAAAGATGCGGCGGGGGCCGGCGTCCTTCCGAAGATCCGGTCCGGGCCAGGTTGATACGCCCCGCGATGTGATTTCTGAATAATCATTACGGAGATTCAACTCAGGATTGAAAACCCATTTCTCCTTTCCCGAGAGCGCATCCAACGCTATCACGCGGCCTGAGGGTGTACTCAGATATAAAACACCCTCAACCATGATCGGCGTCGCCTCAAATGCTGCCTTGCTGGCCGCGTTGGTGCCCTCGTAAAGTTCCAGTTCACCGGTGTGGTACGTCCACGCGACCTTAAGGCGGCTTACGTTACTGGTGTTAATTTGCGTTGAGCCCGCATGGCGCATGCCACCAGGATCGCCGCCGTATGCGGGCCATTCCCGATCCGGCTCCTGTGCCGGCAGACAAGTACTCCTTCCTACGACAAAAAGCGCGACGAGGGTAAGGCGCTGGACGTGCAATGTCAAAACCATAATCGGGGCCTTAAATTTTAAGTACTAATATAAAGTCTCTGCAATGAGTCGCCCGAACGACCGGGAATTACACCGCGTGTGTCAATCGTGCTCTCCCTAGTGCGAAACTACCCTTTTGCTGCCGGCAATTCGCTATCTTTATTGCTAGCGAGAGCAGAATATGAGAGCGTATGAGCAGATTGTACTGTTGTGGTGTGTTATTGATCCTGACCTGCTTTGCCAATCGGATTCATGCGCAGCCAGAAAATCCTTTGGCGGCCGCGACAGCCGCGGATCCGGCGAACATGAAAAGCAGGATACAGCTCGATGTCGAGTCGTATTTCTTCTATCAGCCCGCCCGGTTTTACGCCATCCGGCTCGGGTACGCGTACGGCCTTCGCAATGAAAAACACCTCTTTGGAATTTCCGTGCCGTTTGTCCACAGCATTTTCGACGAGGACTACCAGGGATTTGAGAACACGACGGGGATCGGCGACTTTGAGATGTGGTACATGACCACGATCAACACCCGTAAGTCCGTCGGCCTCGCTCGCTTCTCCCCTTTCTTCAAGATCACGGCCCCCACGGGCGAGTACCTTCTCGGACGGGGCGCCGGCAGCTGGCTTTATACACCCGGCATGGTCTTCGCGTGGGTGGTAGATCCGCAGGTAGTCTTTTACCCTCAGGTACGCTACCAGTTCTCTGGTCGGGAAGCCAACAGCACCAGCGGCCTTTCGGGCATTCCGGATATCGAGCATCCCGAAAAAGACGGGAAGCTGCGCAACCTTTCAGTGGAGCTCCCCATCGTAGTTCAATTTGAACCGCTCCAGGCGTGGCTGTCCATCAACCCGCAGTATCAGCAAGCGCTTGAGATCGACGAATACTTTATCTTCCTGCGCCTCGACTTTGGAAAGATGGTTACGGAACGGACCGCTGCTTCCTTGTATCTATCGAAATTTATCGCTGGTCAACCCAGACTCAATGTAATCGCACAGGCGCGGTTGCAGGTTTTCCTCAGGTAACTCTTTCCATGCACCCAACTCTTTTATTATGAGCAATACCCGTATGCTTCAATATGCCGATCATTTCAGGGAGATCTACGACGGCAATCCCTGGTATGGCGAAAACATTGCCACAAAGCTCGATGGCCTTACCGACGATATCGCGTTTATCCGCCCAGTTCAGAATATGCATTCGGTCGCGGAAGTCGTGGCCCACATGACGTACTGGCGGCAGAGCCTGATCAGCCGCTTGCAAAGTGATGCATCGTTCAAGGCTTCAGTAGAAAGCGAAGACAACTGGAAAGATATCGCGCGCCTGAAAGCCCGGGGATGGGAAAGCGTACACCGTGCCTTTGTCGCGAGTCAGGAAGTATTGATCAACCTGCTTTCACAACAGTCGGATGACATGCTCGACCAGGTATACGCGGACGGAAGGACGTACGATTATCTGATCCGCGGCGTGTTGTACCACGACGTGTATCATCTGGGACAAATCGGCCTGATCAGAAAACTGGCGTCGGCGTAAGCACATCAGTTTACGGAATCCATGAGACGTTTGACGGAAGAAAAAACGTGTCGCCGGACCCACAACGGTCAAAACGTTATTTTGCTAACTTCATGAAAAAAAATCAGGAGACATGAAGGCAGACCGCGTTCAGTTCAAGGCGAACATCATCACCCCCCTACTCGCAGTGAAGGATGCGGAAGCCGCACTGGCATGGTACACCAAGGTCTTTGATGCCATAGAAATCCTGCGCTTGCGCGATCCACAAACCGGCGACGTGGCACATGCCGAACTTCACATCGGCGAAGGCCGCATTATGATTGCCGGCGAACATCCCGATTACAACCGATCGCCGGACACACTGAACGGAAGCAGCGTCATCCTTCATATGTACGTACCTAATGTGGACGAAGTAGTGGTCCGCGCGGTGAAGGAGGGGGCGAAACTTATCTTTCCCGTGAGGGACCAATTCTATGGCGAGCGGTCCGGCCGCTTTGAAGACCCCTTCGGCCACCTGTGGATCGTGAGTACCCTACTGCGCGAAATCCCTCCCGGTGAAATGCAGCGGCTTTTCAATGAGATGATGCTCAGAAACAATGAGTGAATGAGTGAATGAGTGAATGAGTGAATGGGGATGAGTGAATGGGGAATGAGTGAATGGGGAAATGGGGAATGGGAATGGAAATGTACGCCAATTATCGGTGGGCTGGTGGGCGCCTTGGGGGTCTCCGTGGTCTTGCAGCAATATCAAATTTAATCCTATCTTTGCCCTCCCGGAATATGGGGCATTAGCTCAGCTGGCTAGAGCGCTACAATGGCATTGTAGAGGTCATCGGTTCGACTCCGATATGCTCCACACCTCCCCTCCTTTATTTATTGCACCTGTCGGCGGGCGACGAATTCGCGGAAAGCCTTTCGATAGGAGTCGCTGACCGGCAACAGGGCCTTACCTACCTGTACTTCATTCTTGTGGACGACGTCGATGGCATCCAACGCCACAATGTAGGAGTTATGGATGCGCATAAATTTCTCTGGCGGCAACTGCTCTTCGAGCGTCTTTAGCCGCTGCAGCGTGACAATCTTCTGATCGCGGGTGTGAATGGTCACGTAATCCTTAAGACCCTCGATGTACTGGATGTCGTTCCATCGCACCTTCACCAGCTTCGTACCGTCCTTCACGAACATGAACGAAGACGCTGACTCGTCGCCCGCTATTGGCTCGCCGGAGTGCGGACTTTCCTGAAGCAATCGCTGGCTGGCCTTTTCAATGGCGCGGAGAAAACGCTCGAAGGTGATGGGTTTGAGCAGGTAATCCACCGCGTCGAGCTCGTAGCCTTCCAGCGCGTACTCGGAGTATGCCGTCGTGAATATCACCAGTGGCTTGCGCTGTAGTGTTTTCACGAAGGCAGTTCCGGTGATGTCGGGCATCTGGATATCGAGGAGCAGCAGATCGACGGGTTGCCGTCGTAGTACTTCCATTGCCTCTATGGCGCTGGCGCATGTGCCCTTAACTTCGAGATAGGGTACTTTTCCGGCATACTCGCGCAACAGGTTTCGCGCCAGGGGCTCGTCGTCAATAATGAGACAGGTTATCTTCACGAGAGGTCGATCTTCAGTTGAACGCTGTACCGGTCTGGCAGGTCGCTGATGGTGAGCTCATGCCGACCAGGGTAGCTCAGTTCCAGGCGCCGCTGGACGTTCTGCAGCCCGATACCCGACTTACCATTCGCATTCGGGCTATCGTCTAATTTACTGTTCTCGACCGTATAGATGCAAGTCGACCCCTGGAGGTCGATACGGATGTCCACCCACGCACCCGGCCTGTTGTTGCTTACGCCATGCTTAAAGGCGTTCTCAAGGAAGGTGATAAAGATCAGCGGTGCAATTTCAACACCTTCGGCCGAGCCGTTAATCTCAAACCGAACGGGAATCTCGTTGTTAAGTCGCAGCCGCTCCAGGTCGATATAATTTTGCATGTATTCGAGTTCCCGCGAAAGTTTAACCTTCGGGTGGTTCGAATCATAAATCATGTATCGCATCATCTGCGAGAGTTTGGCAATGACTTCCGTGGCATTGTCCGATTTGGTGTACACCAGGTAGTACAGGTTGTTCAGCGTATTGAACAAAAAGTGGGGGTTGATCTGTGCTTTCAGAAAGTTCAGCTCTGCGGTGAGCTTTTCATTCTCCACCTCTTTTTTCCGGGCTTCGAACTCGAACCAATCCACGGCAAACCGAAGCATGCCAATAAATATTACAATAAAGAGCGTGACAAAAACCGTCTGTACGAGGTACAGACTGGAATAGAAGTACATCTCCCGATGGGTATGTCCGTCCACCAGGTAACGGGTAAGCACCACGCGCAGCGCCAGGATGATCGTGAAGGGGATAGAAAACTCTGCCAGATACCGCCAGACATTCTTCCTCTCCAGGAACCGCGGAAGCAGGTAGAAATAATTGAGGTAGGCGATAATCCAGGTGAACACGAACTGCATGCTCAGGAAAATCACCACTTGATCCCAATTGGTTTCTTCCCGAAAACGTTGCCGGTAGTTCACCTGATACAAGAGGAACGACAGGTAGACACACCAGAACGAAAAATGGAGTAAAAATACCTTATGCTTTTGTACGTAAGATTGCATGCTAAAATCAACTCTTCTCCCCAAAGGTAACGTATGATAGTGAGCCGGCCGGCCACTAACAAACGTTTTCTACCGTTTGCCACACCCGCACGACAATCACCGCTTTCCATTCAATAGATGCCAATTTACCCCATGCCAGCCGAGACGTCGAGTAGAATGGACCGACCGTCTAATACACGATTATTGATTCAAACCTTTATCTCATTTTTGCCGTTGTGTTGAGCGGGTAGGGATAGCGTTACTGGCCTTACTTCGTTTAGAGTTGATACGTGACTAAACTATGACAATGAAAAGAATACTATTTTTTACGGCGATTTTGCTCAGCAGCCATCTTTTGTTTGCCCAGGGCAGAGAAGGCAGCGGAAAAGTTTCGGGATCCGTCATCGACAGTGAGTCGGGAGAACCCATTGAATATGCGACAATTGCCCTGAACGACATCGAAAGCGGTTCACCTCTCGATGGTACCGTGGCCGATGACAAGGGGCGTTTTACCTTAACCCGTATCGCCGACGGAAAATACAGCCTCGTCATCTCTTTTATCGGTTATGAGCCCAACGAAATCCCGATTGAGATCATAAACGGGAACAACATTAACGTGGGGGAGGTCCAGCTGGGAGTAAAGGCGGAAATCCTGGAAGCGGTAATGGTGGAAGGACAAAAGGTACTCATTGAAGAGCGCGTCGACCGAACCATATACAATGCCGAGAATGATGCAACAACACGGGGCGGAGATGCGACCGATGTACTCAAAAGGGTACCCATGCTTTCGGTTGACCTCGACGGCAACGTCAGCCTGCGGGGTAACAGCAATATCCGGGTACTCATCAACAACCGGCCCTCGACCATCGCCGCGTCCAGTATAGCCGATGCGCTCAAGGCGATACCTGCCGAGGACATCAAGTCGGTGGAGGTGATCACTTCTCCTTCGGCGAAGTATGACGCCGAGGGATCTTCCGGCATCATCAATATCATTACCAAGAAAAACGTACTTGAAGGTGCCGTTCTGAACGTGAATAGTGGAGTCGGCAACCGGGGTAGCAACCTGGGTCTGAACGGCTCCCTCCGCAAAGGAAAACTTGGGATCAACCTGGGTGGTTTCGGACGCGCAGGCTACAATGTAACTGGCGCCTTCCTCAACGAGCAGCAGACGGTCACGCCTGACGACACGGAAATGCTGACCACCCAATCGGCTGACACCAAGAGCAACTACCTCTTTGGGCGCTATACGCTGGGACTGGATTACGATATCAACAAGAACAACTTCATCACTTCGTCGATACAATTCGGACTCCGTGACCGCGACGCCGACCAGGATAACCTGCTGACCCAATCCTTTCTGGGCAACACGCTCCTCTCGGAAAGCATGCGTTTCGTGAACACCACGGACCGTTCCAACAACCTCGACGTCAACCTGGGATATACGCACCTGTACGACAAACCCCAACAGGAGTTCAGTATTCTGGGACAGTACAGCCGAAACGACCGCACCAACAACTTCATCAACAACATTCTTGATGCGCCGGGGGGCACTATAGCCGAGCGGTTCAAGAACGACAATGAAAGCTTCAACGAAGAGATTACGCTGCAAGCCGACTACCAGTCGCCCCTGGGAACCAACCAGATGGTAGAATTCGGAGCCAAGACCATTCTTCGTAACGTCAGCAGCGATTACAAGTATTACACGGCTGTCGGCACGGACGGCCCCTTTATACCCTCTGCCGATGAAAACCTTACCAATGTTTTCAACTATAAGCAGAACATTGGTGCCGCCTATCTATCGTATACCTTTAATTTTCTGGAGAACTACTCCCTAAAGGCCGGCGGCCGATATGAATACACTACCATCGACGCCAACTTCCAGGATGAACAGAAGGTGGATATACCCTCCTATGGGGTCTTCGTGCCGAGCGTGAACTTTTCCAGAAAGCTGAACAACGGCAACATGATCAAGTTGGCATACAACCGCAGGATACAGCGGCCGTCCATACGCTTCCTGAACCCCAACATTGAGTCTTCAAATCCGCTCAATATTTCGGTGGGGAACCCCGAGCTGGATCCGGAATACACGAACAATTATGAGTTGTCGTACAGCACGTTCATCAACGGCTCCATGCTGAACTTCTCGGGCTTTTATCGCAACACCAACAACGCCATTCAAAGCGTGCGCGAAGTGGTGGGCGAAAACGTCATTCGTACCACGTACCAGAACATCGGGAAAGAAGACGCCTACGGGGTGAGCCTGTTCGCTAATGTCAACCTGGGTGGCAAGTTCTCCCTGAATGGAGGCACCGACATCTATTATGCCGTACTCGACAATAACGTCCCTGACCCGCTGTACAATGCCAGCAACGAAGGCTGGGTAAGCAGCTATCGCCTCTTCGGTAATTACAACTTTGCAAAAAACTGGGGCCTGCAATTCTTCGGTTTCTATCGTGGCAACAGTGTTCAGCTTCAGGGTTCGCAAGGCGGCTTCGGAATATACAACCTCTCCATCAAGCGTGACTTCGCCGACTCGCGCGGCAGCATCGGATTTGGCGCCGAAAACTTTTTCACGCCTGAGTATAAGATCAAGAGTGAGTTGGTGTCGCCTGTACTCCAACAAAAGAGCGTCAACACCATGCGAAACATGGGCTTCCGCATCAACTTCAGCTATCGCATAGGAAAGCTCGGCAACAATGGCGGTCAAACGCGCAGAAGCCGGCGGTCCATCAGTAATGACGATTTGAAGAGCGGAACCGACAGCGGCATGGAAGGCGGTGAAATGCAAATGGGTCCGGCTGGCGGCGGCATGCCCCGCGGCGGAGCTGGCGTACCGACAGGCAACATCGCACCCCGGGCTAATGTCCAGGTGCCGCAATCCAACCCCGAAGCGGTGGTTCAGGCCGAAGGCAAATGGGCTTATACCATAGAGTCACCTCAGGGTGGAGAAGGGACGATCACTATTATTAAGAATGGAGAAGCGTTAGAAGGAACCATCTTCAACAAACGATTCAACAGTGAACTTCCCCTGGAGAACGTAACCCTGAATGGCGATGAACTCACCTTCTCGTACCAGGCGGGACCGATGGCAATTTCAGTCCGAACCATTGTCGACGGTGATGCTCTGAACGGCTCGATAACGGTTGGAGAATACGGGACCTATCCCATTAAGGCGACGCGGGAACAATAGCAGGCCTAACGGGTTGCTTCGGCAGCGAGGCGGCGAATTTCGCGTACGCGTTGCGGATCGACGGTTCTTAGCATGAACTCACGTCCGCGATCGTCGCCCATACCGGATATCTTTTCGTTACGATACGTCATGCCGCTGGCTTCCGATGTCATAGCAGAGAAATGAATTTCAGAGGCACCGGTACCGCGCACCACCGCGGCTACCGTGCCTTCGTTGACCCCGGATCCTGGCATGATGGCGATGCGACCATCCGCGCGCTGCACCAGTGCGCGAATCGTGTCTACGCCTTCCGGTGCAGCAGGGTGTCCTCCGGACGTCAGTATGCGATCGAAGCCCACCGCAATACAGCGTTCCAGGGTTTCGAAAGGGTCGCGTGTCATGTCGAAAGCCCGGTGACAGGTCACCTTCATGGGGCGTGCAAATGCAATAAGCTCGCGGCATCGATCCACATCGAGGTTGCCATCCGGTGTAAGGATGCCGAAGACCACACCGTCAGCACTGAGTCGTTGGGCCATCGCGATGTCGCGTTTCATAGCATGAAACTCGTATCGGGAATACAGGAAGTCACCACCGCGCGGGCGGATCATAACATATACATCTATTGACAGATTCCTGCGCACCACCTCAATGGTGCCGGCTGAGGGCGTAGTACCCCCTTCGTCAGGGTTATCACAGAGTTCCACACGGTCTGCGCCGCCGGCCTGGGCGTTCAGCGCAGAGGCGATATTATACACCACTACCTCGACAATCATGAATAGTGGCTGGATGAGTTAACGAGTTGGTCGACTTCCTGACTGCGTACAGCGTAATTGAAACCGCGTTGAAGACAGTAAGCGCCGTACGCCCCCTGCTTGTTCAGGGCAAGAAATCCGACCTGTACCTGTTTGGCCTTTTCCGGATTCTTGTCGACGATACGCCGCACGGCCAGGCGGCATGCCTCTTCAGGTGAATGGCCCTGGCGCATGAGTTCAACGACGAGATGACAGCCCACAATGCGGATTACCTCCTCACCGACTCCGGTGGCGGTAGCCGCGCCGACATCGTTGTCGACGTACAGCCCCGCCCCGATGATGGGCGAATCCCCTACCCTGCCGCGCATCTTGAAGGCCAATCCGCTTGTCGTACACGCGCCGGAAAGGTTACCGTTTCCATCCAGCGCAATTATCCCAATGGTATCGTGATTCTCGACATTAATGACCGGCTTATACTGTGCGGTCTTGAGCCATTCCTTCCACGCCTTCCCGGAAGGTTCGGTCAACAGATTCTCCTTCTTGAATCCGTTTGCCAGTGCAAACTGGAGCGCACCCTCGCCCACCAGCATAACGTGCGGCGTCTTTTCCATCACCATGCGCGCAACGGAAACGGGGTGCTTGATGTGTTCGAGGAAAGCCACGGATCCGCAGTTACCATGCTCATCCATAATGCAGGAGTCGAGGGTTACGTGACCGTCACGGTCGGGAAAGCCTCCATAGCCCACCGTTTGCACCGCCGGATCCGCTTCTGTGAAACGTGCGCCGGCTTCCACGGCATCCAACGCGCGTCCGCCGTCGGAAAGGATTTTCCAGGCCTCACGATTCGCATTCATTCCGAAATTCCAGGTGGAGAGGACTACCGGCTTCATGGGCGGACCGTCAACGTTTGCGATCGTGTGGAACGGCGACACTGCCGCGCCCGCCGTCGCCATTTTCAGGAATTCTCTTCTCGACTTCATGCTATGGTTGTTTGAGGATAGGTGCTTCCTCATCCAAGCTATCACTACGGATGACAACTTGCAAACAAAACCGTCAGTCGATGATGCGTCGGGCCGTGCGGAAGCGCTTCTTGTAATAGTCGGTAAAAATGTTCGTTTCCACTACGCCAAGACTTGTAGAAGCATGTATAAACCGGACGTCGTCGCGCGATCGGCGTTCCGTCACCAGGCCGACGTGTGTGATCTGATTCTTTCTTCTGCCTGTAGCAAAGAAAACCAAGTCGCCCGGCTGCAAGTCATCGAGACGCACTTCCTTGCCGACCTTGCTTTGGTCCGCAGACCGTCGCGGAAGCGTTACGTCAATAGCGCGGAACGAGTTGAGCAATAATCCGGAGCAATCCATTCCCGATCGGGTAGTTCCACCGTACTTGTAGGGCGTTCCCAAAAAGCCCCGCGCGGCGTGAATCACTTGATCGGCACGCGAGTCAGTCTTGGCAACTTTCGAGTGGGAGGCGCAAGCGGCCAGAAAAACACCCAGCAGACCTGCAAGAAGCAATAGGTTTTGATTAATTTTGAGCCCCAAAAAAATCACTCTCATCAGCGAAGCTTAAAAAAATCGATCGTCAAATATAAACTATTCATGGCATTTACTGAAGTAATCGCAGATGTTGTCGGGAAGCTGGAGGCGGCTATCGGGCGCGAGCATGTCATCCTCGACGAACAAACACGGCGAGATTATGGGCACGACAAAACCGAGGACTATGCATTTCTTCCCGATATCGTGGTGAAGCCCGGGACACCGGAAGAAGTCAGCGCCATACTTCAAATATGCAATGAACACCTGATCCCTGTAACGCCACGCGGCGCCGGCACTGGCCTCGCAGGAAGCGCGCTTCCCGTTCACAAGGGCATCGTCATGTCTATGGAACGATTTAACCGCATCCTTAGTATAGACGAACTCAACCTGCAGGCAACGGTTGAGCCCGGTGTGATCACCGAGGTTTTCCAGAACGCAGTGAAAGAGAAGGGGTTATTTTATCCTCCTGACCCGGCCAGCCGGGGATCGTGCTTTCTGGGAGGAAATCTATCAAACAATTCCGGCGGACCGAAAGCGGTCAAATACGGCGTTACCCGCGACTATGTGCTTAACCTGGAAGTAGTTCTGCCCACCGGCGAGATCATCTGGACCGGCGCAAACGTCCTCAAGTACTCGACCGGCTACAACCTCACGCAACTGATCTGCGGCAGCGAAGGCACGCTGGGCGTGATCACCAAAATCGTCTTCAAGCTGAGAGGCTTTCCACACAAGGATGTCCTCATGCTGATACCATTCAGTACGAGTGAAGAAGCGTGCCGCGCGATATCTGCTATTTTCGTCGCGGGCATTACGCCCTCCGGTATGGAGTTCTTTGAACGCGAAGCCATCACCCGTACGGTGGAGTACTGTGAAAAGGTGCTGAACAGTCCGGTGACGACGAAGTTTGCCGAAGGCATGAATGCCTTCCTGCTGTGTGAACTGGATGGCAATGACGACGAGGTTCTTATGCGCGATGCCGAGCGCGTCATGACTGTCGTGGAGAACTTCTCCGTAGGTGAGGTACTCTTCGCCGAAAGCAGCGCACAAAAAGAAGAACTATGGAAGGTGCGCAAAAACGTTTCACCTGCCGTGAACTGGTACACGCTTACCAAGTCTGACGACGTGGTCGTGCCGCGTTCCAACCTACCCCGCCTGGTGTCGGGCATCAAGGAGATCGGCAAAGCCTACGGATTCAACACGGTGTGTTTCGGCCATCTCGGCGATGGCAACCTGCACGTTAACATTCTGCGTGAAGACATCAGCGAGGAGGATTGGAATACCAAGATACCCGAGGGCATCGGCGAGATATTCAAGCTGACCGTAAGCCTCGGCGGAACGCTTTCCGGAGAACACGGTATTGGGATCGCTAAAAAGCCCTACATGCCCATTGCGGTGAGTGACGTCAACCTCAGGCTAATGCGTGACATCAAAAAGGCATTCGATCCGAATGGTATTCTGAATCCCGGTAAGATCTTTTGACGTACCGCTCGTCCCTCTTTGTATGGGCAGTGGGATCGGTTTTCTATATTTATCAAATCGAAAGCCTAATCTGTATCCTATGAAATCTCGCTACCTCATCCTCGCCGCCGTAGTGCTTGCCCTCGCTTGTGGAAAGCAGCAGGCAACCCAGGAAAGCGCCACTGACACGGCCGCACTGGAAACCCCACAAGCCGACGAAGGCTGGATCCTGTTGTTCGACGGCCAGACTATGAACGGATGGCGGACGTTCCAAAACCAGGAAAACGATAGCTGGGAAATTGTGGATGGCACCCTCCACTGCAAGCCTTTCGACGATGCCAAAAAGCGGGCCGACCTGGTCACGGTAGATCAATACGATAACTTCGAATTGTCGTTTGAATGGAAGATAGCCCCACAAAGCAACAGCGGTGTAATGTTCCGCGTAACCGAAGATTATGATCAACCTTTCTTTACCGGTCCCGAATACCAAATCCTCGATGACGGCGGATATCCCGGTGAAGTAAAAGAAGAAAACTTCAGCGGCGGAAACTACGACATGCACGCGCCCGTAAACAAACGGCTCAACCCCGTGGGGCAATGGAACACCTCAAAGATCGTCGCAAACGGAAAGCACGTCGAACACTGGCTTAACGGCGACAAAGTCGTCGAATACGAGATCGGATCCGAAGACTGGAACACCCGCAAAGCAAACAGCAAGTGGAATGACGTCGAAAGCTATGCCGTACCCGAGCGCGGTCACATCGACTTGCAGGATCATGGTAACGAAGTCTGGTTTCGCAATATCATGATCCGGAACCTTTGACGCGCTGACCGCACGCTTCCGGATAAACGCGTAACTTGCGGACCAAATGTGCGGCATCACAGGCATCTTTGCGTTTAATCTCGTCGGCAAGTTCAACAAGATCCACGTCACGGCAGCTACGATGGCGCTGCACAAACGGGGGCCGGACTTTCAGGACATATACCTCGGCGACAACGTTGCCCTCGGCCACCGACGCCTTTCGATCATCGATACTTCCGACGCCGGCAACCAGCCTATGTGGGATGACACCGGGCGCTACTGCATCGTCTTCAACGGCGAGATTTTCAACTTCCCCGCCCTGCGCCAGGAGCTGGAAAACGGAGGCGTAACCTTCCGTTCCCATTGTGATACGGAGGTATTGCTACGCCTGTACATTCGCGACGGTGTAAAGTGCCTTACACAACTTAACGGGTTTTTCGCGTTTTGTATTTACGACAGATCCGAAGAGACTTTGTTCCTGGCCCGCGATCGCTTTGGAGTAAAGCCGCTGTACTACCTGTTCGACGAAGACAAATTCATCTTTGCATCGGAGATGAAGGCCATGCTTCACTACGGTATCGAACGCGAGATCGATGAAACGTCCCTCCTGACCTACCTGCAACTAAACTATATTCCCCCACCCCACACCATCATAAAGGGCATACACAAACTATTACCCGGCCACTACCTTCGTGTGCGCCGGCAGAAACTGGAGGACGAGGTATATTACACGCTCCACGACGGTGCTGCGAGCGACTTTAAAGGAAGCTATGAAGAGGCGCAGGAAAAATTAAGAGCCTTGCTCGACGCAGCCGTACAACGGAGATTGATTTCGGACGTGCCACTGGGAGCATTCCTGAGCGGCGGCATCGATTCTTCGGTGATCACCGGACTTGCCGCCCGGCATAAACCCGATCTCCACACATTCTCCATTGGGTTTCGCGACCAAAAATTCTTTGACGAGACCGAATATGCACGGTTGGTAGCAGATCACTTCAAGACGAACCACACTGTTTTCTCGCTGACGAACGATGATCTGTACCGCCATGTGCACAACATCCTTGACTATATCGACGAACCGTTTGCCGACTCGTCGGCGATCGCGGTTTACATCCTCAGTCAGGAGACCCGGAAGCATGCGACGGTGGCATTATCCGGCGACGGTGCGGATGAACTCTTTGGCGGCTACAACAAACACGAAGCGTTCCGGAGATCGTTCAACCCAGGACTTCGGGAAAGGATCGTCGCACAGCTGCAGCCTTTATGGCGGCTGCTGCCCCGATCGCGCAACAACGCCGGAGCCAACACCGTACGCCAGCTTTTGCGGTTCAGCCGCGGAATGAAGGCTCCCTTACCGGACCGGTATTGGCTATGGGCAGGTTTCGCGACGCCTGACGAGGCTATGCACCTGCTGGGCCCGACTATGCAGGAGAGGCTCAACATTCAGGATTTCGAAGCACGAAAGGCCTCCTTGCTCTCGGGCCTGACTCCTGATGGCGATATCAACGATGTGCTTCGGCTCGACATGCGCATGGTCCTGGCCGGCGACATGCTGCACAAGGTCGATCTCATGAGTATGGCCAACAGCCTGGAGGTGCGCGTTCCTTTCCTCGACGTCGAGGTCGTTAATTTTGTCTCTACTCTTCCCGGCGATTGGAAAATCAACGACCAGATGCGGAAGCGGATTTTACAGGATGCCTTTCGCGATATGCTCCCCGCGCAGCTGTACAACCGGCCGAAGAAGGGATTCGAGGTTCCCCTGCTGAAGTGGTTCAGAAAGGAAATGCGCACCACCATCCAGGACGACCTGCTGGCTGATTCTTTTATCCGCGACCAGGGACTCTTTAACCCGGACGGTGTCCGCTCTCTCAAACGAAAACTCTTCTCTTCCAACCCCGGCGACGTCCATGCCCGGGTGTGGGCGCTGCTGGTGTTCCAGCATTGGTGGAAAAAATACCTGTCCTAGCTTTTCACGTTCCAACACCTATCTCCCGGTATCAGCAAATCAGGAGGCAGGTTCACTTTTTACCCCACTTTCGAAAAAAGTAGTCATACTTAGTCCTCCACAGGGTTAGAATTTACCCCATCTACAACGATTTCGTAAATTTTTATTCACAATTGATTCATTTTGAACCCTCTTTTGCAAAAATTTCGAAAAAATACATACTGCTATAGCGCACTTAAAAACCGGTATGATGACTTAAGAAAACTCATTTACTACTCTACTAAACAGCAATTCTTAACCCCCAAAACGCTATGAAACTTAGAACCTTACTGCTGATGATGATTGCCTTCCTCCTGATAACCCCGGTCGCGTTCGCTCAGGACGATACGACCGAGGAGGGGGCTCAATCCTTTACCTTGTCCGGAACGATAGACACCTACGTACACACCACCTTCGGCACCATGAATCCTTTCGCAGGCACCTACGATGGAGATGCCATGCTGATTCATGCGCCGACTACGGCATTCGCCAACCTCAAAGGTTTTTCGTTGGGTATGGTGAACCTTATAGCCGCCTATGAAGGCGAAAAGGTGGGCTTTGTGGCCGACCTCGTGTTCGGCCCGCGCGGATCGGACGCGGTATTCGGATCGCCCTTTTACTCTTCTACGGGGCAAATTATTAACCAGATGTACGCCTACTGGAAGCCGTCGGATAATTTCACCCTCACGCTGGGTAACTTCAATACCTTCGTAGGCTATGAAGTGATTTCACCGGCGGTCAACTTCCACTACTCGACATCCTACATGTTTTCCTGGGGGCCATTTTCGCACACCGGGCTTAAAGGTAACCTGGAGTTCGGCGATGGCATGAACGTAATGCTTGCCGTAATGAACCCCACCGATCTGACGGAATTCAATCCGGTAAACACATACACGCTCGGTGCGCAGATCGGCAAGTCGGGCGACGCAGGCGGCATTTACCTCAACCTGCTCTACGGCGATCAGGACGGGAAGCTTGACGCCGATGTAGACCCCGACGGCACCGCGTCAATGGGAAATCTGTTTCAGGTCGACCTGACCGGAGGATGGGATCTCAGTGAAACGTTCTACCTGGGGTTAAACGCAACCTACAACCAGACATCGCCCGGCGAAATCGTTAACGGTTCCAACGTTGAAGATCTCGATGGCGACGCCGGCTCGTTCATGGGTGTTGCGCTGTACCCCAAGCTCGCGCTTTCGGAAAACACAGCACTGGGTCTCCGCGTCGAATACTTCGCAATCAAGAACGACTATATCAATTTGTTTATGCTGGATAATGGCGACGGAAGTGTCATTGACGTGACGCTCTCCCTGAATCACACCATCGGTAACCTCACGTTTATCCCCGAAGTACGGATCGATAAAACATCGGAGGATTCGTTCATCACCAAAGGGTTCGATGATGTCACCGATACGTTGATCTCGCTCAACTTTGCAGCCGTTTACAAATTTTAATTGAAGCATAGGGTAAAATAAAATTTTGATAAATCAATACGGGGGTAATTGCTAACCCCATATATTGGCGCGTCTTATACAACCTCACACCATGTTTCACTACTAATTCTCCATTTTATATGGCTAAAACTAAGCTTGAGTACATCTGGCTGGATGGGTATTCACCCACCCAGAGTCTTCGCAGCAAGACTAAAATCGTTTCAAAATTCAGTGGTAAACTGTCAGAGTGCCCCATCTGGTCTTTCGACGGTAGCTCGACGCAACAGGCACCGGGTGGGTCTTCCGACTTGCTGCTAAAGCCCGTTGCACTCTTCCCTGACCCGGACCGGAAAGACGGATGGCTGGTGATGACCGAAGTACTTCACCCGGATGGGTCGCCCCATTCCACCAATGGCCGTGCCCTGATTGACGACGAAGACTCTGACTTCTGGTTTGGCTTCGAACAGGAATACTTCCTGTGGGATGATGCAACCAACAAGCCGCTTGGGTTTCCTGAGAAAGGTTTTCCCGGACCGCAAGGCCCCTACTATTGCGGCGTAGGCGCTGGCAAAGCGTTTGGTCGTCACATCGTCGAAGATCACCTGGATCAGCTGATTGCAGCAGGCATTAACATCGAGGGTATAAACGCCGAAGTGGCTACAGGCCAGTGGGAGTTCCAGATCTTCGCTAAAGGCGCACGGGAAGCAGGCGACCAGGTATGGGTAGCCCGCTATCTGGCGGAACGGAACGGCGAAAAGTACGGTGTCTCCATCAACTGGCATTGCAAACCCGTCCATGGCGACTGGAACGGATCGGGTATGCACGCCAATTTCTCCAACAGCACCTTGCGCGAAGCGGGGTCAAAGGAGGTCTTTGAAAAGATCTGCCGCGCATTCGAACCTGTCATTAGGGAGCACATCGAAGTATACGGTGCAGACAACCACCTTCGTCTGACCGGTCTTCATGAGACACAGTCGATCGACAAGTTCAGCTTCGGTGTATCCGACCGCGGTGCTTCTATCCGTATTCCAATCAGTACGGTTGAGAATGGCTGGAAAGGATACCTCGAAGACAGGAGGCCTAACTCCTCCGCCGATCCTTACAAGGTCGCTGCACGTATTATTAGAACTGTTAAGTCGGCCGTATCTTAATCGGGTATACGGTCGTGTAACCGCATGGCGTCGCATGAAGGAATTCGTGCGGCGTTATTTTTTTTAAGACGTACCGTTGTCGTGCAGCCCGAGTATGCGAAGCATGTCGTTCTCTACGTTCCCGGCTCCAAGCCAGAAGTTACGGCTATACACCGATCTGAATTCCCACCGCATGCGGGTGAGTTGCTCCGGGGTATAGGCATGCGTGTCCTTCACTGAAAGGCTTTCAGAATAACGCTCATCGTCGGTAAGAATAGCGCCAAGCCAGGCGCCGTTTTGTTTCACGCACAGGTCCGTATAGGGCAATACATCAGGAAGGAATTCGGACTGCGGAAAGCGCTCGCGTCCGAAACGTTCAAGATGGGTCTTCAGATACCATGAATCGGGATGGCGTTCGCCCGGATTTGTCCGCGGCACAAATTCACCCTCCTGAACGCTTTTGCAAAAGGTAAGGTATTCTTTCAACAGCTTAGGGCCTTTGTTGCGCGACTTCTCTGTCTTTAGTTGTTCAGGCCAGATGCTCGATACGATAATGATGTGCTGGCGTGCGCGCGTAACCGCCACGTTCAGCCGGTTTTCACCGCCAGCAAGATTCAGGCTACCGAACTGCATGACCATCTTACCCCGTTTGTCGGGTGCGTATCCCACCGAGAAAATAATGACATCCTTTTCGTCACCCTGAACATTCTCGATGTTCTTGACGAAAAGCGAATCGGGCAACTCCACATTGCGCTGCACGGCTTCCGCTTCGAGAAGATCCAGGATAAGATATTGCTGTTCCGCGTTGAACGTCACGACACCGACGTCAAGCTCAGGACGTTCTGTCAAAAGATGAAACACCTGCTCCACGACGGTTTCGGCTTCCACCAGGTTGCGGTTACTTTCCCATACACCGTCGACTTTCACATACCGGATTGCCGGCTCGTTACGGTTCAGCAAATGCCGGTCCGGCAATTGCCTCAGGTTGCCGTCATAAAAATGGCGATTCGAGAAATCGATCAACTCCGGAGAACGGCTCCGATAGTGGCCCTGCAAACTAACGCCCTCCAGGTAGCGTTCGGCCAGTTCAAGAAGCGAATCCACTTCCGTATCCGGCTCATCAGGATCCTCCTCTTCCCATCTCACCTGGTACAATTCGAAAGGCCTGAGCTGTTTGACATCGCCGGCAATGACGACCTGCTTGCCACGGTACATCGCAGGTATGCCGCGTTCGGCAAAACACTGTGAAGCCTCGTCGAAAATCACCAGGTCGAAGATTTCCTTCATGGGAAAGATGGCAGACACAGCTTCCGGCGATGCCAGCCAGCAGGGCACCAGACGAAGGAGTTCGCCCTGCATTTCGGTCACCACCTTGCGGAGCGGCCACAGCTTTTTCTGTTTGGTGACCTGATGATGCAGATCGCGGTACGTCACGCGGTTGTTCAGTCGGTTGTACTCGATCTCATCGTAGACCTGTTCACGTGTTCTCAATAGAATGATGTCGCGGCTTAACCGCTGCTTCTCGCGTACAAGCTGCCATAGCTCAGCCTGAAGCTCCTCCATGCGTGTCGAGGAAACGATACGAAGTATGGGATACTTGTTTTCGATGTAGTCGATCCAGTGAAGCGACAGACTGTTGCGCAACAGGGCTTCGAGTTTATCATAGGTCCACCATCCGAGGTCGTTGTGCAACTTGTGAATCACTTCCACTTCCGTCTCGGTAAGGCCTTCCTTCAACTTGTCGAACTCACACAAGCTGTCAAAGTCGCGCTTAAGAGTATCGACAAACTCGTCGGCAAGACTGGGATCATGGATCAGCTGTCGGATCTGGAAAGGTGTAAGGTTCTTGACCCAGTTGATTTTCTTCCCCGGGATCTCACTGCATATGCTGAGAAGCTGATGAAATATGCGGTTGAAATCGTAACGCGTTAACGTAGTCGGGTCAATCAGTTCATTGACTTCGCGGATGGTGTTGAAGATGATCTTGGCCCGAACAGCAAGCTTCTCACGTTCAAACCAACGACGCATGTGAAACTTGCGGTAGTCTTTGGGGAAGTCCATAAGCCACGGCTTTTGCTTTAATGCCGTGAAATGATGCTCAATGTTCAGGCGACTATCCAGCTTCTTTTCGAGTTCTTTGAAACCCTCCTTTGAATACTCCAGGTGGTTGGCTGAAAGCACATTGCGCAGATAGGTCTTGTCGCCCGAGAAATGCCACCTCAGGAAACGGAACAGACTGCGCCGCGCCAGCATGCATTGGCGGAGTACCTGCTGCAGCTTTCCAAGTTCCTCCGGCGGCGTATGAATCTCAGGACCCGGCCCCTCGTAACAACTCATGAGGACACGCTCCGTGTTGGCAAGCCACAAAAGACTCGTCTCCTCGTCCGGCACCCGCAACATGTGCAGGAAGTAAGTGTACGTCTCATCATCCTTCAACACGCTGAGCATACCCAGTATGTCGTCTTCCCTTCCCAGCAGCGACTCACAGTCTTCCAGTGAGAGCGCAGAAGGTAGTACGCTGACAATTTTCTTCGCAATAGTTGCCTGAAACACGGGAATCTCACGGACAGCACGAATGATTTCATTCATGTCGGAGCGTTGCATTCCCGCGAACGACTTGCGGTTGTTCCACACGTAACGGTCGCGCACAAACTTCTCCGCATACCCGGCATAGCTTTTCATCTTGCGGAGAAAGTCGTCCAGGTCGTGGAATTTAAAATACTGATACTCCTGCTTGAGGTTGACCGCGTCGCCAGCGGGATCGGAAGTAAGATACAGCTGCTTTACAGGCAGACCGCATTCTGAATCATCGTACAGCACGCGTCGGAATTCTTCCAGCTCTTCAACCACCGCATCGATCCTCCGGCACAGTTGAACGAACCTGCGTTCCATGTGAATGATGTCCACGCTGCGGTTGCGTGCCCTGTAGTCGTCAATGCGATCGATCTGTCGGGCAATCTTTGTAAAGATCTCCCTGCGGTCGTTGCGAAAGTCGTGGACCAGTCCAAGGAAATCATCCATATCGATTTCCTGAAGCCGCCGATACACCACATCGAGCGCCGCTCTTTTCTGACAAACCACCAGGACTTTCTTCCCTGAGGCGACGGCATCAGCAACGAGATTGCAGATCAATTGAGACTTGCCGGTTCCCGGAGGACCCTGCACCACGATAGACTTACCCGCCTTGGTCTTCTTGATAGCGTTCTCCTGCCAGGCATCGGTTTCAAACGGAATGTACAGCCGTTCCTCCCGAATAACTTCTTCCTCCTGGGCGGGCACCTCTTCCTGTTCAGGCACGTTGCGAAGGAAGAAAGCATCAATGTCGCTGAAGTTCTCAACGTCAATCAGGTACTTATAGTCCGCCACCAGTTGCGAACCCGCCTGAGGGAATATTCCCAGAACAGCTTCCGGAAACAAGGTCAGAGCGCCGACATGATTGGAGGCGTCGAAGTCCGCTTTCTTGAACTCGGCGAACGGTGTCAGTTCGTCCCGGAAATTATCGGGGTTGAAATTCAGTTGGACCTTGTCCTGCAACAACTGGTATAACTGGGTTCGCCACACGGTGCTGTCCTTGTCGAAATCCTCGAAATTAGTTTCAAGGAGATCGTCGGGCAGGTCTACCTTATTGAAGTAGGCATATGCAAGCGCAAACGATTTGTTGAGGACAATACCGGCGTCACGCCGCGGTTCTACGATCCAATCGTTGCGCGACTGTTTCAGGTTTACGGGAAAGAAGAGCAAGGGCGCCCGTATCAGTGTGCCGTCCATCAGCTTTCCGCGAACAAACGGCCAGCCTATATGGAGGTCGTTGGATCCGCGTTCTTCAAAGATGAAACGGTCGAGTCGTTGCAGACGCTTAAGCCGTTCACTTACCTCGTTGTTTGCTTCCACCCTACTGTCGAGCACCTGGCAAACTTTTGCGGCCTTTCCGGCCAGCAGCGCTGCGATCACATGAAACGAAGGCTTGTGGTCAAGCAGGTTGAACTTATGTACGTCTATAAACTGCTCCTTAGGCAACCGCAAAAGGAGTATCGAGCGGTTGTTTGCCGTCAGGTTAGTAAGACGGTTCAGGTACGTCTGAAAGATATTTCGGGTCTTGACTCGGGCCACGGTTGGAGCAAATTTATCTTAATCTACCGCCAGATAGGAACTTATCCGCCGATACACCGAGTCGTCTACCTGGTGAATTTGCCGCAGGTCTTCGAGATCCTGAAATGGCCCGTGCTGAAAGCGGTACGTCACGATAAGCCTGGCCAGCGTCCGCCCGATATAGGGATGACGCGACAGGTGGTATTCGTCCATATTATTCACATCCAGCTTAACCGGGGTGAATTCCTTTCCGATAAAGGCGGTTTCACGCAAGGCCCCGATGGCGGCCGAGTCAAGGCGAAAAACCTCGTGGAGCTGATTCATACTTACAAATCCACCCAAACGTTCGCGGTAGCGTACAATTCTTGATGCCAGGACCGATCCGATGCCACGTATTGCCTTGAGTTGAGATGTGTCGGCGGCGTTCAGGTCAAACCGCACCGGGGCGCGGTGTTCCGCCCCTCCTTGCTCTCTTCGCGGGTATACGCGCACGCGTTCAGGGAGCTCGATATAGGCATACAACCGCTCATAAACGGCGGTATCCATCCCATAAATGCGCAATAGGTCTGACTTTTTGCGGAAAGTACCGCCCGACTGCCGGTACCGGACTATCCGGCGCGCTACACCGGGCGGGAACCCAAGACGTTCCAGGTCGTGCTGGGCCGCCTGGTTTGGGTTAAAACTGAACGCTTCACGCACGGCTGGCGCCTCGCGCACCATTACGGGGGCTCCGGCTTCTCGAAATAAGCCCTCAAGACTGTCCAGGATAGCGGCTTCCCGCGAGAAGTCAGGAGTTGCTGCCGGAAAAAAGAACCGGGCAACAGGCTGCGAAAAAAGAGCGACGACCATAAGTGGTAAAAGGATTAAGAATCCATTCGTTTCTCTACGGGAAAACCCAAAGAGGAACCGGATCCATTTCCGGATTGTATGCATTCTGAGAGGGTTTTAGGTCGATTGGTCCTTAATATCCTGAAAACTTGCCACCCCGGCAAACCGTTGTCGGCGGGAGGGATGGCGGTGAAAAAAGGTGATATTGCGTATGCCTGCCGAGACCGGGTACACGTATACCTCTTGGCGCGAGGCGGACGAACTATTTGAAATGATTCTAAATTACGAATAGGCTGATATTCGTCATCCACAAATCTCGATCGCGCAGTAGTTTTGTAGGTTAAGAGTATGCAAGAGAATTTCAGAGCCCTCATCCTGACGTACAAGATGGCGCCGGTAGCGGTGAGGGAACAGGTATCCCTGAATGAGGAAGGCGTCAAGAGTTTATTGACCTTCGCGCAGTCGTATACTACGGCGTCGGATGTGCTGGTGGTATCGACCTGCAACCGTACAGAAATATACTATCAGGCGGAGCAAAACCACCGTGGAGAGTTTCTCAAGGGTCTTCATTTGATCAAAGGAATTTCCGCCGAGGAAGCGGATGGCTATTTTATCGATTTGCAGGGCGAAGACGCCATTCGGCACCTGTTTGACGTAGCCATCGGTCTTGATGCCCAGATTATCGGCGACCTCCAGGTGAGCGGGCAGGTCAAGAACGCCTATCAATGGAGCGCTGACATGAATATGGCCGGGCCATTCCTTCACCGGCTCATGCATACCATCTTCTTCACGAACAAGCGTGTCGTTCAGGAAACGAGCTTCCGTGACGGGGCTGCGTCGCTGTCATACGCGACTACAGAGATGATACAGGACCTGTCGGGAAGCCGTCGGGCGAGGATACTTGTGCTGGGCGTTGGCGAGATTGGCCAGGACGTCGTGCGCAACCTTATCGATCATGACTTCGACCCACAGCAGGTGGTGGTTCTTAACCGTACCCCTGAGAGAGCCCGCAAGCTCGCAGAAGAGGGAGGTTTCAGGTTTGGCGGTCTCGACGCGCTGGCTGAAGAAATCGCCCAGGCCGACATCGTGGTAAGCTCGGTGTCAGGGACTGGTCCTCTCATTACCCCTGACGTTCTGGGAGGCTCGCTGCTGTCACACAAGTTCTTTATTGACCTTTCTGTCCCGCGCAGCGTCGACCCCGCGCTCGAACAAATCCCTGGCGTAATCCTGTACAACCTGGATGAGATCACAGAAAAGACGCAGGAGGCCGTAAGCCGCCGCAAGGCTGCCATCCCGAAAGTTCAGGAGATTATCGGGGAAGCGCTGAGCGAGTTTGAGGATTGGGCCCGCGAAATGATTGTTAGCCCCACCATTCAAAAACTGAAGAATACCCTGGAACAGATTCGTAAGGAGGAACTTGCGCGTTACCTCAAGAACGCCACTCCCTCGGAAGCGGCGCGTCTCGACGAAATGAGCCGGTCCTTTATGCAGAAAATACTGAAGTATCCTGTATTGCATCTCAAGGCGGCTTGCCGGCGCGGCGACTCCGAATCTATTTCTGAACTGCTTCACGATCTGTTCAACCTGGAAAGGGTGAGGGAGAAAAAATCCTAATCATTCACCCTTCCATTGGCGCCGGAAGAGAAAAACTTCGTTCAACTCGTTAACCAGCATCAGGGCCTGATTCACAAGGTGGCACTGATGTACGAAGCTGATCCGGAAGCGCGGAACGATCTGTTTCAGGAAATTGTACTTCAACTCTGGAGGTCATTTCCAACATTCCGGGGCGAGGCGAAGATCACCACCTGGATGTACCGGATCGCCCTTAACACCGCCATCTCCGGATTGCGGAAAAAAAATCGAAAGCCCCCTACCGAAGACATTCACGACGGCCACCTGAATATTTCTGAGACTCCGGACCCCGACCAGGAGGAAAACCTGCAGCGGCTCCAATGGGCCATACGGCAACTCTCCGAAATTGACCGCGCTATGATCCTGATGGCGCTGGAAGAGGTACCCTACGACGAAATCGCTGAAACTATGGGCATTACCCAAAACAATGTACGCGTCAGGATGAACCGCATACGGGAGCGCCTGCGCAAACTTATGACAGCCTGATCTATGGAACTCGACGACCTGAAAAACATCTGGCAAAAAAGCGACCTCTACAAGCCCCGGGGTGAGGACGAGATCACGGTTATGTTGAAAGGACGAAGCAAATCCATCATCGCCCGGCTGAGAAGAAATATCTGGTTTGAGCTCGTCTTCACGCTCGTAGGCGGTATACTCCTGTTGTATTACGTATTCTCCATTCCGAGCCCTTCTTTCCGAACCGCGTTCGTTCTCGTACTGCTGTCGTTTCTATTGTACATTATCTACTACGTAAAGAAGATCAACCTCCTCAACCGCTTTGAAGGCAGCCCCGGCAACGTGCGGGCCAACCTGGAACGGCTGGTCAGCGACCTCGACGCCTTCCTTCGGTTTTATTACAGAAGTTACACCTTGCTCTATCCCGGCTACCTGTTACTCATTGTCATCCTCGCCATCGCCGACCTGGGGCTGACTCAATTTCTTGAGTCGCTACAGGAATGGAAGACGGTATCCTACCTCCTCTTCCTGGTGCTGCTCTCTTTCGCACTGTCATTCTGGATCAGCAAGTGGTATCTGGGAAAATTGTACGGCACGCACCTGCAAAAGCTGCTCGGCCTGCTGCGGGAACTTCAGGAGGGCGACGCCAACGGGATCATTGGGCAGTAAACATTTCATCGTTTGCCAGACAAGACGCCAATCGCTTGTATACGCTGACGGTATTTTCCCGACTGTAATCCTGATGTAGCGCACGGATGATGCGCTCGGCAAGCGTACCCTGTCTGAGGATAACATCCAGCGTCGGTCTCCAGGTCTTTAGCGGGTCGTTCATTACCTTTTCAACGATAGCCGTCCACAATTCAGCAGCCGTGAGTTTGCCCGGTCCAAGGCCGAAGACGCCCAGGTATTCGGGGTGATCGATGGTGGCTGCCGCGCCGGCCTCCATGCAAACGTCTAGCAGGTTTGCCAGCGGTTCGGTCTTCCACTTCATCTGGGCGTCATGGTCGGCAAACGACCCCCTGACCAGCTCTTTCAACGTTTCGATAACCAGCGCAACGATGGCAACGTCGGCCTTCGCACACTCCTGGCAATCCATTACGCGAATCTCCAAAGAGCCGCGATCGAAGCGTGCGATGGCGCCACGGGAGTTCACCCAAATCGGGTTGAGGATTCGGTCGGGATCGAGTGGTGCCAGATCGGCCTTGATTTTATCGTAGATAACCTGCAGGTAATTGCGTCGGGAGAACACCGCTTCCGGGATGATCTTCCCCGCGATGGAAGGGATCCTGTTCTGGTTGGATTTATAGTACTTCAACCGCGTATCATACGAGCCTGTGAATTTCCCATTCAGCATAGGCGTACTGGCACACAGCGCAGGGAGTATCGGTAGGATCAGACGTACGGCGGCATGGAGGCGTGCGAATTCCTGATCGTCGTAAAACGGGAGGTTAAGGTGTGTACTCTGTACGTTGGACCAGCCATGTCCCCTGCAGTCGAAGATCCTGTTGTACGTTTCGTATATACGGCTGTCGCCGTGTGGCCACAGGCGCGTCTCCTCCACAGGATTCATAAACGGGTGCGCACCTGTCGGCATGAGCATGGCATTCCATTGGGAGAGGATGGAGTTTACATATCGAACATTTTCTGCCAGGGCTTCCTCGATGGCCAGGAGGTCCTGTTCCGGCCGGGATCCCTTTAGTTCGACAACGTGGAGCACCAGTTCATTCGACCAGGTAACGCTATCGCGTACGAAGTCGGTATCATAGTTTCCGGTTTCACTTCGGATCAGTTCATCGGCAACAGGCTTGACAGTGAGCGTTTCTCTGTCGACAATCATATATTCCAGTTCAATGCCATAGGCCTGAAACAGGTGGATGCGCGGGGGTTGAACTATCATCGGCTTGTTTTGATCTTGTTCAGGAGGACTTCCATAATCATGGCGTACAACTTATCCTTCAACACTTTGTCTTCGGTGCCCGCATCGATATTGGGATTGTCATTGACTTCTATCACATAGAACCGACCATCTTTCTCTTTCATATCAACCCCGTACAATCCCTTTCCAATCAGTGACGTCGCTCGTAACGCGGTTTTGATTAATCCTGCCGGCGCCTGGTCGACCGAGATACATTCCACCGATCCGTCGCGCGTACTCTCGTGTGCACTCCAGTTAACAATCTGCCAGTGTTCTGAGGCCATATAGTATTTGCACACGTATAACGGCTGGCCATCGATGATACCGACCCTCCAATCGAACGGAGTCGGAAAATATTCCTGGGCGATCAGCAGGTCAGACTTTTGAAACATGCCAACCGTCACGTTCCTGAATTCCTTCTCGCTGTCGATCTTGAAGACCCCTTTACTGAAGGCCCCATCAGGTTGTTTGAGTATGAAAGGGAACCCGATCTTTTTCGGAAGGGATTTGTAGTTGTCCCGACTAATCACGAAAGATTTCGGCGTGAGGATTCGGTTCGTGCTGAGCAATTCATACAGGTAGACTTTGTTCGTACACTTAAGGATAGAATCGGGATCGTCAATGACCGCGAGTCCAAGCGATTTCGCCTTCTTCGAAAACTTGAACGTGTGATGGTTCACGTAAGTGGTCTCCCGTATAAACAACGCGTCAAACTGGATAAGTGATTCAAAATCGTCGCGGGTGATAAGCTCGCAATAGAACCCCGCCCCTTCGGCGGCTTTTACAAACTTTTGAATCGCCTTCTCATCCGATGGCGGATAAGGATCGTTGGGGTCGACCAGAATGGCCAGGTCGTATTTCTTTTTTTCCGGTTTCAGGCTTCGTTTACGGCGGAGAAACTTTTCGAGGGATGACCACAATAGCTCGTTATCTTCGGTCGGCACCTCGTCCAGGCTCATGGGCTTGATGCTCTGCAGGATCCATTTTGAGCGGCGCGTGAAGGTCGCCCGCAG
Organism: Cyclobacteriaceae bacterium; assembly: GCA_035304385.1. Lineage (GTDB taxonomy): Bacteria > Bacteroidota > Bacteroidia > Cytophagales > Cyclobacteriaceae > ZC4RG29. The sequence continues at coordinate 74,115 of DATGQD010000036.1, forward strand.
GGAAGGCGCCTGGATGTATTGGAATAATTGTCCGGCCAGGCGGTTCAGGTGCTCCTTGTTGGTCCTTCCGAAGTAGATGGAAAACTCGACCTTATCCGTCGGCTCACTTTTGAAACTGTTCTGAATGAGGTTGTCAAAGTCCTGCGAATCTTCCCGCAAAATGGACGGGAAGCGAAAGTCCTGGATCGTCGCCACGTCGGGGAGCACGTGATGCTTCCGGGCTTCTGCCAGCAGGGAGACGTAGTATCCCAGGCTTTGGTACTGGTATGATTTGCACAGATTGAGGACTTTGAGCCCCTTCATCTGTTGGTACACCTCTCCAGAGATATATTGCGCGGGGGTAATGATCGTGAAGTCTTCGGCGCCGGTGCGCCACATCGCCGGGTTTTCGGCAACGATTACTTTTTCCATTGGGTGAGCGGCCCCTTACTTGTTCGGTTCAATAATGAGCAGGTTGGCGTCGTAGGTAACAATGCCAAGCATAATACTGTTAATCAGCCGGGCAAAACTCACGCCATAAACCCTCTCCTTGCCGATTGGGTTTGGCGTCATGGGGTCAGCCAGGTATACGGAGCGCTTCTCTTCATCGTAGCCGCTGATCACAACAAAGTGGCCGGCAGGCTCTCCTTTTATGTCGTCGTAAATATCGAACTGCGGCACTTCCCGCGGTGTACCGTACAGGTAGGTGGCACTTAGACCCGTCAGGATAGGGCGCGATCGCGCCAGATGGCTGCTGATCAGATCGGCATCCAGTTCCGCAAACCGAACGACACCCCCCGCCTCCAGGAATTGGATATACGCCTTGGAGGCAATCTGCAGCTTACGCCGCTTGTACTTGAAGGCCATCTGTCGCTTGAGCCGGTCTATCATCTTCTTTCTCGAAAACCCCGCCCAGGAAGGGTCGAAAACATTCAGATTATAGGAATAGATGGTAGCGCGATAGCCGCGGCGCAGCGCATGGTTTCCCAGCATTACCGCCAGCGTGCCCCCGTTCCGCAATTGCTTGACCTCCCGCACCAATTGCCTGAGGGGTACTTCGTCGCTGTAGTAACGGTAGAGGGCTTGAAGGCATGTGGGCCCGCAGGTCACATCGTCGGGCTGGGCCTCAATATCGAATTCGAGCACAAGTTCTTTGCGCATAGCGGGATCACACGAATTTTCCTATAAAAAAATCGACTACTTCAACGAGAATGAGAAGGATGATAATGATTTCAAGAAGGCTGCTCTCTCTTTGATTCAGAATTTCAGAAAAGACCTCGAGATTCGCTTCGATCATGCGCATCATATATTCCACACCCCGGAAGCGCGTCCTGAGTTCGAAATGCTGAATGAGGCCTTGATGAAGCTTGTCGAGGTATTCGTTCTCCCACACAAGATCAGGCACCTCAAAAATATAGATGTTTTCCACGATGCTGTTTTGGGTATTGAGCGCCCGCCCGAGGAACCGCATCATGTTTCTTCTGCGAATGCTCAGCGTGCCTTTCCGCTCCATCTGGTTGGTGAATCCCTTGATTTCCATAAGAAGATTTTCCGCAGCGTTGGCGTAATAATCGAGGGCGACCGACTGCGCCAGATTGAACATCACAATGCGAAACACTTCGTCTGCAAGTGTGCCCAGGATAACACGATGGAACTCAAAGCGCGTGGAAGCGTCGGCGTCATGGAGAATAGCGAACTCATCCCGGCTAATGTGTGAAACCGAATACCGGGAGTAGTGCTCCACCGTTTGCATGGCATCGCGCATCTCCTCATCGGTGTAGCCGCAGAAAACGATAACGCCATAATTAAAATAATACTGGTAGCGGTTGTCCGGAAAGGAGTAGAAGAGTTCGGAAGACTGTTCGGCCACTGGTTTTCCCAGGGCGGTTCGTATACCCTTAAGATCTAGTTGCTTGGCCACATGAAACGCAGTGAGCGTAATTTCCTTTCCCATACCTTGAGGGGTTGCGTTTCACAAAGGTAAAGTAAAAGTAGGCAGATTTAATTATGGCGGGAATTGATTAGGTTGTGACCACAAATCGAGCCCGATATGAAGACCGTCTTTGCCGCCTTGCTATTCCTTCTTTCCGCATGCCCACCGGCACTATCGTGGGGGCCTACCGGTCACCGCGTCGTGGGCGCCATCGCCGAAGATTACCTGACCCGTAAAGCCCGGACCCGGTTGGCAAAGGTGCTCGACGGGCAATCCATCGCGATGGCTTCCACCTGGATGGATGAAGTAAGATCAGATACCGCCTACAACCACATGGCCGATTGGCATTGGGTAACGATACCGGACGGCATGAGCTATGACGACACTGAAAAGAACCCGGCAGGCGACATCATTTCCACGCTCAACCGTGTGATCGAAGAGTTGCGGCGAGGATCACTTAGCCCTCAGGAAGAGCGGGAACGCGTTTTCATTCTGATCCACCTGGTGGGCGACCTTCACATGCCGCTGCACGTCGGCAACGGGAAAGACCGGGGCGGTAACGACACCCGGGTGTCCTGGTTCGGCAGGTCCAGCAACCTCCATCGCGTTTGGGACGCCGACATGATCGACGACACCCGGCTCAGTTACACCGAATTCGCCGCCTCCCTGAAGCGACCGTCTTCGGAGCAAGTCAGACTATGGCAGCAGTCCGGCGTCCTCGTCTGGGCACAGGAGAACATGGTGTACCGGAATGATATCTACGAGATCGGCAACGGCCGGCTCGGCTACCGTTACGCGTATGTACACATCCCTACTGTCCGCCATCGCCTCCTACAGGCAGGCATCCGCCTGGCCGGAATCCTCAACTCGATTTACGGCTAATGACTGCGACACATTGCGACAGTTAATGGCTTCCGCCAGCCGAATATTGTGGCCGTAAATGTCACGATGACATACCACGCTTCCATCGGTTAAGGCTTCACAGGTGATGTACCGGATGCGTAGCGGCACGGGTACGATGTTTACCTGGCGGCTCAACTCTTCCCGCATGAACCGATCAAAGTCGCGAACCGAACACCACGGATTGTCGACCGATACCAGGTGCCGCGCGAGGTCAAGCGCACGCTCTATACGAATGCATCCGTGACTCAACGCACGGTACTTAGCGGCAAAAAGACCTCGTGCGTTGGTGTCATGCAGGTAAATGTTGTAAGGGTTTACGAAGTTGAACTTGAGCAAACCCAGCGCATTGAATGCACCGGGAACCTGTTGCAGCATGTAGGGGAAGTAGTTCTCCCCCAGCCTATGCCAGTTGATGGAGTCCGGGTGGACCTCATTTCCTTGAATATCCAACACGCGGTATCGGTGCGCCGAAAGGTACAGTGAATCGCGCTTTATGTGAGGAAGCAATTCCCGGGTAGCGATACGTCGCGGCACGTTCCAGGAAGGAAAGACGATGAAGTTGGTAATGGTACCATCCATAACCGGCGTTTTAAAATACGGCGCGCCGACGATCACACGCGACTCAAACTCGACGGAGTCGTCGTTCATGAGCGTCAGCCGATATGCAGGAACGTTTACCAGGAGGTAACGTCCGCCCTCCTCGACACGCTCCCATCGCCATTGTTCGAGGCTGAGGGCCAGGTCGGCCGCCTCACGTTCAACAACGTCCCGGTCCGCCGGGGGTAACAACGGTGTCTTTAGCGAATCCAGTCGCGACCTCAACGCGCGTTTAAGCGTCTTATAATTATATGCCGATGGTTCCAGGCTGGTGAGCGCACTGGTGAGCCGGTTGCGGCTGATGCCCTGGATGACGGTGTTGAGAATCAACGAGTCGGACTCGACAACCCGTGTTTGCCAGCCGGCGCTATCCGGTTGTACCCGTCCGTACCGTAGGTGGCTGGCAACGGAAAACAGCGCGTCGGTAAGCAAAAGATCCAGGTGGGCCACTGCGTAGGCGTCGGGTTTGCTGTTTTGCAACCGAAACGCCAGCATACTGATAGCATCGTAGTGGTAATCTTCAGGTTTCAGTCCCGAATACTCGATGCCCCCGATAATAGCGATCATAGAATCGGCGAGGACGCTGACTTTATTGTCCTTGTACCAGAGCAGGCGGTGATTCCTCAACGTATAGAAGTCATCCACCTGGCACCACGAGTGCAGCGATCCGGGGCCCACCGCGGCAGAGTCGCGCAGCAATTCAATAAGCGCGTGCTCAAGCGGGGACGACGGGGTCGTCTTCTTCAGGTGTTGCATAGAATCGGAGCAACCGATCGACAACAACGCAACGATTAAAGCCATCCATTTCCGGAAGTATGAGATTATGGGCATCATCATCAGTTACAGCGTGCCGGGGTGGTTTACACGATACGCTGAGATTGCATTGGCACACACTCCGCCCAGGTCCGGAACACCCAAAGTAATACAATTGTGATGCCCATCTAACGGGCTGCGCGGAGATCAGACATACGGCAACGGATAACACGCCGGAAGGGGCAAAAAAATCTTTCTCCCGAAGCGGGGCTTTTGGTCAACTCCGGAAAAAATTCCCGATCCGGAAAAATGGCGACCCACATTGGTATCGGAAGCGTTAAGAGACCGCTTTTCGGAGATGTCACAGGCGCGCCAGAACCTCCCCGATCAGGTCGTCAACCACCTTGCGCGGATCAGGCGCAACAACGCCTTCCGCGCGGCTGACGATGATTGCGTTCACGCTAAGCGCGTCGTGATCCAGGAGGCGCGCCATGGCGTAATATCCGGCAGTTTCCATCTCGAAATTGGTAAGGCGAAACACCGTTTCCCCTATGCTTCCGCGGTAGGCGGTCATGTCTCCCAGCAGGTTGGAGTAGCGGATAGGAATACGAACGCTTCTGCCCTGCGGCGCGAAAAAGCCGGGTGCTGTAACCGTATTGCCCGGCTTCATCGCGACACCGATCCGGTCTCTGAGGCTCGGCGAACACTGTACAACGTAGGGACGCAGGGGAAGCTGAATTTTTTCATGGAGGTCGCGCGCCAGCGCCTGCTCCACCTCGGTCATGCTCAGGTGGTAATACGCCATCATAGCGTCAAGCCCCACCGCATAGTCGGAATACAGGTGCGTTCCCACGGGGATATCCTCCTGCAACGATCCCGATGTACCGATACGGACGATCTGCAGACGGCGCTTTTCCTGGAGCGGTTCTCTTTTTCGAAGGTCGACGTTGACCAGCGCATCGAGTTCGGTCATCACCAGCTCGATATTATCTGTTCCGATGCCGGTGCTCAACACCGTTATGCGCCGGCTCCCGTAGGTACCGGTTTTCGTAACAAACTCGCGGTTGCGGGTTTCGAACGCAATGCTGTTAAAATGGGCTGTAACCTGGTCGACACGGTCGGGGTCGCCTACCGTAATTACGATCTCGCCGATGTGGTGCGGGAGTAGGCCCAGGTGGTATACGCTCCCATCGGGATTGAGCAGGAGGTTCGACGCAGGGATAGGTGCCATGCTATACCTTTACCACCTCGGCAGGATTACCAAAAACTGTTTCTCCCGCTGCCACGGGCTGGATCACGACCGATCCCGCACCAATCCTTGCCCCTTTGCCGATGGTAATGCCTGATACGATAACGACACCTGAACCGATGAAGACTTCATCTTCAATCGTAACTTCCGAATTGATTTGCGCGCCAGCTCCCACCTGCACAAAATCACCCAGCGAAGCTTCAGGTGCGATAAGTGCACCTGCCTGAACGAGACAGTGGCTGCCCAGTGCTGCTCCTGCACCCATCATCACGCCCATGTCAATGAAGTTACCATGGCCGATCGATGCAACGTCGGGAATTATAGCTGTCTTATGGATGCAGTTTACCGGTTGTACCTTCCGTTTTTCATGAAGCATCCTGACCAGGCTTTTGCGGAGGGTATTGTCGTCCTCGGCAACAAATGCTTCACACTTACGGCCGATAAATTTCAGGAACCCATCGTCGTCCATAGCGCCTAATATCGAAGCGCCATCGATCTCGCTGCCGTGCCGCTTCTTGTCGTCATCGAGAAATCCATAGACGGCATTTCCGTTTTCTTCGAAGATCATTCGCGCCTGACGTCCCAGCGCGGTCGCACCAAATATTATAACGGGATTATCCATACACTAAAAAGCTATTGTACGTCCAAAGTTAATTCTTTTGAACACCGCGCAGCTTTAGTCGCAGGAATTCATTCACCCTGTTTTCCAGCCCCGGAATGCCCTGGAGCGTAAAGAACACGAACAGTGACAAATACCCGACCCGGTATCGCGACAGCGTTCCAAAGTTAGGAGACGACAGCGGAAGAATTACGCCGAGGATCAACACTACAACCAGCGCAGCCAAAAAAAGCAGCGGCTCGCGACAACCGGGGTTGCGTAGGGCATGCACAAAAGCCCATATGACCATTACGAAAAGGAAAAGATTCTCCAGGGCGCCCGCCAAAGCCAGCCATGATCCGGCTTCCCACAGAAACGGCCTGAACAGACCCGAAAAGAGCGCCTTCGGGGCATACACCGCAATACGCGCCCAGGTAGGTTCCAACCCCTGAAATAGGATAACGCCGGAACCCTCCGACAATTCGACCGAGAGCCTGTAATTATCAACGATCACGCCCGGTAGCGCCTGGAGGTTAAAGTTCGGATGAAGAAAGGTTACAGTGCCCGTCAAGGTGGCGAATACCACGAGCCACAACAACACCTGACCGTACCGGTTACCGATCTGAAGGATACCGATCATGTAGTGGACTGCCAGTGCGGTGAGCCCTGCAGACAGAAACACACCTACATTATAGTATTTCAGCTTCCACCCAAGCCAGGAGGCAATAACGAATCCCAACCAGGCAAGAACGCGCCGCGGGTTCTCCCTGATCATGAGCACGCAGCCCACCATAACGAATAGGCACGGTGTGGCGATGGTTTCTTTCAATACGCCCGAAGTCCACACCACAATACTGGGCCAGAAGAGGAAGGCGATCACAGCCGGGAAGGAAGAATTCCAGCGCGACGCAATGATGCGAACAAGAAACCAGGCGCCGGCAAAAGAAAAGAACGCAAGCAATACCGAGGCGATCCAAAAGTTGTTCCAGGTGATCAGGTAGACCAGGCTCAGCGCCTTCACCATAAAGATCACACGGGGCTGTTCGTTGGCAAGACCTTCCAGCAGCGATCCACTCCACAGGAACTGCAGGTACCGCGTCGGATCCTCACGTGCAATGTTCGCCAGGGTGGTAGCGTCGGTCGAAAATGTGATCGGATCGCCGGCGCCATAATGAACCACATACATATACCCAATTGCCAACCCGGCAAGTATTCTGACGCCAAGAGCAGGCCAGTACCAATGCACGAGTATACCACGGTTAAATCGGTAGTGTAACCCGACAAGACCAGCAATGAATACAAGCGAAAGGATGTAGCCTGCAATCATCCTTAAGGCGATTTCACAATGAACGACCCGATGCTGCAGTCAAGACATTTTCGGGGGCGACAGAACAATTGATACAAACCAATCTGTGCCTGCGAGTCAAACGCAGAACGGGCCGGATCACCCAGCGTGTCCCACTTACGCGTGATAGAATTTTGTTCGGCGGGTATTGCCTTGAGCAAGGCAACGGCCTTATCGACCTGAAAAGGTTCGTCCATCGTTGTGCCATACGCAGCCAGTAGCGGTACAATGGCGTTAACAATGATGTTATCAATACTGGCGTTGCCCATCGGCGCGATTGTATTGGTTTGTCGAAGTCCGAAGCGGTAATGTCGCAACCAGAAATCGGACTGCCGTGCAACAAATATAGAACGAAGCGTTCTAAGATGGCTGGCATCGCGCACAATGGAGAAGATTCGCGGGTGATGATGGAGTATTGCCGCCAGCTGGGCAAGGCGCAGCGTAGGAAAATTCGCCGGCCGCATGCGAAGAAATCGCCACTGGGATGGCTTCAGCTTGCGTTTGTCCAGGCTGTACTTCCTTTCAAGCCATTGATACTCCTGTTTCAGACGAAGGAAATAGGTGTCGCGATGCCCTGTATCCAGGAGTCCGGCGGTACCGAACAAAAGCGCTTCAACCAGCAACTGGTTGTCACTGTGTTTGAGTATCATTTTAAAGGGAAGCGCGCGGGCCAGTTGTTCCATGGGCTCCGCGTTGACCTTGAAGCCGAAACTTCGGCACAGCAGCTGATACAACGTTTCCTCCCAATCGTTACCGGATCGCTCCCAGAAGGCACGACCTACCGCCGCCTTCTCCTGCAGGCGCAGCATAGCAGCCCGCTGCATCATTTCCCATCTCGTTTCCGCGTCTACGGTCGGATACCTGGCCGCGCAAGGAACCGTAGAGCGGGTGGCGAGCAGTTTGTTGTACCGCAGGATCATACCGCGATCGACACGACCGCTTAGGGCCACCGTAGGGAGGATTGAGCCATCCTGACGCACGGCCTTATGATTGAACGACCAGACTACATGAAGGATCACGTTGTCGTATGCCGGATCCTGATCGTGCCGATGGTCGCGCCATCCCGACGCGTTACCGTGTACTTCCACATTGCCGATCCACTCGATCTCGCCAATTCTGATGCGCGCGTTGAGAAAATCGGGGCCGGCGTCATGGTTGAGTGTGCCCGGAGAAAAAACCTCCACGCTGTCGCCGGCGGTGGTGCGCAGCTCCCGCCTGTCGAAATACTGGAACTGCCAGACGTATTGAACGAATGCTTCTATCATTGAGGGTCTTTTTGTATGTCATGAACAGGGTTGCCAACGAAGTATCGGATGAATTCCGAATGAATTCAAAAATACCTACTTTGACCATTGAGGATCAAGGCATGCGAAAGTACCTGTCAGTGTTTCTTTGTTGGGTCACCACCAGCCTTGTTGCGCAGGAATATGCGCGCGACGGGATGGTGGTGTCAGCGTCGGAAATCGCGTCAGAGGTGGGTGTAGCGATTTTGAAGGATGGGGGTAACGCGATCGATGCCGCGGTGGCCACGGCGTTTGCGCTGGCGGTCACATGGCCTTCCGCAGGCAACATCGGCGGCGGCGGCTTCATCGTGTATCGCCAGCACACGGGTGAAGTTACCACATTCGACTTTCGCGAGAAAGCGCCGGCTGCTGCAACCTCTACGATGTACCTGGATGAGAACGGAGACCTGGTCAAAGATCTCAACCACCTGAGTATTCTTGCTGTGGGCGTGCCCGGCACCGTGGCGGGTCTTTATGACGCACACCGGTTGTATGGGAAATTGCCATGGGCCCGGCTGGTACGGCCGGCGGTGCGTTTGGCGCGAAAGGGCTTTTCCTATACCTACGGCATCTATCACGATGCCATTTATCACGAAAAGCGTTGGAAGGAGATACCCTCTACGGCAGCGGTCATGTTCCGCGATGGCACGACAATGTATCAACCCGGCGAAACGTGGCGCCAGCCTGACCTGGCCCGCACCCTGGCGCGCATCAAACGCCGGGGAAAAGAGGGTTTCTACAGTGGAAAGACGGCGGAAAAGCTGGTCTCCTTTATTCAATCGCAGGGAGGGATCATGACGCGCCTGGATCTGGCCGAGTACGAAGCGCGCGAGCGCATGCCTGTGACCGGAACCTACCGGGGCTACGACATCTATTCCATGGCGCCTCCCAGTTCAGGGGGTGTCACGCTGATTCAAATGCTCAACATCCTTGAGGGCTTCAATCTGACGGCCTACGGGTATCATTCCGCCGCGTACGTTCACGTGGTGAGCGAGGCCATGCGCAGGGGATACGCCAATCGCGCACTTCACCTTGGCGACCCGGATTTTAATCCCGACATGCCCATAGAAAAACTGATCTCCAAGGAGTATGCCGCTACTTTGCGAAATACCATCGTGCCTGACACCGTCTCCGTCAGCGACCCCGCTGCATTCAGTCAGCCTTATGAGAGTCCTAATACCACGCATCTGTCGGTAGTCGACAAGGAAGGCAACGCCGTATCGCTCACCTATACGCTGGAATACGCATACGGATCGCAGATCGTGGCCGACGGGCTGGGATTCTTTCTCAATAATGAAATGGGCGACTTCAACCCCATCCCGGGCGTGACAAACGATGAAGGGTTGATCGGAACACCGCCAAACCTCATCGCCCCCGGCAAACGCATGCTGTCAAGTATGACGCCGACAATCCTTGCCAAGGATGGAAAGCTGTTCATGCTGATCGGCAGTCCCGGTGGACGATCGATCATCGGCACCGTTCTCCAGGTCATACTGAATGTTGTGGACCACGATATGGACATCGCGATGGCCATTGAGTCGGGCCGATTTTACCATCAATGGCTTCCCGATGTGATCGCATACGAAAAGTACAGCCTCACAGACGACACGCTTGACCTTCTCAGTCAAATAGGGCATCGCCTGCGTCAGATACGAATGCAGGGAGCGGCCATGGGTATCGTGTTCGATGCAGACCGGGGGGTGTTGAGCGGGCATGCCGATAGCCGGTCGCCCGATGGAGGAGTTGCGGGATATTAGGGCAGAGGCAGATGCAGAGGCAGGTGCAGATGCAGAGGCAGGGGGCTGGAGTGGGTTTATAGAAATCGCTGGAGGTGCAACTTCATTTCGTTCCTAAGCTTTTCCGCTTCCAGCGCTGCTTTCTCCGCAAAATCCTTCCCGTCGGAGGCATACAATATCGACCTGGTCGCATTTACAAGCAGCCCACACATGTCGTTCATCCCCGCTTCTGACACGGCAGAAAGGCTACCTCCTTGAGCACCGATGCCCGGCACGAGAAGAAAATGATCAGGAACGAGGTGGCGTACCCTTTTAATGCGATCCGGAGCGGTTGCGCCTGCAACGAACATCAATTGGTCGGGTCCAGCCCATTCACGCGCTTTGATGATAACCTCTTCATACAGCGGCCTTGCTGAATCTTTCGATTCGATCATCTGGAAGTCGTTGCTACCCGGGTTGGATGTGCATGCCAGCAAAATCGTCCACTTGTCTTTGAACGCCAGAAAGGGCGCGACAGAGTCGGTACCCATATAAGGGTTCACGGTGATGGCATCGAACTCCATTTGCTCGAAGAACGCGCGTGCGTACAATGACGAAGTATTGCCGATGTCGCCGCGTTTGGCGTCCGCGATAGTAAAGATCCCGTCAGGGATATACTTCAGCGTGCGTTCGAGGCTTTGCCAACCTGCAGGACCCAGCGACTCATAAAAGGCGATGTTCGGCTTATACGCTACGCAGTACTCGTGCGTCGCGTCGATGATTTGTCGGTTGAATTCAAACAGCGGGTCCTCGCTTGAAAGCAGATGAGACGGAATTTTCCGGATGTCGGTATCCAGTCCTATACACAGGTACGAACCTTTCTGCCGGATCCTGTCAAAGAGCTGCTGACGGTCCATGCCGTAAAATAACGATTAAACTTTGAGCCGGCCCGCCGTGGTACATCAGCGCAGGTCAATGATGTCTACGCCCGGATGCTTCTTTGGATCAAAAGCAAAAAATGAATCATCCACGCTGATGTTGGGTTTGAATTCGGTTATCGAATAGGTGTACCGGTTTCCCCCCTTATCGAACATGGTAAAACTCTTTACGCTTTTATCCTTCTTGGCGATGTTCATACGGATCTTAAAAAACTGGGCATCCGGCTTTTCGGGTACCAGGTCGATCACCTCGCAAACCACACCACCTACCGTTTCGTCTTTGAGGTAGAGGTATTTGAAGTCCTTCTTATAAATCTCAAAAATCTTAGACGGGTTGACATCTTCCGAATTCGGATCGTAGTTGTCGATATTCACCTCATTTGCATCGGGGAGGTACGTCCAGAGCGTAGTACCATTGTTGATGACCTCCTGCTCGGGCAGGGAAAGCCGGTATTTGTCGCCTTTGACGGTCATCTTGCCCTTGAATTCCTCATTGATATTATCCACATCATTCGTCAGGCGGTAGGTGAAATTGGCTTCGAACGCGCCTATGGACTTGAGTTTCGCACTCATGGCCTCAAGGGTCTCGAGGGCTTTGGGGTCGTACTGAGAAAAGGCCTCGCCTCCGAGGAATACAAGAAAAGCGCTGATAATAAGATACTTCATGGTAAAATAAGGTGCAAAGTTATAATTGTCCGTGTTTTTCCTTCAGTTCATTCAATAATTGTTCCAGACTGACCTCATCCCGGATCAGCACTTCCCGGGCTTTACTGCCCTCGAACGGTCCGACGATCCCTGCCGCCTCCAGTTGGTCAATAAGGCGTCCGGCCCGGTTGTACCCGAGTTTTAGCTTTCGCTGGATGAGGGAAGTGCTCCCTTGCTGGTGTTGCACGAGGAGGCGAGCCGCCTCTTCGAACAGGGCATCGCGCTCCGCGAGGTCGACGCTGGCCGCCCCGCTCTCGTCGTCGCCTTCGAATTCGGGGAGCAGGTAAGCGGAATCGTAACCGCGCTGCGAACTGATGTAGTCGACCACCCGCTCGATCTCAGGGGTGTCGATAAATGGACATTGAAGACGCAGAATGTCAGAGCCGGTCGACAACAGCATGTCGCCCATTCCCACGAGTTGGTCAGCGCCCCCGGTATCCAGGATGGTACGCGAGTCCACCTTGGAAATGACACGGAAGGAAAGCCGCGCCGGGAAGTTAGCCTTGATGACCCCCGTAATCACGTTGACCGACGGCCTTTGGGTGGCGACGACCAGATGGATGCCGATTGCACGCGCCAGCTGGGCAAGGCGTGCTATCGGTGTCTCTACCTCCTTACCGGCGGTCATCATAAGATCAGCAAGCTCATCGATTACCAGAACGATATAAGGCAGAAACCTGTGACCTTCCCGCGGGTTGAGTTTGCGGGAGACGAATTTGGCATTGTATTCCTTCAGGTTTTTCGCACCGGCATCCTTGAGCATTTCATACCGGTTCTCCATCTCGATACACAACGAGTTGAGCGTATGCACCACCTTCCGCGTATCCGTGATGATAGCTTCCTCACTGTTGGGAAGTTTCGCCAGGTAATGTCGTTCTATCTTGGAGAACAGCGACATCTCCACCTTCTTCGGGTCGACGAGCACAAACTTGAGTTGCGACGGATGGCGCTTGTATAGTAATGAGGTAAGAAGTACGTTAAGCCCAACCGACTTACCCTGGCCGGTCGCCCCTGCCACCAGTAAGTGCGGCATGCGGGTAAGATCGACAAGGTACACCTCGTTGGAGATCGTTTTGCCCAGCACCACGGGCAGTTCCATATCGCTCTTTTGAAAACGTTCCGTACTCAACACAGAGCGTATGCTTACCATCTCCCGGTTCTTATTAGGCACCTCAATACCGATCGTGCCTCTTCCGGGAATGGGCGCGATGATACGAATGCCCAGGGCCGCCAGGCTGAGGGCGATGTCATCCTCGAGGTTCTTGATGCGCGAAATTTTTATGCCTGCATCAGGCACGATTTCATAAAGGGTCACGGTGGGACCGATCGTAGCCTTGATGCTTTGAATTCCGATCTTGAAGTTGATCAATGTCGCAACGATCCGATCCTTATTCTGGTTAAGCTCTTCCTGCGTTACCTGAACCTTGCTGGTTTCATATTCGCGCAACAAATCCAGCGGAGGAATCCGGTACCCGCTCAGCTCCAGCGTAGGGTCGTACAAGCCCTGTTCTTCTACCAGCTGTTCGGAGAGTTTTTCTGTCTCAGTCCTTTCCTCGACGGTGAAAACAGGTTCGGCCGTGGCCGGCCTTTTCTGAGGTGTGGGCTTTTCCACGTCAAGATCTATCGCCTTTTCAGGGGCCGGCAGATTGTCAACCGGCGCTTTCAGGGGTTCAGGCTCAACCTTGGGTTTCGGTTCATCTTCCGGAACAGCGGCTACAGGTTCGGGGGTTGCCGACTTGGCAACGATCTCCGGCCAGTTGTCGCCTTCGTCAGTATAGCCCGACGTTTTGTTATCCTGTTCGTCATCAACGATCGCGTCATTGCCCATCGGCTTCGGGTTTCCGGGTTGGAGCACATTAAGCGCGGTGACGTTGAAAAAGTAAATGATAAATATAAAGAGGGAGAGAATGAGAAACAGGAATGTACCCCACCCGAACATGCTCTGGAAGACTTCCGCCATGGCATCGCCGAGTCCCCCTCCGAGGAATCCCCATTCACCCGGCGAATCGTTCAGGCGGGTCATATACCCAAGCAACAAGCTTAACCACAGCGTTGCGAAAAGGCAAAAGGTAAAGACTGAGCTGAGACGCACGACCGACCGGTGGAAAAGAATCCGGAAAGACCACGCAAACAAGAGTGGTGGAACAAAGAAGGCGGAAACCCCAAACCATCGGAAAATGAAATAGTGCGAAACAATCGCACCGTACAGACCGAGCCAGTTCTTAGCTTCTTTTCCCGACTCGATGAGTTCCCGCTCGCCCGCCATCACGATACTCTGATCGGCCTTTCCTGTGAACAGGTAGGAGATAAACGCGGTGAGAAGGAACACAGAGGTCAGGAGCAGGAAAAATCCAAAAGCAAGCTTTAACCTCGGGTCCTTAAAAAATCCGAAACTGAATTTCGCTTTCTTCGCCTTGTCCTTTTTCTCTTTGGAGGTCCTGAAGGTGTTTGACTTAGCTGTGTTTTTCGCCATCGTACTGAATTCGCAAAACTACGGAAAAACATTTAAAATCGCCCGCTGAGCGGCTTCGACTCACATTTTCACTAACTTACCATGTACGACCGTCAACTATCCACCCATGTCCTTCGAGTTGTCGCGGAAAAAGGATCTCACTTCGCTGTTTGCGGGCCTGGCAGTAATCAGTTCTTTTCCCTTTTTATTCATCTTTCCTGCCGATCCTCCCCTTCTCAGGATTGCCACCGGCATCTTCTTCGTTATCTGCGCCGTAACCTTCTGGCTCAACCAAAAAGGCCGGCACTTCATCGCGAAACATCTGCTCTTCCTGAGCGCCAACGTCTACTTATTCATTACTGCCTCGGCGTTCGGGCGTTCGGCCGGTGAACAACTCCTGTTCGTCCCGGTAATCTTCGGCGCGGTGCTGATCTACGACTTCACTGAAAAACGAAGTCTAATCTTTTCCATTGCCTTTTCGCTGCTGTGTTTGCTCACACTGGAATTGACCAACTACAGCCTGCTTGAGGTAGGCCTCTCCCCCTCGGAACAGCTTGGATATTACTACGGGAACATCGCGCTCACGTTTATCCTCTCGGTAATCGCCGCATTGTTCTATTTCATGTTGTACGCGCGGCAGAACATGAAGAATGAACAGATCATCGGTACTTCGCGCGAATCCGAAAGGATTATAGCGTATTTCGCTACGAGCCTTTACGGCAAGAACACCGTGGAAGAAATTCTCTGGGACGTTGCCAAGAACTGCATGTCGCAGTTGGAGTTCGAAGACTGCGTTATTTACCTGGTCAATGAGAAAACGAATGTGCTGGAACAAAAAGCAGCGTTCGGACCCAAGAATCCCGATGCCTTTGAGATCGCCAACGCCATCACCATCCCGATGGGAAAGGGTATCGTAGGCACGGTGGCGCAAACCGGCGTACCGGAAGTCATCAACGATACATCAAAAGACGCGCGTTATATCGTCGACGACGAACGACGCTTCTCCGAGATCACAGTACCCATCGTATATGAGAATAAGGTAATCGGTGTAATCGACTCGGAGCATTCCAAAAAAAACTTTTTCACCGATACCCACCTTCGCATTCTCACCATTATCGCTGCGTTGTGTTCGAACAAGATTGTCAAGGCCCGGGCGGAAGAGGAGATCGTACAGGCGACGATCGCACGGTTGGAAGCCGAGAAGATACGGGAGGTGGATCGACTGAAGTCGCAGTTTTACGCACACCTGTCGCACGAGTTCAGAACACCGCTCACACTGATTCTGGGACCGCTCGAGGAAATGATACGCAAGACGGGGTCAGATTCCGAATTGGAGCAGCTACGGATAATGCGATCCAACGGGCAGCGGCTGCTTCAATTGATCAACGACCTGATGGAATTGTCGCGTCTCAACGACGGCGTACTGAATCTTGAGTTGGCGAGAGGCGACATAACTTCCCTGGTTCGGACGACCACGACGAGTTTCCATTCACTCGCTAATCAGAAGCAACTCGAAATTAATCTTTCCATCCCCGTCGAACCGTTCAATATGGCCTTCGACGCAACCAAGGTCGAAACGATCCTGATCAACCTGATATCGAACATTATCAAGTTCAGCCCCCCCGCAGGCACCATAGACGTGCGCACCGGTATGTCGTCGGGATACTTTACGGTTGCTGTGACGAATAGTGCATTGCATATACCTCCAGGACAGCTGGAAACGATCTTTGAACGAAAGCCCTCCCAGGGGGAGACCAACGGCACGGAGGGCCGCGCACATCATGGGATTGGCCTCGCACTGTCGAAGGAACTGGCGGTTATTCATGGCGGCACCATCCATATAACATCCGATCACGACGGTACCCGTTTCACCTTGTCGCTACCCGCCGCGCTGCACGTGCCGGGCGCCGCACCCGTACAACCCGTTCCGGAAGCAACTTCCGGCGCGCCGTACGATATCGATATGGAGCCCTACAACGAGAGCAAGCGACCGGTGGTGCTGATCGTGGAAGACAGTGACCAGCTGAGGCTGTTCCTGCGACGGATATTGGAAGACGACTTTGAGCTGGATGAAGCCTCGAATGGCAAGGAAGGCCTTATGAAGTGTGCTGAAATCGTTCCTGATCTGGTGATCACGGACATTATGATGCCGGAAATGGATGGCCTCGAATTGTGTCGCCGTTTGCGGGAGTCGCAGGTAACCAGCCATGTGCCTGTGCTGATGCTCACCGCCCTGGCCGATCTGGACAGCAAGCTTGAAGGCCTTCAGACCGGGGCAGACTATTACCTCGCCAAACCCTTCGAACCGCGCGAACTGTTGACCGCATCCAATAACCTGATTTCCCAACGCCGCAGGCTCCGTGAACATTTTGGCCGCAAGATCATGCTCAAATCCCAGCAATGGGACAATCTGAACGCCGACGAAATCTTCCTTCAGAAATTGGTCACATTGGTCGAAAACCACCTTTCCGATACCGATTTCTCCGTTGAACACCTTCAAAAAGAGCTTGGCATCAGTCGAATGCAGCTCCATCGGAAGCTCAAGGCGCTAACGGATAAGTCGGCGACGGAATTTATCAGAAGCATCCGGTTGAAGATTGCGGCGGAAAAACTTCAGGCAGGCCAGGATAACGTGTCGCAAATAGCCTATCAGGTCGGCTTTAACAGCCTTTCGTACTTCACCAAATGTTTTAAAGAGCAGTTTGGGGTTATTCCGTCGGCCTATGCGGCGAAGGGAATTGAATAGCGGGAAAAGAAGAAGAGACAGGGGGCATGTTACAGGTGTGTCAATAGTTGTTACAACCGTTATATAGATGATTTCAAGAAAGTTACGACCTTTAATCCATGAGGATTCGGGGGGTTGTGGGTTTGTGTTTCTATTTTAGCTACAAGGTTTTAAGGAAATAGAGACTTAATCATTAGGGATAATCATTAGGTTTTAATCTTGAACAGATCCACCTGCCCGATCCTCTTTTCTCCCTCCCTGTCTTGAAATCCGCTATTTTGGCGAAATTTGGCCCCTTTAGGCCGCGAACGGTTCTTTATTCGATTCAGGTGCGTACTTTTACGCCTATCCAGAACGCATACTTTTTAACTTACTGATTCACCATGAAGCTGCGATTGCTTTTGCTCGCAGGTGCATTTTTCGTAGCCTGCGGCCTTTTATCCTGTTCTGACGACGAAGAGAGGGCTCCGCTGGAAGGCGTATGGCAGGGTACGTCTGCCCACGCCAAGTTCACGCCCCAGGGATCGCCGGTCGCCGTCTATGATGAAGCGCTACCTGACTTCACCCCTCTTATCGAGTTCCGCGAAGACGGAAGCGCCTCGGTGGACGTTGACGGCACCGTCACCAACGGTACCTGGCAGTACACTGATGGCAACAATAAAGTCGTTGCAAACGTCGACTTGCAGAACGATTTTTTCGGTACGTCTGAAACCTTCACGATCAAGAGCCTTACCAATAGTTCGCTGGTTCTTGAGTTCCTCAAGGAAGGAGAAGTTGACATTCCGGATTTCGGGCCCCTTGACGGCAAGCTGGTCCTCACGATGAACTTCACCCGCGTCGAATAGGACCGTCGCTAGCCTTGCATAGGCATGGCGTTACCCATGTCCGAAAGGATCTTTCTATTGATGCGGCGAACGAACCCGGGCCCTTCATAGATGAACCCGGTGTATACCTGGATAAGGTCTGCGCCGGACCGGAGTCTCTCCAGCGCATCATCGGCAGACAGTATTCCGCCGCACCCAATGATCAGGAAGTCCGGGCCAAGCTGACGCCGCAGATACGCGACAACCTCATTGGCGCGCTGTCGCAGCGGTGCACCACTGAGGCCGCCGGTGCCTATCTTCTCCACCTCAGCAGGGGGTGTCGAAAGCCCTTCGCGTGAGATGGTGGTATTGGTCGCAATGACACCGTCGGCGTGCGATTCTCTCAGGATGGCGACAACGTCGTCCAGCTGTTCATCTGAAAGATCGGGGGCAATTTTCAGAAGTACCGGCCGGGGTACCTCGCGGCGCAAACTCAGTTGTTTGATCGCTCCAAGCAATTGGCTCAGCGGTTCACGTTCCTGAAGCTGACGCAGACCCGGGGTGTTGGGCGAACTCACGTTCACAACAAAATAATCCACATACGGGTAGAGTGTGTTAAAGCACTCCACATAGTCGCTGAGGGCTTCTTCGTTGGCCGTGGATTTATTTCGTCCGATGTTGCCCCCGACTATCACATTTGACTTGCGTCGCGCCAACCGCTCCCCAGCGGCAGTGGCCCCGTCGTTATTGAACCCCATTCGGTTGATCAGCGCCCTATCGGCCGGAAGCCGGAACAGGCGCGGCTTTTCATTGCCGGGCTGAGGCCGGGGTGTTACGGTACCGATCTCGATAAAACCAAAGCCGAAGGCCGATAATTGATCCACGGCTTTTGCATCCTTATCGAACCCTGCGGCCAGGCCCACCGGGTTCCTGAAGGTTAGTCCCATTAACGTACGTTCAAGGCGTTTATCGCGGACATCAAATAAATATCGGAGCAGCCTGCCAAAACCCGGCAGTTTACCCGTAAATTGGAGTAAGCGGAACGTGGTGTGGTGTATCTTCTCCGCATCCAGGAGAAATAGCAGCGGACGGATAAGTTTGTACATGCGGACCCAAAGATACAATCTATCGGGGAGGGTTGAATATTTGTCGAAATTTGTCGTACAATTGCAGGAATTTTAAAAACACATACAATGAAAAAGGTACTATTTACAGTATTGCTCGCAACGGTGGTATCGTTAACCGCGTCCGCACAAACACGTGTCGGCGGTTTGCTGGGTTATGGATCCGAGATCGAGAGTCTCGCGCTCGGTGCAGTCGGGGAATTCATGATCAAGGAAAATATGGGAATCTCCCCGCAAGTGGTGTTCTTTTTTGGCAAGAAGCAAGGCGACGTCAAGTCATCCATGTGGGAGATCAATGGTAACTTCAACTACTATTTCCTGCAAGAAAATATTGACCTGTACGGTATTCTCGGACTCAACATCGCTAGCTATAAGGTAAAATACGACGGTCCGGCGTTAGCCGGATTTTCAGCCAGTGCGTCCGATACGGAAATAGGGCTTAATCTCGGGCTGGGTGCGAACTTCCCTGTTAGCAATGACAGCATACTACCTTTTGCGGAATTGAAATATGTGATAAGCGACTTCGATCAGTTGGCCATTTTTGCCGGGGTGAAATTTATTCTTCCGTAGGCTGTAGGCTGGCTAAGACATCATAATGAGGGGCAGGGGGACATTCTCTGCCCTTTATTTTTCTCCCTTATTCTCCCATTCTCCTGGGAAATTTCCTCAGCGCTTTCGCAATCAGCCCCGCCAGTGCCCGCCGGACCTGACCCGGATGCATATTGGCCGTCCCCTCAGCTTCCCAGATTATTTTCTTTGATTTTCCTCTGTACACCTGGAGTACAACCAAACCTTCCTGGTACGACTGCGTCCAATAGCGCGACTGATCCATTCTCGCCGGATCATCAGCAGGCGTTCCTCCCAGCCTGCCCAGATCGTCGTTGCGTGTGATGTTGTATGAACCGGCAACATAGTCGACCGTAAAGTCCGCAGCAGAATCTTCCGTAAAGACATAACCCCGCGGCTCCAACTCGTGCCGGACGAACTCCTTCACCCAATTATAAAAAGCCTCCGCTGATATGGAAGTGTCTTCACCTGTAAGGGTGAGTTCCCCCTTCGCGACAGTGAAAGTGCTTAGCCCGCGGAAGTCTGCCTTGTCGAAATCCGATACCTCGACCTTCTGCCCCAACAGACTTGTTGGCATCATCAAGGCAAAAAACACACACACTTTCATACGCCCCGGCATATATGAAGGTACCGATTTCATATGGCATCGACAAGCCAGGTGGTTCGGCAAGATTGGGAGCGATATGGGGGTTTCAGGTTTACGAAAAGTAACGCGTGGGTATGCGTCTGCGTATCACCGCTTTCTGTCCCTGGGATGATATTCCCGCACAACCTGCTTCAGGTAATCCTTGTCGAGGTGGGTATATATTTCCGTGGTGGTAATTGATTCATGGCCGAGCATTTCCTGAACAGCGCGCAGGTCAGCGCCACCTTCAATAAGGTGTGTAGCGAAAGAATGCCGGAACGTGTGCGGGCTGATCTTCTTTTTCAATCCGACAACCGCAGCGAGATTGCGGATAATCGTAAACACCATCACACGACTCATCCCGCGGCCGTTTCGGTTAAGGAAAACCCAGGCCTCATGACCCTTTTGTGGCGGCTTATGAGGCGCACGGCCCCGCACCTCCTCTATATATATACGCATAAATTTTGCCGCTTCCCGGCCCACGGGCACAAGTCGCTCTTTATTGCCCTTCCCTACAACACGAAGCAGGCCCGCGTCAGGATGAAAATTATTCAGCTGCAGCGTTATCAGCTCCGATACCCGCAGGCCCGAACTATACAACACTTCAAGCATAGCCCGATTGCGTGTGCCTTCCGGCGTAGACAAGTCAATAGCTTCAAGCATTCGAACGATCTCGTGATAGTCCAGAGGCTCTGGCAGCTTCCGTCCCAGGCGTGGCCCTTCGATAAGATCTGTCGGGTTCCGGGAGAGCAGTTCTTCGTCTACCAGGTATCGGCAAAATGACTTTAACCCTGAAAGGATCCTGGCCTGGCTACTTGCACCGATTCCCATTTCATTGAGAAACTGCAGAAAATCCCTGACGTCGCCTGGCTCGAGCGTAAGCGGCGTCAGGGCCGGCCGGCGTGATCGGGCGAACTGTTTCAGCAAACCCACATCATGAAGGTATGCGTCTACCGAGTTCGCAGCGAGCGAGCGCTCTATCCTCAGGAAATCGCCGAAATGCTTAATATGAACGTCCCAAACCTGATCCATATTCGGCTCTAAAGTTGCAAATTAATCCGTCATCGACGTTCCATTTCCCTGTGACGACCGCGGCCGGAAAAATGACTAAATTGGCCCCACGTAAAAAAGCCAGGCGTCAGATGAAGATCCAGATCATAAACGGACCCAACCTCAACCTGCTCGGAAAACGCGAACCCGACGTGTATGGAAAACAATCCTTTGATGCTTTCCTGGATACACTGAAAACCCGGTTCGCTCCTGCTGAGATACAATATTTTCAATCCAACCTCGAAGGCGAACTGGTGAACAAGATACAGGAGGTAGGATTTAGTTATGATGGTATTATTCTCAACGCCGGCGCCTACACGCATACATCGATAGCGATACACGACGCCATCGGGGCAATTAACACGCCCGTCATTGAAGTACACATCTCAAATGTCTACGCACGGGAAGAGTTCCGGCACAAGAGCGTCATTACCTCGAAGTGCGTGGGTATCATTTCAGGATTCGGACTGGAGAGCTATTCCCTCGCCCTCACCTACTTCATGCACAAACTCCAGGAGACATGAACCTGGTCGCGCAATACCATATAGCAACGCTCTTGTATGCTTGACCTGAAGGAAATCTCTACCGTCACCCTAACATTGTTTTCAGTGATCGACGTATTGGGATCTGTCCCTATCATTATTGCCATCCGAAAGAGGGAAGGAGAAATCCACGAAGAAAAGACCACGATCATCGCGGGTATACTGATGGTCGCTTTCTTCTATCTCGGCCAATCCATATTGGCGCTGTTCAGCCTTGACATTGCCTCCTTCGCTGTCGCCGGAGCCATCGTCATGTTTATCGTTGCGATGGAGATGATACTCGGCATTACGCTGATGAAAGACGATCCGGATGCACGCGGGTCAAGTTCGGTTGTTCCCTTGGCTTTCCCTTTGATTGCAGGAGCGGGCACACTAACCACGATCCTTACACTACGTTCGGTCTATTCGGAAATCAGCATCCTTATCGGTATTGTACTTAATCTGGTATTTGTGTACATCGTTCTTCGCTCATCTGCCTGGCTTGAGCGTGTAATCGGCAATTCGGGATTCGCGGTGTTACGACGCGTCTTTGGAATCATTCTGCTTGCCATCGCGGTGAAGATATTCAAATCGAACCTCGCATTATGATTGAAATTTTTACGGACGGTGCCGCACAGGGAAATCCTGGCCCGGGAGGGTATGGTGTAATCATGCGTTACGGGGACCACTACCGTGAACTGTCGCGAGGTTACCGGCTCACGACGAACAACCGGATGGAACTGTTGGCCGTCATCGCTGCACTTGAAGCTCTGAAAAAAGAAGGCATCCCCGTCAGGATCTATTCGGATTCTGAATATGTAGTCAACGCGGTCAAGAAAGGGTGGCTTTGGAGTTGGGAACAAAAGGGATTTAAGAAGAAAGCCAACGTCGACTTATGGAAGCGATACATTCCGCTCCACAGAAAGTATAAACCGGAATTCGTATGGGTACGGGGCCATGCCGGGCACCCCGAGAACGAACGATGCGATGCGTTGGCCGTAGCTGCCGCGCAGGGTGGCAATCTTTTGATCGACCACGAGTACGAAGCGCTAACAAAAAATCAGGAGTAAACAACAGCGCGAGACGGGCGCCTATGTGTTCGAAGTGCTTTCAAACACAATCCCCCTGTCTGCGAGTTCGTGTAAGATCGGCGCGTAAAGTTCCTTTTTTACCGGAATAGCTACACCACGGAGTGTAATCCGGCCTTCCAACAACAGCTTCGTCGCAATACCCAGCGGCAAACCGACGGTGGTGGCCATTGCTGTGTGTGTGTCTGTACCCACCTGGTTCATGTGTGCCTGCAGACTATTTCGCTTTCCGTCGGATTCATACACGATTCGGTGCAGCATGACAACCAGGTCATGGTCTTCCTTATTCAATGCCCACCGTTTCATAAGGATGTGTTCAAATACCTGCGCGGGAGTACCCGATGTGAGTCCGATAGGTTCATCGTTGAAGAATCCGGACCACCGCAGACATTCCATTTCGGGACTGTCGATCGCGAGACCCGCAAATCGCGCCAGCCCCTCTTCGACTGAGCCGTTGGGCGAAGGGAGAAAAGATCGAATAAAACCCGCATGCGTTGTAGTTGCAACTTTGTCCAGTTCGCGGGTATCGTCGCAGCATCCGAGTTTCACGAGAACATTCCACGCAGAACAAAAACCTTTGTAACGAAATGTGCCCCGTATGAGCGTCTTTGTCTCGGGGATGCCGTACAGTTCTATGTAGCGCAGCGAATCACGATTCGGATAGCCTTCCAGCACACCAATTCCCGGAACGTCGAACGATGTTGTCGAAAGAAACAATTTCGCATAAGGAACCTTGACCGTCTCCCCGTTATACAAGTACTCTGCATCGCCTTGCTGACCTGCCAGCACGACGTTGCGCGGGTTCCAGGTAAACTTGTAATGCCAGGGATTTGTGGGATCGGTGTCGGGGGCGATCAGGCCGCCGGTAAACGACTCAAAAGAAAGAATTGATCCACCCTCTCCGTGAATACGGTCGATCATTTCCATAGCGCTCATGTGATCGATACCCGGGTCCAGGCCGCACTCATTGAGAAACAGTAGCCCGGCAGACCGAACGTCCTTGTCGAGCGCATTCATAGCAGGCGTGACATAGCTCGCCGTCAGAAGGTGGCGTCGCTCCCGCAGACACAAGGTAGCCACGGGCACGTGCCACGCGTGCGGAAGCATGGAGATAACCACGTCGGCATCACGGATAAGCGATGCGGTCGCGGTCTCGTTGGCGGGATCCAATGACACCGGAACACCTCTTGGATGATCCTTTACGGCAGCGGTCGCAGCCTCCACCATCCGATCGGCAACCGTGACGGTCCAGCCATGTGATGCCGATTGCTCCAAAAGGTATTCAATCAGGACACCTGACGAGCGCCCGGCGCCAAGCACAAGGACATTGCTCATGACTTCAAATGTAAACCAAAGCGGCTTGTGGGGAAAGCGTTGCGGACCAATGTGCCCAAAAATCCGTTATGGTGTCACTGGATTGCGATGTCAAATCGTTATCTTTCCTATAACCTCCCGGCCATGGCGAAATTTGAAACTGCCAAGACGCTCGAAGATCTCGACGCCGAGTCGAAGTATCTGGTCCATAAGGCGAAGGAAGCCGCCACGCACGCTTACGCGCCATATTCAAAATTTCATGTTGGCGCTGCGCTGCTGATGGACGACGGTTCGTACATGACCGGCACGAACCAGGAAAATGCAGCATTTCCTGCCGGAATGTGTGCGGAACGTGTGGCGCTGTATGCTGCAGCCGCTGCAAACACCACGGCTAAGATTACAAAGATCGCCGTTGTCGCGCGACGAAAAGGCGGAAAAGACCTGGTACCCGCAACGAGTTGCGGAACATGCCGCCAGGCGATGCTGGAATTTGAAACGCGCCAGAAGTCGCCGATACAAATCGTCATGCTCGACCGGCAACATAACTGGATAATTGCACCATCCGCCGAATCGCTACTGCCCTATGGCTTCACAAAATCTAACATGGAGCAGCCGGACAAGAAGTAATTTTCTATTTTTAGGTTATGAATTTTTTGAGGAACAGGAGCCTGGCCTTTCAGTGCTCATTTTTACTGGCCGTTCTGGGAATTCTTTTTGTAGTCCAGTATCTCTTACTTCGGCAAACGGGCAACACGCTGGAACGACTTCACTATCAAGGCGACGTTGCACGCAAGACCCAGTTGATGGCACAGGATGTGTACGCGGATGTGGTGTTGCACGCCGATGGCCGGCAGCCCGCGCGTGATCTCGGCGCACGGCTCGCACGGCAGGCGCATGCCATGAAAGTGCTGTCGGACGGTGGCCGGATGGAGGGATCCACCGTGATCCTTGACCCACTGCCACGGCTGCCACGCATCGCTTTTGACGAATTGCAGGAACGATGGATCACTTTCGTCGAAACCGCTGAGCGCATAACGGCCGCGAGCCCCGGCCAGAACCGGCGCGACCTGGGATTGGCGCGAACACAATGGGAAGGCGTGACCTCGTGGTACAACCGTCTTGTCGAAGATCTTGACACGGCCATTGCGCAGCAACGCTCGCTTCACCACATTACGCTTGCCGCCGTTGGCATTTTGAACATTGGGTTATGTGTAGGAATGTATTTCCTGTTCACACGCAAACTACTTCATCCTCTGGGCACTATGCGCGAAAATACGGCA
This sequence comes from Cyclobacteriaceae bacterium, assembly GCA_035304385.1. Taxonomy (GTDB): domain Bacteria; phylum Bacteroidota; class Bacteroidia; order Cytophagales; family Cyclobacteriaceae; genus ZC4RG29. The sequence continues at coordinate 99,662 of DATGQD010000036.1, forward strand.
GCCCACAACCACACGACAGGCCTTCCGCCAAATGAAATAGGGACGCTCGCCACAGAGGTGAACAATGTGATCGAGCAGCTGAAAGACGCGTCTGATTTCGTCAAGGCGATAGGCGATGGCGACCTCTCCATACGCTATGAAACATTTGACAAGGATTACAAACCGGGAACAAATCAGCTGGCGGACTCGCTCGTTGACATGCAGTCGCGTTTGCGACAATTGAACGAAGAGGATCAAAAACGGCAGTGGACCAACGAAGGACTTACAAAATTCGTCGACATACTTCGTTCAGGTAACGACGACATCATTGCGCTCGGAGACAAGATTATCTCGACACTCGCCAACTACACTGGCTCTAACCAGGGTGGTCTTTATCTATTGAATGACACAAACGACGGCGACCCGCACCTCGAACTTGTCTCTTTATTCGCTTTCGATGTCAAAAAGCATGAAACACGCCGGATAAAGATCGGTGAAGGTATTCTCGGCCAGACCTTTCTGGAAAAGCAGACCACGTACCTGCAGTCGGTACCGGAGGAATACGTGCGCATCACCTCAGGACTGGGCGAAGCCAACCCCACTTCTTTGCTCGTCGTGCCGCTGAAGATCGATCAGGATGTTTTTGGCGTAGTCGAACTTGCCTCTTTTAATCCGTATCCTGAGCACGTAATTCGTTTTGTCGAGCGCCTGGGTGAGACCGTCGCCTCTACCGTTGCCACGGTTCGTGCAGCCCAGCGTAACCGTGAATTACTGGAAGAAGCGCGGCATGCCACCGAAATGATGCGCTCCCAGGAGGAAGAGATGCGGCAAAACATGGAAGAGCTTCAGGCCACGCAGGAGGAAATGGCGCGAAAAGAGCGGGATTACCTCGCCCGCATCTCGGAACTCGAGGCTCAACTCACCGGAAAAGGGAGCGCCGCGAACGTCGATAAGTAGAAATCGCGGTGTTTCTGTCGGGGGAATCAACAATAAACGACACAAGACCCGACTAAAATTGACCGGCTTCCCGGGCGATTCAACACATGTACCATTTGCGATACAAACGCAGGCCCCCGGTCGGGGGAACAATCTTATTTTTGACTCCTGTGAAGGTAAATTAACAGGGTTTTCATGCAGGACATCGACATTGCGGACCTAAAAAGAATATCGGAGCTCATATACCAAAAGCACCGCTACGACTTCAGAAACTATGCTATGTCCTCCTTCAAACGGAGGGTCCTGCGAATAATGGAGATCAAGCGACTCACGGTGGAGTCGCTGATCCGGAAACTCACTGACCAGCCGTCGTTCATCAACGAGTTCCTCGATGAGCTTACGGTCAACGTAACGGAAATGTTTCGCGACCCCAGTTTCTGGCGGGTGATTCGCGAAGAGATTATTCCCGCTATCCTTCTCAACCACAAGCAATTCAAGATCTGGCATGCCGGATGTTCTTCCGGGGAAGAAGTATTGTCGATGAGCATCCTGTTGAAGGAGATGGGCATCCTCAACGATGTCACGCTCATCGCTACGGACCTCGATGTAAACATTCTTGACCGGGCACGTACCGTAACCTATCCGGCCAAGAACATGGATCTCAACGAGAAGAACTACATTCGATTCCAGGGTACCGGCACGCTACAACAATATTATCGGATTGAAAACGGCATGGCTGTCTTCGATCCCTCGCTGATGCAGAACGTGAGCTTTCGACGTCATGATCTTGTATTGGGTGAGCCGTTCAACAAGTTCGACCTCATCCTTTGCCGAAACGTCATGATCTATTTCAACCAGGCCCTGCAAAACGAGGTCCTGAAGAAATTTCACGAAAGCCTGTTCAAATATGGCTACCTGGCAATCGGTTCGAAGGAGTCGCTGATCTGGTGCGACTATGCGAACCGGTTCATCGTGGTGAACACCGAAGAGAAGATTTATAAGAAAATAAAGGACTAGGGAGAAGTTGGTCAGGAGGATGAACAAATACAACTTAAATAACAGCTATAAGGCCGTTGTTATAGGGGGTTCTGCTGGCAGCTTCCAGGGGGTGGTCAAGATATTGTCCAACCTGCCCAAGAATTTTCCATTACCTATTATTATGTGTCTGCATCGTCTTAAGCATGTTCGCCACGGTTTCGTTGAAGCGCTATCGCTTAAGAGCGTTGTTCAGGTCACAGAGCCTCACGACAAAGAAGCGATCAAGAAAGGTAGCGTATACCTTGCGCCTGCAAACTATCACCTGTCTGTCGAACTGGGGAATTACTTTGCCCTTTCCACCGAAGAAATGGTGAATAACTCCAGGCCGGCCATCGATATTACCCTCTTCACGTGTGCTTATGTTTATAAGGAGAAACTGATAGGCATACTGCTCTCGGGAGCCAACAAGGATGGTGCGCTGGGCATGCGTTCCATAAAATCACGCAAAGGGTTGACCATAGTTCAGGACCCGGAAGAGTGCATGATTGAAACCATGCCCAAGGCGGCCATGTCGGCAACACAGATCGACCACGTCCTGAAAGTCGACCAGATCATTGAATTTTTGAAGGAACTTGAAATGCATTACCGATGATACGGTCATTGAAAAAATCTCATCGTCTTGGCGCCATTTTGGCCACCGCATTTTTTGCAGCAGCGTTGGTCTGCGCGTATGTGCTGTATTCCCTGCCGTCAGACCTGGGTCTGACGTCCGGACATGAAGGCGCATTGACCCGAGCCTATCTCGTCGTCGCTGTTACGCTGGTGACGGGCGCCGCCGCCCTGTACGTGTCGCTCATGGGCCGGGAAGAAATCATTGTTTACAAGACAAAAAGCGAGGATACCACGGACACGACGGCAGCGGCGGCTTCGGAAGGCACACGCAACGCCATATCCATGGACGCGGTAGCCGCACTGGCGCCGGAGGATTCCGCAAAGCAATTGTACGCTCGGTTTCTGCAAGTGGTATGTGATCAGTTGTCGGCTGGTCAGGGTGCCTATTACGAAGCCTTTGAATCGGAGGGCATCCGTAAGGTTCGCCTGGCAGCAGGTTATGCACTGGCGGTGGGCGAAGGTTCTGAAGTGGTGTACGACTTTGGCGAAGGTCTCGTCGGGCAGTCGGCCGCCGAAGGCCGAACGCTTTATGTCGACGACATTCCCGAAGGATATATCAAAATCGTATCCGGTCTCGGCACCGCGTCTCCCCGGTACTTGCTTGTTGTACCGGTAGTGAACGGTGGTGATGTAAAAGGTGTCATCGAGATCGCATCCTTTAGCGCGATCGAAGATGAAGAGCGAACATTCGTGGAACATGCAGCTGCATTACTCATTGAAAAAATGCCGGATTAAGGCACTACTGTCATGCTACGCAACATTAAAATTCGTACAAAATTCACGCTGGCAATACTCGCCATCTCTTTCGCGGCGGTGACGGCCATCGGCTTTTTTACTTACGACTTCAATCTCACGGCGAATCGCGATAAATTTGCGACAAGCTTAAACGCCATCGCAGACAGCCGGGCCGCCTATTTTTCGGCATTCTTTGAGCGGGCTCAATCTGCACTTGACTTCATCCGCAATGCGGACGAACTCGCCGGAGAAGCCAGCGCGCCGGAAATGGACGGCGCAGATCTGATGGCCCTGTTTACCCAGGTATCAGACGAGGAGCCAGCCGACACGACCGAGTCGTTCTCCCCCGAAGAAGATGGTGTAGAAACTTTCCTGAGGGCACAGAAGGCAACTTTCGGTTTTGACCAGCTTTACGTCACGTCACCTTCAGGTGCAATCCTGGCCTCGACCGACCCCGAACTCGGTTCCGGAAAGAATTTCGTGGCCCCAGATGGCGCCCTGCTCCTTCGCGGTAAGCAGGAAGTATACTTCGGCACGGTCGTCCGCGAAGACAAGCGATTCATTACCTATGCCGCCGCCCCGATTACATCTTCGGAGAACGGTGACCTGCTCATTGCCAAGATCGACCTCTCACGCCCCTACCGGATACTTTCCGACTACAGTGGACTGGGAAGAACCGGCGATGTTGTCCTCGCCCGTCAGGATCCGATAACGCGCGATATTGTGCTGGCCAGCACAAGACGTGGGGATCCGAACGGTGCACTTCAAATCGTCAACGAAAAAACCGAGGCGGCGGGCGTTATCTTCCGTACAATTTCAGCCGGCTCCGTGAACGTGACGGCCCGCGACTTTGGCGGTACGCCGTCATTGCAAACCACCCGCGTTATAAGCCCGATCAATTGGGTGATCATTGCATCCATGGACCTCAGCGAGGCCGACGGCGACGCCAGACAACTCTTGAGCACGCTGATATACGCCGGTCTGTGTATCATGACATTTTCAGTGCTGTTGTCCCTCGTGATCAGCCGTACGATGACACAGCCGCTGAACAGCATGCAGCATAAGCTCGCACTGGTGGCAGACGGTATCCTTCCGGAACGTGAAGAGCGCCATTCTTCCGACGAGTTCGGGCAGATGGCGACCAAGGTCGACAACCTGGTACAGACACTGAAGAATAATGCCGAGTTCGCGCAGCGCATCGGTGAAGGAAAGTACGACACCGAATTCAAGCCGGTAACCGACAACGACGTGCTGGGTATGGCGCTCATTAACATGAGAAAGAACCTCGTGGAAAATGAGCGGCGCGATAAGGAACGCAACTGGATTGTAAGGGGCGTGGCAGAGATCAGTGAAATACTCAGACTTCACGACACGCTGGATCCGCTCGGAGAGGATGTGATCAAATTCATCCTGGAAAAAATCAATGCGATCCAGGGTGCGTTTTACGTGGTAAACGAAGAAGACGATCCGGTTACCATCGACCTGCGGGCAAGTTTCGCCTACGGCCGAAAGAAGTACCTGCAAAAGCGATTCAAATTCGCTGAGGGTCTGGTAGGACAGGCCGTTGCGGAAAAGGACACCATCCTCCGTACTGAGATCCCGAAGGAGTACATGACCATCACGTCGGGCATTCTCGGCGACCAAAGACCTACCTGTATCCTCATCGTGCCTTTGATTACCAACGAAGAAGTGTACGGCGTTCTAGAGTTTGCCGGATTCCGCCGGTTCGACTCCTCACAGGTCAATTTCGTCAAGGAACTCAGTCTGATCCTGGCCCGGACCATCTTCAACATCAAGGTCAATGAACGCACGCGCAGACTCCTGGAAGAATCTCAGGCCATGAGCAACGAACTCAAGGAAAAGCAGGAGGTGTTGCGTCAGAATGCAGAAGAAATGCAGGCCACCCAGGAAGAGCTGCAGCGGACTAACGACAGGCTGGAGGAACAGATCGAGGAGGTGAACCGCACGCAAAAACGTATGCAGTTGTTGCTGGAAAACGCTTCCGAAGTCATCACCATCTACGAGGAAGACGAGACCATCCGGTACATCTCCCCTTCCGTGGAGTTGATCCTCGGCTACGGTCAAAAGGAACTCATCGGCAAGAGCGAAGTAGATCTGGTACACCCCGACCACCAGGACGTGTTCCGTGGACTATTCCGGAAGATGGCCGATCATCCCGACGAAAAGGTAACCGTACAATACGAATACCGCACCAAGGAAGGCAACTATATCTGGATCGAGTCGACGGGTACAAACTGCATGTCGAATCCAGCCATCCATGGTTTCATTCTGAACTCACGGGACATCACCGAGCGCAGGCGGGCTGAACTCGAACAGCGGATGCGCAGTAAGATGCAAGCGCTGTCTGAAAACTCGCCAGACCTTATCGCCCGTCTCGAACAGGATTCGATTTCGTATATCAACCCCGTAATCGAATCTTACAGCGGCAGCGGTCCGGACGCATTCCTCAACAGGAAAATACACGAAACGGACCTCGACAAATCCGTTCTGGAAAAATGGCTTGAAATCGTCGAACAGGTCAATGCTTCCAACAACAAGGTCGCTACCGAGATGGAGTTTCCTTCCCGCATCGGTCAGCGCGTGATGCAGGTGAACGCGATCCCCGAGTACGACGAATCGGAAAAGCTTGAATCGGTACTGGTCGTGTCGCACGACATCACCGAGCGTAAGGTGATCGAACTTGAGATCCAGAATAAGAATAAGAAGATCACGGAAAGTATCAACTACGCGAAACGAATCCAGAATGCCATTCTGCCGAGTAATCGCGTGATCAATCGGGCGCTACCCGACTCGTTCATTCTTTACAAACCCCGTGATGTGGTGAGCGGGGATTTTCCGTGGTATGTGCAGATCAAGGACGATATCTTTATTGCAGCAGTAGACTGTACCGGACACGGTGTTCCGGGAGCGCTCCTTTCGCTGATTGGTTACTTCCTTTTGAACGACATTGTGCGGAGCCGAAAAGTGACAGAGCCTGGTCGTATACTGGACCTGCTCGACGAAGGGGTTACCACTACGCTGCGACAGGATGAAGATGCCACGACCAAAGACGGGATGGATATTGCGCTATGTAAGATCAACCTGTCGTCACGACAAGTGGAATACGCCGGCGCACACAGGCCGTTGTACATTGTCCGGGGCGGAGAAATGGAAGAGGTCAAAGGCAACAAATTCCCTATTGGCGGCGGGATATTCAAGAATCAGACGAACTTCACGAACCACAAGATCAAGTTGAATAAAGGGGATTCGATATTCTTCAGTTCCGACGGATTCCCCGATCAGTTCGGGGGGCCCGAAGGCCGGAAGTTCGGCCCGCGCAGAGTTAGGGAGACGATTTTACAGGTACACACCAAACCTATGAAAGAAGTGATGGAAATATTTGACCGCGAATGGGAGACCTGGCGTGGTGACCAGAAACAGACGGACGATGTGTTGCTGATCGGGATCAAATTTTAGGGAACAGACTGATTTTGAACTGCTTGAACAATAGATTTTACAAAACTTAATATCTTGCAACTACTAATATCCTTTGACGCATGAATTTCATCTATGACCTGCACCGAACCATGATGTCACAGAATCTGATTCTGGTATATCAGGGTGAATTCACACAGGAGACTACCAAATCGATTCTGGCTATGGCCGAGCGTAATCTGGATTCGACCGGGGAGGAGTCCAGCATCAAGCGAAAGGTCTTCAACGTAATGGTGGAAGCGCTGCAAAATATTGTCAAGCACAGCGACGAGCTTGTTCAGGACAATGTGCAAACGCACACCGCTATCTTTTTGATCGGAAAGGAAAAAGGCCAATACTCCATCATGGCAGGCAACCCGATCAAGAAAGATAATATGCCGGGTCTGAAGGAGACGCTTGAACATATCAACAGCCTCGACAAGGAGGGGTTAAAAGATCTTTATAAGGAGATCATCAAGAACACAACCATTTCTGACAAAGGCGGCGCGGGTCTGGGATTTGTTGATATGGCCCGCAAGTCGGGTCAAAAATTGCAATACGAATTTCCGGAGATGTCTCCGGACTATCACTTTTTTTGCCTGAAGGTTATCGTACCGCGGGAAACTGATAATTAACACTCGAACCTAAATAAAACCGATATATCATGGAAATCTTGAACCTTGAAGGAACGGAAGATACGCCCAAGATCATGCTGGACAAAAGCAATGGGATATTTGAGATCTCCGGAAGGTCGCTGCCCGAGGATTCGGCGGAATTCTATCGCCCGATCCTGGATTGGATTGAACGATATGGTGAATCGCCCAATCCTTCAACCGAGTTTGTGTTCAAGCTCGAGTACTTCAACACGGCCTCGTCTAAGCTGATCCTGGATGTATTGTCGGCGCTGGAGGATATAAAGGGGATGAAGATTATCTGGTACTTCCACGAAGACGACGAAGACATGGAGGAAGCAGGGCAGGAATTTTCCGAACTGGTGGAAATCCCGTTCGAGTTCAAGACTTATTGAGAAAAAGCCCCCTCATTGTTTGGCTTTACTACCGGCCGTTTCGTCTTAGACGCGACACCGGCATTTTTTAACTATCTGACGGATGAGTGAAGAAATACTCAAGGCGCTTACGCAGCTTTTTGCCATCATCACGAAACAGGATGGCGGTGTCACGGAACGCGAGCGTCAGTTTGTAATTAACTTTTTCAAAACTGAGCTCGACCAGGATTCGGTAAAAGAATACCTGGCGTTGTATGATCAATTTTCCGGATATGGCCGTGAGGATGAGGAGAAGGGAAAGCTTACCTCGGTACGCGACTCGGTAAAGACGCTGGGCATTTGCCGTAAGATCAATAAAACACTCACCCAAAAACAAAAGATCGTTGTACTCATCAAGCTCCTGGAACTGGTCAGCCAGGACAAAAACTTCACCTCCCAACGGATGGAGATCATCAACACCGTCTCGGAGGTATTTAATATTGAAAAAGACGAGTACCAGCTTATCGAAGCGTTCGTCCGTGAAGAAAGCAACGAAAACCTCGACTTCGATGACATTCTGATCGTAGACTCATCGGAGACCGCCTCCGCACAAGGTAAGTTGAAACACCTGCATGGCCACATCGGCGGCATGCTGATATTCATGCGCGTCAGCGGGGTCGACATGTACTTTACCAAGTACCTCGGTGAAGAGTCGACCTCGTTGAATGGGTTCCCGATGCAACCCAACCGTGTCTACCTTTTCTCGCACGGCAGCACCATCAAAACCCAGGGTGGCGACGCGTTGTATTATAGCGACATCGTTGCCAACTTCAACGAAGAGTTAAAAACCACCCGGCTCTCATTCAACGCAACGATCGACGAGCTGGTCTTTCCTAATGGAACCGTAGGCCTCCGAAACGTCGTGATATCGGAAGGGCCTGGAAAACTGATCGGCATAATGGGCGCCAGCGGCGCAGGGAAGACCACGTTGCTAAATGTGCTCGCGGGACTCGTCGTCCCTACCAAGGGCCAGATCCTCATCAATGGATTCGACCTGCACACCGAAAAGGATAAAATTCACGGTGTAATCGGCTATGTCTCGCAAGACGACCTGCTCATCGAGGAACTCACCGTATACGACAACCTATACTACAACGCCAAGCTCTGCTTTGCAGGGCTAAGCGAACAAGAACTACACAAGCGCACCATGGACACGCTGACGAGCCTGGGACTCGACCAGCGTAAAGACCTCCGGGTAGGGAGTGTACTCGACAAAACCATTAGCGGCGGACAACGCAAGCGGCTTAATATCGCCCTCGAACTTATCCGCGAGCCCGCCATTCTGTTTCTCGATGAACCCACATCAGGACTCTCGTCAAGAGATTCCGAGAACGTCATCGACCTTTTGAAAGAGTTGTCGCTCAAAGGCAAACTCATCTTCGTCGTCATTCACCAGCCCTCGTCGGACATCTATAAGATGTTCGACAAGATGATCATTATGGATACGGGGGGCTATCCCGCTTACTATGGACCACCCGTCGAGGCCGTAACGTATTTTAAGAAATCGACACTCCAGGTCGACGCCAACCGGGGACAGTGCGAAACATGTGGTAATGTAAACCCGGAACAGATCTTCAACATCATCGAAGCCAAGGTCGTCGACGAGTATGGCCAGCCTACCAGCAAGCGGAAGATCACGCCCATACAATGGCACGATTGGTATAACGAACGCTTCCGCATTCAACGTGTTGAAGACGTTCGCGAGGAACCGCCGCATTCGCTGCAGCTTCCTAACCGATTGGTGCAAACTGCGATCTTCACCGCGCGTGATACGCTCGCAAAGATCAGCAACAAACAGTATTTATCGATCAACCTTCTGGAAGCGCCTCTGCTCGCTTTTATCCTGGCCATGATCACCAAGTACCGGAGCGCGCCGGACGGGGAGTCTTATGTGTTTCGATTCAACGAGAACTTTCCGGCCTTCCTGCTGATGAGCATTATCGTAGCCTTGTTTATGGGGCTGACGGTAAGTGCGGAAGAGATTATCCGCGATCGCAAGATCCTCAAGCGCGAGTCGTTCCTGAACCTGAGCTGGAACAGCTACCTGATGTCAAAGTTGCTGATCCTGTTCACCATGTCGGCCATCCAGACGCTTTCGTTCGTGCTGGTGGGGAACCTCATACTTAAAATAGAGTGGAGCATGCTTCTCCCCTTCTGGCTGGTGTTGTTCACCACGTCGTGCTTCGCCAATGTATTGGGCTTGAATATTTCGTCGGCTTTCAATTCCGCTGTAACGGTATACGTAATGATTCCCCTGCTGTTGATCCCGCAAATGGTCCTCAGCGGGCTGCTCTTCAATTTCGACAAGCTGCATCACGTGATCAGCACACGCGGCAAAGTACCGGTGGTTGCCGACATGATGGCATCGCGGTGGGCATACGAGGCCATGGCCGTATACAACTTCCGGAACAACTCGTTCCAAAAGAACTATTACGACATGGAGAAGGTGGAAGCGCAGGCCGACTTCAAATCATCGTACCTCATCAAGGAACTGGACGCCAAGCGTAAGTTCGTCGCAGCGAATGTTCCGGTGGAAAATGACTCCGTAGCCCGTATTATAGAGAAAGACCTGCACATCATCCGGCGCACCCTGGCGGACGAACCGTACTACAGAAAGGGACTCGATGGCCTGGATCTGAACTCGTCGTGGACGGCAAAGGACTTCACGCCGGCATTGAATCAACAACTGGAAGCCTACTTCGCCGGCTACGAGGAATTCTACCAGATGGCGTTCAATAAGGCCACAGCCTTCCGCGAAAAGAAAATGTACGATGATGAAAACCGGGAGGCGGATCCGATAGATCTGAACGCCTACAAGAATGCTTACTTCAATGAGAGCCTGGCAGACCTGGTAAAGAATATCAAAGTGAAGGAACGGATCATCGAACACAACGGGGAGTTGATCCAGCAGATCAATCCTGTTTATGTGGACCCGCGGCCGTCAGGCGTACTGGACTACCGCGCCCACTTCTTCGCGCCCACCAAGAACTTTTTCGGGACGCTGATTGACACGTTCGTATTCAACCTGATCGTGATCTGGGGAATGACGCTCGTGCTATATGGAACGCTGTACTTCGAACTTCTCCGCAAGGGCGTCGAATCTCTGACGCGTTTCGGTATGTCGGTTAAGAATAAAGCAGGCGGGTAACATTTTCGCCTGGATTGCAGAATTTTTACGAATACAGAGACTAACTTTAAAATTATGAGAATAGTATCCCTAGGTCTGATCAGCTTGCTCTTTCTTTGGGCCTGCGGTTCTTCGGATCGGAAATCCGAAGAGCAGGACTTCATGCAGGCGCTCGACTCGTCTTCGTCAGACACACCTACCATCTCGGAGGAGGCCATAGGCGACATCCTCCAGCGCATACCCAGCCCTCTGGAAATTTCCGTGCTCCTGAAGGAAAGCGGAAGAAAATACGATGTGGGAATTCTGAATGATCCCAACAACCTGTCGAAATACAACACGAATTATAAGCGTGCGCTGAACCTTGGGGTATACGGCACAGACTTGGGATATACCAACATCTATGAGCAGAACCAGGATGGACTTAAGTACATCGCGTCCATCAAATCATTGGCCGACGGCCTTAATATCGGGCAGTTCTTTGACGTCGAAACCATCGGGCGCCTGGCCGCCAACAGCCGTAACCTTGATTCTTTGCTGTTGATCACAACCCAAAACTTCAACTCCATCAATGCCTACCTGCAAAATCAGAACCGGGCTAACCTGAGCGTGTTGCTCCTTACCGGAGGCTGGGTCGAAGCGCTGCACATCACATGTGCTGTCGCCCAGGACAACTTGGACAATCCGCAGCTTCGGGAAACGATCGGAGGTCAGAAGATCATCCTGGAGAACATTATTCTCTTGCTGTCCTTTTACAAGGATCAGGATGAAAATATGGCCAGCCTGCTCACGGATCTGGAGGCGCTCAAACGTGCCTATGACAATGTAGAAATTACTTACATTTACAAGGAGTCGACCTTTGAGGTAGTAGATGGTGTCATGGTCATCAAGGACAACAGTTCGAGTTCGATCGACATCACCTCGGAAGATATTACCAATATCAGAAACATCACAGACTCGATACGAAACAAGATCATTAGCTAATTAAGGATGTTCAATATGAAAAAGATTGTCTTTTGTGTTTTGACGCTGTTTACACTTAGCATCCTGGAGGTGATCGGTCAATGCAACGCTGAAGCCTACAGCAACCAATGCATTCCGAAATTGGCGACCGGATTTAACTTCTTAAAGAGCTATAAAATCGAAAAGGGTTCAAAAGATTTTGTCGAGTACTCCTATGTGTTCACGAAAGGAACCCAATACATGATTAACATTTGCGCCGATGGACAAGGTACCGATGGTATCGTTGTGAGCCTCTATGACTCCAACCGGAATAAGGTGGCCACCAGCAAGGTAAACGGCCAATACATCAGCGCTATCGCCTACCCCTGTAACACGACGGGGATTTACTACATTCAGTATACGTTTGACGGATCGACCGGGAATTGCGGAGGCAGTGCGTTAGGCTTCAAGAGATAGTAGCAGATGCAGGCCCGCGATCACAGCACACTGCCTCTGCCTCTGCCCCTGCATCTGCCTATCACCGTCCTCCCCGGTGTACGACAGTGGCGCTTGCTTGTGAGCGCGGCAAGATGGTGACGTCGGTGAGTACGACGTGGTCTGGCAGGTGAAGGATGTATCGGATCACCTCGGCAATATCCTCGGCTGTTAACGGCTTGAGTCCTTCGTAAACGGATTTTGCGCGATCGGCATCGCCCTTAAAGCGTACCAGGGAAAACTCGGTTTCCACCATGCCGGGGCTTACTATACTGACCTTGATTCCCGCCTCGTTAAGATCAATGCGCATGCCTTTTGTGATCGCATCGACAGCAAATTTGCTTGCGCAGTAGACTGCACCCTTCGGATATACCTCCTGCCCAGCAATGGACCCGATATTAATAATATGACCGCGGTTCCGCCTTACCATGTCTGGCATAAGCGCACGGGAGACGTATAGAAGTCCTTTCACGTTGATGTCCATCATCGCATCCCAATCGTCGACGTTGCCCGACTGAATGGGGTCAAGGCCATGGGCATTGCCGGCGTTATTGATCAGCACGTCCACGGCCTTCCATCGGTCCGGAAGGGAGGCGAGCGCTTTTTCAGTGGCCTGACGGTTGCGCACATCGAAAGCAAGTGTGTGAACGTCCGTTTGCACAGCAAGCTCAGCCTGGAGCGATTTGAGCCGGTCCTCTCGCCGGCCACAAAGAATAAGATCAAAAGCATTAGTGGAAAGGATGCGCGCCGTCGCCTCGCCGATTCCGGACGTGGCGCCGGTAATAAGAGCTATACGTTTACTCATTATTTACTGGAAGAGCAGGTAAAGTGTAACGGTGTTCATCGTAACCCGCCGGAGCGGTTCGCCGAACGGGTTGGTGCGATTGCCAAGCATATCCATCACGCCCCGCGCGTAGCGGATTTCGGGTGAAAATTTAAAGAGGGGATAGTAAAGATCAAAGCCAAAGCCAGCTTCGAGGCTGAGATTAAAGCGTTCCAACTCAAGGGCGCCACTCGCTGACTCGAGATCTTTCTTTCCGGATGCTTCAATAGAGGGCGTTACGCCTCCAATCATATACATGCGCACGTTACCGCGCCGTACGGATTTGTATTTTGCCAGGAGTGGCATCTCCACCATTGTAGTTTCCACGATGTGGTCTGCGGGCGCATCGTTCGTGAAGACGTATTTGACCTTGTGCTCGTAGAAGGCAACTTTGGGTGTGATGCGTAAATCAAGAAACTCCGCTGCGCGGTAGTTGACAATAAAGCCCAGTGAAAAACCCGCCATCCACTCAGGATGGACCGCATATAAGGTATCGAAGTCGGGCGTAACGAACTTGTCGGAATATTCTATCTGCAGCGCCGAAGAATGGAGGCCAATAAGAAAGCCGTACGAAAATTTGCGCTCGTCGTAGTTGGGATTGTTTTTCCGTACCCACTTCTTTCCCTGGCCAAAGCATCCAACGGACACCATGATCGCCATAACCAGGCACACTACTTTCGGGCGCTGTATACGGAGCTTATTCCAAATGTAAGTTCCTTGCATGCAGTTTGGTTAAATCCCACTTTCCGGAGAATGGCCGTGAACCGCTCACCGTCCGGGAAGTCCCTGACGGACTCGGGAAGGTACCGGTATGCCGACCGGTCCTTCGAAACCAGGCTCCCGATTCGGGGCAGGATGAACCGGAAATAAAAATTGAAAATCTGTCGAAACGGAAATATCCGGGGTTTTGAGAATTCCAGGACGACGAGCTGCCCGCCCGGCCTAAGTACACGATGGATTTCCTGAAGGCCCCTTTCCAGGTTTTCGAAGTTTCTCACCCCAAATGCAACGGTTACGGCGTCAAACTTATTTCCTTCAAATGGAATATTTTCCGAATCACCCTTTAAGAGCTCGATTCTTTCGCCCAACTTCCTTTCAGCCAGCTTGGCCCGTCCTTTACTGAGCATTCCCTCCGAGATATCGATGCCGACGACTTTATCGGGATTGAGCGACAAGGCCTGTATTGCGAAATCTCCGGTGCCTGTCGCCACGTCCAGGATGTATTTTGGCTGGCCCTCACGGAGCATTCGGATGGCCTTTCGGCGCCAACTACGGTCAATACCCAGGCTCAACAGGTGATTAAGGAAGTCGTACCGGGCGCTGATGGTATCAAACATCCGGGCTACCTGCTCCTTCTTACCTGCGGATTCGTCTTTGTATGGAACTACCGACATCATTTCCCGCGTCACGAGGGCGGGAAGTTACTACTTTTCAAACAGATTGAGGCGGCTCATTCGCCAATTACCAGGAATTCGACCCTACGGTTCAGTTCCCGCCCTTCGCGTTCATCGTCGTTGCTGGCGAGGGGTCGATCTTCGCCATAGCCTGTCGCCTTGATGCGCCGGGCGTCGATGCCCTTGCCGGTAAGGAAGTCCTTCACCGCTTCAGCCCGCTTCCTGGAGAGGAACATGTTGTAGGCCTTCGCACCAATATTGTCCGTATGGCCGGATATCTCCACTTGTATGTTCGGGTTTTGCTGCATCATCCGCTCCAGCTTGTTCAACTCGTTATAGGATTCATTCTTGAAGGACCACTTGTCAAAGTCGAAATAGATGTTTCTCAATACACCGCTTACACCCACGGCAAGCTTGCGAAGGGATATGGTCCGGTTGATCGTTTGGGGTTCCGGTCCGGCGCCCGGAAGCCGTATCGTTTCGTTAACGAAGACATAACCATCCAACTCAACCGAGAGCCGATATTCTTTTTCCTGCGGCCCGGCGACGGTAAAGTCGGTGACGCCGTTACCGGCACGGGCAGAAGCTACGATAATGTTATCGCGAAGACCCTGGAGGCGCACCCGGGCGTTGAGGGGCGATTGCGTTTCGGCATCAACCACCGACACCACGTAATGAACCGGCGCTGTTGCAGCAGGTTTATCCGGAGTTGTATCCGGTTCTTTTTCGGTCACCACAGGTTCGGTCACCACAGGTTCCGGGTCTTTCTCCACTGTTTCGTTTTGGGTGGTGTCAGCAGAAGCCAGGATGGGCGGCGTGTCCTTCAACCCCTCGGGGATGACAATCATATAGATGTCAGTATACCCCATGCCATCCTCCCGCACCGAAGAGTAATAGGCGCGTGTACCGTCTGCCGAGGCTACAAAATATACATCGTCATCAGGTGTGTTAATGGGATAACCCAGGTTTTCAGGATCACTCCATTCATTGGTTTCAGGATCGAAAACCGACTTAAAGATGTCGTGACCTCCCATACCTTTGTGCCCCTTACTGCTAAAGTATAGGGTCATATTGTCCTGATCGATGAAGGGCCCTTCCTCGTCGAACTCGGTGTTGATCTTGGGGCCGAGATTCCGGACGTTCGTCCATTGGCCTTTACTATCAAGTGTTGCCCGGTAAATGTCGATACCACCGAAGCCGCCGGGCCGGTCGCTCGCGAAGTACAAGGTGCGTTCGTCCGATGAAATGGAAATGGACTTCTCGTTGAAGCTGGAGTTGATTATACCGGGCAGCGGGACCGGCTTACCCCACTCACCACTGGGATCACGTTCGCTATAGTAAATATCCCCTCCGTTATCGTCGTTGTAGATGAACAGCGTGTTACCGTCTTTGGAAAGCGCAAGGTTGGAGTTGTGGTAGGGCGTGTTGACCACCGGGCCAATGTTTCTGGCGCGTTCCCATGTGTCGCCCACTCTCTTGGATATGAAGATGTCTTCATAGGGTTTGTTATCCTCAAACACGTTTTCGTTGAGGTTGTCCTCCCTGCGCCTGGAGGTAAAGATGAGCTCGGTCTCGTCTCCGTTCAAAACGGGTGCGTAGTCTTCATATTCCGAGTTTATTTCCCTGCCGATATTGACGATGGAGTAGTTGCCGGGGTTGGCGACAAACTCCATTCCGTTTTGACATTCGTAGATCGACCGCTCTACTACTGCCAGGTCAACCTTGTCGCGCCCTTGATAGTTGGGTTTTCCGGCAAGACGTTCCTTGTACATGTTGTAGTACTCGATCGCTTTGTCGAAGTTGAGCCCCATCTGATAGCTCCTGCCGATCCAGTACTGGATATCGAATCGGTAGTTCGGATCTTGCCTGAAGACACGCAGGAAATACTTTACGGCAAGGTCTTTTCCAATGGTCCGCATATGCAATTCACCCGCCTCGAAGTTTGCCCTGAGGAAAGTCGTGTCCAGGTCGGCGGCCCGAACCATAATTTCACGTACGTCGTCATAAGCCATTGACCCTTCGATCATGCCTTCGGCGACTTCAACGTATTGCCTCGCCTGCTCTGGATCCTGTTCCTGGGCAAAGGATGTGGAGATAAAAGCAAAAATCAGAGTCAAAAAAACCAGTACTCTAACGATACTGTACATTGTCAAAAAATATTTAACAATAAAATTATATCAAAAAAACGTACGATAGGTGCCAATATAGAAAAAACTGGCGATTTAGCAGCGTATTTTAAATGCGTAAACTCGCCCAACCTTACATTCTTAGTATTTTGGGGTTCAATCATTACTTTAATCATTTAAGCCCGGTAACGATGGAAATCCGGAAGGCAGTTTTCGTTACCAGCAGTGATCATTACAGCAAATGCCCGGAGCCGGACAGGCCCGAATTTGCCTTTATCGGACGCTCAAATTCCGGCAAATCCTCACTGATCAATATGCTGGTACAGCGTAAGAATCTGGCGAAGACATCCCAACGTCCGGGGAAGACCCGGACCATTAACCATTTCCTGATCGACGATACCTGGTATCTGGTCGACCTTCCCGGTTATGGATATGCGGCGGTGAGCAAAGAGATGAAAAAGGGATGGGGACCTATGATCGAACAATACCTGTTGAAGCGGGAAAACCTGTATGCGCTATTTGTTCTGCTTGACGCACGTCATCCCCTTCAAAAGATCGACGCAGATTTCATTTTGTGGGCGGGTCGTGCCGGCATTCCACTCTGCCTGGTGCTGACCAAAGCTGACAAGCTGTCGGCAAATGGGCTAGCCGCCAGGCGTGCTGCCATTCGCAAAGATCTCTTGGAAATCTGGGAAGAGTTGCCGCCCTTTGTGGTAACGTCATCGGTACGGAAGACCGGCCGCGACGAACTTTTGTCGATCATAGCCGATGCTATTAGCAAAAAAGCGTAAACTTTCACTGCGCACACAAATTATGGTGAAGACGGCAAGGTTTTTTCCTAATGATATGTTTAGTTTGCGGCCCAACCGGATTCAGGTATGACACTATCGCAGATTGCAAGCATTTCCGGAAAAGGAGGACTTTTTAAAGTGCTGGCCCCGACCAAGTCGGCCATCGTTCTGGAATCTTTAGACGACGCAAAAGCCCGCACCGTCGCTACGGCGCATCACAGGGTTTCCCTGTTGCACGAAATTTCCATCTACACCACCGATAAAGAAGGTACGGTTCCCCTGGGTGACGTCTTGAAAAAAATGTACGCAGAGTTCGGCGACGATCCCGGCGTCGACGGCAATTCGGATCCCGCGGAACTAAAGGCATTCCTGAAATCGGTCCTGCCCAACTACGACGAATCGCGCGTATACGTCTCTGATATCAAGAAGCTCGTAAAGTGGTACGCCATTCTGCTGCAACATGCTCCGGAGACGCTCCGTGAGGATGCCGGGGAAGACAGTGCAAACCAGGAGAAGGAAGGATAGACAGCTGGAGAGACCCCCGATCGTGCGTCTCGAAACATAGGCTACCGCCATCCACGGACCAACACTTGAAGCGTCGATCGCGAGACTTGCTCAAGAAGCACACCGTCTAATTTCCGGTATTTCTCAAAGCTGGTAGCGTCATAGTTCTTCACGGTAATCAGCGTCAATCCCGCGTTGTAATAAACTTCGAAGGTCTTTTGTAGTTCGCAAATGAGTGCGGAGAGGCGCGACTCACGGAAGTCGATGCAAAACGAAAATGATATGGCCGAATTCTGCATCACGTTGATGTGAATACCAAGCGACGACAGCTGATTGAAGATCAGGCTTATCTGTTCTTCACTCATAAACGTGTAGTCGGTTACCCTGCACGATATCAGGCACTGATTGTCCTTAAACACGACCAGCGGAGGGAGGCGGGGTATCCGACACTTATGGATAACCGTCCCGGGAAGCGACGGATTATCGAAGCTTTTCACATAGAGCGGAATACCTGCATTAGCCAACGGTTTTATGGTTTTGGGATGGATAACCGATGCGCCATAGTACGTCATCTCAGCAGCTTCCTGGTAGGGCAACTCCGAAAAGACCACCGGATCAGGTAATCGCTTAGGGTCGGCACTCATAACGCCCGGCACATCCTTCCATATCGTGACCGAACGCGCAGACACTGAAGACGCGAAGATCGCGGCGGTGTAGTCTGATCCTTCCCTACCTAACGTCGTCGTCAGCCCGGAGGGTGCTTTCCCGATGAAACCCTGAGTCAGGACGATCTTGTCCCTCAGGACGGGCTTAAGTTCTGCGACCTTCTTTCGCGTCAACTCCCAGTCGACCTTCCCTTCGCGAAATGTTTCATCGGTGGAAATGAAGTTCCGCGCATCCATCCATAGGGCGGGCAGTCCTTCCTGCAACGCCATATGATGAACGATCGTTGAAGAGATGAGTTCGCCGTAGGGAATAATCTGATCGTATGCCGTGTCATAGGGATGCGTTTCTTCCAGGGTTTCAAGTGCCCTTTCGAACAGCAACTCTACCGCTTCAAATACGCCGCTGCCCGGCTGGAAGAGGTCCCGCATAACATCCATGTGGTATTGCCGTAATCCCTGGAAAGCCGGACCCACCACCCCGGTTTCCCGATGATGATCGAATATCCGCTCCAGTACGTTTGTCGTCTTCCCCATGGCCGACACGACAATGATCAGGGGTGGTTGTCCCTTGCTCCTGACGATGTCGATCATATTCCGGATAGACGCCGAGTCTTTGAGCGATGCTCCTCCGAACTTGAATACTCTCATGAGAATGTATGTGGCACACCCATTGGTGGGAATTACGTATAATCGTGGTAAAGATCCACCGTTAACCGCAATTCAACAAGTATGGAACAGTCAAGAATAGCCATCCCCATCGGAACCGCTCTCGATCGGTTCATAAAGAACAACCAGGGCCAATTTCCGTACGCCAGCGGCGAGCTATCGCAACTGCTGCGCGACCTGGCGCTAGCTTCGAAGGTCGTGAACAGGGAGGTGAACAAGGCCGGATTGATCGACATCATGGGCCCTATGGGGTCGGTGAATACCACCGGCGAACAACAACAAAAACTCGATGTGCTCGCTAACATCCGGTTCACACGTGCGCTTACAAAGGGAGGGGAAGCCTGTGCCATCATCTCGGAGGAGACCGAATCCTTCACCGATCTGCAAAATGAAGGCAAGTATGTTATCGCCATCGATCCCCTTGACGGATCGTCCAACATCGATGTCAATGTATCCATCGGCACTATTTTCTCCATCTATCGGCGGAAGACTTCAATTGGAAGCCCGATAAGCGACGAAGATATCCTGCAGCCCGGCGATGAACAGGTCGCCGCGGGGTACATTCTGTACGGGTCGTCCACTATGCTGGTCTACACTACCGGCCACGGTGTCAATGGCTTCACCTTCGAGCCCACCCTGGGTGAGTACGTGCTGTCTCATCCCGACATGATCATTCCGGAAGACGGTACTACCTACTCCATTAACGAGGGTATGGCGAATCACTTCCCGGAACACGTTAAGCAATACGTGCAGTTCTGCAAGGACAACGATTACCGGGCGCGGTACATCGGTTCCCTGGTGGCCGACTTCCATCGGAACCTCCTGAAAGGCGGGATATACATATACCCTTCTACAAAAAAAGATCCCGAGGGCAAACTACGGCTCATGTACGAATGCAATGCGCTCGCCTTTCTTGCAGAACAGGCGGGGGGTGAGGCCACAGACGGTCAACGGCGCATCTTGTCCATTCAGCCGAAAAGCCTCCACCAGCGCACACCGTTGTTTATTGGATCGAAGAATATGGTGCAGCGCGCGGGCCTGCGCGATAGGTGATGATGGATGACCTACCGTGCACCTACCGGTCGAAAGTCGTCCTTGGGACTGTCACACACATGGCACGTATAAGATTCGGGCAAATCTTCGAAGGGAACTCCGGGAGGAATGTCGGCGAAAGGATCACCATAGGTCTTATCATAGATCGTAAGACAGTTGGTACACTGATAGCTGGTGGATACACCATAGGAGGCGCCGGTCTTTGCGCCCGGTGAGGCGGGCTCGCGCTCTGGATTCAACTGCCGGAAATACAGCTTGCTCAACTCGATAAGCAGAGCCGGGATAACCTCCTTGCGAACGTTGTGTGCGTATACCTGGTACACGATGTTGTTGGGATTGAAGTCGCGCGCATACAGTATGTTGTAACGCTCGGTATTCTCGATCGAATTGTTCTTCTCTATCACAATGGAGGTAAAGAAAAACATGTCGCGTTTCGTCTTGATCGTAAAGGTTAACCCGTGCGTACTGATGTCTTGCTGATCGAGTTCTCTTACGAGGAAGCGCTTAAGTTCCAGGGCTTCGTTGTCGATCACCGGGAGGTGCCAGTTGAGTTCGAGTGACGAATGTCGTTCGTTGATCCCGAACTTACCCATTAGCTTTTCCCAACGTATCCGGTCGGCTGATTTGATCCCCTTGATCACGAAGGCCTTCCAGGGGATAATGTTGATCTTCGGCACATTGGTGTCCTGGCACAGACGGCATGCAGCGCTCATGAAGTCAGTATCGTAACGGTTATTACGCCAATAGAGTCCCAGCGAATACAGGTTGTTCAACATGGCGTTAAGACCCTCATAGTACGGCATGATGGTATCCGGATACGCGAGCACTTCACGGATCGGTCGGTACGTAATTCGGCCTTTAGCCTGAACGAGCGCAAACAGATCGTTCACGGAAGCGGTTGGAGAACTCAGGACCAGGTCCTCCAGTATCCGTGCAATTTTGGCGATGTCCTGGGTGAATATCAGGTTGGGCCAGCATTCAACACGATTGCCATTGCGGATGTACAGATACCAGTAGTTTTCCTCACGCGAAGCGATGAAGTTGAGTTCACCTGTAAATAGCGGTACGATACTTTGTGCCGGGTCTACGATGTTGATCTTTAACCTCGGCCTGAAGTCGAAATTGTCGATGACAAAATGATAGGTATCCTCCTTGACCCAGGGAGTGGTTTCGGCGATGTGTACGGCGGCGTAGGAACTGACGATGTTCTGGTATTCCGATTGATCGCTGCCGACTTCATAGTCGATGCCGATAGCACGAAATGTACCTGTCAGGAAGTTGGCGTCGGCGCCGTTGGATGGAAACATGATATCCTGACGTGAACCGAACATGACGTATCGGTTTCCCAGCTTCCTGGAGATCCCGATGATCCGAAGCAAGTCCGCTGGAGAGAGAATCCCTCCCCTGACAAATGCCCGGATCAAATCGCGCTTCCTGGTCTCCATATCAGGTCATGCTCGCTGTCAAAAATGAATAATTTTTCTGAAGGCAAAAGCATCTTTCAACGCACATCTTTTTTCAAACGTTTACGGTCGATAGTTGTACGATGCGTTGCACCTCGGGTTTACAACTTCCACACCCATAACCCGCGCCGGAGACTTTGCAAATCTCCTCCAAAGTAGAACATCCCGACTGCATTAACCGGAGCAGATTGCCTTCACCTACCTGGTTGCACGAACACACGAGCCGCCCCACTACGGGATCAGACGTTTTACCGGACCGCAGCAATTTCAAACGACGATCCGATAATTCAACCCTGCTTTCGATCAGTGACTTAAACTCCGCGAACTCCGACTTATCGCCAATCAAAATGGCGCCCACCAGGCGGTCGTCCTTCACGATGCATTTCTTGTAATAGCGCATGGCCCGATCGATAAACAGGATCTCCTCGTATCCACTTCCTCCCGCCGGGGCTTCGGCCATACCGATGGAACACAAATCAAGATCGGAGAACTTCAGGATGTTCATAAAGACTGCGCCGTCGAACCGACTCACCAGGTCGCCATTGAGATAGGCCGCCACCACATCGGCTTGCTTTTCGGCGGCGGAGGTGATGCCATAGAGCTTGCCATCGTGCTCGGCGATTTCACCCATAGCAAAGATGTCCGGATCATTGGTTTGCAAATAATCGTTGACGAGAATACCACGCCCCAGTTCCAACCCGGAGTCAGCCACAAACTCAACATTGGGTCGCGTACCCACCGCGTAAATCACGCTGTCAGCAGCGATCGTTTTCCCACTCTTGAGACTGGCCAGCAAGGTGCCGCGTGTTCCTACGGGGTCGATGTGTTGCACTTCGTCGTTGAGGTGTACCCTTATGCCTTTCTCTTCCACAAAATCGAGCAACAGTTCCCCCGCCAGCGCGTCGATCTGCCGCTCCATCAGCCGGCTGCCCAGGTGGACAATGGAAACGTCAACGTTGCACTCCCGCAACGAGGCCGCGAGCTCCAGGCCGAGCAGCCCCCCTCCTATGACGAGTATCTCTCCTCCGGGTCGGATGCGCTTTTTCAGCTCATCGGCATCGCGCCGTGTTCGCATGGTAAAAACACCGGGAAGGTGCATGGGCGCTTCCTTCGGAACGTTGGCCCTGCTGCCTGTGGCCAGGATCAGTTTGTCGTAACGGTGCGACTGCCCATTCTCATCGACGACCGTTTTGCGGTGCCGGTTAATACCGATGATCTCGGTACCCGAATGCAGTGTTATGTTAAGTCGCGCCAATTCATTCGCCGTCAACTTCTGTAGTCTGGGCCAGGCAAGCATACCGCTGATGTATTCAGGCAGCAGGACGCGGTTATAGAAGCTGTCCTCCTCCCTGGAAAAAATGTGTATTTCATCGTCGTGATTGAGCCCACGGTGACTCATTACGAAACGGTAAGCCGCAGCACCGGCACCCACCACGACAATTTTTTCCGGTGGCCGACGGAATTTCTTTACCTCTACCCTCGAGAACTTAAAGTCGGGTTCTTTGGATATGGGATCAACCCTGGGTGAAGTAAGGTTGTTGGCGCGCACCAGTTCAGCGGTAAGGATCTTTCCCCAATGCATCGGCAGGAACACGACGCCCTTTCGGATGCTGTCCGTAACACGGGCGCTCACGCGCGCCTCTCCCCACTCGTTCTCTACAGCGACAATGTCGCCTTCCTCGATTCCCCGGGTGGCCGCATCGTCGGGGTGGATCTGAAGGAATGGTCCGTCTATGTGCTGTCGGAGCTTATTCACCTTCCCTGTTTTTGTCATCGTATGCCACTGATCGCGGATGCGACCTGTGGTCATTACCAGCGGATAATTCGGATCGGAATTCGAAGGGACATCCCCGGAAGTTGGAGGTAAGTCAGAAAAACGCGCTCTTCCATCCGGTGTGTAGAATTTACCATCGCCAAACAACCGCGACGTGCCGGGATGTTCCGGTTCAGGAACAGGCCATTGAAGTGATCCGGATTCCTTCAGGCGCTCATAGGTGACGCCGCTGACATCGAGGTTTGTCCCACGGGTAAGCAAGGCATGCTCTGCGAAGATGTCGGCAGGGGAAGTATAGTCGAATCCCGGAAAGCCCATGGCCCTTGCGAACATGCAGAGGATCTCCGCATCGGGAAGCGCTTCTCCGGGCGGATCCAGGATCTTGGATAAGTGTGTGATGCGGCGTTCCGAGTTGGTCATGGTGCCCTCCTTTTCCATGTGACCGGCAGCCGGCAGGATAAGGTCGGCGAATTCCAGGGTATCCGATTTCCGTGAGATGTCTTGCACGACAACAAACCGGGCCTTACGCAGTGCGGCGGAAGCACGGTTTAGGTCGGGCAGGCTGACCATGGGATTGGTACAGACGATCCACAAAGCTTTCAGCCTGCCGTCTTCAAGTGCCTGCACCATTTCCGTGGCAGTCAGTCCCGGCCTGGCCGAAATGTTCTGGACACCCCAGAATCTGGCCACCTCCTCCCGATGGCCCGGGTTGGTAATGGAACGATGGGCGGCGAGCATGGTAGCGAGGCCACCCACTTCGCGGCCACCCATGGCGTTAGGCTGGCCGGTAAGCGAGAAGGGTCCTGAACCCGGCCTGCCGATGTGACCCGTGACGAGATTGAGGCTGACCAGGGCGAGATTCTTCTTCACGCCGACGGCGCTCTGATTCAGGCCCATGGCCCAAAGTGTGAGAAAGCCCCTGGCACCACCTATCCAGGAGGCGGCGGTCCTGATGTCATCTATGGAGATACCACAGATCTGCGCTGCTTCCTCCACCGGTGTTGCAAACACGGCATCTCTGTATGATTCGAACCCTGAAGTATGGTCGGCGATGAATTGATAATCCACGTCTCCGTTCTCTATCAACACCCGTGCTATGGCATTGTAAAGCCATACATCGGTCCCGGGCATAATGGCAAGGTGCAGGTCGGCGAGCGAGGCGCTATCCGTTTTGCGCGGATCCACGACGATAATCCTGACATCAGGATTTTCCTGTTTGTGCTTTTCGAGTCGCCGGAACAGGATTGGATGGCACCAGGCAGGGTTGGCGCCGGCAATCAGGAAACAGTCGGCTTGCTCAATGTCATCGTATGCCACTGGCACCGCATCCTCTCCCAACATTCTCGTATACGCCGACACGGCACTGCTCATACATAGCCTGGAGTTGGTGTCGATGTTGTTGGTGCCCAGGTACCCTTTGACCAGCTTGTTGGCCACATAGTATTCTTCCGTAAGACATTGTCCGGACACATAAAAGCCCACAGCATCCGGACCATGTTGTGCTATTATCGATCGGAACACTGCCGCGGCGCGCTTCATGGCCTCAGGCCAGCTCACACGCTCGTAGGGATGATGCCGGCTCCATCGCATCTCCGGATACATTAGCCTGTCGGTTCGATCCTGTACGACGTAGTGGAGGTTCATACCTTTCGAGCAAAGCATGCCCCGGTTAACGGGGTGGTCGGGATCGCCTTCGACGCTGACCTTTCCTTTGCGATCTTTTCGTACGACGATTCCGCACCCGACGCCGCAGTACGAGCACGTTGTTTTGTAGCTTTTTTCCCCTGAACTACGCACCGGTTGTTATCGCTTTATGGTGATGATTTCGTGAAATAGGTACACCGTAAAAATACGTATAACAACCCTATATGATACGTATTTTTACGTACTTTATTACCGAAATCGAAACCGCAGCCAGGGCAAACGGTTGCGCTGGGGTGGGATTGGACTACAGGAGATTCTCTCTGACGACCTTATTAACCATGTCGATGGCGTTGTTCACGCCGAGCTTCTTCATGATGTTGAAGCGGTGGGTTTCAATAGTGCGGACGCTCTTGCTTAGTGCGTCTGCGATTTGCTTGTTTTGTTTGCCGTCAATAACGAGTCGAAGGATTTCCTTTTCCTTTGGAGTGAGGTGGTAGGGATCGCGTGGAGGTGTTGCAGTGTTTTTTGAGGGCTTGGTATTCAGCAGGCGGTTGGCCAACACATTCGACACCGCACCGCTGAAGTATTTGTTGCCGGTGTTGATCTGTTTCAGCGCACGGATAAATTCATTCTTGTCGGTATCCTTGAGGAGGTACCCATACGCACCGGCGTCGAGCGCCTGCAGAACGTAATCTTCCGAGTCGTGCATGGAAAGGATAACCGCTTTGGTGCCGGGTGCGACATCAGCGAGTTTTGCAGCGGCTTCCAGGCCCGTCATACCGGGCATACGGATGTCCAGCACCAGGATATCGGGATGAAGCTGTCGCGTTACCTCCAGGGCTTCGGCACCGCTACCCGCCTCGCCGACAACACGGATGTCTGAATCGGACTCGAGCATGGCTTTTATGCCGTTCCTTACCAGCACGTGGTCATCGGCTAGCAC
The DNA here is from genome assembly GCA_035304385.1 of Cyclobacteriaceae bacterium. Taxonomy (GTDB): domain Bacteria; phylum Bacteroidota; class Bacteroidia; order Cytophagales; family Cyclobacteriaceae; genus ZC4RG29. The sequence goes on from DATGQD010000036.1 coordinate 125,888, forward strand.
GATATGGATTGTCGCGTTCATTGTTATGCTTCAACCGCGGCGGAATTGCGAAGCGGTACGGTCAGTCGTACAGTCGTACCTTCCCCCGGCGCCGACTTGATCTCAAGGTTGCCGTTAATATACTCGGTTCTTTCATACATATTAAAAAATCCGCGACCGGAATCAATATTGATGTCGCGGGCTTCCACGATTTTCTCGTCAAATCCGCGGCCTTTATCGGTTACCGTGATGACCAGGTCGTTCTCGTCCTGCCGCAGCAACACGTCAATTTTCGGCGCTCCTGAATACTTTATGGCATTGTTGATCGCCTCCTGGACAATGCGAAAAATATTATTCTCCACCTTTTGCGGGAGCCTGTAGGTCATGCTTCCCTCTGTTCTAAACTCCAGCGTTGTATCGCTAAGCTTTCCAATCTCCTGAATGAACACGTTGAGTGCGGCCTGCAGGCCGTAGTCGCCCAGTACCGTAGGCTTGAGGTTGAACGTCACCTTTCGAACCTCCTTGATCACATCCTTGATCCCCTGTTTGATCTCCGCCAGTCTCCGGGTGTTCGTATCCCCCGAGCCACTGTCCATCGATTCGATCTGAAACTTAAGCGACGTGAGCATCTGGCCAATTCCGTCATGGATGTCCATCGCGATGCGCTTGCGTTCCTCTTCCTGTCCCTCGAGAATCAACACGGAACGGAATTTCTGCTGGTTGATCTTTTTTTCTACTTCGGCGCGGTTCTTTTGTCGCATCGTGCGTTCCGCCTCCTTCTGTTGGGTGATATCCGATCCCATCACAAACAACTCCTCCACCTCGTCACCATTTCCATAGATGGGAACAATGGTGGCCGCGACTGCCGTCTCGCTATTGCCGGTACCTTCGAAGACGATCTCGGTTTGCAGCGTGCGGCCTTCCGAGACCTGCTCGACTACGTGATCCATCCAATCATCGTCCAGCGCCGAACCAGGAAAAAGGTCACACAGGCGCATCCCTGATCTTACGCTTCCGATGCCGCTCATTTCCGAAAAGGCATCAGCAACAAAAGTCACGTTTCCTCCCCTATCCGCTTTGGCAAGAAGCTTGGGATTTTCAACCGGCTCGTTCACCTGCGACAATTGCTCGTATGATTTTTCCAGTGAACCGTAGAGTGCACCGATCTCCTTCGTCAGCTGGCGCGCGTTCTGCTCCGAATTGATAAGCTGGTGGATGGTACGGTTCACTTGCCTGGTGGTGGGCCGGAAAATGAGCACGATCTCCAGCGCAATAACTACAAGCGCAATCCCGAGCAGAATGTATTCCAACCGACTGAGTCTTTTCACTTTCGCCAACGCTTCCGCGTCGTACAACATTACAATGCGATCCATACCCTGTACAAAGGCGGCTTCGTTGGCGATAATTGTCTCGACAAGGGATTTTAGCGTCTCGTAATCCGTCGTTACGTCCTCCTCAAGCATGCGTACCAGCGATGACCCACTCTCATGTATTGCGTTAAACGAGTCTCCGATTTCGCTATACATATTCCTGATGGCATCGCTTTGTGCGGGGGGAAGCCCCAGGGCGTCACTGCCGATCACCAGGCCGTCGTGTGACTGGCCGAAAGTTTCAACGGATGCCCGCAACTCATTCAGGATGGCAATGCGTCTGTTGCTATCATGCGTTGTTGAAAGCAGAAGCGCATTCTTGCTAATGCGTTGGCTGAGCATACGTTGCCTGCCCGCCACGTTGATTACGTGCGAATCTGAAAGTTGGGAGCGCAGATGGCGCTGGATGAGGACCTGGCCGGCCAGTAAAGTACACGCTACGATACCGAGGGCAAGAATGTAAAGCAATCCCAGCCGGCTGAAGCGGTTTATGCTGTGGTGCGCCCCGTTGAACTTGAAATTCATGTACCGTTCTAAAATTAGGGAATTCCCACCTTTACCGACAAATAAGCCGATCACGCGTGGGAATAGCCTATTCTTCGGGGACACCGATGTACACGAAGCCGTCTTCGACCTTCACAGGAAACACCGTAAGGCAATCTTCGTCGGCGTTAAGACATTGGCCCGACTTCAGGGAGAAGGCCCTCTTGTGAAACGGGCACGCCACTTTCGGCTCTCCATCCTGCGACCCGATCAGGCCACGGGATAACACCATTTGCATTTTATGAGGGCACTGATTCTGGCACGCATACCATTCGTTGCGTCGGGCAAAGTTGAACACTGCTATCTGAAGGTTGCCGTAGCGTACGCAGGCTCCGCCGTCCGCGGGAAAGTCGGTCACGCGGGCGGCCCTGAACCACGTCGCTACACCAGTTGTATTGGAAGGTAGGGATTTCATTTTATATAATGATCTGGATAATGTTTCAACAGGTTGTGTATCAGGCATTCTTTTGCCAGTCGGCCGGACATTTCTGCCCGCGCATGGTAACAAACTGCAAGGTATCGTCTGCCTCTTCGCTGTTGACAAAGTGCCGGTACTGCGACCGCAGGTGGGGCGACTCAACTACGCGCTTCCATTCACACTCGTAGTTGGCAATAAGCGCCTTCATTTCTTCTTCCAGCGTTTCGCCAATGCCAAGGGAATCATTTACGATTACATCACGGAGGTATTCCAGGCCGCCTTCCATCTTGTTGAGCCAGGTGGCGGTTCTGGTGAGCGGATCAGCGGTTCGGATATAATACATCAGGAAACGGTCGACGAGCTTTATACAGGTTTCCGTATCGACGTCGGCCACGAGTAACTTGGCGTGCTGGGGTCGTGCTCCGCCGTTGCCGCCTACATACAGGTTCCAGCCTTTCTCCGTGGCGATGATGCCAAAGTCTTTGGATTGCGCTTCGGCGCATTCGCGAATACAACCCGATACCGCACCCTTAATTTTATGAGGAGCACGCAGCCCCTTGTACCTGTTTTCAATAAAGACGGCAAACGAAACAGAGTCCTGCACACCGTATCGGCACCACGTAGAGCCGACGCAGCTTTTCACCGTACGTAATGCTTTACCGTAGGCGTGGCCGCTTTCAAATCCTTCAGCGATCAATTCTTCCCAGATATCGGGCAGTTCATCCACACGTGCGCCGAACATGTCGATGCGTTGTCCACCGGTAACTTTTGTATAGAGATTGTACTTTTTGGCGATACGTCCTATGGCAATCAGTTTCGCCGGTGTGATTTCGCCACCGGGTATGCGGGGAACGACGGAATAGGTACCCCCACGCTGGATGTTTGCCAGGTACCTGTCGTTGGTATCCTGAATGGTGGCCAACTTGGGCACGGGTTCATTCCAGGCGCTCGCTAAAATGGAGGCGACGGCGGGTTTACAGATCTCACAGCCGTCGCCCTTCCCGTGTGAGTCGAGCAGATCATCAAATGTCCTCGCACCCGTCACGCGCACAATATCATATAGTTCCTGGCGTGAGTAGTCGAAATGCTCACACAGCGATTTTCGAATCGTGTGCCCCAGCGATTCCAGGGTCAGCTTCAAGAGGTCGTTGACCAGCGGCGTGCAGCCGCCGCATCCCGTGCAGGCCCGTGTCGCCTTCTTTATGTCGTCAACGGTTGTCGCTCCGTGCTCCGTCACCTGGCCGACAATGTCGGCCTTGGTGACGTTTTCGCAGGAACAGATTTGTGCCGTGTCCGGAAGATCGCCAACGCCGCCTCCCACCTGCTCACGCGCGCCGGTGCCAATGCCGATAAGGGCTTCGGGATTCTCGGGAAGGGGCATGCGATTGATCATCATCTGATGCAGTATGTTGTAAGCAGAAGCATCGCCTACCAGGATGCCGCCTGTGAGGTATTTTCCGTCCTCCGAAACATTGATGCGTTTGTAAATTCCTTTTCTCGTATCGGTGAATGCAATGGGAACACTACCCGGCGTTTCGCCAAAAGGATCACCAAAGCTGGCAACGTCAACGCCGATCAATTTTAGTTTAGTTGACATGTCGAAGCCGCGAAATGATCGCGACGTTTCGTCGTTAAGGCGCTGTACCACGACCTCCGCCATCTCATAACCCGGAGCGACGAGCCCGTATACGAGGTTGTTGTGTGACGCGCATTCTCCAATGGCATAGATGAAAGGGTCATCGGTACGCATGCTGTCGTCAACCACAATACCGCCCCTGGCAGCCACCCGCAAGCCGCATGCGCGCGCAAGTTCGTCACGCGGACGGATGCCAGCCGATATGACAAGCATCCCCACGTCCAGCCGTGTGCCATCGCTGAATACCAGACCCTCGAGCCTGCCATTGCCCTCGATGGCCTGCGTATTCTTTCCGGTATGGACATGAAGGCCAAGTTGCTCCAGTTTCATTTTAAGAACGGCCGACCCCGCGTCGTCAATCTGCCGGGGCATGAGCCGCGGGGCGAACTCCACCACGTGGGTTTCCAGGCCAAGATCCACCAGCGCCTTCGCTGCCTCGAGTCCGAGCAACCCGCCTCCCATCACTGCGCCCCGGGATGTTTTCTTGCTGTAGGCCTCGATATGGTGGAGATCTTCTATGGTGCGATAAACAAAAACTCCATGCCGTTCTGTGCCTTCCATCATCGGTACGAAAGCCGCCGACCCGGTGGCGAGGACGAGTACATCGTAGTGGTCTACCCGGCCATTATGGGTGCGGACCGTTTTCCCCTCCCGGTCAATTTCCGTTATCAGTTCCCCCGTATGCAGCTCAATGTCGTGCTCAGCATACCACGAACGCGGTGCCATCAGGAGGTCGTCGGCAGTCATGCCGCGGAAATAATCACTGAGATGGACGCGGTCGTACGCCGGGCGAGGCTCCTCGCCGTAGACTATGACTTCGAACGCAGACCCCGCCGCGCTCTTCCGCAGTTTTTCGCAAAAGCGATAACCGACCATCCCGTTGCCCACTACAATAATCCGTGTCATTCCGTATAATTACGTATCAAAAAGGCTTTTACAAGAGTAAAAATACGTATTTACCCCTACGCAGCAATAAGAAATTACGTATTTCTACGTACACGTTTGCGGTGGGGGGAGAACGCACTATTTATATAAGGGGCGCTGGAACACGGGGAAAATGCCCTTTTTAGGGCCCTGCGGGCAGGAGCCCGGATTTGAAAACCTCTTCGCGATTATTACCTTACCCCAATGCAGGACGACAAACTTGCCCGGGCGTTTAAAGCCTTTGATGCTTACAACAGTCAGGATCCCAACCTGGAGACGGACGGTGGCAAATCCATTCCAAAGGAAGTTTTGTACGCCGAACGCATGACCCAGCGCCTGGCCGCTTTTGCGCCCGGCGCCCCAGAGCATGTTCAGCTGGCTGCGCGATGCCAACATATTGGCCGGTGGGAAATCCCGCGGTCGAAGTATCCCATGGATCGAAAGGGATACCTGGGTTGGCGAAACGAGTTAAAGCGACACCATGCTGGCATTGCGGAAGGCATCCTTAAGACGTGCGGCTACGACGACACCACGATTGAACTCGTAAAATTCCTTCTGTTAAAAAAGCAGCTGCACGTCAATCCCGAAACACAATTGCTTGAAGATGTTGTGTGTCTGGTATTCCTGGAACATTACCTGGAAGATTTTGCTGCACGTCATGACCCGGACAAGGTCGTTGACATTCTTCGCAAGACATTGAAGAAGATGTCGCCTCGTGCCGTCCGCGAAGCGCCGGAGGTGCTCAGGTCGGATGGCATGCGGATCTTGCTGGACGAAGCCGTGTCGGGATCGTAAAGATGTTGTGAACTATCACAGGAAATTGTCGGTCTCGCGGTAAGCGCGGATGAGGGCGAGCTCTCCCTCCTTTCCGGGTGCAGCGTTGCCGTGTTCCATTCCCATCACGCCGCGATAGCCCTTATTGTAAATGTGCTTGAATACATTCTTGTAATTGATCTCACCGGTAGTGGGTTCTTTTCGCCCCGGATTGTCACCGATTTGGAAATAGGCGATCTCATCCCAGCATAGGTCGATGTGCGGGATCAGGTGGCCTTCATTGCGCTGCATGTGATAGATATCATACAGTATCTTGCATGAAGGCGATCCGACAGCCTTGCAGATCATATAGCTTTGATCCGAATGCCGCAAAAAGAGATCAGGTGTATCGCTCAGGGGCTCCATGACCATAACCAGGCCATGAGGTTCGAAGAGTTCTGCCCCACGCTTATACGCTTCAATGACGTTGGCCGTCTGGATGCCTATAGGAAGATTCCGCTCAAAAAAACCCGGTACTACCGTCATCCATTTAGCGTTCACGCGCTTTGCGGCTTCGATTGACTTCCGGCAGGCCGACAGGAAAACATCGAGATGCTCCTTCTTCCCGGTGGTCAATGACGTCTTCCAGTTTTCACCACCATCGACAACAAATACCCCCATTGTCATGCCCAGCTTCGCCAGCTCATCGCCGATCTTTTTTTGTTCCTCGACCGAACGGCCCAGCAGTCCGTTGTCTTCTATTGCCTTGAACCCCTGGTCATGCATGAACCGGATCTGGTCTATGAAATTGTCGCCGGCGTGATGCTTGAACATTCCCGCATGCGGCGCGTAATTCAGGTTGAAAGGTTTTTCGGCCTTCTTGTCGTTGGCAGCGCGGGCCGTGGTAGTCGTCATTCCTGTGGCTGCGAGGCCAGCGGCTGCCGCCACAGCGTTGCGAACGAAATCTCTTCTTTGCATGACTACAATTATCTACGGTTATATAAACGATTACGACTTACTCAATGTCCACGCGTTCGAAGAAGGGGATCGTCCTTTGAAACTCCGGCAGGTCCGCAGCCTTATCAAAGGTGCTTAACCTGTCCTGCTCCATCCAGGCCTCCTGTACTTCGGGATGTTCGCCGACGAGGTCCATTGCCTCCACGCTCGCCCACTCGAATATTACCAGGATGCGTCCGTCGCGCGACCGCAATCCTACAACTTTGTTCTCAGTAATGAAACCATTCCTCCGCAACATAGGAAATGCGGTTCGAAGGTGGCTGAGTAACTCTTCCTCCTTACCTTTGTGGGGTCTGTACAGAATAACACCAAAGGGGCGCATTTGTCCGGCTTTACCGATCAATTTAGGAACATTCCAGGAATTACGGAACGAGTTCGGTCCGATTGAAAATGATACTATGGTCTCACCCAGGAAGATTCACCGTCCTCAAATTGAGGCTGTGGCTAATATATTAAAGAGCGTGTTTGAAGACGGCGGATATGCCGACCGGGTCCTTGAAAACGCTTTCAAGAGCAACCCACGCTGGGGTGCCCGCGATCGCCGGTTTATCGCTGAAACCGTCTATACAATCATCCGCCACTACCGCCTGCTCAAGGAAAGCGCTTCATGCGCTGATGGCAATTACCACTGTCTTATTGGTGCTTGCCTGGTTGTGGAAGGGCACGACCTTCCCGCCTGGCCCGAATTTCGGATCGACCCTCACGCACTGGCTGTGCGTCGGGCGGAATTGCTGGACATAAGAAAGTTTCGGGAGTCTATACCCGACTGGCTGGATGCGCTGGGTGAACGTGAGTTGGGTACACGGTGGGCTACCGAGCTTCACGCCCTCAATCAGGAAGCGCATCTTGTATTGCGTGCCAACGCGCTGAAAAATACTGCGGTTCAGCTGCAGCAAATGCTAATCGAAGAGGGCGTTGAAACCGACCTCGTCCCGGGATTCCCGGATGCACTTATCGTCAAAAAAAGACAGAACATATTCGGCCTGAAAGCATTTCACGAAGGACGCTTTGAAGTACAGGATGCTGCATCGCAAGCGGTAGCACCCTTTGTCGACGTAGCGCCGGGAATGCGCGTAGTGGACGCATGCGCAGGAGCAGGAGGCAAGAGCCTGCACCTGGCGGCCATGATGAACAACAAGGGACGACTCATTGCCCTTGATGTCGCCGCGTGGAAGCTTGAGGAATTGCGGCGCCGGGCGAGACGAGCCGGGATAAGCAATCTTGAAACACGACTGATAGACTCGCCGAAAGTGGTTAAACGCCTGGCGACAACCGCCGACAGGGTGTTGCTGGACGTTCCGTGTTCCGGACTCGGCGTATTGAGACGAAACCCGGACGCCAAATGGAAATTGACGGAACAGCGAATAGAAGAAATCGGCAAGCAGCAGGAGGAGATACTGGATGCCTGCTGCACGATGGTACGACCCGGAGGATACCTGGTCTATGCAACGTGCAGCATCCTGCCATCAGAGAATGAAAAAAGGATCAACGAATTTCTTGGGCGGCGTGGTGGTATGTATGAGCGTGTGGAAGAAAAGCGTCTCTGGCCCTCGGATGGCTTTGATGGATTCTATATGGCACGCTTACGACGATCCACGTAGATACGCAACCTCGTGTAACTCAGCGAGTAGCGCACAACGGGTTTGCTGAAAGCGCTTTTTTCCGCTATTTTTAATTTTTTAGATCCTAACCTACTTGTCCTGTTCGTAAGGAATCTGGCTTACGAGAATGTTAGCAGCACGAGTTCGGCACAAAAGTAGCCATCTATGCTTTTTAACAGTTTTGCATTCGTCGTTCTGTTGCTGATCACGTTTGCATTGTACTACGCGCCGCGAATGTCGCGGTTGCAGGTACCCGTTTTGATTATTTCCAGCATGATATTCTATGCATACAACCAGCCCGTATTGCTGTTGTTGTTGCTGCTATCTATTGCCATCAATATCTTCACCAGCTACGCTGTCACCTATGGGAATCCAAATTTTCGGAAGGTGTACGCCATACTCGGCGTAGTGTTGAACCTGTCGATCCTTCTATTCTTTAAATACAGTCCGCTATTCGGCAAAACCCTTTTTCAGGAGACGAGTTCGATCGGAGAGTTTCTCATCAGCATCCCCCTGCCCATCGGAATTTCCTTCTTTACATTTCAGGGAATCAGTCTTGTGGTAGATGTATTCAAAGAGAATTATTTTACTGACCACGAGGTAATTCCATCATCGTTCCGGCAGCATGCGATGCGAACGGCTTTTTTTATAGGATTTTTTCCCGGGCTCGTCGCCGGCCCGATTGTAAAAGCACACGATTTCCTACCTCAGATTAAGGTTAAGCATTTCAAAGACATCGATTGGGAACGGTGCTTCCGCCTGCTTGTCATGGGCTATTTTCTGAAAATGGTGATCGCGGACAATTTAAAAGAGTTCACCTTCTGGATAACTTATCCGTACTTTGAGGGACTAAAAACGGCGTCCCTGGTTGCCTTGCTGTTTGGTTATTCTTTTCAAATCTTTGCCGACTTCGCGGGGTATTCGCTGATCGCAATCGGACTGGCGAAACTGTTTGGATACAATTTCAAAGACAACTTCAACTTCCCTTACATTTCCCTATCCTTCAAGGAATTCTGGAAGCGCTGGCACATTTCACTGTCTTCCTTCCTGATGGAATACCTGTACTTTCCTCTCGGGGGCAACCGGAAAGGCAAGGTCCGCACCTATATCAACCTCATGGTAACGATGATACTCGGGGGGCTGTGGCACGGAGCTGCGTGGAGTTATGCGGTATGGGGAACGTTTCATGGGATTGCGCTAGCCGTGGAACGCTTTATCACGGACCGCGTGAAGCTGAACGCTAACCTTGTTGTCAACACCATAAAAGGCGCCATGGTGTTCTGCTTTGTGACGCTGGCGTGGTTGCTGTTTAAGTTGCCTGAGTTCAGCCACGTCATTAAGTATTTCAAAGCGATGTCGGTAAACGAAGGTTTGCTCTCAGGATCGTTGCTACTGTATATCATGCTCTATTCGCTGCCGGTAGTCCTTTACCATGTCAACTATCTCGTTAGAGAAAGGATGGCCTATGAGCCGGTCCGTAGAATGGAATACATACCCTATGGGCTGATGTTGTTCCTCATCGTAACGAACAGTGGCCCTGCGGGCGCCTTTATCTACTTCCAATTCTAACGTTGCAAGGCCATGATCAGGAAATCACTTTTAACTGCATTCATTCTGCTCCTGCTTCACGCTCTGGTTGTATATATATACCCGGTGTCGAGTACACAGTATTCGTCGCAGGAAAATACAATCAAGGCACAGCAGTTTATATACGGTGGAGCGCACAAGGATATCATTATCGGATCTTCCCTCTCCAACCGGCTCGTGATGGATAGCCTGCGCGGCATCAGCAACTTGTCGTTTTCAGGAAACAGCATCTTCGACGGGCTGAGTATCCTCAATCACAGCGGGCTCACACCCCGCACAGTATTTATCGAAACCAACATCATGTCGCGGGGTGAGAATGTGGGTTTCACTTCGTATGTGAACTCTCCCATATTAAACCCCATCAAGCGGGCGATCCCGTCACTTCGTGACGAGTTCCAACCCATCGGCATGGTAGGAGAATTCATCATCCGCACGTTGGGGAAACGGCCGGCAGGGACCCATGTCGCGCAGCAGGCAAAAGCAAGCGAGGAACCGCGCGACGATGCATTTTTTAAAACCATGCTGGCGCTTCAGGCGGAAGATTATAACGAAGTGCCCGACACGCTCATACTCCAGGCACGCTTCGAACACCTGGCCAGGGAAGTTCATCGCCTGGAAGCAAAAGGTGCAAGGATCATCTTCTTCGAGATGCCGGTAAACGAAACGGTTTGCGACCTTCCGGAGCCACAAATGATACGTACCTTCTACCGGAAATACTTTCCTGAAAATAAGTACGCCTACATCAGGGTTCCCGGTTGCGCCGGTTATCAGACCACCGATGGCGCCCATCTCGCCGACAATGAGGCAGCCCGTTTCACACGCTTCTTCAAGACAAACGCCGACGCGTTGCTTACAACCCGGAAGCAGTTGCCGGTGCGTTCCGGCACACCTTCCTCCCGACAAACGGAGAGCCTTCCCGAAAAAAACTGAAAGTGCACGTCGCCAGCCCACCTGGCCGGCGAGCGGCACACTAGCGACTCGCCTGTAACCGGTTCGGGGGTATGGGTGCAGGCACCGGGTTGTCGATGGGCTTAATGGATTTCAGGTAGACGAATATAGACCTGAGGTCTTCGTCGGTAAGATGCCTGTACATTTCCCATGGCATGGGCGGCAGCAAGGCGCGATTGGTTTCGAGACCTTTGGCTTTTCCCCTGCGGATGGCAGTTTCAAACTGCTCGAACGACCAGTTTCCTATACCTGTGTCGTCCGGCGTCAGGTTGGCGGAGAATGAAACGCCCCAGGGCCCGACAAACGCAGTCAACCCCATATCAAACAACACCCATTGCTGTGCGTCCTTCGGAATATCCGGCACCGGTTGCGCGCTCGGATGCCCTGAAAGCAAACGAGCCGTGTCTACCGCGGGCCCCTCCGGGGTCATCACCTTGGGGGAATGGCAATCGTGACACGCACCAATGGTAACCAGGTACGCACCGCGCTGTATCATCTCGGTGGTATCGTTGGTAATGTCGGCCCCTGATGTCGTAACAGGTTTCTTTCCGCCTGGTGTTTGACATGCCGCCATAGCCAGCACGGCGGCACCCATCATCAAATATTGCTTCATTGAACTATCGTGTTTTGTTGTGTTATGTACCTTAACGAAACGCGATAACGGTATTGTCAACGCAAGCCCAAGGACGACCTACGCAAAGTCACTTTTCCGCATTCCCCCGAAATCCCTATTTACCATGAAATGGCTTCTGCGTCCGGGTAATAAGCCGCCCTTCATCGCGTTAAAAAAAGTCGGGCCCGTGAAACCCTGTCACGCCAATTCCGTGATAAGCACGTATCTGAAAGCCCGCTATGGTAAGGTCTGACCGGTATGTGATCCTTGCACTATGAGTTCAGTTCATCATTACATCCCCGTCAACAATCCGGACATTCCCCTGCTGGACCCAGAACGGAATTCCGATTCCCGCATGGGCGTGCTCACGGATGTTTCTGGTCTCATGGGATCGACGTCAGATCCCACCGGCACACCCGCGGGTTATGAGGCGCGGTTACACGACATATACCTTCCCCATGCCACTATCAGGACATACCGTGGAAAGTTTGCCTACAACGTGCGTCTGGTGACGGAAAGTGGTACCAATGGCGACCGGGTAGGCAGCTGTCTTTTTCTTGATGGGAGAATGACGACAGTATTAAACGGCAAAACGGACGGGATCGTAGTCAACAAAGGACAACAAAACTTCAAGTACGATCCGAACCACGAGTTTTCACACTGGGGCGACGCGGAGACGTCGTATCACATTGTGCATTTCTCCATAGACCCACAACATTTCATTTCCTTCCTCCCGCAAGAAGAGCCGTGGGCCGACAACCTGATGAATAAGATCGTGAAGCGTGAGCGTGTGATCGGTGATATTCCGGCCTACATCAGCTTGCAACAACACAAAGCCATCCAAAATCTGTTCGATTGCCCCATGTCAGGAAAGATGGCGCAGATTCTAATGGAGACGTCGGTCATCCAGATTGTCTTATGGCAGATGCATGCACTCTTTCGTGACACACAAAACGCGGTACCTTCACGCCTTGCGCCCCGCGATCGTGAAATTGCATTGGCGTTGAAGGATCACCTGTCGCACACGTTTCTCGATGATCATACCCTGACCAGTCTTGCCCGCCATGCCGGTGTAAATGCGAACAAGCTCATGTTCCTTTTCAAAAACATGTTCGGTGTAAGTATCTTCGAATACATCAACGACTTGAAAATGGAATACGCCATGCAACTCATTCGTGAAGATCGCAAATTCGTCACCGAGGCGGCACGTATCCTGGGGTACAAGAATCCACACCACTTTTCCACTGCATTCAAGAAGAAGTTTGGTTTCTGCCCTTCTGCCGTTAAATAACCACGCACGAGCATGACGTTACACGATGGTGTTGCGCAACAGGTTTCTCAACTATCCTCTGACTTTTAACATCCTTCAAGCGTCTTCATACTGCGTTTAGGCGACGCCTTTCGTTATCTACCGGCGCTTCACTTATGAGCAACAGACACCCTTCGGTTCTTTTTGGTATCTTTGCAATTGTCCTCGAACCAAAGTTGTTATTGCTATGGATGTCATGGATGAAGAAAAACATTGGGATTCCATCGGAAGCAGATATGACGAGGAAATTTTTGATGTCTTCCGGTTGAACAAAGAACGCAAGCTTCAGAAATATTTAAAGAAGCACGCCAACCCCAGGCACAGAGCCACAGATTTTGGATGCGGTACCGGTAAGTCGTTTCGTTATCTCGCCCCATCGTTTAGCGAAGTGGTTGCCATAGATATTTCTCAAAAGCTAATCGACATTGCCAAAGAGTCGGGTCATCCTAACGTAAGCTTTATGCGTATGGATCTCACGGAAGAAGAACTGGACCTTCCCAGGACAGACTTCGCATTCTGTTGCAATGTCGCGATCCTTCCTGAACCGGAAGGTAACGAGTCCATCCTGCGCAACATCCAGCAAACGCTGAAGCGCAACGGCACCGCACTTGTCGTAGTGCCATCGATGGAGTCTGCCTTGTATTCCTCCTGGCGGCTGGTAGAGTGGTACAAACGTGAAGGCGTAGGTACCGACGAGATCCCGGATGGCGAGCTGAGCTACTTCAATGAAAATACGGACATCGCCCAGGGTGTCGTGTTTATCGATGGGGTTCCCACGAAACACTATCTTGAAACTGAGTTGGAGGTGCTGTTTAACGGCATAGATCTAAGCATCGATACGATCGACCGCCTGGAGTATGACTGGAGCACCGAGTTCGACTCGCCGCCTACCTGGATGGGCGAACCCTATCCGTGGGACTGGCTGATTGAATGCCGAAAAAAATAGTTTGAAAAAATCCGCTGTCACCCGGCGGATTTTTTCTTTCCGCCATCCTGTACCAGCCTGCTTCGTTCCTTTCTACGCTCAAAACAAACATCAAATTGTTTTGAGACGCTTCCATATTTTTCGGTAATTTGTTGGTTCCCCTTTAGATTTATATAAATGAAGATATTGCCTTTACCGCGTTGCATGTGGTGCATTCTGTCGGTGCTTATGGCAGCCCCCGGGTTGGTTTATGGGCAACGCATTAAGTCGTACACCCAGGAGATACCGGGTACAGACGTCAGCTTTAAAATGGTAGCCATTCCTGCCGGATCTTTCACGATCGGTAGTCCGGAGGGTGCTCCCCGGAGGGAGAGCGACGAAGGCCCTCAGAAGACGCTAACGATCTCCGCCTTCTGGATGGGCGAAAAGGAAGTGACGTTTGCCGAATGGGACCTGTTCTTTAAGAATGCTCAGTTACCGCAACAGAAAAACATCGATGGCGTTTCCCGCCCCACTGCCCAATATATCGACTTGACGTGGGGCATGGGAAGAAGTCCGAGGCATCCCGCCAACAGTATGAGCCAGCAGGCTGCCATGGCATATTGCAAATGGCTCTACGATAAGACCGGCATATTCTATCGCTTGCCCACAGAAGCGGAATGGGAATATGCCTGCCGCGCGGGGAATCCCGCTCAGTACCCGTTTGGAAACAGTCCGGACCAACTTAAAGAGTACGGTTACTTTAAAGAGAACAGCGGCGGAAAATATCAGGAAACGGGAAAGCTTAAACCCAATGCGTGGGGGCTGTACGACATTCTCGGCAACCTCAGTGAATGGACACTCGATCAGTACGTCGAGAACGGATATGCCAGCATGAAGTCCAAAGACCCGCTTACGGTTCCCACGAAACGCTATCCCCGGGTAGCACGCGGCGGATCATATCTCGACGATGCAGATGAACTGCGTTGCGCAAATCGTATTCCTTCACGATCCCAGTGGAATCAGCGCGACCCTCAGATACCAAAAAGCAAATGGTGGCTTACCGATGGAATGTTTATGGGATTCCGGCTGGTAAGACCCTACAACGCTCCTTCGAAGGAGGAAATCGAAAAATTTTATGAGGCATATCTGGATAAATAGTATGAACTTAGCTGCGTCAGCCTTCCGGGTCGGCTCGTTTAGCCATGCATTCCTACAAACAAAACAAACAATAAAATTATGAACTCCCGTGAAAATGAGAATCGCCTTTCCCGACGGTCGTTTGTGAAGAATTCCGCAATGCTGGGCGGCGGTTTGGTCGCCATGCCTTTATTCTCGAACGCAGGATATTTCAACTCCGTCGATGATACGATAAAAGTCGTGCTGATCGGATGTGGTGGTCGCGGCACAGGTGCCGCACGGCAGGCACTGTTGTCGCGTCAGAACGTAAAGCTGGTAGCCGTGGCTGATGCCTTTCGCGACCGGATCGACAGCAGCCTGAAAGCCATCACAAGAGAAGATGACGATGGCGTGTCCGTTAAAGATCGCGTAAGCGTTACGGAGGATACGAAGTTCGTCGGCTTCGATGCGTATCTTAAGGCTATTCCTTTGGCGGATGTAGTCATACTCACCACACCTCCCGGATTTCGTCCGATACACTTCGAAGAGGCCATCAAGCAGGGCAAGCACGTCTTTATGGAAAAGCCCGTAGCTACCGACCCGGCTGGTGTCAAGAAGGTGCTCGAAGTTGCCGCTCTCGCGAAGCAGAAAAAACTCAACGTCGTGGTGGGCTTGCAACGTCACTACCAGAATTCCTACCGTGAACTCCTCAGCAGGGTACGCGATGGAATGATCGGTGACATAACCTCCGGTCAGGTGTACTGGAACAGCGATGGCGTTTGGGTCAACAAGCGGCAACCGGGGCAGACGGAGATGGAGTATCAGATGAGAAACTGGTATTATTTCAACTGGCTATGCGGGGATCACATCGTCGAACAGCACATCCATAATATCGATGTCATGAACTGGTTCAAGGATGCCTACCCGGTCAAGGCGATGGGTATGGGCGGACGCCAGGTGAGAACCGGAAAGGAATATGGAGAAATATTCGACCACCACTACGTCGAATACCATTACGCAGACGGCTCCATTATGAACAGCCAGTGCCGGCACATCAAGGGTACCTATTCCCGAGTGGACGAGACGCTTGTGGGAACGAAGGGCACCGTGTTCTGCGGTGCTGGCCAAATTCGCCACGGCGACAAGGTCTTGTATGCGTACGACATGAAGAATGAAAACAATCCCTATCAGACCGAACACGACGAACTCTTTGAGGCGATTGCCAAAGGAGAATACAAGTTCGCTGATACTGAGAACGGGGCAAAGGCAACCCTGACGGCGATCATCGGCAGGCTGGCCACCTATTCCGGTCAGATCATCGAGTGGGATACGGCACTGAACTCAGGTCTCAGCATTCAGCCCGCGAAATACGCGTTCGACGCCGAGCCTCCCGTCCTCCCGGATGCCGACGGCTTTTACCCGATAGCTGTACCGGGTAAGACGAAATACTTTGAAGGCACTGTCGCCGCTGGCGGCAACTAGCAGTGCCTGAAAAATAAAACGGATGCCCTGACGTAGAAATGCGTCAGGGCATCCGCCGTTAAAGACCAGTATATTCCGGATCCTGGCTTTACATACTAAGCGCCAGTGTCGGTTCCGGTTCCGGATCATCATCACTGCATGCGAACACGAAGCCCAGGCAGAGCAAGAGAATGAGCAACTTTTTCGTCATGGTTTTTAGGGCTGTTTGGTCTGTTTACATTCCACTAATGCCACATAGGATCGGCGTAAGTAGCACGGGTGAATATAATAATTCCGACCAAACCTACATGACGTTTTGGAAACGTCTGCTAGCGTTTCGTTATCCGCAGAATTTTTGATTGGAGGTGAAGGGACCTCTGTGGAAGGAAACTAAAAATAAACCTGTGCGGATGCCCGAAATGCACGGGGCATCCGCCAGTTCCTTTCTGCATTTAATTTCCTTGGGGAGGCCTTGGAATGTGGGTCTGGTCCCTTCCTTCGGCAGGTGTGGGTTCTTCAGTACATCCAATCAGGAAGCCCAAGCAAAGAGCGAGAATAAGGATCTTTTTCATAGCGTTTATTTGTTTGATTAAACATACACCGCTCACGAACGTCTCTTTATAGTGAAATAGACGGGTAGTTCATAAGAGATGCTTTCCGAAGATAGTCAATTTCATTTGCAGGACGTCCCAACTTTCTTTGAAAAGGCCTGACTATCTGCCGCCCGCTATTTTTATTTATCTTGCCGGTTTGGATACGTTTTGAAACCGCTCCGTCCCATACTTTCGACCCTCTACAAGATCTGGGTCTTCCTGGTTTTTACCGTATTCATGATCCTGCTGCTGCCCGGGATTATACTCCCTTTCTTCTTTGGCCAGCGGGCAGGATGGGTGAGCTATCGGTTCCTCGCGCTTTGGTCGTGGATTTTCAGCAAACTAAACTTCATACGATACCGGATCAGCGGGCGGGAGCACATCGTGCGGGGCGAGTCGGTCATTTACGTCAGCAACCACACTTCGTTTCTCGACATCCCAGGCATTACGCTGGCTATCCCGGGTCAATATCGGCCGCTGGCCAAAAAGGAACTCCTCAAAATTCCCATTTTCGGCTGGATCGCGCGGTCGGCATCGGTGATCGTGGACCGGTCGAACCCCAAAAGTCGCAAGCAGAGCATGGATCGGCTGAAACGGATCGTCAACATGGGTATCCCCATCCTCATCTTCGCGGAAGGAACTCAGAACAGGACGAGCGAAATACTCCAGCCCTTCAAAGACGGTGCATTCCGGATGGCCATCGACACCCAACGACCCATCCAGCCCATGGTTGTCATAGGGGCCGGACCCCTTATGCCGCCCGGCACCATCGACCTGAAGCCTGGCACCATCAAGGTTGTTATCGGCGAGCGGATTCCAACTGAAGGACTGACGGCTTCGGACGTACAGGACCTGAAGGAAAGGACCTTTTCCGTAATGACGGACATGATCAAAGCAGGAACTCCGAAGGTAACCGCCTAATTAGAGGGAAGTTTTCAATATCCTTACACGGCTGACGAACGCCAGGGAAATAGGTTCAGGTGACGTAGTGCAGCTTTTTGCACGCGTTCATGTACCGCGTAGGCAATGCGTTGGCACCAAAAGCCAACAAAAAGCCGCTACGGCGATCATCCTTTACGATATTCCTACATACAGCCTCAAAAAGGGGGACGGTACCCTAACTTTGGGCTTGAGAAAAACCGTAGAGGACCGTTATGAAGAAGTTTAGCACATTAATTTCCTTCCTTCTTTTTACGAGCATCGTTTGTGATGCCCAAAATCTGAATAATAACTGGACGTCCGACCTTGAAACAGAGCTTCGGGAATTCACCTCGTGTGATGACGACATGGACTGTTACGAATTTTCAGGCAAGGCGTTGCAGACCGTTTACAAGCTCAACGATTTTTATCGGCCGCAGGAAAAACGTTTCCTGCGTGTTTCCGAGATCATTGCTCTTGTGCAGGATAGCAAATCGTGGACGATGTTGGGTCCCGCTTATAAACAAGACGTGTTAAATCAGGCCCAGCAGCACGCCAATGGTAAGAAGGCCGTCATCGCGGTGTATACCGGAAGTAATGGACTCGGCCATGTGGCTTTGATCCTGCCCGGCGAGTTGCAGGCATCCGGATCATGGGGTCTAAGGGTACCGAATTCGGCGTCCTTCCTTACGGCGGAGCCTGCAAAATCGTATGTAGGAAAGGGATTGTCGTATGCGTTTACAAAACAGCATCTAAAAGATGTTGTGATTTTCACGCGGAATTATTGAGATACCGCCACCGCACTACACGGCGACGTAATTTCTTCCGGGCTTTTTCCCGGCTCCTGCCCTGTAAAAGGCACGAGTTCGTCTTCACTGAACTATACTAAAAAAGGGGCCCCCTAAGAAAGCGGGGACCCCGGAGCCCAAATAAACAAAAAACCCATGGGTCCGGAGGGGACCAAAAGCCCCGCTACGGATCCATATTTGAGAGGAATTGTTTCAGATGATAGACAGATATGGTTTCGAAAATGATTCGTTTCTGTTCGTCGAGTACGAGGTAGAGCGGCACGGCATGCACTGACAATAAGTTGGCAAAAGTGCGGCTCTCGTCAATGTACTGCGGCCAGGTGACCTTGTCGTCGTTCACAGCCTCTTTCCACTTCTCGTGATCTTTGTCGATACTGATCGAGATCAGTTGTTTGTCTGTTCCTTTCCGGAATGCTTCATACAGTTCCGGTAGTTCATCCCTGTTCGCCTTTCTGCACGGATTACACCAGGATGCCCAGAAGTCGATTACTGTGAGTTTTTTCGTGACTTCGTGAAGGGAGCCCGGCTCCCCGCTCCTGTCTTTGAATGCCAGGTCGGGGAGGATCAGGCCCAGTCGGTTTGCCTCCGCGCTTTCAGCCAGCGCTATGGTGTTGTGCACAATGGGTATGTCGAGATGTGCGATTCGCGGAAGGTAT
>DATGQD010000037.1:0-11396 GCA_035304385.1 Cyclobacteriaceae bacterium
GAGGGGAAGTACCCCCATGTCTGCTGGTATTTGTTCGAGCCGTCGGCCCGCATGGTTCCATATACCAGGTACCGATCGTTGAAGTTATAGGCAACACGGGCAAAATAGGATATACCGTACTGCCTGATTCCATCGTCTGTAGTGTAGTCAACATCAATGGTACCCGCCTGGTCGAGGTACCAGGCCTTTTCGTTGAGGTCTACGAACTCACTTCCGCGAGCCCTGAGCATTTCAAAGGATTCATCCCTGAAGGACGTTCCGAGCATCACGGTCAGATTGTGCATACCGAAGGTCTGGTTGTACGTGAGCACGTTGTCCCAGATCTGATTTACCCAGGTTTCGGTTTTCTTTGTGAGCGTCGCATTCGGCCGGTTGAAGTTGTCTCCTATAAAATAAGGAAGATCCATCTCCCGCTGATTGAGAAAAGTAGAGGCCGAGTTGTAGGTCGACTTAAAAGAAAGCTTGTCGGGAATCAGCTGCAGGTCGACATAGAAATTGGCCAGTAATTTTCGAATGCGCATAAAGTCGGTATTGTACCGCATGGTCGGGAAAGGGTTCTGACCTGCACGGTATCCAAGGTCCTGCGCATTCGCCCACCGATCCGGCCAGGCGTTGACGTTTTGCTCGTCAATTGGAGGCATGATGGGCACGGCGTAGTAAGTTTGATTCCAAACCGCGTTATCCGGGGAGTTTTTCGTAGCGTTACTCAGGTTGATATTAGCACCGATCTGTAACCAATCAGTCGCGTCGTAATCGATGCGCGACCGCAGGTTAAAGCGCTCGTAATCGTTTTTCATATCGAGGATGCCTTCCTGTCCAAAGAAGCTACCGCCAACCAGATAGGTTGTTCTCTCCGAGCCACCCGATATGTCGACGCTATGGTTCTGAATTGCGGCAGTCCGCAATACTTCCTTGTACCAGTCCGTGTTCACATCCGGCACGTTCGGATTGATCCGGCTTCGGCCGTACCGTTGCATGGCGTTAAGAATATTCTGTGCGTCACCGACGACACCGGATTCGTTGGCCATATTCGCAAACTGCTCCGCATTGGCCATCTTCAGAATATTTTGTGCGCGTTGCACACCATAGTATCCATTGTATGTTATGCGGGCCGCCTGGTTGTATTCTCCCGTTTTCGTTTCGATCAGCACAACACCGTTGGAGGCCCGGACGCCGAATATTGCCGCTGCCGACGCGTCTTTCAGGACGCTAATGGATTTGATGTCGGCCGTATTGAGGAAGTCGATGTTGTCGAAGAACATCCCGTCAACCACATATAGTGGCTCGGAATTAATAGACTCTCCCGCCTCGCCACTCGATCTGGGATAGGAACCTACCCCCCGCACGCGCACGCTTGGAGCATCGCCCGGCGAACCGTTGCTGACAATCTGAAGACCGGGCACTTTACCTTGCAAAGCCTGCATGGCCTGCCCGGTAGGGGTCTTAATAATTTCCTCTGTCGACACGGTGGTTATCGAAGACGTCAGGTCACGTTCCCGTTGTGTACCATACCCAACCACCACAACTTCATCCAGGGAAGTGATGTCGGATTCGAGTACCACATCGATCACAGTCCGGCCTTCGACCTGAACCACAGCCGGTCTGAAGCCCACAAACGAGAATACCAGGGTATTCTCATTGGGGCTCAATTGAATGGAATAATTCCCATTAACATCGGTGGTTGTCCCGCGCGTTGTGCCTTCAACCACGACGTTCACTCCAGGCACCGGGCTACCGTCGTCCTGGGCCGTCACCGTCCCACTAACCTGTCTGTCCTGCGCCCACGCCTGTGGGTATAACAGGACTGAAAACAGTACTGTAATAAGTAGTCTTCCTGTCATAAAGGTTGTTTTTAAAGCATGTTAAGGTTGTTGTGTTCGCACGTTGAAATTGGGTGGCGTGTAACAACCAATTTGTGCTTGCCACACGCAAAGCGCAATTTTTTCGGGCAAAACAGCCTGAAATGAAGGCCTTCCGAATGCGTTTCCGCTAATGGCTTTTACCAGAAGAAAAACATTGATTTCAAACGATTTCTGGTACCATTGCGGAAATCCACAATCGATCGATTGCGCGAAAAAACCAAAGGTTTGGGGCTACCTTCCGAGGGCAGGTTAGGCGGGATGGTCGACCTCGACATCAGGCGCTCTTTTTCAGTGCGCGAGCGGCGCGGTCAGGGACCAGTATAACTTCCTCCCACCGGGAGGCATGGGGTCGGCGGTTACGCTTCTCCATTTCGGCGAGGCGGTCGGCAACTTTGCGTCTGAACGCCCACAGCGTGTTGACTCTCAGGCTCAACTCTCCGGCAAGCGCTTCAAGGGTATGCTCCCTATCGCCGACGACAGTAAGATAGGCAATATAAAACGCTTTTTCCACCGGAAACTTGATTCCCTGAAAGATGGTGTTTGCCGTGATAGACTCGTTATAACCACAGCGTGTGCAACGGCGCGCGAACTTCTGGGAACCCTCGAAATATTTTAGGTTTCCACACTTCTTACAAGCGTAGCCCGCTTCCCACTTGAGATTTTCGAGGAACCGGTAGCAGGCAAGGGTATCAGGATACAGCGTGCGGAATTGCCGGTAGTCCATCGTCTTGTCCAGGAGGCGTTCGTTGAGCACTTCCTTCAGGCTGTTCTTCAGTTTCCAGTTATCGAGGTCCAGGATCGAGTTGATCTGGTTGATTTCGGTGGCCTGTTGTGCCAGCTTTCGGTTGCTCTCCTCCAGCTCACGGTTTTTCTCGTCTAGTTCCAGCGTTCGCTCGCGTACTTTCCGTTCCAGGTCGCGGTTCACCTTGTCTTTGAGCTTCATATTCTCCTCATGCTGAAGGATGGTCCGCCGCAGCGCCCGGTCGCGCATATCCTTAAGGATCCGGATACGGTCGCCGAGCGCGAACGTCAGGAACAGCATTTCGAGCACGAAGCTGATGTGAAGGCTATAATGGGATACCGTCGTGAGCGGCAGAATGTTGAAGTAGACGAGCCCCCGGATAAAGAATCCGACGAACAGCACCCCGTAGGCGATCACAAAGAACCGCGCCGGACGATAGCCGCGCGTCCATACCCGTATGCCGGTGTAAAAGATCAGCGACAGCGGGATGATCTCGATGTTGCGGTAAATAAAAAACTGCGGGAAGAACAGCAGTTCGACAACAAACAGGGCCGTCCGCGCGATCATAGTCCAGCGCAACAGGCGATCCAGCGCAGGTGCGTTCGCGGCCGTACTGAGGAACTTCCTCGTGAACACAATCGCCCACATGATTACCATGTAGAGCGTAACCCCGCTGGCGTAGTCGTTCAGGAATGGATGGCCGGGCCATAGGTACTGAAAGCCGATGCCGTCGAGGCTGAGTGTGTAGAGGGCTACGCTTACAATGAAAAAGATGTAATACAGGTTCTTAACTTCCCGTATCGCCATGTACACCAGCAGGTTATACAGCGCGATGATGAGGATCATCCCGTAAAACGTACCATAGAGGAAGTACTCAGTGAGGCTGTAGAAGATAAAGCGATCGATCGGCTTGAAGGCGATCCTGATATCGGCAAAGTCGTGCGACACGACCCGGAAGTAATAAACGGCGGTGCTTCCGGTGGGCATCTCGACAACCGGCACTTCAAAATTCTTGTGGGGCAGCGGACGCTCAGAAAACGCATACTGGTCACCCATTATCATATGGTCGTACCCGCCATCCGGACGGGGCACATAGGCGTCAATGCGGTCGATGGTTTGATCGTAAAATTCGATCAGCCAGACCTTTTCGGAAGGCGCCGCATACGTAACGGGAAATCGTATCCAGTACGGGCGATCCCGCAGGAAGTCCTTGTTCTGGTAGGATTCGAATTTCGAGAAACGGGCTTCACCACCCTCGCGGATATCGTCGAACGTAGCCCGACCGAGCGTGTCAATGAAGCAGTCGAGCTCCCTCAGGAACAGAATGCGTTCTGACAGGCGGTCGTCGACGATAGCGGTACCGCCCGGAAGGTTGGGACCATACAGCGTCTGTGCGGCAGGCGCCGTTTCGGAGGCCGGCGGTTTCTGTTGCGTTTGGCATGCGCACACCGAGACCAGCAGCGGCAGCAAGCAGACCCATCGGCACATGATTCCTGCACGAAGATCCATTCCCCGAATATCGCAATAAAACTGTACCGGGCGAAATACCCGGCCTCAGCGATGAAGTACGGAATCCGGGCTGATTCGGCTCTTTCTCCATTCTTTCAACTCCTCGCGGCGTCGGCGCAAGGCGTCGGCGTCAGGCGCGTAGGTCATGAGCGAAACCAGGTCGGGTTGCCCCGCCTCCACCCAGGCCGTGTACCACAGGCTTCCCGTCAGGCGAATCGCTGCCCGCATCTGCCGCTCCACCATGCCTGAAAGCATGTCGTGGTAGGCCTCCGCATATTCCTGCGAATACACGCGGAGCGTCTGGCGGCCTTTGGTTTCGTAGGAATACCGGCGGTCACCCATTTGCTCGGACAGCTTGCGCTCGAAGCGGAGCACCGAATCCAGTGCATGATGGGCAGACGCAACCGCGGCCCACGCGGCCCCTTGCGGATCGGGAATGTAGGCGGCGCGCCCTACCAGGTAATTGTAGCGGGTTGCAAAGAGCTCTGGCAGGCGGGATTCCCAGAAGGCGTGTATCCCTGTCTGCCCGGTGAGCTGGCCGTCGTAGTTTACGGTGGTGTGGAGCGGAACGTGTGCATCGCCGACATAATGGCCCAGATCGGCCGAAAACCTCAGGATCGCATCGGGGTCGCCAACCAGGAAGGCTTCACGCAGGCGGATATAGGTGCGGAAAATATGCCAGGGAACCACTCCATGAGCGCGGAGTGTATCTTCGGGGTACTGTAGCAAGGCCAGTTCCCATGAAACAGAAAGTCTGGCCAGGGCGCTGTCGCCATAATGGTCGAGGTCGATATAGTGCCGGGCCGCTTCCCCATCTACCACATACCGGCGTCGGTCGGGGTTTACGGCCGCCTCGGTGATGTAGGCGATGTTTTTCTTGTAAAACCCCAGCATTTCCGGGGGTAATGTGAACACCGCCAGGCGGTTAATGTGTTTATGGGCATAGAAGCCCCAGGCGCAATCCAGCGCCAGCACGGCTGAAACGGCCATGAAAAAGGCTTTGAGAGGGGCGGTCATGGCCTGAAAATAAAAAAATAGCACGTTTCGGCTGCGGTTTTGGCTTTTACATCCATAAAAATTACCTTTGCAGTCCTTTATAAACGCGACAAATGGCAAACCATAAATCAGCTCAGAAGAGGATACGGGCCAACGGGGCCAAACGGCTGCGGAACCGTTATCAGCATAAGTCGACCCGTACGGCGATCAAGAGATTGAGAGCCGCGACGTCGAAGGAGGAGGCAACCGCGTTGCTGAAGGAAGTCACGTCCATGATCGACAAGCTGGCCAAGAAGAATATTATCCACTGGAAGAAAGCCGCCAACCAGAAGTCCAAGCTCACCCGCCTGGTAAATAACATCGCCTGAGTTCTTCCTCCGTTCAGGAAAACGTACGGGCTATGCTTCTTTTCCTGATCCAATTTTTATTTTTGGATTATGGAAAAAGAGACCCCCACTTACCTCAGCATCAAGGATTGGTCGCCTGATGACCGGCCTCGCGAAAAACTGATCCGAAGAGGGCGCTCTGCGCTTACCGACGCTGAACTCATCGCAATATTACTTGGTTCGGGAACCACGACGGCCAGCGCGGTAGACGTGGCAAAAAGTCTGTTGGCAAAGGTTAACAACAATCTCCACGATCTCGCTCGGCTTTCCATTAAAGACATCACCAGGATCAGGGGCATTGGCACCGCGCGGGCCATTACCGTGGTCGCGGCGCTGGAACTCGGCCGACGCCGCAATGTGCTGGACCATGAAGACCGGCCGAAGATCACCTGTTCAAGAGATGTATTCGAGCTGCTCCGGCCCACGCTCATGGATCTCCCTCATGAAGAATTCTGGGTATTGCTGCTCAACCGTGCCAACCGGGTGATCAAACGCCTGCAAATAAGCCAGGGCGGTGTGAGTGGGACTGTCGCCGACCCGAGGATTATCTTCAAATCCGCCCTCGAAGAACTCGCCAGCGGCATTATCCTCGCACACAACCATCCATCCGGAAACTTAATGGCTTCGCAGGCCGACCGGGACCTGACGCGCAAGTTGCGCGAAGGCGGGCGCCTCATCGATGTTCACGTCCTCGATCACTTAATTCTGGCCGGCCAGAGATACTATAGCTTCGCGGATGAAGGATTGCTACCGTGAGGACGGGTGGTGGTGATTGGTGATTGGTGATTATTGATTTGTGATTGTCGGTTTGGTGCCGCTGAACGCAGCGTTCCGTACATGACGACGCGTCGATTTTTAGCAGCGACAGGATCGTCGCACCAAATCCCAAATCCCAAATCGCTAAATCAAAAATCGAAAATCAACAATCCATTCTCCCCTTTCGGCGACTGCACTTTGTATCATCCGTCAAACGTTATTAAGTTGGACCTTCCGAAGGGATGTGGCCTTGCAGACCTGAAGCGGTATTTAAAGTGTGCGAATGAAACCGAAACGAGGCAAAATTCTTCTCTTTGGCTCCCTCCTGGTGGCCATGCCGGTCGTTGTTGCCACATGGTATGATGGCGACGAGCCTCCTGCCGTGGTGGCCGAACCCCGGCCCGTACAGCGCGTGCTCCCGCAAAATCCTTATGTCGAGGACCTTATGGACACCTACGATGAAAAGATGCGCGAACTGATGCACCATACGGGTATTCCCGGCGCTTCCGTTGCCATAATCCGCGACACGACCATAATCTTCCAACAGGGATTCGGGGTGAAGTCGGTAGGCGGCATCGACAGCGTGGATGACCGTACCGTATTCCGAATTGGCTCGGTGTCAAAATGCTTTGCGGCAATGCTGACTGCCATCCTCGTCGAGGAGAATGTCCTGAATTGGGACGACCCGGTAGTCAAATATCTTCCCGACTTCCAACTTAAGTCGCCCGAATACACACAGCAACTCACCATCCGGCACCTGCTGTCGCATACCACGGGACTCCCCTATCATACCTACACCACCCTGGTGGAAGATGGTATGGATCTTCCCGCGATGATCGATCGGCTGAAAGACGTCAACGACGGACCCGTGGGCAAGTTGTACAGCTATCAGAACGTCGCCTTCAGTATCATCGGTGAAGTGATACACGCGGCCACCGGAAAGACCTACGAACAGATGCTGGAGGACAAGATCTTCCGCCCGCTGGCTATGCGTGAAGCGTCCGCCTCCTATGAAGGCATCCTGTATCATTACAATGTCGCGCACCCTCACCTGCGGCGGCACCGGCAATGGAAGGAGATCGCCATTTCCGACAAGTATTACAATGTGGCTCCCGCCGGCGGCATCAATGCCAGCATACGCGACATGACCCAGTGGATGCAGGCTATGCTCGGCAACCGGCCGGGCGTTATTTCGCAAGCATCGCTCGACACACTGTACAAACCCTTCGTGCGGGCGGCGTCGCGCAACCGGGCCTATCGCAGGGTTGGACGGATCAGGAACAACTACTACGGACTGGGGTGGCGCATCCTTCATTTTCCTAACGACACACTTATCTACCACGGCGGATACGTCAATGGATACCGCAGCGAGGTCGCCATCTATCCCAAAGACCGCATAGCCATCTGCATCCTGGCCAATGCGCCGGGCGATGTGACCGACACCGGCATCCCACTCTTTATGGATCTTTATTTCGAACGGCGTGATTCCATCCAATGGTGGGACCGGCAACTTGAGATTCCGTTGGCATTTCATTCGGCACCCTGGCATCCATGAGACCACGTACGATCCTTATAGCACTCGCCGTCGTAGCGCTTGTTGCCATCCTCTTCTACTCTATGGGCGAGGGGTCTTCCCGCGACTATCACAACCAGATCATGAAGGAAAGGGAAGAGAAGGACCGGTACATGAAGACATCGGAAGAATCTCCCTTCGCATCGCTGGAAGAACCGTTTACTAAACTGCAATACTTTCCCCCGGACGAACGCTATCGCATCATCGCTACCCTGCATCCCATTGAAGGACGGCGTGTAAGAACTTTGGCGACCTCCGACGGCAAGGAGGCCCGGTATCTGGAGTATGCCTGGGCTGCTTTTGATCTCGACGACCGGAAAAATCGGTTGCTTATCCTTGAGATCATGGAAGGTGCCGAGAAGGGTCATCTTTTCCTTGCATTCGGCGATCGTACGAGTGCTTCGGAAACCTACGGGGCAGGACGCTACCTCGACGTGAAGAAGGTACCCGGTGCAGCTACTGTCGAGCTTGACTTCAACAAGGCATACAATCCGTATTGTGCTTACAATGACACCTTTTCATGTCCCTTCCCTCCCGCTGAAAATCTGCTCGATGTGGCCATACGGGCCGGAGAAATGAACTACAAGTAATTGGTCTTTGGGTGATTATTTGTGCATAACCGCCCCCGCCTTGTGCACAAGTTGTGGATAATTGTGTGGATTAAATCATGGTCAAACAACCGGCTTTAAAACTCGCCGAACCGCTTAACTTTTGCTTGTCGGGTACACGGTTTATTATACTTACTTTCTTAGTTTTAGCCGATGACGATTTCGTACGATTGGTTAAAAGAATACATTGACATTCCCGAGTCTCCGGAGCAGCTTGGCGACATGCTTACGGGAACGGGACTTGAGGTCGAATCCATTGAAACTTTTGAAACCGTCCGCGGTGGACTTCGCGGCCTGGTGATAGGCGAAGTGTTAACATGCGTGAAGCACCCCAACGCCGACAAGCTTTCGTTGACGACTGTCGATGTCGGCGATGGAAGCGCCCGGCAGATCGTATGCGGCGCACCCAACGTAGCCGCAGGCCAGAAGGTGCTCGTAGCGTTGCCCGGCGTCACGCTTTATCCTGCCGACGGTGAACCCTTTGAAATCCGCAAGACGAAAATACGGGGCGAGTCGTCCGAAGGCATGATATGCGCTGAGGACGAGGTCGGCCTGGGCACGAACCATGATGGCATTATGGTGCTCGACCCGACGGCCAAACCCGGAACACCGGCAGCGGAATATTTTAACGTAACCACCGACTACCAGATTGAGATCGGCCTTACACCGAACCGTGCCGACGCCATGTCGCACGTGGGTGTTGCCCGTGACGTTCGCGCCGTAACAGGCCGTGCCCTGAAGGTGCCGGATGTATCAGCCTTCCGGGCACACGATCAAAGCCTGGTGATACCCGTAGAAGTAGAAAATGTTGCTGCATGTCCGCGTTACTCGGCGTTGACCATTAGCGGTGTCGTAGTAAGCGAGTCGCCTGAATGGCTGAAGCAGCGACTGCAGTCGATCGGCCTGACGCCCATCAACAACATCGTCGACATTACGAACTTCGTATGCCACGAATTGGGCCAGCCGTTACACGCCTTTGACGCCGATGCGATTACGGGTGGAAAGGTCGTCGTGAAAACCCTGCCGGCCGGCAGTACTTTCACTACCCTGGATGGACGCGAGCGCACGCTGCTTGAGTCCGATCTCATGATCTGCAACGCAAAAGAAGGTATGTGTATTGCGGGTGTATTCGGCGGCTTGAAGTCGGGCGTGAAACCAGAGACCCGTACCATCTTTCTGGAGAGCGCGTGTTTCTCTCCTGACTACATCAGAAAGACCGTTCAGCACCATCAGCTGCGCACCGATGCCTCCTTCCGGTTTGAGCGCGGCACCGACCCGGAAGGCACCGTGCCGGCCTTAAAACGCGCCGCCCTGATGATCGCGGAAATAGCCGGAGGAAGGGTCACGTCGGATATCATCGATATCTACCCTCAGCCCGTGCCGCACAGGCGTATACTGGTCCGCGACAGGAACGTTAACCGCCTGATCGGCAAGGTTATTCCCCGAGATGAAATCGCGCAGATCCTGGAACGGCTTGACATCGCCATTACGGAGAAGAGCGACGACCAGTACACGGTGTCCGTGCCTCCATACCGGGTGGACGTCACCCAGGAGGCGGACGTAGTCGAAGAGATTTTACGGATTTACGGCTTCAACAATATTGAACTGTCTGACGTTGCCCGGACAGACTTCCTCGCCGAATTCCCGGAAAGGGACATGAACACGTTCCAGTTGGGTATTGCGGGTATGCTTGCGGCGAACGGCTATTACGAGATCTGGACCAACTCGCTTACCAGTCCGCATTATCAAAACAAATTCAACCTGACCTTTGAAGGTGATGCGGTGGAGATGCTGAACAAGCTCAGCGAAGAGCACGGGATTTTAAGACAGACGATGTTGTTCACCGGGCTCGAGGTATGTGCCTATAACCTGAACCGAAAGCAACGCGACCTGAAGCTCTTTGAGTTCGGTAAGATATACTATCAGGAAGGCGACACCTATCATGAAGAGGATCGACTGGCCTTGTATCTTACCGGCCTGTTGGAGACGGAGAACTGGCAACGCGAGTCGAAGCCCGTTACGTATTTCGACCTGGCGCAACAGGTGTCTCACATCCTTGCGCGCTCCGGAATTGACGACGTAGAACAGGTACCACTTGACGATCCTATGTTCGAATACGGAGCGGCTTTATTAGCGAAGGGAAAGAAATTTACCAGGTTGGGAAAAGTGAAGAATGCTATCCTGAAAGAATTCGGTATCAAGCAGGAATTATTTTATGCAGAACTAGAAACTGCCTTGCTTTTCCAGAGCGCAACCCCTAAGTTCGTAATCAAGGATGTACCGAAGTTCCCCGAAGTCAGGCGGGATGTGTCGCTTGTGCTCGACAGGCGGGTTACCTTCGCAGAAATTGAGAGTCTTGTTCGCGCAACGGAAAAGCGCCTGGTGCGGTCCGTTATATTGTTCGATGTGTACCAGGGTGACAAGATACCGAAGGACAAGAAAGCCTATGCTATAGGCTTCACCCTACTGGATGAAGAGAAGACGCTGACAGACCAGGAAATTGAAAAGACCATGAACCGCCTGATGGCCGCTTTTGAGCAAAAGTTGGGCGCCATAATCAGAAAGTAAGTTA
Organism: Cyclobacteriaceae bacterium; assembly: GCA_035304385.1. GTDB lineage: Bacteria > Bacteroidota > Bacteroidia > Cytophagales > Cyclobacteriaceae > ZC4RG29. The sequence goes on from DATGQD010000037.1 coordinate 11,005, forward strand.
TTAGTTGGCCAGTGCAGGTGGCAGACCTGCATTGTTGATCTTAAATGCTGTACATGGACAAGGAATTACTCAAGTCCAACCTCAACGGGTTGGAGCGCAAAATTCAGATGCTCATTGCGGAGCACAGGAACCTGAAGGAAGAGGTTAAGAGCCTCAAGGCAGAGAATCAGGAACTTAAGGCCGCTGTAAAGCTCAGAGACGAACAAATTGCCGGTTTTCATAATCAGTTGAAAATAAGTAAACTTGCAGATAGTTTACGCCCGGAAGACGGAAGTGTTCCGGAGTTGAAGAAAAAAGTGGACGAATACATTCGGGAGATAGACAAGTGCATCGCTCACTTAAGTAGATAATGCAAGCAACCGGTAAGATGGAGGAGCTTTCAATCAAGATCA
>DATGQD010000038.1:0-55179 GCA_035304385.1 Cyclobacteriaceae bacterium
AACGCCGGAAAAGAGCGTACGGCCAGACATGTCTGCAACGCTGAGCATCACATCCTTTTCCTTGCTGTAGTCCAGGCGTACATACACCGGTTCACCACTTCGCGCGGGGTTCGGGTAAACCGATAACACCGGCTCTTCGAAATGGCTTTTGATGGTGATGGTCCTGGAATAGATTACCTGGCCATCAAAATCAGTTTGCTTCAGCCTATAGTAAGATACACCATCCAGCGGATTGAGGTCACTATATCGGTAGTGCAGCTTCACATTGCTGTTGCCTGCGCCGCTGACGAATCCGATGGAATCGAAATGTAATTCGACGCCACTCCGCTCGATAGTGAAGTAGTCGTTGTTCTCTTCCGAAAGTGTCGTCCAGAACAACTCCACCACGCCGTTCTCGAGGTATCCCGAGAATGCCGAGAGTTCGACAGGAAGGATTACGTTTTGATATCCCAGCGTGAAAAATGTCTGACTGGCTATGGATGTAACTCCGGAAGTAGCATACCCGGTAGGCGCGGCAGGCGAAAACACGCCCGACCCACCTTCATCCGTCCAGGGTCCGGTAGAGTTGGTGGCCCGCATAATGTGCGCGTTACCGGCAAAAAGTACGTTCTCATCGGCCGTGCTGTTCGTATTGAAGTTCAACTCGACGGTAGGGGCATTCATGGTACCCGACACGAGATCAATAGCATAGTACCGCGCTTCCGACAACACACCCACTTCGACCGGATAGGTGCCGGTAGGCGGCGTGTTGATCATCTCCACACGCACAACGGGACTCGTTGAGGCAGCCGTCTGTTGTATCACCACAGGTCGATACACATTCCCCTTTCCTACCGGAAAGACGCGGCTGGCGCCGGCTGTATTCGGATAGGCGATGGAAACACGTCCATCGATAAAGGCGGTGTTGCCATAGCCGGACACAGGCTGTGACGCCGTGTTGGTAAGTTCCACGGTATTGGAACCCGTGACGATTTTTCCGGAGGAAAAGACCAGTTGGTCGGACACAGTTATGTCGCTGTTCAATTGTAGTGAACCTCCGTTGGAACGGTTGAGCCGATAGAAGGCTGTCGTGCCCGTGAGCGTCTGGACGCCGTTGCTTTCGAAGGTGACCGAACCGGTGCCGCTGTTGAATGTTCCCGAGTTGCTCCAATTACCGGACAACATAACCGATCCACTACCTGCGTCGAAGGTTGCAGATGGCCCGTTAACAAAATTCCCCGAGACCACTAGCGCGCCGGAACCTGAGGCGTATGTTGCACCGGCACCGGTGTTGGTAAATGTAGCTGTCACTGTCATTGTGCCGGTGCCTGCTGTGAATGCAGCATTGTTGGTTAGCGATCCCCGAATCGTGACGGCACCCGCCCCTCCATTAAATGCGCCAGATACGTTGGTCAGGTTGTTTCTGATTCGCATCATGCCTGCGCCTGCATTGAATGTACCTTCGTTGAGTAGGGACCCGCGTACCCCAACGCTATCGGTCCCCGCGTTGAAGGTCGCACCGGAAATGTTGGAAAGGCTTCCCAGTATATGCAGTCCATCGTCGCCGTTTCCGGCGTTGAACACTGCCGAAGCGCCTGAGTTGGTCAGGTTACCACCAATTGTGATTTCGCCGGTACCCATGTGGAAGGTGCCGTTGTTTACAAAGTGTTGACCGGATCCCGCGAGCTCAATGTTGCGGTTATTCACGGCGTTAGTGACAGTTCCCTGAACGATCGTAAGTGTACCGTTCAGCACAAGGTCGACATTCGGAAGCGTTTTGGTTCCCGCCCCGGTAAAGGTCAGGTTGTTGTACGTGGTTTGCGTAGGAAGTGTCACGGCACCGTTGTACTCGATCGTTCCGCCACCAGCGGCTACGAACGGGGAGAAGTTTCCGGAAGGGAATGTTGACGACTGAATTTGTATTGTCTTGTCCCCTGTTCCCCCGGACGAAACAGTTCCAAACTCGTGACCGGTTGTAGTGCCGAGATGGAGTCTGCCGCGTACTTCAAGCGTCGCCGTGCGTCTGGTACTCGTGGTGACCGTTACCGTATGGCCTTCGCTGATGACAACAAACGATCCGGGAGGAGGGCCAAGTCCATTGCCCGGCGGATCGACGTCCCACACGGCATCTGATTCCCAGTCGCCACTTGCAATGCTGGTGTAGGTCTGTGGGTTGAGGAAGGCCGTCTGCTCCCCCGCCGTGTAATCGCCCGTGAGATTGACATTCGTAAACACGATCACACGCGTAGTGCTGTTGGGGTTGCCTGCCGTAACGCCTATGGTCCAGGCTCCGCCCTGAAATCTTGCATCGCGGTAGTCAGTTGGATCACCGTTTTCGTCGGCCGCCACATACGTATAGGTATGAGTTAATGAAGTGATATCCACTCCATTATTCGTAACACTCCAATAGTACCGGATGAAGGCCGTTCCAGAGCCGGTGGCATTGGGGTGTTTGCTGTTCACGGGCTTAATGCGGATGGTACCCCCTGATGCCCCTGTGGTGATCGTATAGTGTGCCGGCGTGTACTTACCGCTTACGCCTATAGGGAATTCAAAGACGCCTGCCGTAACAGAGGACGCAAAGGCCTTGGTAACACCAACGTCAGAGATGTTTCCACCCGTGATTATGTATCGCGAAGCCGAATACCCTGCGATCGACGAAAGACTTGTCGAGGAAAGATTCAGCCCGTAGGCACCGATGTTGAGGGATCCGTTGACAAATGTCAGTGTACCGGTAACTTCCTGGTTCGCACCGAAGGTTGCGCCGGAAGCATTGTTGAGCGTGAGGTTTCCAAACTTCCCGTTTCCGTTGCCGGTTATAATCTGCGTCGAGCTCCCGGCCAGCGTTATACTTCCTGTGCCTGAACTCGTGTGCACAGCGGAGTTAGAGACATTCCCGATAACCGTGATCGTGTTGGTTGATCCGGCGAGCGTCCCGTTGCTTAGCGTGAGCATACCATTCACCCGGATATTGGAATTCGGCTGTACATTTACTGCCCCCCCGGCGAAAGTATTATTGACGATGAGGTTGGCAAAATTCGTGAGGTTGCCTGCGGTGCCTGTAAAGACCTGATGATTCGCGGAACCATTCAACGTCGTGGTCTGCGTTGCCGATCCGGCCTGGTATCCTCCAATTGCGGTACCTGTGCCGTTGTTCGTGTTCAGGTTTGTGAAGTTTCCGGCAATGCTCACGTTGTAGCCTGCGGCATTAAATACGTCGCTCGCCTGGATCGTCAGAGAACCAAGCAAGGTGAGGCCGTTTGCTTCAAGTCTTGTGGTATTGCCACTTCCAGTTACCTCGAAATTATAGAGAGGGATAGCGGAATTGACATCGACGGTTCTGGACAGGGCGCCAGTACCGATCTGCACCGTACCGCCCGTGACAGCATATGCCGCCGGCTGCAAATACAGGTCTGCAATGGCGTTGCCATTTGAAGGCTGACCAATACTTAATGTACCTCCGCTCATGGTGAACGAGCTGCCGGGATTCAAAATCTCAAACACACCTCGCGTGGTTGTCGGTGCGGTAGAAATGCCCGCATTTACAACGCCACCGGACTGATTATATACCAGGCTTCCCTGCGAACTCGCAGCTGACCGGCGAATCTGTGACCGCACATTGAGCGTCCCTCCCGAAATGCTGATTGTAGGCTGACCCGTCGCTGCATATTCGATGGAGTTATCATTGGACGAAGTACCAACGTTCACCGTGCCATTAAGGACTTCCAAAGTGCCCGCCAGGAGCAGGTCCGTTCCGGTAGGACCTGTAATGTGAAACGTTCCTCCATTTGCGGAAAGTCTCGCCTGGGAAGGTATGTTGAAGTCGGTGTTGCTGGCTATGGTCACCGACTGGGCACTGCTTAATCGGAATGTACCACTGACCAGCACGAGAGGAGATGGAGTACCGGCCAGCGAAAACGAGTTGAGGTTAACGTCAAGAATTGGCGCGATGGAAGAGCCTTTGTCCACTGTGAGGACATTGAATTCCGTGTTCGGCCCTGTGCCGGTCACTGTAGCATTAGCATTTCCTTTAAACGTCGTATTACAAATATGGCCGCCCATAACGGCCATATCGAACACGCCGTTGTTCACCATGCTGCCGTGGAGGATCAACTCGTTGGTTACAACAGTTCCTGATGTGGACAAGGTGAATTGCCCCGCGGAATTCACGGTCAGGTCCCCCAGGACTTCAACGGTTTGTGGGGTTACATTTTCAAACCGCAGTACGCCCGACGCAATCGTCAGATTGCCGGCAACAGTGAGCGTGCGCGAAGCCGTCGAATTGAGCAGGACCAATCCGGAAGCATTGCCATCCACCGTTACATTGCCATAGACATATAAATTCTCGTCCGGAAGGGTAATGGTCCTGCCCGCACCGGGCGCGACAATCAAATGGCGGTAACTCTTCAGCGGTAGATTCGTAGGTGCTGCCGAAGTTTTGGGTATGACAAAGCTTTGGTTGCCCGTCGTGTAATACTCCACCGTGCCTCCGCTTTCACGAATAAAATTCCCAAAGTCACCCCCGGGAAACTGGGCAACAGGCCCCGAAGAAGATATGCGCAACCGTCCGCTGCCTCCGACTTGGGTGTTGTGAAGCGTCCCGAAGTTATGGCCCGTGGTTACGCCGAGGTCCAGCGTGCTACCGCTGTTTATCTCAAGACCGCCGGCGGCCTGGTTGTTCGCTGTGATGGTGATCGTGTGGTTGTGCGTGCTTCCATCGCCGATGTACACATGGTCGCCTACTGTGGGGGCGGAGGTGGCATCGGGACCAGTGTGGCTCACATTGGACCACGGTGTCGTGCCAGGACTCGTATCCGACCAGTCGCCACTGCGTTTACTGTAAAATATCCGTACTATTCCGAATGCAGCAGGTACCCCAGCCGTGAATTCTCCGTCGATGTAGCCTACATTAGTGAAGGAAATCGTATTGGTTCCCTGGTCGACCGCGTTGGTGTTGTTAATTACCGTCCACGACGTAGGGTGATAACGTGCGGGGACGTAGTTCACGTCGCTGTTGGCAGGTACGACCTGGGCCTCCTGGTATCGAAAGGTATGCGATACACCATTTGCGCCAACACCTGTGAATCCTGAACTCGTTATTTTCCAATACCACATCAGGTTGCTCGTGTTGCCGGCTGCCACCAGAGGATGCCTTGCATTGACCGGCCTCACGGTGATGGTACCGTAGGTAGTCGGAGCCGCGGTAAGCTGAATGGTTGCAGGGGTGTAGATAGTCCCAACGCCAACCGGGAAAGTAAACGCGGTGGTGTTGCCGAAGGTCTTACGCACGCCGCGGTCGGATTGATATCCCGAAGTCCGGACCATCTTTGAAGCACCAAAGGAGCTGCCGGAAGTGGTTACTGCGGATGCCGAAGTGGATGTCAGTGCCAACAGATTCTCGTTGATATCAAAGTAACTCGTGCCTCCCGCAAGGGTAAGCGTACCCGAAATAGCGATGTCGGCTGTGGCGGTCGCGCCTGGATTGCTGGAGTTATTTAGCCACATGTTGCCAAACACGCCGGTACCATCGCCGGAAATTGTTTGTGTCGATGTCCCCTGCAGACGGATACTGCCTGTTCCGGTATGGACCGCGGCATTATAGATCGAGCCAAGGGCGACAATGGTCTTACCGCCGTCGTTGAACACGCCATTCTCAAGATGAAGCGTTTGAGTAATGGTCAGGGAGGCGTTGGTCCCGCTGATCAGCAATGCACCCGACGGCTTGTCCATTGTCAGGTTGTACAGTCCCGACGTTATCGTGCCGTTGTTGGTAAAGGTTTGATCACCGGTGCCGTTGAAGAGCGTGGTGTTTCCATTGGGGTTGTAAGTGCCCCCGGAGTTGAGGATGAAATTTCCACCTATTGACACATCCTGCCCGTTGGCGTCAAACACCGGGCTGTTCGTTCCCTCTATTGTGAAGTCGTTGAGCACGCGCAGTGGTTGTGCTGAATTTTCACCGACACCGCCAATAGCCGCCAGGCGGACAGTCGTGGGTGTACCTCCGGTCCGTGAGATGGTGAAATTCCAGAATGGCGCAGTGGAGGAAACATTGAAGGAGGCCGCGGACCCGGAAAGAATGGCGTTGATCGACCCACCGGTTACATTATAGTTTGATTCCTTACATCCTATGTGAATACCTCCATTATTGCCACCGCCTCCGGCCTGGGGGTTGTGGACGTTAATCGTCCCGCCAGACATGATAAATACCTGCTCCGCATAAGGAATAGAAAATCTGGCGTAGTTGTTATTCGATGCCGTGCCCACCACGTTGAAGGTTCCGCCGGTCATGGTGAACGAACCACGGTGTCCGGAGTCGGTGTTAGAAGGCCTGAATTTTTCCGTCGTAAAGGTACCGCCTTCAATAAGGTACTGTCCTTCCTCGCGGATCACGGTGCCCTCTCTTCCGACGCAAGTAAATGTCCCGGCGGTTATCCTGAATTTTCCGTACACTACCAGGGCGTTGCTATTGGTATTAAAGTCCGCCCCGTCGATCCAGAGCATGGGGCTTGCTGTTGAAGATCCAAGGTTGTAGTTAGCAGTACCCGTTCCGTATACTCGTGGGATGTCGATGTTTGCACCCAACCGAAGCGTACCGTTTACGACATCAATAAGTTGACCATTGGAAAAGAATTTCAGGTTGGCCGAATTCGTTGACGTGACGGAAAGTATATACGTAGATCCCGATCCTTTGTCGACAGTCAGGGTATACAAGTCGGTAGTGCCATTGCAAGTCATCACGTTGTTCGTCGTTCCAGTAAAGGTGAGGGTTGCTGACCCGTTATTGGCTGCAGTGTATTGTCCTGAATTGCTGAGGTCTACCGTACCGTTGTTGGTCAGGTTGCCGTAAAGTGTGATCGTATGGTTGGCGTTAAACGTTCCCACGCCAAACGTTGTACCGGCGCCTATAGTAACGTTGCCCTGAACCGTAAGATTAATCTTATTCGTTGCCTGAGTGCCAAGCAATACGGTGAGCGTACCACTACCGGTGGCCTGGGTTGTCAGGTTTCCACTGACCAGCAGGTTGTAACCGGCAGTATTGGGAATGGAGATCGTATGGTTCGTGGCAGTCGAGTTGCTGAAAAGCAGGTTCGGGTAATTTATGGATCCGGGAAGCGCACCGGTAAAGTTGGTGAACTCAACTGTGGCGCCTGACGCTGCATTTAAAGAGAATGTGTTCGTAACGACTGAAGGAAAATATCCCGATCCGATGCGAAGCGTTCCGGATCCCCCGAGTGCGTTAAGGGTGCCGAAGGTGTACGTAGACAAGTTGAGCACACCGCCGTTGAGTATGTTGATGGACAGGTTGGTGGTCGTGACGTTAGCATTCAGATTCACGGTGTAACCGTTAAGAATGTACACGACGTCGCCGTTGCCCGGTACGGCGCTACCGGTGAGGCTCATCCCCGACGGATCGGTCGTCCATGTACCGGCGTTGTTCCAGAAGCCACTGCTTCCGCCATTTACGTACGTGTAATATGTGACCGCAAACGACGAAACTGCGAGCGTGATAAAGCAGCATATGAGACATGCTGCGCGGACGGCGGTGCGCATAGCTGAGGGGGGGAGATGGGTGCCCGTTACAGTTAAAAAATTAAAAAATCCGAGGGCCGGCATGTTCGCCAGATTACAAACTTAATTGAATAAGCGCCAAAACGATGCCACCGGCCTTATTCTAATTTGAGCTAAAACTTACATGGATTATGGTATTGGCTACCAATGCATTATAAAAACATCGAAAAACTCGCGTATACCCATTTTGGGAAATAATTCCAGGATCCGGACTAAAAACGCATGTTAGAAAATGGCCGAAAACATACGACAAGGCTTCGGCGTGCGCCCCGGTTGACGATATTTCGCCATCTCCTTACTCGTTCGACGAAATACAGCCTTGCCAAGAGTTCATGCACCGCTCAATCCATTGAATACTAAATACTTGGGTCGTGGCCCTAGATTTGGGTAGCTGATCAAAACCATCACGCAGCGAAGGCGCTGCTTTTAACCCGATGATCACTCCGCCGATCCAGGATATTGAACATATAGACTTAGGCCCAAGCATCCTCACCCTCAATGGTGACCTCGCTATCCAATACTGCACTGGTGCGGAAATTACCGGCAAGGCGGTGGTGGTGAAGGGCAGCACATTGCTGTTCGTGACAAAAGGCGCCTTGCAAGTCACGCATGGCACGGCCAATTACTCCATTGTGCAAAATCAAATGGCCCTTCTCAAAAAAGATATCCTCGTAAAATACTTCGCCAACGCACAGCAGCGAACCGACGATACACAACTCATTTTGGTCTATCTCAAAGAAGACGTGATCAAAGACTTTGTTAAGCAAGCAAGACTGTCAGTGTCTCCCCCTGAACAATCTAAACCAGTGACTGTCGATAGCATTGACCTTCGTTTACTAAAGTTCCTTGATTCGCTTCATTTATATTTTAATTATGGAGGCATCGACGAAAATATTACACGAATCAAGCTGCTGGAGTTGCTCTTTAATATGGCAAGTAGAACAGGCCCTGTCCTTGAGCAACTGATGGATCTGCGCCCGCACTTTCGGGCGGACATTACCGCTACAATCGAAGACCACCTGATGGATACAGTATCCTTGCCGCAGCTTGCCAAATTCTCAGGCCGAAGCCTGTCAAGCTTCAAGCGGGATTTTGTTGCCATTTACAACATGTCGCCATCCAAATGGTTAAGGCTCCGAAGACTTGAAAAAGCCTGCGAACTATTCCGCAATACTACGATGACGGTCACCGACGTGTGCTACACGCTGGGTTTTGAAAACCTGGCGCACTTTTCACGGCTGTTCAAAGCACACTTTGGTTATTCTCCCTCCAGATTCAGGATGACTACTTCAGAGACTCCCTAATGCAGTACACTCGGATTTGTCTGCACGCAGTGGAAACCACGTGCGCTATCACTATTTAACAGCCATAGGTCTTACGCTTTGCCTTCCCTTCACGACATCCCGTTGGAGGGTAAGTCAATTGGCGAAATACAGTGGAACCACGAACTTCCTGTCAGGCGTAAATTATTGATAAGCAGAATCTTACGTGACGGCATGGGTATTGTCAAGCCATTGTAAAATTTCTGAACAATTAAAATTAGTACCCCATGAAAAAGAAGTTGACGATCAGTCTTCGATCGACGGGCGAAGAGCCCCCATCGGCACACTTCCTTGTCCCAGCTTACATCTCATCGCACAGAGAGTATTTCAATGAAGGGGACGAGTTTCTCGACGATGCCATCCGAACATCGGATCAAACTTACAAACAAGTAGACGGGACACTCGATGTCTCGCTTCTCCGCGCCCAGCGATCTGGGAATACGTAGTCCTTTTCACTAACCATTAAATTCATTTAGAAAATGAGAGTAGTTATTATCGGCGGAACCGGCCTCATCGGTTCGAAGGTCACCGCAAGGTTGCGCAAACTCGGCCACGATGCCATCCCGGCAGCGCCCAATACCGGCGTCAATACAATTACGGGCGAAGGCCTGGATGACGCATTGAAAGGGACCGACGTGGTTATTGACGTGGCGAACTCGCCCTCATTCGAAGACGAGGCAGTAATGAATTTCTTCCAAATGTCGGGTCGCACGTTGCTGGCCGCAGAAGCCCGGGCTGGCGTAGGGCACCATATTGCCTTATCCGTGGTTGGCACCGATCGTCTTCAGGAGAGCGGATACTTCCGTGCAAAGCTCGTGCAGGAAAATCTTGTCGTAAGTTCCCCTATACCATATTCGATCGTGCGGTCCACCCAATTTTTCGAGTTCCTAAAAGGAATCACCGATGCGGCGACCAGTGGGCGCGATGTTCGGCTTGCCCCGGCGAATATCCAACCAATAGCCTCTGACGACGTCGCACTCCGAATTGTCGAGGTGGCAACCGGAAAACCCCTTAACGGCACGATCGAAATTGCAGGTCCCGACGTGTACCAGCTGCCAGAGTTGGTGTCACTATATCTGACCCAACTCGGAGATCCACGCAATGTAACGATAGACCAGGACGCCGGGTACTTTGGCGCCCGATTGAATACGGATACCCTGGTGCCGACGGGAAAGGCCCGTCTCGGCTCGACGGACTTCACGGCCTGGCTGCAGTCTGTGATGCAGAAATTACCACAAACCTAATCGTCGTTCTGCCTGTCGCAACGAAGATGACGGGTGTCAGGTCGTTGCGGTTGCTGTAAGGGATATGCACTTTCCACCCGTTCGTGCATTGTCTGTCACCCACGTTGGCGCGGCATCGCCGCGAATCCAATCAGTAACGCACCGATGCGGCCGGTGAGAACATACTTGACAAATTTAAACTGACCAAAACATGAACTTCCAGGGTCCAAGAGATTACACGCCCTACATCAGAAGATACCAAGAGGTAGTCACGTTGCTGCTACTCATTCAAAAGGACTACCCGGACGTATACAAGCAACTTCTGCTATCGCCCCAATTCGAATATGAGTTTGAGGCTTGCAGATTCAAGAAGAAATGGGCTGAGATATATCTGCGAAAGCTAAGAAGGCTTGTGTATGACTACGATCGGGCGGTTCACTCCGAAACCTACCGTATGTTCTTGCTCGAGGAACCCGTAGCTTTGCTCGAGTGGCGGCGCTTTTAGGAAGTAGTAGACGCTAATAACCTTGAGTTGCTGGGAGCGCTAATGCCCTCCGCGCGGTCAATCTTGTGCTGCCAGGTAATCTACCTTGGAAATTCCGAGCTTTTTCAATTTTGAATGCAATGTAGTGGGCGGAATTTTCAACATTGCCGCCGCACCTCCACTTCCAGCAATCTTTCCGTTGCATCTTCTCAGTATCTTTACAATATGTGTCCGTTCAATCTGCTCGAGCGTGTTGCCGAACGACTCAGCTCCGTCAGAGACATCGCGCTGGACCACCGGCAGTTGTATGTGGGTCAATGTATCTTCAGGTGATAAAAGTATACTTCTCTCAATGAGGTGCTCCAGTTCCCTGACATTGCCTGGCCAGGAATACTGTTCTAGCTCGGCAACCGCGCGGGAAGATAGGGTCATTACTCTACCCATACGGCGGCTGTAACGAGAAAGAAAAAATTCAGTTAAGGGCGCAATGTCTTCAATTCGTTCCCTCAAAGGCGGGAGGAGTATTGGGAACACGTTCAGTCGATAGTACAAATCCGCCCTGAAACGCCCCGCTCTTACTTCCTCCTCCAGATTACGGTTTGTTGCCGCGATGATACGTACGTTTATCTTGATTGAATTTCTTCCCCCGACCCGCTCTATTTCGCGGTCCTGTAATACACGTAGTAACTTTACCTGCATCTCAAGTGTCATCTCTCCAATTTCGTCAAGGAACAGCGTACCATTATTTGCCAACTCGAACTTCCCAATCCTGCGTTCAAACGCACCTGTGAAGGAGCCCCTTTCGTGACCAAAGAGTTCACTTTCAATCAGGCTAGCTGGTATTGCTGCGCAATTAACCTTTACCATACGCTTGTCCTTTCTTGCTGATGCGTTGTGAATTGCATCTGCGATGAGACTTTTTCCGGTACCAGTCTCCCCCAGCAGAAGCACGGTGCTGTCAGAATTGGATACTAATGACACCATGTGATAAACCTCTTGCATAGCCTTAGAATGGCCGACCATATTTGACGATGCTGGATCGCTCTTGCCGTGGACACCATGGCCATTGCGTGTCGCGACCCCCAACGCTTCCTCATTGTGAACAATACAAATCTGATTCATGGGTTGACAGGTGTTTGTGTGTCTCTGAAATAAACTTTCGAGCGTTACACCAACATAATGCCAGGGATTCAATTGGTTGGTTTACAGTGCCTTCGTTCCAAAGGGAACCCAAGTAATCCTTGCCATATCAATAATTATTGAAAAATATCGTTAGCGCCCCGAAAAGGGGAAATTCTTTTGCGCACCAACCGAACAACTTTACAGATAAAGGACGAATTTTGAAAAAAGCCGCGACGCAGCATGTCCTTTTGAAAATCAAGATCCTCATAGTAGAAGATCAATTCATTGAAGCAAAAAGCCTCAATTTGATCCTTTCCAATGCTGGTTACTCAACATGCACGGTTGCACGGTCAGTGCAGGCTGCGCTATCGATCATCGAAAAGGAAAAGCCCGATCTCGTACTCGTTGACATTTTCCTGCAAGGCGAAGAAACAGGCATCGACCTTGGAAAGATTCTAAACGAGCGTAACATGGCGTTTGTTTACTTGTCTGCCAATTCAAACCGACGGATACTTGAAGCCGCTAAGGTCACAAGACCATATGGGTTCATGGTCAAGCCGTTTCGTTCCAAGGATGTCTTGATCATGCTTGACGTAGCCTTGTATCTGCATCAGCACAGAACGACTGAGAGCGAACAACGTTCCCTTGTTCAGCAGGGACTGCGGCCAAGCCTACCTCCTGAATTTCAACATCTGGTTGGCGATAGCTTGAATTTCCTTGGGATACTAGAGCGGGCCAATATGGTCGCCGCCCTGGATACGTCAATTCTCATTCTCGGCGAGAGCGGAACGGGAAAGGAACTTATCGCGCATTCTATCCACAAGGCTTCACCTAGGCGTGATAAGCCATTTGTAGTTGTAAACTGCGGCACACTCCCTGCGAACCTGGTAGAATCCGAACTTTTCGGTCACGAAAAAGGTGCTTTTACAAATGCTGCTACCAAGCGCCCCGGCAAATTTGAACTTGCCGATGGCGGCACCGTCTTCCTCGATGAAATCGGTGAGCTGCCTCTTGAATTGCAGGTCAAGTTTCTCAGAGTGTTACAGGAAAGAGAAATCGAACCGGTGGGCGGCCGGCCTAAGAAAATCGACATCCGTATCATTGCCGCCACCAACAAAGACCTGGAAGAAGAGGTGGCTGCGGGGCGATTTCGAATCGACTTGTATTATCGCCTCAATGTTTTTCCATTGGTGTTGCCCCCCTTGCGTGAAAGAACGGAGGACATACCCATACTCGTCAATCATTTCCTGAAGAAGTACAGTGTTCGGAACGGCAAATCCCCTCTGACGCTCTCCAAGCCCATGCTAGACAAGCTTCTCGATTATGATTGGCCGGGCAACATCCGCGAATTGGAGAACACGATTCATCGAAATGTCGTCCTGGCGACCGGGCCTGTGATCGAGTCCCTCGAAATATCGACCGGAAGACGAGACCCGGGAATTGGTTCCAGGCACAACTTCAAAACGATGATTGAAAACGAACGCGACCATATACTTGCAGTACTCGAAAGCTGTAACTGGAAGGTATCCGGGAAAGGCGGCGCTGCGGAAATTCTTGATATCAACGTGAACACCCTGAACTCAAGAATCAAGAAACTGGGCATCAAGAAAAAGTGATTACTAGTTCCGCAAGCACAAGACTTATTGCGAAAAACTGCTTATCGTCATATGCGACTTCTCTTGCCCTTTGGTTTACTGCTCATCCTATCACATGTGGCCTTATCACAGGCGACAGACGGGGAACGGGCCGAAGCCAGTGAGGCCGCGACCGAGAACCAAGTCAAGCTGCTCCTTGAGTTGGGCAAGAGCATGCTCAGGACCGCGTACCTCGGAACAACCGATCGCGACAGCGCCGCGGTTCTTTTTCGCGCGGCCCAGGCACTCAGTGACACGATAGGCAACTGGAAATTGGAAGAGGAAAGTCAATGCTTGCTCGGCGTTGTCTGCCTGTTGAATGGGGATTGGGATAAGGGGGAAGCGCATTTTATGCGGGTCATCTCAGCACGCCAAAGAGCAGGGGACAAGGCGGGAGAGCTTAGCGCGTGGCTACGGATGGCAACGGCGGCATTCTGCAACAAATGTGATGAAAATGTATCAGCGCTAAAACGCGCGCTGGCATTAGCCCGACAAATTAATGACCGGGCAATTGAGGCAGTTGTCCTGCTGGAAATGGGATATAAATATTTGAATGCAGGGGAAAAGGTGGAGGCTGAAAAGGCCGCTATGGCGGCCCTCAAGATCCAGGAAGCCATTGGCTATCCGGCAATCTGCCGCGCCTCGTCAGACGTAGCCATGCAAAGCGTCTATTACGCTCCCTACGACTACAGATATCTATCCAACGCATACTATTTGCTCTCCGATCTCGGTCAAAACCAGGGAAACTTAAATCAAAAACTCCTATACATCCTGAAAGTCATCAGCGATGTTGAGAATAGCGGGATGACGGAAGAACTGGACTACACATACTTCCGCCTTGGTAATGCCTATTGGGAGCTAGGCAGATACGATAAGAGCCTGGAGTATCACAGACAATCTGCAATGGTTAGTCAGCAGAAGGGAAAACTGATCCCGGTTGGCCTGGCCAGGCGGATGACGGTTGCCCTGGTAGAACTGGGTAGACCGGGCGAAGCGCTGGAGCTGTTGCATGACATCATCGACAAAAGGCTGTTGTGCAGCGTAGAGGACAAAATGTACATAGCCCAAGGGCTGGGCTCTTGCCATAATGCGCTGAAGCAATACCAGGCTGCTGAGGAGTACTACCTTGAGAGCGTCGCTTTCAGCAAACAATCGCCCTTGCGCTTCCAATTTATCGCTTGTGAGGGTATCGCGCGCTTCTATATTGAAAATGCCCAGTATACAAAGGCGGAGCCATATCTCAGCCGGCTATCGAATGCATCGCGCCAGCAAATATTACCTAACGCATTGATCGATGTTCACCTGATGCGGTTCAAGATGGATTCCGCCCGCGGGAGTTATCGCGATGCAATTGGTCATTACCAACAATATAAGGCGCTTCAGGACTCGATGTTCAATGAAACAAAGAGCCGACAAATAGCTCAATTGAGTATTCAATATGAAACAGCGAAAAAGGAACAGGATATCAAGATCAAAGAGGGTGATATTGCCTTACTCAAAGAACAGAATAGGGCGCAGCAGAACCAGCGTAATGCATTTATAGTTGGGACAGGTTTGCTGGCAGCTGTTCTGGGACTGGGGTTCAATCGATATCGACTTAAGCAACGCATCAATCGGCAACTTCGACATCAGCAGCAGGTACTGCAAATGCAGGAACAACAAATCAGGCAAAAAAATGAAGACCTGTCAGATTTGGTTGGCGAAAAGGATCTTCTGCTGTTTCAAAAGGATTCACTCCTTGGTGAAAAGGATCAACTCATCACTGAAAAAGAGTGGTTGCTAAAGGAAATCCATCATCGTGTCAAGAACAACTTTCACATCGTTGCCAGTTTACTGGAAATCCAGTCGAGTTATCTCCATAATAAAGAAGCGCTTTCGGCTATCAGGGAGAGTCAGCATAGGATCCATTCCATGTCAATTATCCACCAGAAACTATATCAGTCCGACACCCTCTCAACCATTCAAATGTCAGCGTACATTTATGAACTGGTCGAATATCTGCGTGACAGCTACGCTATAAAGGACAACATCCGATTTTCTTTGGACGTACAAAGTATCGAATTAGACCACGCATCTGCGATTACCTTGGGTCTGATGCTGAACGAAATCATAACGAATGCTATCAAGTACGCTTTCGCAGAGACCGGACACGGCGCGATATCTATCGCGCTGAAGCACATCTCAAATTCGCAGATACTCTTGTCCGTGCAGGATAACGGTCCTGGGCTCCCGGGTGATTTTAACAACAAAATTGGAGCCTCTATGGGAATGGAACTGCTTCAAGGATTGACCGACGATATCGGCGGAACGCTTATCATTGAAAATAACAACGGAACGCTCGTTAAGATCATTTTCACCTATAAGGCAATAGCTGCCAGCGAAAGTCCCGCTTAGCAGCACCTGAAATCGTAAATCCTTTTTCGACTATTTCTGCCGTCCCACCGGCAAGGCGCGACAACCTTCCCTAAGCACTGCACTTGCACAGCCGGTGAACCTAATGATCAAATTTTGTGAATCAAAAAGGCAACCGCGAATCATGTCCGCGCGGGACCTTTGTATCACCGGGGCTAATTGAGCTACGGGCGAAAAACAGATCATTTTCTACAAAAAAAATTTCACACTATGAGCACATTGACAGAGTCCTTCCTCAAAGAAGTGACACCTTTCACGCAAGATCCACATCTGGCTAAAGATGTAAAGGATTTCTTGAGACAACTTAACGGTGCGGGCGGACCGCCGCTTGAAACACTGACGCCAGTAGAGGCACGCAAGGCTCTTGCCGATGCGCAAGCGGCCGTCGATGTCGACCTCTCCGGCATCGAAGTTTCCGAACAAACCATCACCAGCGATGGATACACTGTAAAACTCAACATCGTAAGGCCAAAGGGAGCAAAAGGTACTCTTCCCGTTTTCATTTTTATCCACGGCGGCGGATGGGTCCTGGGAGACTTCCCGACACATCAACGCATGGTTAGGGACCTCGTGGTGCTGTCCGGTGCCGCCGCAGTATTTGTCAACTACACGCCGACACCCGACGCCCGGTACCCGGTAGCAATCAATGAAATTTATGCTGCGACAAAATGGGTTGCGGAACATGGAAATGAAATCAATGTTGACGGCAAAAGATTGGCCGTGGTCGGAAACAGCGTTGGAGGAAACATGACCGCCGTCACCTGCCTGAAGGCAAAGGAGAATGGTGGCCCAAAGATCAGGCTCCAAATAATGATGTGGCCAATCGTAGACGCTGATTTTGAAACCGAGTCATACAGACTTTTCGGCGAAGATCGGTTCCTGACCACTTCGCTGATGAAATGGATGTACGACATGTACATCGAGGATCCTGAGGGGCGGCTGGACATCCACGCTTCACCGCTTCGTGCCAGCATCGAACAACTTAAGGACCTGCCGCCGGCGCTCATTCAGGTTGCTGAAAATGACGTCCTGCGCGATGAGGGCGAAGCCTATGGTCGCAAACTCGACGAAGCCGGTGTTCCTGTCACGACCGTTCGGTACAACGGAATGATTCACGACTTCGGGCTGCTGAACGGACTGTCACACCTTCCTGCAACAAAAGCCCTCTTCGTACACGCGGCAGCGGCGCTCAGAAAGTTCCTCGCTTAGAATAATACAAGAATACACATAACCAAAAGTTACACACCAAATTAATTTCAACAATGAACCATCTTATGCTTTCTGCAGGCGCCTTGGCGTCAGCATTCGCGTTCGCATTGCCGGGGGCAACGAACGGCCAGCCCATCTCCACCGGTTTACGTAACGTCGTCCTGGTGCACGGCGCATTTGCCGACGGGTCCAGCTGGGCCAAAGTAATTCCGATCCTACAGGCCAAGGGCTACAACGTAATTGCAGTGCAAAATCCGCTTACGTCGTTTGGCGAAGACGTCGCAGCAACCAAGCGGGCTATCGACGCGATGGATGGGCCTGTGCTCCTGGTAGGACATTCCTATGGAGGTATGGTCATTTCGGAGGCGGGAAAAGATCCTAAAGTGGCAGGGCTCGTCTACGTCGGCGCCCTGGTACCAGAAGACGGCCAGAACGTTATCGACGTCAACGCTCCCTTCCCTCCTGGGCCGGGGGCAGCAGAATTCCAGCTAAGTTCGGCTGGCTTCCTCTCCCTGTCATCAAAAGGGATCCACGAATTCTTTGCTCAGGATGCCTCGCGAGAAGAGCGGAACGTAATTTTTGCTACGCAGGTCCCGTGGGCGGCATCGGCCACGACTGAAAAGGTCTACCATCCTGCATGGGAAACGAAACCGTCATGGTCCATAATTACCGCAGGCGATGGAATGATCAACCCTGATCTGCAACGCGCGAAGGCGCAGATCATCCAGGCAACGGCAATAGAACTCAAAGGTAACCATGTCCCGATGGTAACGCAGCCCAAAAAGGTCGCGGCGTTCATCATAGAGGCTGCCAGAACCGTGACCATTGAAAGGGAACTGGCTGAAACAAGATAGATAACGCTGACAGTACACGGCGTAAAGGGCAATGAGCGGGTAATCAATCCCGCTCTTGCGATCTACCTTTGGCTAACTTCTAACAGACACAAATATCACCACCATGATCTTACAAAAAGGAACACTCGCTCCGGATTTCGACTTAAATGCAACTCCGGATCAGCATCTTCGGCTAAGCGAGCTTCGCGGCAAAAGGATAGTCCTCGCGTTTTATCCGGCCGACTGGAGTCCAGTGTGCGGAGACCAACTTGATCTTTTCAACGAGACACTGAAATACTTTGCCAACCTCAACGCACAGGTAGTTGCAATCTCCGTCGACAGCACATGGAGCCATGTGGCTTTCTCCAGGGACCGAAATTTTCATTTTCCCCTCCTGGCTGATTTTGAGCCGAAAGGATCGGTATCGAAACTGTACGGTTGCTACAACGCAATCAAGGGCTGCAGCGAACGCGCACTGTTCATCATTGACGAGGACGGCGTTATTCGTTGGAGCGAGGTATATCCCGAAGGCATCAATCCCGGCGTGGATGGTGTGCTGGAAGCACTTGAAACAATTGACTCAACGATTAAAGCAAGAGATTATGAACAAGTTACAATTACCGGTCAATGACAGGGATCAGCAGACCGGAAACCTTAAGGCAGAGTTGACCTTAGTGGAGTATGGCGACTACCAATGTCCGTACTGCCGTCACGCCCATCCCCTGGTTCAACGGCTACTTCGGGAACATGGCAGTGAGCTGAGATTTGTATTCCGTCATTTTCCCCTCAGAAAAATACATGCGCAGGCCACAATGGCGGCCTATACCGCAGAGGCGGCCGGACGGCAGGGAAAATTTTGGCAAATGCACGATCTGCTGTTCGCAAATCAGCATCGATTCCCCGAAGGGACGCTCTTTCATGATCTGGCCAGGAAACTTGGCCTTGACATGGACCAGTTCCTTGCGGATGTGGGAGATCTGGAAATTGCCGCCAAGGTTGAAGTCGACTTTCGTGGGGGCATTTACAGCAGTGTGAACCGAACACCCACGTTCTTTCTCAACGAGGAGAAGGTATACCTGTACAATGGCACCTACGAGTCATTGCTGACCACAATTGAATTGTTTGCCTGACACGCCTCACCGCGGTCGAACTGTGTCAGCTATGAGAACCTATGATACGCTTTCGGACGCCCTGATTGACCTGAAGAAGCGCGGTTACAATTTCGACTTCAGGAAGGACCCGAAATGGATCTACTGCTATGTGTATGACCTCTGGTTCACTCCGGAGCAATTCAACATCGATGAAGTTTACCGCTTCGAGGAAAATTCGGATCCAGGCGATAATTCCATTGTCTATGCTATTTCGTCATACTCCGGAATGAAGGGGACTTTGGTCGACTCGTACGGCGTATATGCAGAGTACATGACCTTTGAAATGGCACAAAAATTTGAAGTCAACTATTTCTGAGTCAGGACACTGACATACGAAAAACAAGTTCCATTCAAAGCAAAAGGAGGCAAACATGATAGACTACAGCTCACTCTCCCAAACATTGGATCACTTTCGAGTGACAGGATATCCCCTGGAATTTCAATTGCAAGCCTCAGCGCTCTATTGTCCGGATCTTGATGCAAGAATGAGTCCTGAAGAATTCGACGTTGTGTCGGCCTTTCATTTCGGTCAATCCCCCGGCGAGGAAGAAAGAACGCTCTATGTCATCTCTTCCTTGCCGGGATTAATGGGTACATTGGTTCTGACTGCAGGCGAAGTCTATTCCGAAGAAATGAGTTTTGAAATGGCCGGTAAACTTCGCACCCATCCCTACGGCGAATGGATTTGCAGCTGAAAAAGAAAATTTCAGGCAAACACGCGGCACTGCCACCTGGATTAAAGTGGTTCATCCCTCATTTGCGAATCACTTTCCACCACCTTAACTTGAACATTCAACTAACCATGCGAATGTCCGGGTTTCTTTTTACATACTTCCTGACCGCAATGTTGGGATGCGCTCCTGGTGAACCGCCAGCCCCCAAGATTGATCCATCTCAACAAAAACCTGTCGACAAAAACTGGGCGTTTGAGACGACGCCGGTATGGGCCGACGAATTCGACTACGAAGGTCCACCCGATCCCAATAAATGGGACTACGACATTGGCGGCCACGGCTGGGGCAACAACGAACTTCAGTATTACACCAACGACATCAAGAACGCCAGCGTAAGCGGCGGACTCCTCAAGATCACCGTCCTTAAAGAGAAAAAAGAAAACCGCGAATACACATCCACGCGTCTTGTCTCGCGCAACAAGGGCGACTGGCTCTACGGACGCATTGAGATCAGCGCAAAACTTCCCACTGGAAAAGGAACCTGGCCTGCCCTATGGATGCTGCCGACCGACTGGGCGTATGGCGACTGGCCCAAGTCGGGCGAAATCGATATCATGGAACATGTGGGCTTCGATCAGAACCGCGTCCATTTCAGCGTCCACACAGAATCCTACAATCACATGATCGGCACGCAACGCACAGCAACCCAAATTATCGAAACCGCCAGTGATGCGTTTCACAAATACCGTGTCGACTGGACACCATACGCTGTTCGTGGCTTTTTTGATGATCAGCAGGTGTTCGAATTCGTCAACGAAGGAAAAGGGCCGGCTACATGGCCCTTCGATAAGCGCTTCCACCTCTTGATAAACATCGCGTTCGGCGGAAATTGGGGCGGTGCCCAGGGCATCGACGACTCCATCCTGCCACAGTCCATGCTGGTGGATTATGTCCGCGTATACAAGATGATCGAGAAGTAGTCAGGAGAAACCGTGGCCTTCAGCGAGAACAAATTGTTGGCTGGCGCGTAAATTAATAAAGGACACATTGGTCCTTTATTATCCTATGGGCTACCTTGGGGGTGCGTTGTAGATTTGCGTCTAAACGTGATTAAAATTAGCGCACATCGACAACGAAAATGAATAACGGAATGTTGATAAAATGACAGTAACTAAATGCTTTCAACCATGAAGACAGCAGAACTACCCCATCTGACGGTTTATCAGACGGGTAAAACATTTAAGGTATTGCAGGTGACCGGATCAGGAGGAATGAGTATGCCCGAACACTTTTGCACCGGGGAAGCCGTTCTCGTCGTCCAGCGGGGATCGGCCGTCCTGCGGATGAAAGGTGAAGAGTTTCCCTTAAAGCAGCACGATGCGATGGTGATACCAAAGGACGAAAGACACGCGCTGGTAATCGATGAAGATTTTCAGTCGCATGTGATCATGGGAGTCGATGCCGAAATAAAGTTTGCCTGATTACGGATGTCGCAAGATTTATTAAAAGAAAAAGCAAAAAATAGATATGGAAATGAAAGAACGATTGAACTACAAAGATGTTAGCCCAGATGCCATCAAGGCGATGCGAGGAGTAGAAAAATATGTGCGCGAGTCGGGGCTCGAACGCTCCCTCTATGAACTGGTGAAGATACGGGCATCGCAAATCAATGGCTGCGCCTATTGCATTGACATGCACACCAAGGATGCTCGGATAGCAGGGGAAACCGAACAGCGTATATACGCGCTGAGTGCGTGGCGCGAAACGCCGTTTTATTCTGAACGGGAGCGCGCAGCATTGGCCTGGACGGAGGCGCTGACGCTGATTTCCGAAAACGACGTGCCTGACGATTTGTACGAAACGGTCAGCAAGCAATTCTCTGAAAAGGAAATGGTAGACCTGACGATGGCCATTATCGCTATCAATGGATGGAACCGGTTGGCCATCAGTTTCCGAACTGTCCCAGGCACATATGTGCCACACGAAGTGAGCGCCGTTTAGGAGATTTCATTTTTTCGGGCAACATTGATCACTGAACTGTTAAAGAAGAATATTTTATGTCAAACGAGACTCAGTATCCCGCGGCGACACGAGAGCTGGCAGAAAAGAAAGCTGCATTGGCGCCCGCCAACATCGAAGCATGGCGCACATTTAGCAAGACGGTCTTCACCGAAGGAGCGCTTCCCGCCAAGACCAAGGAGTTGATCGCCGTGGCTGTAGCGCATGTCACGCAATGCCCTTATTGCATCCGAGCGCACACAAGGGGAGCCCTGCGCAAAGGTGCGACTAAGGAGGAAATTATGGAAGCGATATGGGTGGCCGCAGAAATGCGCGCTGGCGCCGCATACGCACATGCCAACATCGCAATGGATGTAATGGAGAATTCATAATCATCCCATTGCCTGTCCGAAGGTCAGCAGGGTGCCGTTTGGATCGATCATGGAAAACTCCTTTTGACCCCATGGCTTTTCCTGCAGCGTGCCATTCGGGTGAATAGGTGTTCCCAGGTTGAGAAGGTGCTGATACATCCCATCAATGTCCTGATCCACCCTGAGATAGATCATGAAATCAGACTTGCCGGGTACCAGTGCAGGGTAAGAAAAAAAATGTAGCTCGACGTTGTCGCGTGAAAGGATAAGATAGTCTTCATAATCCGAGCGCAGGGTAAAGCCGAGGCGTTTTACATACCAGGTAATGGTTTCCTGCTTGTTGATGAACGGCAGCTTGGGGATGGCGGTTGTGATCATATATCCTGAATGCTATCGGACTCACTCATTCCTCAGGGATTGGGCAGGGTTTATTCTCGCTGCTTTGATGGTCTCGACGCTTACCGTCACCCACGCAATGACCAGGGCTGCAAGAAAGGCAAAGACGAACACAGTCCAATCAAGCTCTACATGATAGGCAAATCCGGAAAGCCAGCGGTTCATGCCGTACCAGGCGAGCGGAAAGGCTACGACCATGGCGATCAGGACAGGCTTAGTGAAGCTACGCGACAACAGGTATACGACACCAGGCACACTCGCACCCAACACCTTGCGAACACTGATCTCCTTGGTGCGACGTTCCGCGAGGAAAGCCGATAACCCGTACAAACCCAGACATGAAATAAAAATCGCGAGTGCAGAAAAGATGTTAAACAACGTGCCCAGGCGCTGTTCCGCCTTGTAAAGTGTAGCGAGCGATTGATCGACGAAGTCGTACGAAAACGGGTACGCCGGATTCAGTTCCTTCCATATTTCCCCCAACGCACCAATGGCCCTCTCCGTCTGGCCCGGCTGCGTACGCACAACCACTTTCCCTCCCCACCAATTCGCGCGAAGGACAAGCGGCCCTATCGGTTGCTGAAGCGGTTGAAAATTAAAGTCCTTTACAACACCGATGATAGTCCCCTTGACGTCCTGGAACTCAAGCGGCTGTCCCACCGCGTCTTCTACATCCATACCCATCGTTTTGAGGGCGCTTTCATTGACAACGAAATTCGCACTGTCAGCGGCAAAATCCCTGAACCACCTGCCGTCGATAAGCGTAACGCCGAAGACATCCATAAAATTTTCATCGACCGCCAGGTTGCAGAACAAAGGCTGAGTTTCCGGATTCTTGCCTTCCCAAACTACATTAACAGTTCCGTTCGTGAGATTGGTTGGAAGGTCCGATACGACAGTAAACTGTGACGTATGCGGGTTCTGTTCCAGTTCTGTTCGCAGCGCCTGATACTTCGACCAGATGTCGCCGGTCATCTGTACATACACAAGGTTTTCTTTGTCGAAGCCGAGATTCCTGTTCTGAATGTACCGCAGTTGGTTGTACACAACACCTGTACCGACCAACAGGACAATAGAAATCGTAAACTGAACAACCACAAGCGTGTTGCGGAAAGTACTGCCTGCTGCACCAACACTCGCATTGCCTTTTAAGACTTTGGACGGCAGAAACCCTGACAGAAACAACGCGGGATAACTTCCTGAGATCAGACCCGTAGCCAATGTGATCACTAGCAAGCCTGAGAGCAGCCTCCCGTCGGTGAAATCAAAGACTAAATCCTTTCCGGTAAGGGCGTTGAAGAGCGGAAGTGCTGTAGCAACAAGCACAACAGCCAGCGCAAGCGCCAAAAATGCCACGAGTGCGGATTCAGCGAGGAATTGCCTTATGATCTGCATGCGCACTGCTCCCACAACTTTTCTAAGCCCTACTTCTCTGGCCCTTCTGGCCGACCTTGCCGTTGCGAGATTCATAAAATTGATGCAGGCAACGGCCAGAATAATCGCTGCGATGATCCCGAGGATATACACGTACTGCACGTTCCCGCGCGCGAACATGTCAGCCATGAGGTGACTCGAATGCAGGTACACATCACGAAGCGGCTGAAGTGCAAAAGCGACCTTCAGTACAGGCTCGTTGGCCTTGTAAATAGCCTGGATGCGATCGCCAATGCTCTTGAGTGCCGCCGGCGACGTGTCGGCACCCTCATCCAACAACACATAAGTGGAAAAGTTAAAGTTGTCCCAATCGTTGTCGATCAAGTCGCGATTCGTGCGCGCGAGATTGGTCATGGGTTGAAGGAGGTCGAAACGAATGTGCGAGTTGCCGGGCACATCCGCGAGTACCCCTGTCACCACAAGATCGTGCTGATGATTTTTTCGAATGGTCTGTCCAAGAGCTGGTTCGTCTCCGAAATATTTTCGCGCCATCGAGGCCGTGATCAGGATTCCATCTGGATTTCGAAGTGCCGTTTCCGGATTTCCCGCGATAAGCGGAAAAGAAAAAATCTGGAAGAACGTCGAGTCAACGAAAAGGAGCCCATCCTCCTGGAACATCCTTTCACCAACCTGGAAGAGGCTTGAGTGGTGTCCACTCAACCGGACAACATTCTTGATGCCCGGTATCTCCGTCAGCGCCGCATGCGCAATAGGAGCGGATGTTATACCCGCGTGAACATCCAGTTCAGGTAGCGAAGCATTTATCCGGTAGATGTGTTCGGCATTGCTATGGAACCGGTCATAACTCAGTTCATCCTGCACCCACAGAAGAATTAGGATGCTGCACGCCATCCCGATGGCGAGACCGACAATATTGATGATTGAAAATCCTTTATGACGCCCAAGGTTCCTTAGGCCGACTTTGAGGTAGTTTCGAAGCATGACTTGTGTTTATTCTTCAACTGAGAACGGTCAGATCGGGTGGGCCATCACCTTTCCCCTCCATAGACGCGAAACCAGGGAGGCGTGTTACACCGTACAGAGCAAAAAGGCTCCGGCGACGGAGGGCATGTCCGAAAAAGCACACTCCCAACCAATTTCAATGCTATCTTTACCCATGGTTGTCCGCGCGACCTGAAGCAACCCGATCCTTGATGCTGTGGGTTAGGAAACCGCAGACACAGTGCTTAATTCGATCACACCATGAACCCGGAAAAGCTCATTACTCGGAAAAAATTCCTTCACCAGGCCGGCATGCTCGGCGTGGCAGCGGCTGTTGCGTCGATCACAAGTTCTGCAAAAGGCCTGATGCAGGACGGAAAGAAGATCCGCGTGGGGATCATCGGCTGCGGGAGTGTGTCCACGCAGTACCTTCCCCATTTGTCGAAGTCGCCATACGTGCAACTCGTAAGCGCATGCGACATCATACCAGAGCGCGCTAAGAAAGCCGCCGAAGAATATGGTATTCCCAATCATTATCCCAACATCGAACGAATGCTGGCCGGCGCACCGTTCGATTTGCTTGTCGTTACCACCGATATGCAGGAACACGGACGTCTCAACAAAATGGCCATTCAGGCAGGCAAGCACGTGTGGAGTGAAAAGCCACTTGCCAACACGTACAAGGAAGGCAAAGAGCTCGTCGACCTCGCTAAACAAAAAGGAGTCAGAATCTGGGGTGCACCAGTCGTCGTAAACAGTCCTCAGTTTGCCTTCATGGCCAAAGCCATCAACGAGGGTAAGCTGGGCAAGATCGCCGCCGCTCACGCGCACTACGGACACCTCGGCCCTACCTGGTCAGCGTTCTTTTACGAAAAGCTCGGAGGCAGTATGCCCGACCTGGGTGTATACAATATGGCAAGCCTCACCGGTCTCCTCGGACCAGTGAAGTCGGTCGTGGCCATGCTCAACATCATCACACCTACCCGCACGGTAGATAACCGATCCAAGCCGATCAAGGTTGAAGCAGAAGATAATGCCATGGTGCTCATGGAACACGCCAGCGGAGCGCTTTCACATGTACAGAGCGGCTTCAACTACTTCGACCCTTATGGCCACGGCGGCACCGGGCAGGACAAGCCCACCATTTCCATTTGGGGAACAGAAGGGAACATGCACCTGATTGGTTACGACTGGGCGCCGTTCGGCGTCGACATGGCCACACGCGATCACGACGAAAGAACGATTCGTTACGCGGAAGATACCGGCACGTACGTCTGGCAGGAAGGTGCTTCCGTGGTCGCGAAGAGCCTGGCTACCGGCGTCGAACCCCTCGTCAACGTGGAACACTCCCTGCACGTACTCGAGATCATCGAAGCCGCAAGAAAGTCACAGGAAGAAGGCAAGCGGATTGCGTTGCAATCGACATTCAAATGGCCCATAGTTGCCTGATGCCCTCCCAGGTGTCCAGGCTTTTACGTGTTTACGTGTTTAGGTGTTTACGTGTTTATGTTGGTGGACCAATATCGCCTGGGGGACTGCGGTCTATGGTTAATTTCCTTCACTCATTCTTTTCACTACCCGTGACGCACTCTGCAAGGCTGCCTCAACTGTGCCCATCTCTTCTCCGATATTAAACGCCTCACCCGCAAAATAAATCGTGTCATACACCGGTGTGGTCAGAACCTCAAGCGCGGATGCAGTGCTCGGTGTCTTGTAAGCATAGCCCCCCAGTGAAAAAGGATCGCGCGACCAATCCGCGACTTCAACCGCCCGCAGTTCATTGACGATCGTTTCCCGCGAACATCCAACAAGGTAAGCCAGCGACTCCACCGCCATCATGGTCAGCCCATCCCCTCGGGGCGCAGTGAGCGTAGCAGGACCCGACAGCCAACCGGACAATATCGGATGGTTGGCTGGCAGTTGTGACCACCACGTGGGTACCAGCGCGTCAGAGAAAACAAATCCTGCATCGCGCAGCCTTTCTTCCCAAAGCGGGCGCCGGAATTCAAAAAGAAATTTGATCACCCCTCCTGTTTCAATTTGTGATACGGCATCCTGCCAGCGGTCAATGCCCGGACTGAACGTGATCGCACCCGTTCTCAACACACTGGCTGGAACGGTGATGATCAGCTGACGCCCTTCGTATCGTTCCCCATCTGTCGTTATAACCTCAACTTTACCAGTCGTCCACGTCACGGCGGCCACGGGAGATGCCACCCATATTTCAGCACCATGGTCTGTCGCCTGCTTTGCGAGGAACTCACACAGTTGTGAATAACCGCCTGCTATTCGCGAACCGGTAAATTCGGAGTCGGCCGACCACTCGCTGCGAATCGCCTTCGCGCTGATACGCCCCAGGTCAGCAGCGTCGAAACCTTCGATGATATGACGCACATCCTCCCACACCTCGGGAAAGTCAGCACGCGGAAAATGCCGATCCATGAACTCCTTCATCGTGACGTCGCCGTTCAACGTGCCGAGTGCTTCATAAACAGCATCGAGCGTTTCGGGAAACATGGCAGTACGCTGTACCTTCCCCTGGCGCACCTGCCACGTATCCCCGTCGGTGGGCACTTCCTTCACACCCACTTCTTCAATTAAAGCCTGCGTATAATTCGGCTTCCCGTGAACAAATTCAGCGCCCTGCTCGACACGGGTTGAAAACTGGCCATTAAACGTGTGAATGCGCCCCCCAATCCGGTCGCGGGCTTCCAGCACAGTCACCGACCGGTTCCGCAACGCCAACTCGCGAGCAGCAGAAAGCCCGCAAATACCCGCACCCACAATCAAAACATCCGTCATAGGCTTTACTGTAATATCCTGCAATTTTGCTGATCATCCTGAACGAGCAAATTTTCGGCCGGCCGCCCTGAAGAAATATGCGACCTCACCGCTCCTCTACTATATGGGGTGAATTTTCCATGTTCAGGTTATTTTGCGCCATGCCAGTGAACGTGTACCACGATTACGAGACCCTTTCGCGTCATGCGGCGGACGAAATCCTCCAACAGGTGCAGCGCAAGCCAGATTCCATCCTTTGCCTGGCCGCCGGTGATACGCCCAGACTTACTTACGAAACGCTTACAACCCGGGTCGCGCAAGAAGGGGTCGACTTTTCCCGGTGCACATTTGTCGGCCTCGACGAATGGATAGCCGTCCCGCCCGACAACGAAGGAAGCTGCGCCTGGTTCCTTCACACATACCTGTTTAAACCCTTGTCCCTGGCAGCATTCCAAATCCATTTGTTTGACGCACTTTCTCCCGACCTACAAGCGGAGTGCGACAAGATGAACGAGACAATCCGAAAGAATGGCGGTATCGACCTGATGCTGGTGGGAATTGGCATGAACGGACACATTGGCTTTAATGAGCCGGGCACGCCTGCGGACAGCTACGCACACGTGGTCGACCTCGACGCAACAACCCGTTCGGTCGGGCAAAAGTATTTCAAACAACAAACCTCGCTTACACAGGGAATTACACTGGGGCTGAAACATTTGCTGGAGGCGCGAAAAGTCATTCTTATCGCCAGCGGCGATCGCAAGGCGGGCATCGTACAGCAAACCCTCGAAGGCCCTGTTACCCCTGACGTCCCCGCGACCATTCTGCGTAGCCATGCGAACTGCATCGTGATGCTCGACACGGCCGCGGCGTCCGAAATAAAGCGTTGACGTTGCGTCAAATATTCTATCTTTAATACGCTAACCTGAACTTATGTACCCCCTTACCACCCCATCCCGGCGGCCGGCCAGGCGGATGTCCATCGCATTGGCGTTAGTGATGATGCTCATTCTTGCCGCCTGCGGCAGCAAACCTTCGGAGTTTCGTTTTGCCAGTTACGTCGACACGACGGCATCCGTCTACGGCCCATATGCAGCGATAAGACTTCCGCTGAACAAGGGTGTCACACCCAGCAATCCCATTCAACTGGCCCTGGGGCCCGGTGGCGTGTTGTATGCCTGCAACCAGACCGGCGAAGTCTACAGCCTCCGCGATGCAGACGGCGACGGGCTTGAAGACACGGGCGTGTTGTATTGCAATGTCACGGAGTTCGGATTGCGATCGCCTGGCGGATTCACGCATAAAGGCGACACGATCTATGTCGGCACAGCGCAACAAATCCGCGCGTTCCGCGATCTGGACAATGACGGCAAGGCTGACACCAGTTGGGTGTTCTTCGACGACATTCCGCACAGCGACCACCCGTATGAATGGACCTGCGCGTTGACCTTCGGACCAGATGGCTGGCTTTATGCTGCCATGAGTACTGACTCATGGAATGCAGCTCCGTCTCCGGACCCGCGGGGCTACCGTGGTTCCATCATCCGCATTTCACCGGACGGCAAGCAGGCTGAGATTGTCGTAACAGGTATACGATCTGTGTTTAGCATGGCTTTCAACTCTTTTGGCGACCTGCTTTTCATCGACAATGAAGGTGGTGGTAATGCCGACGAAGAACTTAATCGGGTCGTGAAGAACGGATTTTACGGACACAACCCGGCAAAATACAAGTTCGATTCCGTGATCGGACCCGACTTCACTCTCGAAACTGAAATCGCTCCCTCGGGAATTCTTTTCAATAGTCCGGACAACGACTTCGGCGGTACTGCGGGTAACTTATTTGTTTCGTTCTATGGCGCCGGCGAGCGTTGGTCGCGCGGCGGTATCGGGCGCGTCGTTATACAACGCAATGCCGATGGCACATACTCCTATGAAGAATTTCCGGTTGCCGACATTCCTAAGTTGTCCGCCCTCGCATTTGGGAATGATGGCTCGCTTTACGTCGCCCAGCACGGAAAGTCCGACTATTGGTACAATGCTGTCTATGACGACCAGGGTGCATTCTACAAACTCGTCTATGATCCTAACCGTCCGCCATCTCCTGCGAAAGCACGTCAGGTGGTTACTGCTGCACTTACCGAAAGCTCAATTGACGCAGGCAAACAACTTTATGCGGAGTATGCTTGCCTGGCCTGTCACGCGGTGGACGGCGAGACCGAACTGCTTGGACCAAGCCTCGTCGGCATCGGAACGCAAATGTCGAGAGAAGAAATTTTGGACGACATACGCAATCCTTCACTGCGAATAAAGCCCAGCATGGGTGGTATGCGAATCACCAAGACCGACAACCGGGTCCTCATCGGCCGCGTGGTCAGCTCGGATGAGAATGAAATCTCTCTGATGCTCATAGGCAATCAGGTCGTCAAAATTCCGCGCTCTGAGATCCGCACGGCGGAGAATGAAAAGAAATCGCTCATGTATGAGGGCCTGCTTGATGGACTTTCTGAACAACAAATAGAATCTCTGTTGGACTACATTGTAAGTCTCGGACAATAAGAAACAGAGGCAGAGGCAGACGCAGATGCAGTGGCCGACTGCGGCTGCAACTGCATCTGCATCTAGCTAGTGCTGCATCGAATTAAGATACGAGCTCAGGTTCTGCCGCGTAATGATCTCCAGCGGGAACAAATAGGGAACACGTGGTTCTTTCTTGAATACGAGGTAATTGGCCAGCTGACCTACACCTGTGAATGCCTGGCTCCGCGAGTTTTGATTGATTAGAAAGTCGATGATACCCTTCTGCAGGTAGCGCAGGTTTTCCTGCAGCAGGTCGTACGCCACAAGGCGGACTCCATTCTTACCGTGCTTATCCAGTACGTGCGAGACCACGGAAGCGCCCTTTGAGGTCGTTACCAGCAATCCTTTCAGATTCCTTTCCTTAAGCAATTTCACGAGGTCTTTCTCCAGCGTTTGCCGGTGGGTCATGTTAAGGTCCAGGCTGGTAACCTTGTTCTTTGACCCGTTGAGTTGGAGGAAATAGTCCTTGAATCCCCGTTCCTTTTCCTTGAGGTGCGTGGAATTGCTGATGTCATCGTAGATATGGAGGATGGCGTAGGTTCCGGGTTCCTTCTGGTCGATCTGAAGGAGTTCGGCGCCTACCTGTCCGCTCTGATAAAGATCCTGCCCAACGTAACCCAGTCCTTCTGTTTCGGTGATATTGTTGTTGAACAACACGAATGGTATCTTCTTTTTCTGGCACGCGGCGAAGAAGTCGCGCGCTTCCTGATGAAAGATGGGCGCCGTCAGCACCCCGTCGGGTTTGGTTTTAAGCAGGGCCTGAGCCGCCTTCTTAAAAGAGCCCTTGTTGTACAGATTGAAATGCGAAATGTGAATGTGCACCCGATGGTGGGCCCATTCCTCTTCCGCCAGGCGCACGCCTTCCTCAGCCATCTTCCAGTACTCATCCTGGGAAGGATTGGGGATGAGAACGACGATCCTGAATGTTTTTCCGGAACTCAGTGACCGCGCAATGAGGTTGGGTTCGTAACCCGTTTTCTCAAGGATAGCCATGATTTTCCGGAACGACTCTTCCGAAACCTCACCCCGCTTATGGATCACCCGGTCGACCGTTCCCACTGAAACGTTGGCCATCCTGGCTATGTCCTTGATTCTGACCTTTCTTTTCATTCCATTCTATTGTGGCTTCTTAAAAAGCGGAAGGTCCTTGTAGCGTTGGGATATTCTGGTTTACAATTTAGAAGGGTTCCGCATTGCCCGCAAACTTTCCGCTGGGTCGTTAGCATCAAAGAATCCTGCGACGCCAGTGTAGTAGCGACACTTAATGATTGTGGTCATGTCCGTCTGAGTGGTGGCCTTGCTGAATCACACAACCGATAGCCTTCTTTTCGTTTGTCTTTACCGGCGTTCCGGCAAGCACCGATTCAATCGCCTCTTTCAGGTAGGCCTCGGTGGCCTTCTGGCGATACTTGCCCAGGTCGTAAAACCAATTGTCGATCGCGCCGGAGTACTGGCGTTGCAGGTCGGGCGCTAAAAGGAATGCTTCTGGCGTGACTGTCGCGTGCAGGGCGCTGATCGCTGACATGTTGTGGTCAACATACCAGTCGAACGTCAGTCCGTATTCTTCCGCAAATGAAGTGACCTCCGCCGCGGTAAAGTATCCCGGGAAGATCCCAATGAAGTTCACCTTCGCCCCGAACAATTGGTGCAAGGCTTTGATCGTGGGAATGTACTTTTGACTGATCGGACAGTCCGGACCCAATATCAAAATTACAGAAGGCCGGTCTTCCGCTAGCCGGAGCATAGTCGCGCTACCATCGGAACCCGTAACGGGAACGTCGCGCAGCTCCGTCATGTGTTGACCATTAGCATACAGCACGGTCAGGATGCTGATCAAAACCAATCCGATACTTCTTTTCATGGCGAATCCCTTCATCCCTACGAACAATTATCGGGCAGCCTGAACAAAAAAACAAAAGCACACAATCTCGCAGTGTTTTAGGACTGCAAATCCCCCGTCTTCACCGTGCGTTCGTGCACGAGTGAATGCCGAAACGACATCAAAAACCGGCTTTTCAAAAAAATTATTGTGGATTTATCACCTCAACTGGGGGATTTTACGTTTACGTACACGGTTGCGCCGTGTGCGCAAACGACGCGCGATTTTGCTTGGAGAAGAAAGGCGCATTCGCTAGATTCGTCTTTCATTATCCTCGGACGCTCTCAAAGTATAACGAACCCAAATTCAATTAAACCCCACAGTACATGAGGAACTGTTTACTGAGTTTTGTCTTGCTCTTGACAGCAGGTTTGGCAAGTGCACAGACAGTACGCGGAAGAGTTACTTCCGCAGAAGACGGAGCGCCTTTGCCCGGCGTCTCCGTGTTAGTGAAAGGCACTGCGGTCGGCACGACGACGGATTCCGAAGGCAGTTATGTGATCAACGTGAGTTCCGGTGACGCCGTTCTCGTGTTCTCCTTTATTGGATTTACTTCACAGGAGATCCCCGTCCAAAACCGAACGGTCATCGACGTTACCATGACCGAAGACATCACGCAACTCCATGAAGTTGTCGTGACCGGCTTCGGCGAAGCAAAGGAAGTTCAACGCGTCGCGTTTGCTGTCCAGAACGTTGAAGGGAACGACCTGATCCGCGCAAACAGCGCCAACGTCGTAAACGCGTTGCAGGGTAAAGTCGCCGGCGTGCACATCGACCAGGGCACGGGCGGCCCGATGTCCTCATCCCGTATCCGGGTGCGCGGCAACTCCTCCCTCAGCAATAACACCCAGCCGCTGATCGTAATCGACGGCGTCCTGATCCGCCCCTCCGTCTCGGGTGCCGACTCATGGGGAGCCGCCCAGGACAACGGGAACATTATGAAGAACATCAACCCTGACAACATCGAGTCGATGACCGTCCTCAAGGGTTCCGCCGCCAGCGCGCTCTATGGTTCCGACGCACTCAATGGTGTGATCCTCATTACCACGAAGACCGGGGTTGCACGCGAAGGACTCGGTGTGTCGTTTAACCATACCTCATCTTTCGAAAGGGCATACCGGTTCATCGACGTACAGAACGAGTTCGGTGCCGGCATTTCGCCCGAGTTCGAGACGACCCCGGATGGCACACCCATCGTCGATCCTAACAACTGGTTCTATTCTTACGGACCGAGGCTCGACGGAAGAATGGTCCGCGACCTCGACGGACGGATGGTTCCCTGGGTTGCCAACGACCCGCTGAGCTTCTATGAAACCGGAAAATTCATCAACAACAACGTCGTAGTTGAAGGAGGAACGGATCGTTCTACGTTCCGGGCATCCTATTCGAACCTCACCAACTCCACGATCATGCCCAGCGGTACTGAGATGACCCGTAACAACTTCAGCATCCGGGCCACCCAGAAGATTGGAACCATCTTCGATCTCGACGCCGTTGTCGACTACACACACAACCTCATCAAGAACCCCATCCGCCAGGGCGGCAACTTCAACCCTGTCTTCGCCATGGTGTACTACCGTCCGAGAAGCATGGACATCGGGTACTGGATGAACAACTATCGCGATGAGACCAACGGCGGCCGGAAAACCGGCGTCAACGATCCCTATTCGATAACCAACTTCCTTTGGGATACCTTCGAGGACGTTACCGAACAACGCGAAAGCATATTCCGAACCAACCTCGACCTCACCACGCGAATCA
Source organism: Cyclobacteriaceae bacterium (assembly GCA_035304385.1). Taxonomy (GTDB): domain Bacteria; phylum Bacteroidota; class Bacteroidia; order Cytophagales; family Cyclobacteriaceae; genus ZC4RG29. Next base: position 33,752 of record DATGQD010000038.1, read on the forward strand.
CGCCCTGGCTGTCGCTGCTCGTCCGTGGAAACGTGCAGAACGAACTTTACAGGGGCGAGCGCAGAAGGCTGGGTAACCAACCGAAGTTTGCCGGCGGTCAGTATCACGAGACCACGTCCGACAACTGGCAATACAGGGTGCAATCCTTGCTAACCGCCAACCGGCAACTCAGTGAAAGATTCTTCCTTAGCCTGACACTCGGTGGCGAAACAAACAAGCTCAACGGCGGCCGTTACTATCGCGTGTTTACACGAAATGCCGGCGGCGGTGAAGACAACTCCCTGAAAGTGCCCGGCGAATTCTCTATCGCGAACTCAATCAACACACCGGGTATAGACACCCGCTTGAATCCCTCGCGACTCAAGAATGCCTGGTACGTGTACGGTGACCTGACGTATCTCGACATGCTTACCCTCAACTTCAGCTACCGCACTGACTACTCTTCGACGCTCGCGTACGCCGACGGAAGTGGCGACTGGAGTTACAGCTATCCGGCCATAGGCCTTGCCTGGACATTCACCCAAACACTCCAAAGCAGCCTGCCTGAGTGGCTGAGCTACGGAAAGCTGCGCGCCAACTTCGGGATCACCGGTGGCGATACCGACCCCTGGATCATCAACGAAACGGGATCATACGCTACACGTCCTGAATATTTCTTCCCGGGTGGATCCATCAACTATTCCGGATTCCGCGACAGTACCCTGCCCAACAAGGGACTTAAGAACAGGGAAGCGCGTGAATGGGAAATCGGAGCCGACCTGCGATTCTTTAACAATCGCATTGGACTCGATGTGGCCTACTATCAAAAGCTGTCCCGCAATGAAATCTTCAGCCTGCCCGTCGCTTCGGAGTCAGGCGTAAGCGCCCGCATCGTCAACGGTGGTGAGATTGAGAACAAAGGCATCGAACTCATTCTGAGCGCGACACCGGTTTCTACAGGGACGTTTGAATGGAACACAATGTTCAACTTCACGCGCAATCGGAATACCGTCCTGGAGTTGCCCGAAGGCGTTACATCTCAACAGCTGAGCCTGGCGTTCGGTGCTGACGTGTATTCTATCGCGAAGCCCGGACTGGAGTATGCAACCATCGCTTCTCCGTACGCCTTTGCAACGTATCAGAAGCGCGATGCCCAGGGAAATCCCATCGATCACCCCAGCAACGGCCAACGCGTACTTGGCGCTGCGAGCGGTACAGGTGGATATTACACCTACCTGAGGAGCGGAGCCTATGGACAGGGAGCGAAAGAACTCGGCACAGCGATGGAGAAATTCCTCCTGAGCAACATCAATTCCCTGTCGTTCAAAAACTTCACGCTGAACATCCAGGTGGATGCGAAGATTGGTGGCCTCATGGCTTCCGCCACGCATCAGTACGGCAGCTCGAACGGCAGCCTCAAGAACAGCCTGTTCGGACGTGATGCAGAACACGGTGGCGTACAGTACGTCGACGAAAACGGTGTAACCCAAAACGACGGCATTATTCCTGAAGGCGTTCTGGCTGACGGGATAAAGTCGATCCTCGACCCGGACATTGATCTGGGTGGCATGTCGTATGCAGACGCCGTAGCCCAGGGTCACCTCAAGCCGATACCGGCACTGTTCTACTATGAGAACCTCACACAATGGTCCTCTGGTATTCGCGAGTACTCCATATTCGAAAATTCCTGGGTGTCTCTTCGCGAAGTATCTCTCGGCTATGATGTGCCTTTGTCCTTTGCATCCAAGATCAAGCTACAGAACCTGCGCGTCAGCATTATCGGACGCAACCTTGCGTACCTGTACCGGACCACCAAGGACGGCATCAACCCCGAAGGTTTGAAGAGCAACTTTGCTGGTGAGTTCGCAGAATACGGCGGACTTCCATTCACACGGCAGATTGGTTTCTCGCTTAACGCCGGATTTTAATCGACTAAAAAGCAATGAACATGAAAATCGCTTATAAAAAACTTCTGATGAGCCTTGCATTGGTGGCGCTTGTCGCATCGGGCTGCGACGACGAGTTGATCGAGGCAAACAGGAATCCCGACGTTCTCACCAACATTGCTCCTGAGAACCAGTTCCTCAGCGCCACGCTGTCCATCCATAGCCAGGACTTCGAGGCTTACTATGACTTCTACAGGCGCATCATGCCCTGGATGCAATATGTGACACCGCTGAATGGCAACGGCATCAACTTCACAAACAACGTCGACAACTTTTCGCAACGCTACGGCCGTCTCTATACCGGCATCGGCGACGCGCTGACGGACGTTGAACAACTGATTGCCAAACTTCCAGAAGAGGAACAGCCGCGGTATACTCACATGATTGCCATGGCGCGCATCCTGAAGGCCTTCTACACCTTCTACGTGAGCGACATCTACGGAAGCATCCCGTACACGGAGGCCTGGCAGGCACGGTACGGCGGCACATTAACGCCGAAGTACGAAGACCAGCCCACGTTGTTTGCTAAACTTGACAGCGACATCAAGGCTGCTATGAACACGCTCAAGACGACGCCTACTGTTTCCCAGGTATCACTGGGTAACTACGATCAGTACTTCCGTGGCGATGCAACGGCCTGGGTCCGCGCAGCGAATGCCCTTCGCCTGAAGATCGCAAGCCGTCTCATTAAGCGTGATCCTTCCGCCGCACAAGCCATAGCACAAGAAGTACTGGGCGACGCACCGGAATACCTCATGAGCAGCAATGAAGAAGGTTGGGTTCTGAAAAGCACGGCATCATTCGTCAGTGGAGGCAACTGGAACCCTGACGGCCTGTTTGCTCCGAAGCCGCTCGTCGACTTCATGTGGGATAACAACGACCCACGCCTGGATGCATTCGTTGCGCCCAACGGTTACTCACAGGCTACGATTGACGTCCTGATCGCAGAAGGCGAGCTGGAGCCGGGCACTACAGAGGCACCGCGCCGCTACTTTGGTAGCTTCACGAGCCCCGACGCTTCCGCCTCGGCGGCAAACCAAAAGTACTATACGCCAAGAACCGCCACGATCAACGGGGCAGACACTCGTGTTGATACGTTGTCGCTCATTCAGCGCAGGCTGTTTCAACCCTCCTTTGACGAAGGAGACGGCGCAGGTACCGGACTGGTTACTATCCCCGTTATTACGTACGCAGACTTTTGCTTCATGAGAGCGGAATTCGCTGCACGGGATTTAACTACAGAAGACGCCGAAACATTTTACAATGCCGGCGTGACGGCCTCCATCGAGTGGTACGATCAACTCGCCGTCGAAGGGCAACTCACGAATTACACCCCATTGACGGATAGCGAAATCAGCGACTACCTGGCACAACCCGGGATCGCATTCGACGAAACAATAGCTCTCGAGCAGATTGCCTGCCAGGCTTACATCCACTTCTTCCGCCAACCGGCAGAAGGATGGGCTTCATGGAAACGCACCGGATTCCCGAACACGACATCCGTGCTTGCTTTGGCAGACATGAAATCGAACGGCGCGTCGCTGCAGGTGCCGCGTAGAGCACCGCTCCCGCTGCTCAATGAGACGTTCGCCAACTATGAAAACCAAAAGGCCGCCTACGACGCCATGGCGCAGGATCCCGGATTCGGCGCCGGCCCTACGGACGCTTTTGGCCGGGTATGGTGGGATGTTGCTCAATAGTAGTGCGCCGCGTTTGGCCTTAGTCTAAAAAAGACGGAATGGGCAATCTGAAAAGGTTGCCCATTCTTGTTTTGAACTATCCGTATTTGTTGCGATAATTTGACGTATGGAAAAGTGGATACTGATATCGGCCCTTCTTCTCGCGATTACAAGCGGGTATGGTCAGAACACTACCTTTTACAAGGACATCCAGCCCCTGATGCATGAGCGGTGCGCAACGTGTCACCGGCCCGGCGGAGGCGCTCCGTTTAATCTCATTACCTACGAGGATGTCTCGCGCAAACTCGACTTTATCCGCAAGGTGGTTACGTCCGGCTACATGCCACCCTGGCGGGCCAATGATCACTACACTCAATTTTCCAACAGCAGGAAACTGACGGAAAGTGAACTGAATGCGATCGTACAATGGATCGACGCGGGCGCACCCAAAGGAAAGGTAAACCTGGATGCTGAACGCCGCCTGCAAAAACTCATTGACCTGGGCACGACTTACGGACGAAGTCCCGATCTGACCTTAAAGATGAAGTATGCCTATACGCTGAAGGGCGATGGCATCGAACGTTTCATGGTCTTCAAGATTCCTTTTGAATTGGACCAGGAATACAACGTCGAAGCGGTGGAGTTCACCACGAACAACAAACGCATCGTCCACCACGCCAACTTCGCCATTCACCCGGTGGAAGATTCCAACATCGACATCTACGGAACAGTCGATTCGATCAACCTGAATACAGCACGGTATATGTACGATCAGTGGTTGCCGTACAAGAAAGAAATGACTTATTACGGCGGCTGGATCCCGGGAGCATCGTACGAATCGTATCCCCGCGATATGGGCTGGGTTATGCCCCGCCGTGGTGTGATGTTGCTAACCATTCATTACTCTCCGTCCGGCAAGGAGGAAGAAAGCATCAATGGCGTCAACTTCTTTTTCACAAAGAATCCAATAACGCGTACTGTTAAAGTTATCAGTCTTGGGTCAGGTGGGATAGGCGAACGCGACATCTTCCCTCCACTCTTGTTGCTTCCCGGTGAGGTGCGGACATACCGGCTGCGCGTCGCGAACACCCGCGAAGACCTGTCGGTGCTTTACGTGTGGCCGCACATGCATTACCTCGGCAAAGAGTTCAAGGCTTACGCCACGCGAAACAACACCGACACGATACCGCTCGTGCACATTCCCCAATGGGATTTCCGATGGCAGGAAATATACCGCTACAAAAAACCTGTCATCCTCAGGCAGGGCGATGTGGTGCAGATGTACGGCACGTACGACAACACGGCTGACAACCCCATGAACCCGAATAATCCACCGATCCTTGTGGAATCCTCCGGCGATATGCGCAGCGACCAGGAAATGTTTACCATGTTGCTGATCTATGTGTCGTACAAACCGGGAGATGAAGAGTTAGATTTGTGATTAGTGATTTTTGATCTATGATTTATGATTTGTATCCCAAGGGAAACAGTTTCGGGGTGGAATCCAAGGTCAGCCGGTGAACCGAAAATGGGTTCAAGAGACTAAATCTCAAATCGCTAATCACGTCGACTTCAGTTGTTCGTTAGTCGGATTTTCGACAACACCTTTTCACCGACCTTCTTTCCCTGGATCTGTCCGTATTCGATAGCGGGCAAATAATGAATACCACCGTACAGCCGGCTAATAGCCGCTTCGTTACAGGCTTCCATGAAGGATCTGAATTGCCGCGGCGGGTAGCCGTAGGGCACTTCCGATGTGTCGAGGAAAGCAAAATTGTCTCCGAAGAAATCCGTTAACACTACCGCCGCCGCAGTAGAGATGACACTATGACCACTGGTATGCTCGGGGAATGGCGGCGTTTGCAACACGGGCTTCCAGGTTTCATCGATGTAGGCGTTGATGTAGGTTTCAGGACGTATCAAGTTGCTCCTGTATTTTTCTTCCCAACAGCTGATAAATCCGTCGAACAACGCAATAGCGGTAAGCGTATAGGCTGCCGAAGACTGAACCATGTCCGCCTGGCATTGCATGGAAGCTATACCGGCTATCGAGAGCCAGTGTCCACCAGGCGAGAGTTTCTTCGTGGCGTAGTTGGCGTGGCCGTGTACATTCACTACGAACGGATTGCAATCCCAGAAATTGGCAATCGCCTCCTGCTCGGGTGTAAGCTCCCTCACTGTACGATAGACCTTATGCGCCATATCGTAAAACGGCGTATCCTTTTCTTTGCTGAACGGCGTTGGTGCCGGTGGCTTGAACTGTGCCGCGCTGTCAAGGGCTAGCGGCCGGATCAACTTCCAATGCGGCTCTACGGCAGCCATATACGCGGGCGGTGTGGGAATCCACTTCCCCTCCTCTCTCAACAGGTTGTAGCGGGTGAACTTGCGCGTTTCAGAATAGCCATCCGACGCTGCCCACTCCAGGATCACGTCGGCGACACGTCGGCCATACTGCAGCGATTCATCAAACAACTTTCGCGGCACCTTCCTGCGGAACGATGTAACAATGGCCTGAATAGAATCTTCCAGGACCGGCTCTGAGAAGATCAACTTTTGTCCCGTGATCAGGAACGCGTATACGCCCGCCAGGCTGTGCGACACCGGCTTCTCTGGACGTGGGATCTTTGGAAAACCCTCGATCTGTCCTTCCAGGCTCCTGTACCGATCGTCTGCCTGGTTCAGTACTTCGTAGGCGGCAATATGGGCGTAAACGTAGATGCGCGACGCGACCGGAGGCGAAAATATATCGTGGATGATGACACTCGTGAGTGCTTCGTGCGCCCGGTGCAACGGCGCGCTATCCAGCACTGCTGATCGCACGTGACCCATGACCGGCGCGTGTTGCACCACGAGCAACGCGAACATCACCAAACCTACAAACCAATTGAAAACTCTTTGCACGTTATTTTGCGATTCGTATCACCTGCGGAACATCATCGTTCTTTGCCACGATCAACCTCGGTCCTTTTGGAGTATTTACAATTACGGCGGCGCGTACATCACCATCTGCAAACAGTCCCGATTCGTCGGGCGTCACTGCATCGAACGTTCCATCGCCCTTGCCCTTCAGCAGCAGGCCAAAGCTGGCATCGCTTTCTCCTGCCTGGGTTCGGTATCCGAAAAAGTTACCCAGCAGGAGCAGGTCCTGATTGCCGTCGTCGTCAAAATCGTCAGCCAATATGCTTTGCGTCGTGGAGAACTGCGCCTCCACGGGCAAGGGACGTTTCGAGAATTTCAACTCTTCTTGCTGCACAAGGACAATGCTCTCAACTTCCGTGCACCAGAACACTTGCGCTTTCGCGCGTTGCTCGGTATTAAAAATGTCGTCGAGGGTGGCACCTGCATAATCAGCATATTTGACGTACTTCTTCTTCAGCACAGGAATTTGATCCAATAGCTCGTCGCGGCTGGCGAGAGGATAGCTCGTCCCCTGGATGTAATAGCACACAATGGGATCAAGGCTTCCGTTCTCATCGAAGTCGGCAACATGAATCGTCATGGGCTCCTTCTCCGATGGCTTATGCTGATGGTTCCGTCCGCAGTTGCCGAGGACGAAATCGAGGTCACCGTCACGATCAACATCGGTGATCATCAGCGCACTCCACTGACCATACAGGCCGTCCGTTCCTGCCTCCCGCGAGACGTCGGTTAACACGCCGCTATCGTTTCGGAAAATCCTCACGGGCATCCAGTCGCCCGCAATAACCAGTTCGGGTAATCCGTCGCCCGTGAGATCTGTCCAGCTTGCCACGGTAACCATTCCGGGGAACATCAGGTCGGGATTCACGCTTTCGGTCACGTCTGTGAATTTCACATCACCATTGCCACTGTCGTTTCTCAGCACATAGCTGCGTGAAGGCAAAGGGAAGTATCCGGACTTGCCGCGTCCGCCCACAAAGAGGTCCATATCCCCATCATTATCAAAGTCGCCAACAGCAATTGCGTGCTTGTTGCTCCTCATGGCCGGCAATGCGTTTAATGCCTTTGCGAACACGCCGTTGCCGTCGTTGAGGTATAGCCTGTCCTGGAACTCCGGTGATTCATCGAGGTATTCATTTCCTCCACTCACAACGTAAAGATCGAGGTCGTTGTCGTTGTCAGCATCGAAAAACAGTGCGTTCACATCCTCACTTGCGACGTCAGCAGCCCAGGGTCGCGACCGGGAAAGGGCAAACGTGCCATCCGCGGTTTGAAGCAGGAGTCCTCCCGACTGCCCGATAGCCCCGCCGAGAAACAGATCGTCGAGACCATCGCCATTGACATCACCTTTGGCAAGTGCAGGGCCCATGCGGCTGAGCTGATACGGTATCAGTACCTCCACTTTGAAATCGACGAAGTCGTTCTCGCTATGCCTGAAGTCGATTTGCTCCTCCGCCGGAGCGTTGGAAAACAGCCTGTCGCGCGTTATCTCACGCTTTCTTATCCACCGGTCTGTAGCATTCGTATCGTCGAGGTGCAACACCTGGTTGGGCTGAACGTCTCGAGCGACGGTCTTGCCTCCCGACGGCCATTCCACCACCAGTGAGTCGATGCTACCCTGCGGCACGCTAAAGTATATTCCCGACGTGACCGTAGATTGATAACCGCGCACGGGGAAGAGCTCCTGGTACTGCACCGAACCGCTTGCGTACAGCCACAGCTTGGCGCCGTAAGCAAACCGGTTGGCGGTTGAGCTTTTGAGGCGAACTGTCAACCAGGTCCGGTTTGTCTGGGGAAGGTTGTTTCGCCATAGCTCGACCGGTTGATTATTGTTGCCGATGATCAGGTCCAGGTCGCCGTCGTTGTCAAAGTCCGCATAAGCTGCCGCATTGGATACGGATTTCGTCGTGAGGCCCCATGCCTCGGTAACATCGCGAAACTCCAATTGGCCCGTATTTTCGAATACATAGTTTCGAAGTACATTCGACGGCATTTTCCGGACGAGCTCATAGGTCTTGAAATTGACGTTGCCCTTCGCCGCTTCCCTTAGCTGGGCATCCGCCATCGTGTACTTCAGGAAATCCATGTTGGTAAAATCCCGGAGGTAGCCATTGGTGACTACGATATCCTTCCAGCCATCGCCGTTCAGGTCGGCAAGCAGGCCAGCCCAACTCCAGTCGGTGTTGGAGATGCCTGCCAGCTGGCCAATCTCACTAAACCTCACGTTGCCCTGATCGTCTGTTCCCCGGTTCAGGTGCAACATGTTGCGCATGTGCTGGCGATAGTAGCCGCTGTCGAGCAAGAGGTGGTACTGGTCGTATTCGTCCGGACCTTTCAGCAGTTTTTGTCGGTCGTTATCTTCCGGAAGCATGTCCAACGTCAGCACGTCCGGAAGCCCATCGTTGTTAAAGTCGGCAATGTCGGCGCCCATAGAGAATTTGGAGATGTGGGCAAACGACTTTTGTATCGACTGCGTGAACGTCCCGTCGCCGTTGTTGACGTAATAACAATCGTGTTCCGTATAGTCGCTCGTAGTGTAAATATCCGGCCAGCCATCGAGGTTGATGTCGGCTACGTTGACACTCAATCCGTAGTTAAGCGCATTGTTGATGATCCCGGCCTCCAGGGTTACGTCGGTGAATGTTCCTTTCTCGACGAGATCGTTTCGGAACAACCGGTTGCCGTACCGAAAGTCGGGCGTTGCACGACGTTCACGCGTATTGAGGAACGGGGAATACGTGTGCACCGAATGGTTCAAAAGAAACATGTCGAGGTCGCCGTCGCCATCGTAGTCGAAAAAGGCCGCCTGGGTCGACTGCGTTCCCGGCGCGTCAAGTCCAAACGCTTTGGCCTGCTCGCTGAACCGGGGCTTGCCATCGCGCATGCCTTCATTGATAAACAGCTCGTTCACGAGGTCGGCTTCCTTGAATTTTCCGGAATGGCATACGTAGATGTCCAGCAGGCCGTCGCCATTAACGTCGGCGATACTTACGCCGGTACTCCACCTGCCATTGCCTCGAATGCCCGCTTCACGACTTATGTCCTCGAAGCGAAAGTCGCCTTTGTTGAGAAATAACTTGTTGGGCGTCGTGTTGCCCGAAATGAAAACGTCGTCCAGGCCGTCGTTGTTGAAGTCGCCTACACCAATACCGTGACCGTTATACAAATACTCATAGATCAGGACGTGGAGGGAGTCGTCCTCGCGGACTTTATTGGTGAATTTAAGACCCGTTTTTTCCGGTTTCAGGAGCGTGAACAAGGGCACCTGTCGCTGGGCATACAGCCCACCGGAGGAAACGGTGGCCACCGCCAGGATTACAGCAGGCAGAATAGCGCTTTTGTTCATTTTGGCAGGCGTTCCGACCGCGCCTTGGGGTCCTTCCGTGTTCGGAAACGATCGATTCGTGTGCGTAAACGAAAGTACGGATTTCTTTGAAATAACTCCAGAATGCTCTACCTTAAAATTCCATTATTCGAGGGTACTTTGCAATACCTCATCGCGGGTGTTTTTTCTTCCTGCGTACCTTGCGAAGTTTCGGAAAATCAACAAAAAAATAATCCACATGATTGCTACTATGAGAAGACTGATTGCGCTGTGGGTCGTGTTGACATGCGTGCCGCTCTATGCCCAGGACACCGTCAGGTTTACGACAGGTCTCGCTGTAGGAGGTGTGCATCGTTATGGACGGGAAGCGATCGTGCAGGATCAACTTGCCTGGCAGCTTTTCACGGGGAAGTTGCAACATCCTGCCACGGGGCAGGCGTTGTATACCGACGATGAAAACCGCGCGCACCGTTGGGAGCAAGTCGAAGTGGATTCAACGGGTCGATTCCGAGGCGAGGCATTGAGCAGCGGATACCTTTATCTCGAGTATGAATCGCCAAAGGAACAGCCCGCACTTCTTAACGTCATGGGCAACAGCATGTCCTTTGTGAATGGGGAACCGCGTGGGGGCGACATCTACCGCGATGGATGGATGCACGTGCCGGTCCTCCTGAAAAAAGGATCTAATCAAATCCTGATCCGATGTTCGCGTGGCGTGCGCTGGCAGGGTATAGAAGCCCGGCTGATCCTGCTGCAGCAGCCGGTAACGCTTCTCGTCGGCGATCCCACGTTGCCTCACATTGTGGCAGGGAAAACATCCGGCCTGCAATGGGGCGCCGTTGTCGTGAGCAACGCGACGAACAGAGCCTTGCGCAATCTGACGCTGACGAGCACTTTGGAAGGAAAGTCCACCGTTACCAACCTTCCAGACATACCACCAATGACGACGCGCAAAGTTGGTTTTCAATTTGACCCCTCCAATGCAGGCGCGACGGGCAAGCGCGATTGCCACCTGCAACTCAAACAAGGACAGAAAATCCTGGATGAACAAAAGGTTACAATCGAGACGATGGATCCGTCATCTCAACACAGTTATACGTTCACAAGTGAAATCGATGGCAGTGTTCAGTACTTCGCCGTAACGCCTCAAACCGGCGGCCCGAAAGAAGGATCAGCACTCTTTCTGTCGGTTCACGGCGCTGGTGTAGAAGCCATCGGCCAGGCGCGGGCGTATGACTCCAAGGAATGGGGTACGCTGGTCGCGCCCACCAACCGTCGACCGCGCGGCTTCAACTGGGAAGATTGGGGAAGGCTGGATGCACTTGAAGTACTCGACATCGCCACGAAAAAATACGCACCCGATCCGACAAAAATATATCTTACAGGTCACTCCATGGGCGGCCACGGAACGTGGTATCTCGGCGCCACGTATCCCGATAAATGGGCAGCCATAGCGCCCTGTGCAGGATATCCAACACTAACCGGCTATGGCTCCGCCGATGGCCGTATTCCGTCGGAAGGCCGGAACGAAATGGAAGAGATCCTGCTTCGCGCCAGCAACCCCAGCAACGTCATCGAACTGGCAAAAAACTATAGGGCGTTTGGAGTTTATATCTTCCATGGCGACAGCGACCGCGTCGTGTCCGTTGATTATGCGCGACAAATGCGAAAGGTGCTCGCGGACTTTCACCCGGATTTCGCTTACTACGAATATCCTGGCGGAAGTCACTGGTTTGGGGACGAAAGCGTAGACTGGCCACCCTTGTTCGAATTCTTCCGTCATCATACAAACAAACCCGACAGCGCCGTCGACCTCGTCGATTTCACAACTGCCAACCCAGGGATATCATCCACCTACCGGTGGGCGTCCGTCCTGCAGCAACACCTCCCGCTGCAATACAGCAAGATCCGTCTGACACGCGATCGGAAAAACAAAACGATACAGGGTGAGACAGAAAACGTGGCCATGCTTAAGCTGAGTCTCACAGACCTCGAAGGAGACGTGCACATTACGCTCGACGGCGATGCCCTTACAATACCGGCCGGCACAGGCGAGGTCTATCTCCACAAGCAAACACGCTGGGAAGTTGGAAAGCAACCCGACAAGAATCTTAAGGGACCACATCGTTACGGCACGTTCAAGGACGCGTTCAAGCACAGGATGGTATTTGTGTATGGCACGCGGGGAAATGCGGCGGAACGGCAATGGGCTTATGCAAAGGCTCGTTACGATGCTGAAGTATGGTACTACCGCGCAAACGGTGCGGTGGACATAATCGCCGACAGGGATTTTAATCCGAAAGACTACCCGGATCGCGGTGTCATTCTGTACGGCAATGCCATCACAAATTCCGCCTGGAACAAGTTGCTTGCCGATTGCCCCATTCAATTCACGCGCGGGTCCGCTACGATCGGCACAAGAAAATTTGAAGGTGACGATCTGGGCGGATTTTTTGTCTGGCCCAGAAAAGACAGCGACATTGCCTCCGTGGGCGTGGTAGCTGGCACGGGCATTTCCGGCATGCGCGCAACAGAAGCAAACCAGTACTTTGCTGGCGGCAGCGGATTCCCCGACTACTTCATCTTCTCCGCCGATATGCTCAAGGACGGAGTTGGAGGCGTGAAGGCAGCAGGGTTTCTTGGGAACGATTGGAGCGTAGAGTTGCAGTAACAGGCGCAGTTGCAATGGCCAACGAGAACGTTCGGACCGAGTACTATTGCCACTGCATCTGCATCTGCCACTGTTTATATTGCGGCAATATGATCCGGGCAATACTCCTCCTTCTTTTACTCTTACCTCCACTTGGAGTCGCACACGCCCAAGACACCTTCACAAATCCCTTGCTTCCCTCTGGTGCGGATCCCTGGACTATTTACAAGGACGGCTATTATTACTACACCCATACATTGGGAAACAGGATTGGCATTTGGAAAGTAAAGAACCTCACCGATCTCAAAACAGCAAAGCAGCGCGGTAACTATCGGGAGTGGACACCTCCGCCAGGCACAATGTATTCGAAACAACTATGGGCGCCAGAGATCCATTTCATTAACGGCAAATGGTACGTCTACTTTGCTGCCGACGACGGTAAAAACGAAAACCACCGGATGTATGTGCTGGAAAATTCATCCGCGGATCCGCTGGATGGAGCGTGGACCTTCAAAGGCAAAATATCTGATGCTTCAGACAAATGGGCTATCGACGGCTCGGTGTTTGAACACAATGGTGAGCTGTACATGGTTTGGTCCGGATGGGACGGTAATACCAATGGAAGGCAGGACATCTTCATTGCCAAAATGAAAAACCCATGGACGATTGAAGGAGACAGGGTGATGATATCGACACCGACGTATGATTGGGAAAAACACGGCGACTTAAATGATCCGGATAATCCTCCTCATGTCGATGTAAACGAAGGTCCTCAGATCCTGAAAAACGGCGACAAAATATTCCTGATCTATTCCGCCAGCGGGTGCTGGACGGACTTTTATGCGCTGGGAATGCTTACGGCCAGCTCGACGAGCGATCTGTTAGATCCGGCTTCCTGGAAGAAATCTCCACAACCCGTTTTCAGTCAGTCGCCCAAAAATAAAGTGTATGCGCCCGGCCACAACTCCTTTTTTAAGTCGCCTGACGGTAAGGAAGACTGGATATTATACCATGCCAATTCAGAGCCAGGTCAGGGATGCGGGAGGCATCGCTCGCCAAGAGCACAAAGGTTTACGTGGAATGAAGATGGCTCTCCCTACTTCGGGGAGCCAGTGAAGGAAGGGGTAGCCCTACCGCTTCCGTCTTCGCGCAAGTGACAAATATCGCTTCCAGGTAATCCATCCTCAAGACACCGTTAGAGGGAGCGGATTAGTCGCATTCCCCCCGCTTCAAAGTCGCCTTTGCACTCCCGCGAGGTCTGTTACTAATGGTACTTTTGTCAAGACGAAACAACAACGCTATGCAAAAGGTAACGCCACATTTATGGTTTGACAAGGAAGCGCGGGAAGCAGCTCAATTTTACGCTTCCGTATTTCCGAATTCAAAGATCAACAACATCTCAGTCATCAAGGATACGCCATCAGGTGATTGTGATATTGTCTCCTTCGAGGTTTGGGGACAGTCCTTCATGTCGATAAGCGCAGGCCCGGTGTTCAAAATCAATCCATCGGTTTCTTTTATGGTTAACTTCGACCCGTTGTTTTTCGAGGCATCGGAAGGTCCGGATAAACAAGCGGCGAGGAGAACACTCGACACCGTATGGCAACGTCTGTCAGAGGGCGGCACTGTCTTGATGCCGCTCGACAAGTATCCTTTCAGCGAGCGATATGGCTGGATCCAGGACAGGTTCGGTGTCTCGTGGCAACTGATACTCTCTGATCCCGGTGGCGATCCCCGCCCGCCCATTGTGCCCTCCTTATTGTTTGTCGGTCAGAACGCAGGACGCGCGGAGGAAGCGATCAGCTTTTATCTCGACGTGTTTCGCGACGCAAAGATGGGCGCACTGTATCGATACGGACCGAACCAATTGCCCGACAAAGAGGGAACGATTATGTACGCGGACTTCATGATTGAAAACTGCTGGCTCGCTGCCATGGACAGCGCACAAGACCACAAATTCAATTTCAATGAAGCTGTCTCTTTTATGGTGTACTGCGATTCTCAAAAGGAAATTGACTATTACTGGGGAAAATTATCGGCCGATCCACAAGCTGAACAATGCGGCTGGCTTAAAGACAAGTTTGGGCTATCCTGGCAAATCGTCCCCAAGAGGATGGATGATATGATGAGCGACAAAGATCCCAAACGCGTGGCACGTGTGACGGAGGCATTTCTGAAGATGAAAAAATTTGACCTCGCCGAATTAGAAAGAGCTTACGCAGGTGATTAGTGGTCCTTCAACACATCGGCCGGATTCGCATTGGCGGCAGAGAAGGATTGAAATGAAACCGTGAGGGCAGCAATCGCGAGTGCTGCAGCTCCGGCCACAACGAACACCCACGCGTCCATGGGCGTACGGTAGGCGAAATTGGCCAGCCAGCGGTCTGTCATCAGATAGGCCACTGGAGCTGCGATCACGATGCTTAGGGCGACGAGTCGGGTGAACTCAGAGGAAAAGAGGAACACCAATTGACGAACACTCGCGCCATGTAGCTTTCTAATGCCTAACTCCTTTCTCCGCTGGCCGGCGGAAAATGCGGCCAGGCCAGACAGTCCAAGACAGGCGATGACAATTGCCAGTAGCGTGAAAAGGTTCAGCACAACGCTCATCTTGCGCTCCTCGCGAAATGTATTGTCGAAGTCATCGTCCATGAAACTATACTGAAATTGCACGGCGGGATCGATCCGCGCCATCTCCGACTTCACGTCGTCGATGATTCGCTGTAGTTGCTCTCCATTCCGTACAGTTGCAGGATTGAGGCGCATGGAAAGGAACGCAGGCATACCCGGTCCATAGCTCCAATGCTTGTCATTTTCGTTGTGCATGATCAGAAGGGGACCAATCCGCTGTTTGACTCCGTTGAAGTTGAAGTCCCTGACGACGCCGATGATCTCAAATTTGTCTTCCGCGCCGAACGCTTGAACGACGAATTTCCCCAGGGGCGAGTTACCACTCCACGTTTCTTGCGAACCGTAACCCAGAACATTTGCGGCCTCCTCGTTGATGATGACATGGTACTTGTCGGCGATATTGCCAGGATCAAAATTTCGGCCCACGATAAGTTCAGCTTTTAGTAGGGGAAGCAAGTTCTCGTCGCAACGCATGTAGTTGAGATCAACAACGGGCTGATCCGAATCTTCCGCGCGATACCGGTCGCTCGTCCAGACATGTGGTGGGAGAAATCCCGATTTCGACACGACTGAAAATGCCGGATTTTCTTCCAGCCTGGCTTTAAGCACATCGGCACCCGAACCCATCTGATGTATATTGTAGAGCTGCAGCACGTGATCCCTGCTGATGCCGACGTCAATCGACCGGGTATACGACAGCTGTTTCTGAACAAAGAAGGTGCAGATGATCAGCGCAATGGAAACGGTAAACTGGAATACCACCAAGCCGTTGCGGATCCCGGTACTTCGAAAGCCTGACCGCAACTTTCCTTTCAAGGTCTCCGCCGGTTTGAATGCGGAGAGATACAGGGCGGGATAACTTCCGGCAGCGACTCCCACAATGACAATGAAGCCCGCCAGAACCCCGAAAAAGTATGGATTCGTAAGATGCGGCCACAACGCAAGCTGCTTTTCAGCCAGGACGTTGAACGCACCGAGCGAAAGCTGCACAAGCACCAGCGCTGCCACCGTGGCTACTGTAACATACAACATAGACTCCACGATAAACTGCCGGATCAGTGTACGCTTCTGTGAGCCGAGCACTTTCCGCACGCCTACTTCCTTGGCGCGGTTGCTCGAACGGGCAGTCGACAAGTTCATGAAATTGATGGACGACAGTACGAGGACGAGTATGCCGACCGCGCCGAAAATCGTCACAAATTCGGGGTTTCCCGAAGGGCCAAACCGGTTGAAGTCGGGGGTCTTCGCCAGGTAAATGTCGCGCAGCGGTTGCAAGTAAAGCGTCCAGGATTGACCCTTGGTAAACTCTTCGAAGCTTTGGTTGAATATTGATTGTGTGGTTCGCTCGGCCCACCGCGGTGGAAGTTTCTGAAGCTTTTCTGTTAACGCCGTCACGTCGGTGCCCTCGCGTATCAAGCCATAGGTTCCAAAAATGGTCCATATCCAGGTCTCCCGACTTTCCTTGAATTCCTCAACGGAGGCAAGTGACGCGAGCAAGTCGAATTGCAGGTGTGATCGCGAAGGGATGTCGGCCAACACGCCGGTAACAGTATAGGGAGTAAATGCGCCACCGGGAAGTTTTACTTCGATCGTTTTCCCCATTGGGTCGGCATCACCAAAATACCGGCGTGCCGTGGATCCGGTAATTACCACACTGTTTGCCTCCTTCAAGGCTGTACGCGGATCACCGGATAAGAAGGGAAATGAAAGCACGCGGAAGAAATTGTCCTCAGCGACATAGAATTCCGTTTCATTGAAGTTTAGGGCATTTCCATCTTGTGCGACACGCACGAGATACTCCCCCTGGTATAAGATCCTCGTTACCTCCTCAAAGTCGGATATCTCCGCACGAATGGCTTCGGCCACTCCTGGTCCGGTTGTTCCCATCTGTTCACTCCAGTCGCCCCATATCATGGGTTGGTTAATGCGGTATATGCGGTCGGCGTTGGCGTGAAACGTGTCGTACGTGCACTCATCGTAAACGTATAAACCGATTGCCAGACAAGTAGCAATGCCCAGCGTAAGTCCGAGCAGGTTAAGAATGGTGAACTGCCGATGACGCAACGCGCTACGCCACGCGATCTTGACCATGTTACCGAGAAACATAGAATGACTTTGCTTTTGTGCAGTGGACGAAAAGCCGAGGGCGAGATGGATCGTATCGATCCAGTACATTCCTTCGGCGATGAATTTTCCCTTTGCCGCCAGGCGGTCTTCGTACATCTCGTCCAGGTCGCCCAGGAATTCCTCCACATAAGTGCGTCCTACCTTCCGCTCCAGAAGCGTGCCCGCCAGGCGGCGTGCGAACGATTTGCGTTTGCTGTTCATGACCCCAGGTTGAGCTCAGGGATAAGCGCCCACATCTTTTGGCGCACCTCCTGCGAGGCGCGCAACTGCTCCATACCTTTTTGAGTGATTCGGAAGAGACGTTTCCGCCGATGTCCCCGCTTCTCCGTACTGCCGCCAAGGCGCGATTCGACAAGTCCTTTGTCCTGGAGACGATACAGGGTGATATGCACGGCGCCAAGAAGAATTGAACGTCCGGTGTGGCGCTCCACTTCGTTCTTTACAGACACCCCATACCCCTCGCCGTCAAGTATGCAAACTGCGAGGAGTACGAGTTCTTCAAACTCGCCTATTACCCTGCTCATTTCGAGATCGGTTTCGTTTTATACAAAATTATAACAAATAAGATAACGGACGCAGAGGTAATCAGGTTGCAGTAAGCCAGTAAAAGAACCGGTTGGGACGCTACTTTTGAAATTGGGAAGCGTCTTAGGCGCTCTCGCCACACAACACTGACAACTTGGTTCAAAACGATCGCGACCGTCAGGATATCACAGGTACACGATATACATTTGTCCTTCATCCAACGAAACAATATAAACTACCATGACTGCAGTACGCGTATTGGTCGGCACCCGCAAAGGAGCATTTGTCCTGACCTCAGACGGCACGCGCCGCAAATGGGATGTCCAGGGTCCGCATTTCGGGGGCTGGGAGATTTATCACGTGAAAGGTTCACCTGCAGATCCCAACCGGATATATGCCTCCCAGACCAGCAGCTGGTTCGGGCAGGTCATACAGCGCTCCGACGATGGCGGCAAAACGTGGTTTCAACCCGGAACGCCAGCAGACCAACCCACCAAAACCCCGGACGGAATGCCCATCGGCGAAAGCAACAAGTTTGTATACGACACGTCACCCGAAACGGGTAAGCCCCTGACGACGCATCAATGGTACGACGGCACGCAACATCCGTGGGAATTCAAACGCGTATGGCACCTGGAACCCTCCCTTGATGATCCGAACACTGTGTATGCCGGCGCAGAGGATGCGGCACTGTTCAAGTCGTCCAACGGCGGACAGACGTGGGAAGAACTTTCCGGCCTCCGCGGCCACGTGTCGGGACCGCAATGGCAGCCCGGCGCGGGTGGTATGTGCCTCCATACGATACTTCTTGATCCCGTCAATCCGCAACGGATGTTCATCGCGATCTCCGCTGCAGGCGCTTTCCGCACAGATGACGGTGGACAAACCTGGAAGCCGATAAATCGCGGACTGCATTCGGAATACATTCCTGACCCCAAAGCGGAAGTTGGTCACTGCGTGCACCGCATTGCCTTCCATCGGTCAAAACCGGACGTCCTTTTCATGCAGAAACACTGGGACGTGATGCGCAGCGACGACGGCGGCGAATCTTGGCGCGAGGTTAGCGGCAACCTCCCCTCCGACTTTGGTTTTGTCGTCGACGTCCATGCACATGAGCCTGAAACGGTCTATGTCATTCCCATAAAAAGCGACTCCGAACATTATCCTCCGGATGGAAAGCTGCGTGTGTACCGAAGCCGCACGGGAGGCAACGAATGGGAAGCGCTCACAAACGGGTTGCCACAAAGCAATTGCTACGTCAATGTATTGCGCGATGCCATGGCCGTCGACACCCTCGACCCGTGCGGAATCTATTTCGGAACTACGGGCGGACAAGTGTACGTCTCCGCCGACGCGGGCGATACCTGGATGCCCATCGTCAGGGACTTGCCCGCCGTGTTGTCTGTAGAGGTTCAATCCCTGCATTGATCTTCACCATCAAGTTTCTGTTATGGTATCAACGGTGACGATACGCGTCCAACTTCCTCATCATCTGAGGAACCTCGCGCGCGTCGGTAAAGAAGTAAGCCTCGACGTCGCGGAACCCGTGACGCTGCACGGCGTCCTCAACACACTTGAAAAAAATTATCCCATGCTCCGCGGCACAATACGCGATCATGTAACCCTGAAGCGTCGCCCCTACCTCCGTTTCTTTGCGTGCGGACAGGACTGGTCCCATGAAACTCCCGACACTCCCCTTCCGGAGGAGGTTTTGACGGGCAAAGAGCCAGTGATTGTGTTGGGAGCAATCGCCGGAGGATGAGATTGGGTGAATGCAGGTGACATATCGACATATTGGTAGAAAAGAGTTCGTTGGGTGAAGAGACATATAACCTCCATGGTAGGCTATAGAATAGATGGCAGTCCCACTACTACCGACGATAGGTAACGATAACCGTACGCGTTCCACCTTCAACATCAGATAGGTTCACATACACGCTCTTTTCAATTCGTTCGGTAGTTGCTTTCACCTCTTTCCCATCAACCGTCACATCCGCATTGGAATTTCCCGGCGGCAATAAGATTCTGACATCATACCGCTGCGGATCACCGGAAATTTTTAACTCAATCGTTTTCCGCGAGGCGTTGTGCGCTAAATTGTATTTGACAAATTTCTTTGTCGGGCCATAGGCGACGCTTACTTCGACTTCGTTCTTTCCGGCCGCGATCCATCGAGGTGACAATTCAACGGCGTTAAACAGCTGTCCTTTGTCGACCACGCCGGCAAGACCCTCCACCAGCGCGCTCATCACGGCCGCCTGACCCCAGTTATCGGGAATGCCTTCATCCACCGTTCCGTCCGGCTTGTAGGCCACAGGAAGATCGCCCTTATGTTTCCTTATCAACGCCAGCATCCGGTTCAGGATGTCAACGCCATATTCTTCCATCCCATGCTGAAACGCCGCCTTCGCGAGCTCACCACCTACGATCGTGTTAACGCCGCCGTTCATGTACGAGCCCGGCTGGTAGTCGGCAAAGTGAGGTCGCACCGGCGGATAGATGCCAAACCACTCGGCAAGCGAGTTAAGCTCGTTCTTGTCTTTCAATGCGCGGTACGTATTCAATATGGACACAGCCATCTCGTGCGTGGGCAGCCCGCGGTTAATGTCGTACGGATTCGATAAACTTAACGTGTTGGCCTGGTCGATGTGAAGGTATTCGGGCATAGGGTCGTCGGGGACAAAGTGCGCGTAGTATTTTCCATTCCAGCACAATGCGTTCGTGCGTGTCCGGAAGATGTCTGCCTGGAGTTCCCACACGCGCGCTTTCACTGTATCGCCGACGGACGCAAACATTTCCGCAAGCTGCCGGCAGGCCGCGTACATTCCGCTGTTGTCACCGTGCATAATGCCCATGGGGGTATTTTCGTCGATGTCGAATATGCCCTTTTGTACGTCGTTACCCTGCCGCGTGTATTCCTCTCGTGAAGTGGGGAGTTGCATGAAGTCCCACGTGTCAAGCGTATAGCCCCTCTTGACCAACTGATATTTCGACGACCAACGCAGCGGATCGCTCATGGCGTACATCATGCCGTGTTCCAGGTCGTCGAGCCATTCGCGAAGGTAGTCGTTGTCGCCTGTCGCCTGCCAGATGTAATACGCGCCTTCTACCATAAGGTATTCCAGGTCGGCCTCGACCGGCAAGCGGTGCATTTGGATCCCTTCGCCGGCGTAGATGCGCCAGTACCTTTTGTCGAAAAGATTCATCCGATGACTGATCGGACTGCTCATAGGATAATAGTAGTCGAAGTACAATCCCTCATCAGTCTGCGTCTCCATAAACGCCTCCCAGAAGCTTGCGATCTCCGGCGAAAAATACTTCATCGCCTTCATCACGTGGACGTGATCGCGTATCCAGGGCACGAACTGGTTGCGTTCCTTTCCGTGAAGGTTGACCTTCTTCACAAAGTGTGAGTTCAGCAGCAACTCTTTCAACGCATCAAACAACTCCTTGTACTCGCCCGCCCCTTTTCCAAATTCAGTCTGCGGCTGGCCATAAGTCGGGGCGAAAAAAAGAAGGGCGGCAAAGGCAAGGATGGTGACGCGTTTCATAAATCGGGATAAAGTTCGGTGTCATGAAATTTACCTGAATTAAGGGGAAGTTCCATCCCGGACTCACCCGTCACTTTATCGGATTTCGAAGGTCGC
>DATGQD010000039.1:0-34624 GCA_035304385.1 Cyclobacteriaceae bacterium
AGTTTCCAGACAGGAATCACCCGGTCACACCGAAGTGTTCATTATTTAACTGTAAGATCATGGCAAGGCCAGCAACAAAAGAAGTCAAGTTGAGAAGCGGGTTTTATATCGAAGTCCGCCAGAAGGGAGCGCCGAAGGGCATTAAGATCAGAAGGGATACCTACGCGGAGATCCAACGCGCCATCAAACAATACGAAAACGCATATAGTGTCCATTACATTGGAGAAGTCAGGAAAGGAAAAGTACAACCAGCGAAATAACCCTAACACAGAGGCTCACTCCGTCGACGTTCTTACTGAAGGGAGAGAATATTGGTGGAATGAAGACTTCCTTGAACTTACCGCCCGCCGCCTGAATTTCTCCGAGTGCCGTAATGTGGCCGACATTGGCTGCGGAACCGGCACGATGTCATTTGCCCTGGCGCCCCATTTTTCTTCAGATGCCGTAGTATATGGACTTGACGCCGAACGTCTTCACATTCGGAAGGCGATACAACGCGCGCGCAAGGACGATTCCGGCCGCGCGTTTAAGTTTGTCGAAGGGGATGCCGCGGACATCCCGTTCGACGACGGCATGATGGACCTATCCTTCTGTCAGACGCTGTTGATCCACGTAGAAGAACCAGTCCGGGTTTTGAACGAAATGAAGCGCATCACGCGTGACGACGGCTGGATACTGGCGCTGGAACCCAACAACCTGGTGACTTCCCTGATGTTCGACAACTACCGCCAGACCGAGTTCAGTGTTCCCGAACTTATGCGGATTGTCGAGGTAAGACTTCGCTGCGAAAACGGAAAACGCAAGCTGGGCCTGGGTTTCAACTCATTGGGTGATGCCGTTCCCGACCTTTTCCAACAAGTGGGATTACGCGACATCCGCGTCTGGATATCAGACAAAGCGCTTTCCTGCATCCCTCCATATGACACCCGAGAAAAGCGCGTGCGCGTATCACAACTCATCGAATGGCTGGAGTCCGGTACAGGCGGCTTCGACTACGATACAAATTACCGGTATTTCAAAGCTGGCGGCGGCAACAAGTCAGACTTTAACGCCTACTGGGCGAACTGGATGATACACAAGGAAGAATTGCTGCGCGATCTTAAAGCCCAGCGTTTCATATCTGCAGGTGGCAGCCTGATGTACATCGTGGCAGGAAGAGTCGAAAGATCCTGAGTTTCACCCCTCGCTTACGCAACAACGATCACTTGTTGACTGAATTCCGGGCCTGAAGACGTATAGATTTAGGCTATTCGGGATTTTTTCATTTTTTTTGACAACCCAAACCAAAACCGATAAAATCGAATACGTGTGATCACTCCCGAATATCTCCTGGGTTACGACGTGGGCAGCTCGTCGGTGAAGGTTACGCTTCTCAACGCGGCAACTGGAAAGGCCGTGGCGTCGGCGACCTTCCCGCAAACCGAAATGGCTATCGACAGCCCGCACCCGGGCTGGGCGGAGCAAGCGCCGGAAATGTGGTGGGAAAATGCGCAAGCGGCCACCCGCCAGGTGCTGAGCACCGCGTCCGCATCGAATGATGCTGTACTTGCAATTGGCATTTCCTATCAAATGCACGGTCTCGTGCTCGTAGATCGCGACCAAAACGTGCTGCGCCCTTCCATTATCTGGTGCGACAGCCGCGCGGTTCCGGTAGGAGACAAGGCCTTTGAACACCTTGGCGCTTCGTATTGCCTGGATCACCTGCTCAACTCACCCGGCAACTTCACAGCATCTAAACTTCGGTGGGTGCGTGAAAACGAACCCGGCGTCTACGAGAAGATCTACAAGTTCATGCTCCCTGGCGACTACATCGCCATGCGCCTTACCGGCGAAATCAAGACAACTGTGTCGGGTCTCTCCGAAGGTGTGTTCTGGGATTTCAAGTCTGACACTATTTCCGACGCACTCCTCAAACATTACGATATTGATCGTGCACTTATCCCCGATATCGTTCCCACCTTCGGCGTGCAGGGTCACCTTACCAAGGAAGCCGCCGACGCACTGGGCCTTAAGGCGGGCATCCCCGTAACCTATCGCGCGGGAGATCAGCCTAACAACGCCTTCTCCTTAAAAACATTCGAACCCGGAGAGATCGCGGCGACAGCCGGAACATCAGGCGTAGTATACGGCATTATCGACACGCCGTCCTCCGATCCGGAATCCCGTGTCAATACTTTTGTTCATGTTAACCATTCCGAAAGCGCACGACGCTACGGCGTATTGCTGTGCGTCAATGGTACAGGGATCATGAACAGCTGGCTCCGCAGGAATCTTGCCGGCGCCGGTGAGATGCTGTCTTACGAGAAAATGAACGAACTGGCCGCATCCATTCCCATCGGTTCTAACGACGTCTTTGTGCTTCCCTTCGGCAACGGCGCAGAACGCGTGCTCAAGAACCGCGAGCCGGGCGCAAGTTTCCACGGACTCAACCTCAACCGCCATGGCGCCGCGCACCTTTGTCGCGCCGTTCAGGAGGGCATCGTGTTTTCACTCGCTTATGGATTTGAGATCCTCAATCAGATGGGTTTGAAGTCCACCGTCGTGCGTGCGGGAAAGGCAAACATGTTCCTCAGCGACGTTTTCAGCGACGCCTTCGTCAACACAACAAGTACTCAGGTCGAACTCTTCAATACGGACGGATCGCAGGGCGCGGCGCGCGCTGCCGGCGTCGGATGCGGATACTATGATTCGATGAATGCCGCCTTCGATGGCTTAACCTGCCTGAAACGCGTCGATCCGGACAAGGGTAAACAAGAGGCGTATCGCGAAGCCTACGGGAAATGGAAAGCTATACTGCATAATAATCTGACTAACCAATCATAAGTACACATGAAAATTGTAAAAGGAAAAAAGGAGTTCTTCAAAGGAATTCGCGCCATTAAATATGAAGGGCCCGATAGCGATAATCCTTTAGCCTTCAGGTATTATAATCCGAAACAACGGATTGGCAAGAAGACGATGCAGGAGTACCTGCGTTTTGCCATTGCTTACTGGCACACGTTCTGTGGAAATGGCGGCGACCCCTTCGGGCTTCCTACGAAGAATTTTCCGTGGGCAGAAGCTTCTGATCCCATGCAGCGCGCTTACGATAAGATGGACGCAGCTTTTGAGTTCGCGACAAAGATCGGAGCCCCCTTTTACTGTTTCCATGACTACGACCTCGTGGAAGAGGCGCCTACACTGAAAGAGTCGGAGAAGCGCCTCGAAAAGATCGTCGATTACGCAAAGCAAAAGCAAAGGGCTTCAGGCGTAAAACTGCTGTGGGGTACCGCCAACTTGTTTAGTCATCCCCGGTATATGAATGGCGCGGCGACAAATCCTGATTTCAATGTGGTATGTCACGCTGCTGCCCAGGTGAAAAACGCCATCGATGCCACCATCGCCCTGGGCGGTGCCAATTATGTATTCTGGGGCGGGCGGGAAGGCTACCTGTCGCTACTGAATACCGACATGAAGCGGGAGCAGGAACACCTGGCAATGTTCCTTCGTGCGGCGCGCGACTATGGTCGTCAGCAGGGCTTCCGTGGCACGTTCCTCATTGAACCCAAGCCCATGGAACCGACGAAGCATCAATACGACTTCGATGCGGCCACCGTCATCGCCTTCCTTCGCGAATTTGATTTGCTGGACGACTTTAAACTCAATATCGAAGTTAACCACGCCACGCTCGCACAGCATACCTTCCAGCATGAATTGCAGGTGGCCGCGAACGCGCGTCTGCTCGGCAGCATCGATGCCAACCGGGGCGACTACCAGAACGGATGGGACACCGACCAGTTCCCCAATAACATCCTGGAACTCACGGAAGCTATGCTGGTCATCGTCCGCGCCGGCGGCTTCAAGTCGGGAGGCATAAACTTTGACGCCAAGACCCGTCGCAACTCTACTGACCTGGAAGATATCTTCTACGCGCACATCGGGGGCATGGATGCTTTCGCACGAGCGCTGCTCATAGCCAACGACATTCTGAACGATGGATATTATACAGACTTGATAAAAGAGCGCTACTCCAGCTTCGACTCCGGTAAGGGTAAGCAGTTCGCACGTGGACGCCTCAAACTGGAGGCTATGCGCAGACTGGCCCTGCAAAACGGTGAGCCCGAGGTCATCAGCGGCAGGCAGGAGTACTTTGAGAACCTCATCAACAGCTATATATAGGGGAAGATTGAAGGGTTGAAGATTGAATAGTTGAAGGGTTGAAGATTGAATAGTTGAAGACCTGCCTGTCCGACTGGTTTACACCGATTAGGTATAGTAACGTTGGGCAGTCGGGTAGGTAGCTGAAGGGACTGCCCGGCCGACGCTGATGAAATTTTCAGGCGTTGGTCGGGCAGTTTGCGTATGATATAAGGGTGAAAGTTGAAGAGTTAACAAATCACCTGTTATATTGCATATGATACACTAACCTGCATGGTTCGAGCCCCAGGAATCCGGGTGATTGTACTTTTGACCGGTTGCTTTTTGCTTTTTTTCGGTTGTGGTCGGAACAAGAAGCAAGAAAGCCAGGTGGCGGTCCGCGGATGGAACATCCTATCCGACAACGAGCCTAACGCCAAAAGGGCGATAGACGTAGCGACGTCCGACTACAATATCAACCACATCGAGTTTTCACATCACCTGGTACATCAACTCAAAGACGTACGTCCTATCGGGAGGGCGGAGTTGGTCAACCGCCTCGCCGCTTATGCCCATGAAAAGGGGATACAGGAGGTGTTCGTGTGGGACCAGGCACTCTACGATATTGGGTATTATCCGGAAACGTACCGACGCACCATCGACGGCGAGGAACGCCTGGATCTCGACGATCCCGCATTGTGGCGGTGGATCCGGAACGACTACCGGAGCATGCTCACACTCATCCCTGAGGTGGATGGTATCGTTCTCAATTTCCTCGACGCGCCTGGTCGCATCGCCGACCAACATTCAATGGCGCTACCCAGTCCAACCCTGAAGGTGGCCGCGGTAGTTGACAGTCTGGCAAAAATTTTCATCGATGAGCACGGTCTTGCGCTCTGTATCCGTGCCGCAGTAAGCGACGCCCGCGAGTTCTCACTCCTGGTCGGCGCCGTTCGACAGCTGAAACATCCGGGCCTCAAGGTAATGGTCACCGAGGCCGAGCAGGCATTTCTGCTTACGCACCCCTTATCGTCAGTAAGCGACAGCATCCGCAGGTATCCCGTCATCGTAGAATTCGACGCCGCGCACCAGTTTAACGGACAAGGTGTACTGGCCAGCATGTTGCCGGAAGTACACCTGAAGCGATGGAAGGAGTATTTTTCCGAACCCAATATCGAGGGATACGTGGCGCGAACGGATCGATTCTACGAGTCATCCATTATCGACGGCCCCTGTGAGATCAACCTGTATGCGTTAAAGCGGGCATCCGACGATCCCTGGATGGACATCGACAAGATCTATCACGAGTTCGTAGGACAGAAATATGGGGAGCAGGCGAGTCCCTACATCGAGCCGGCATTCCGAAAGAGTTACGATATCATCAGTTCCATGATGTACACCCTGGGGCTTCCCGTAGCCAGCCCCTCGACGATGTCGTTTTCCAATGAAGCATCGTACATCACGCTCAATCCGGGTAAATGGCAGCGTAGTATGGAGAATACCATCGACCATGACGTGAACAAAACGTTCCATTACTGGCACGATGTTACTAATCATCTGGCGCCGCGGGAATTTAAGAAACCGGATGGCGCGAGTGCAGCGGAGATACCCCAGGTATTTGAGAGCGGCTGGCTTGACGATCGCGAACTCATGAACGTTGACTACCTGAGGAGCATCGTCGCAGAAAAAGACTACGCAGTAAGGGTAGCACAAAGTGCGCTCGACGACGTGATCAGCGCCAAGCCTCACATCCGAAACGCGGAACAGTACAGCCGCCTTATTGAAACCATGCGCAGGACGGAGATGTCATCGAGGTTGTATCGTGCAAGCGCCAAAGCTTATTTTGCCAACCGCATCTATGCGCGAGGTGGTGAGTTCCGGACGCCGGAAGTGGTCTATATGTTGCAGGACGGCCTGGATGAAATTGCAGCGGTAAGTCGCGAGATGACCCTTTACCCATACAAGGGCCCTCAAGCCGAATTTGACTTTCAGGCGCTCGCCAACAGCGCCCTTTCCCTCCGGCAGTCTATCATGGATCAGCTGGGCACGGGCCCACGCCTGCTCAACGGGGTGGGTCGGTAACCGCTATAGTTGCAGGCGGATGTGCATGCGGTTCAGCCATTTTACGATCCACACCACGACCACCGCGTACAATATGCAATACAATACACCTGTTGCACCCGTTCGTAACCCGTCAGGGAGAGGATAATAGTTGAACACCCGGTATGTGGCCCACATAATAAAAGGAATAATGTACGTGAGCAGGGGATTCGAACCCGCCGGCTGAAGAAACCGTGCCCATCGGTTGATGCCTTTCAGGTCGGTGAGCCAATACAGGAAGATGAATACGATAATCGCAATAACGGAGCAGTATAACCCCCACGTTGGCGTGGCGCCGATCTTGCCGATGTGATAGTAGGGGCGCAGGATCCATCCTGCTACAAACAGTATCGAAGCAAAGCCCAACGCTTCGTTTAGCCGATGCATCAGGGTGCGCTCTTGCTTTTGGTCGAAGAAGATTATCGTGAGTATGGCCCCGCACAGGGCGATGGCGGTGTGTGTGGCGTTGCCTGCCTGCGCGCGTGTCCAGCCCAATAACATACTGTTCTCAGACAACGGCGATCGCCCGACTGCATATACGAGGATGCTCAGTCCGACCATGGCAAGTAGAGCATAACGATTTCCGCGACACAGCTGGTACAAAATGCAGGTATACAAGTACGCCCACCCGATAAGTCCCAGGATGCCCCACCAACGCGGTTGGAGGTACTGCGTGCCATCCTCACCACCGCGGTAGATCAGCGCGAGCGCGATGAGTCCCGCGATTCCTATTCCCCGTAACAGCCATGCCCACGTCTTATTCCGGAAGGTATAGACGTTCCACACAAGTATTACGCAGGGATAGAACAAGAGCGACCATACGCCTATTTGCATGCCCATGGCCTGTTCGTTGTAGCCGCCTTCCGCGTTTACCATAAAAACGCCCAGTACCAGAAGCGCTATCGTTCGGACGAGAATGTGACCCTGAAGCTTTAGGAGGCTATCACCCTTGCGTATCCTGTTATTTAATGAGAGCGGTATCGCCATCCCCACGATGAAGAGAAAGCCGGCAAACACCCAATCGACTATTGTCATGCCGTCCACATTGGGTGCAACATGTCGCAGCCATTGAGGGATATCTCGTATGCCCGCCACTTCATTCACAAACACCATGAGCAATATCGTCAGGCCCCTGAGGATATCGACTGCATGGAGCCGTTGGGTGGGAAGCTCGTTATAGACCTGCATCAGGGCGCAATTTTTTCGTTGATGGCATCGAGGAGGTATCCTTTTGGGTCGCGTGCACTACACACATTTTTCCAGGAGGGACTTCGTCAATATTATAAACTTTCAACTGGCTTTCATATACCGGTTGAGGAATTCCGGGATTGGGACTTGTGCTGGGAGGTAAACGTGGTTACTTTGGAGGGGAGGCGCGCAGAGGGAAGAGCTCCGGTGCGCGTGAGGTCCCTTCAGGGAGGCAAGAGCAGCATGTAACCAGTCCTATGGGCCGCATATTAATAAGAACATCATGAACAACATCATTATTGTATCTCTGGTATTTGTGTTCTTTCTTCCGTTGATGACACTGGCACAAAAGAAAAACATTCCCGATCCATTGAAACTCGACCAGGGTATCCGGGTAAAGACTGTCGATGAGTGGGAGCGCATTCGTCGTCCCGAAATACGCGAATTATTCAGCAAACATATGTACGGCTACTCTCCATCGGCTCCCGAACTCTCGTATCGTATGCTTTCACACGATCGCGACGCCTTCGGAGGTACGGCCATCCGCAAACAAGTACGCGTCTTTTTCGCAGCAGACACTTCCGTCTGGATGGATGTGCTGATATACCTTCCGGCACGTGCCACGACACCGGTGCCGGTGTTCCTCGGAATGAATTTTTATGGCAACCAAACCATATCGAACGACCCGGCTATTCTGGTTACGAAAAGCTGGGTAAACGACTGGGAGGCGATCGGCGTGAAGAACAACACGGCCACAGAAGCCTCGCGCGGTGCACGCGCATCACGCTGGCCGGTAGAGCGAATCCTGGAGCGAGGATATGGCGTGGCGACCGTGCACTATGGCGATGTCGATCCCGACTTTGACGATGGCTTTGCCAACGGCGTCCATGGACTCCTCGACAAAGGCAATCGAAATGAAAGTTCATGGGGATCCGTCGCGGCATGGGCCTGGGGTCTTCAGCGTGCAATGGATTATTTGGTGACGGATGCCGACGTGGATGGATCAAAGGTCGCTGTATTAGGGCATTCGCGACTAGGAAAGGCGGCGCTTTGGGCTGGCGCCACAGATGAAAGGTTCGCAATGGTCATTTCAAATGAATCCGGCGAGGGTGGGGCGGCACTGACGCGTAACGAAAAGGGAGAAAGCCTCGAGCAGATCACGACGCGTTTCCCCCATTGGTTTTGCAGTGTATACAAGTCGTTCGCAGGAAGGGTGAACGACCTTCCCTTCGACCAACACATGCTTCTTGCGATGGTCGCGCCGCGGCCGCTATATGTGGCGAGTGCGGCCGAAGATCTTTGGGCGGATCCGGAAGGGGAGTTCCTCAGCGCAGTTTATGCAGAACCAGTGTACAAGCTATACGGGATGAAGGGACTCGGTACTAGTAAGATGCCGGCGGTTGACCAACCTGTCCAGAAGGGGAGGATCGGATATCATGTGCGCGCCGGCAAGCACGACTTGACTGCTTACGACTGGGAGCAGTATATGAATTTTGCGGATAAGCATTGGCGGAGGGAATAGGGGCAGAGGCAGGGGCAGAGGCAGAGGCAGGCGCGCTGTGAACGAATACAATGCTGCGACGACTCACATCTGTTGATATATTCTGTTGGTATTAGCGGGATATTTTTAAATTGAACGCCGTTTGTAGCCGTTCCAAAGTTGGCTATGTGCCTGTGAAATAACCTACCTGATGGAAGAGTCTGTTCAAAGTGCCGTTCAGTCGGAACGGCGTTCCCTATTTCCTGTTCATGAAGATTGGGTGTCGGTAATCCTCGGTTTTCTAATCATCATTTTGTCACTGGCATGGTTCGTCGTGCCGGCGCCGAATTTCCGATGGGAAACGTGGCAGCAATTGGGAGGACAGGTATTCGGGCCAGACAACCTCACCGCGATGCTGGTTCAATTTCTCTTTATTGGCGTAGTAGCCGCTGGCGGCATTCTGCTGACAGGTAAGAGCGTCCGGTATTTTCTCGGCGTGTTTCCGGTCGTCTACGTCGTGGCGATATTGGCGCTCATTATCGAAGGCAACAGCGCGGTTCGCGACCTCAACTTGGAAGCTGTGATCTTCAGCCTCACCATCGGGCTATTGATCGGCAATCTTTTCAGACTTCCGGAATGGTTTCGATTGCTGCTTACCACGGAGTTGTTCGTCAAGATCGGCCTCGTGTTGCTAGGTACCCGCATCATCTTTTCCGACATACTGGAGTCGGGCTCACTCGGGCTCGTCCAGGCGTCGATCGTCGTGTTGGTGGTTTGGTATTTTGCCTGGTGGGTGTGCAAGAAATTCCGTCTTGACGATGAGATGACGATGATGATTTCCAGCGCAGTATCCATCTGCGGTGTGTCGGCCGCCATAGCTACCGCAGGAGCAATAAAGGGCGACACGCGCAAGCTGTCGTATGTGATTTCCCTGGTACTCATCGTGGCCATCCCCATGATGATATTTATGCCGATGATCGCCAACCACTTTCACTTTTCACAGGAGGTGACCGGCGCGTGGCTTGGGGGCAGTATCGACACGACAGGCGCAGTGGTAGCATCCGGTACCCTGGTGGGAGATACGGCCCTTAAGGTGAGCACGATTGTGAAATTCTCGCAGAATGTCATGCTCGGAATCGCCGCGTTTGCGATCAGTATCTACTGGACATACGCCGGTAAGGGCGAAGATCTCGCTCACGTGGAAAAGCCTGGCCTCGGTGTCATCTGGGATCGTTTTCCGAAGTTCGTCCTCGGCTTCGTTGCCGCCTCTCTCGTGTTCTCATTCGCACTCTCTCCGACAACGGTGTCCTCCGTGTCGGGTAGCCTGAAGACGATTCAAACCATGTGGTTTGTTCTGGCCTTCACCAGCATAGGACTGGAAACACGCTTTGCAGACCTGTTCCTGAACAACAGCCGCAAACCCCTCTATGCCTTTGTCATCGCCCAGGGATTTAATGTGGTGGTGACGCTGGTGGTGGCGTGGGTGCTCTTTGGGTATCTGTAAAGCCGGACGGGGCCGCCTGCTTGCCGCCGCTACCCGCGGGTCCCGGTCCCTGAGCAGGTCCTGAGGAGTTTGAGTTCGCAGAAACTTCGTACTGCCAAACTTTTTGTAACTTCGGTGCTCCGCGGTGGCCGCCAGAACGTGTTTTCACTTAAAATGGAACGGCTATGAAAGTCAAGGTATTGCTCTTATTAATGTTATTCGCTATGGAAGGATTTGCGCAAGGCAAACTTAAGGTGGGAGATCAGGCTCCCGATTTTACAGCCAACGATCAGGATGGAAAGAAGGTGAGCCTTCGCGACTACCGTGGAAGCAAAGTCGTCCTTTATTTCTACCCGAAGGATGATACCCCAGGCTGCACCGCACAGGCATGCAACCTTCGCGACAACATCAGCACGCTGACCAGCGAAGGGTATGTGGTACTGGGCGTCAGCGGCGACGACGAAGAATCGCACAAAGCATTCCGGGAGAAATACAACCTGCCCTTTACCCTTGTCGCGGATACCGACAAATCGATCAACAAAGCTTACGGTGTCTGGGTGGAGAAGGAACGGAACGGAAACAAGTATTGGGGGACGGCACGCACAACTTTTATTCTCGACGAGAACGGGATCATCACTGAGATCATCGACAACGTCGATACGAAGCAGCACGCTGGTCAGATCCTCAAACTGTAGTATCTTCACATGGTTTTCCGAAAGCTGATCCTGACGGAAGTGAACGTCGCATGACGAGGACACCCGGTATGGATTATGACGCCGTTGTCGTCGGCGCCGGTCCGAATGGCCTGGCCGCAGCGATAACGCTTCAGCGCGAGGGCCTTGCCGTGTTGGTACTGGAGGCGGCCGATGTCATCGGCGGCGGCGCGCGCACCGCCGAACTTACCTTGCCCGGATTTCATCACGACGTGTGCTCGGCTGTTCACCCCCTTGCAGCAGCATCGCCCTTCTTTACCAGGCTGCCGTTGGCAGAACACGGCCTGGAGTACATTTATCCTCCTGCATCGGCGGCGCATCCATTCGATGACGCAACAGCGGCAGTCCTCACCCGATCATTGACAACAACGGCCCGGGAGTTGGGGGATGACGCCGAGGCCTACCGCGAGCTTGTCGATCCTATTGTGCGCGACTGGCCCGACATAGCTGAACTTGTGTTGGGACCGTTACGGATGTTGCATCACCCTTCTAAAATGATGCGCTTCGGATTGAAGGCCCTTCGATCCGCTAAAAGCATATCCAAATCTTTCCGAACAGAAAAGGCAAAGGGGCTTTGGGCAGGCATGGCCGCGCATTCGATTATGCCCTTGTCGCATACCGCGACAGCCGCTATCGGGCTGGTGCTGCTCGCCACCGGCCACCTGCGCGGATGGCCGCTGCCCAAAGGCGGGTCCCAACAGATTGCCAACGCACTGGCATCGTATTTTCAATCGCTTGGCGGTACCATAGAAACGGGATTCCCGATATCGGCGCTCGATCAGCTGCCACCCGCGCGTGTTGTGTTGTTTGATGTGACACCGCGTCAGCTACTTGAGATCGCGGGACACAAGTTCACCACCATCTACAAATGGCAGCTGGAACGGTATCGCTACGGCCCTGGTGTGTTCAAAATAGACTGGGCGCTTGATGGGCCGATTCCCTTCCTGGACTCCGCTTGTGAAAAGGCCGGCACCGTCCATATCGGGGGAACGTTTTCGGAAATTGCGCACTCGGAGCTGGCCGCGTGGGAAGGACGGCATGTCGACAAACCTTTTGTGTTGCTCGCCCAGCCCAGTCGCTTCGACCCCACACGCGCTCCGGAAGGAAAGCACACCGCATGGGCCTATTGTCACGTGCCTAACGGTTCCACGGTTGACATGACCGAGGCTATTGAATCACAGGTCGAGCGTTTTGCACCGGGGTTTCGCGACCGCATCCTGGCAAGGCACACTATGAATACCACAGAACTCCAGGCCTACAACGCCAACTACATTGGGGGCGACATCAATGGAGGCGCCTTTCGGATGGATCAGATCTTCACCCGACCGGCACTCCGCCGGTCGCCGTATCGCACTTCGACAGGAAACCTTTATATATGCTCTTCTTCAACTCCGCCGGGCGGCGGCGTACACGGAATGTGTGGCTTTCACGCCGCCCAACGGGCGCTGCGTGATTTCTTCGTTCCGGGTAATATTATCCTGGAGTCGAATACGCAATAGCGCTGTAATTCCGGGTCCGGATTCGGCGAAAGAGAATGTTCCGGAAGGATAGAGTAACCTGCAAACCTTTGTAAAAACCGATTGATATTACAGCGCCATCCCGCCTGGAATAATTTTGCATATTTGCGGTGGACTATTGTGTTTAGGGCGACGTGAACTCGGACTACAAGGATATCATCATTGACATACGCAAGATCGTACGATCAATAAATCTCGAATCAAAACGAATCCTCAGGGAATTCGGAATCAGCATCCCGCAATTGCTTTGTCTCGGCTACCTGAAGACCAGGGAAAATTACCTTTCCACCCACAAGGAACTCACCGAATATCTGAATCTGAACTCCAGCACCGTCACCGGCATCATAAATCGTTTGGAGAAGAAAGGTTACATCGCACGATTGCCCAAACAGGGCGACAAACGCGTAACGTATCTCGCTTTAACTTCAACCGGCGCTACCGTTCTCGAAAAGACACCCGACCTGTTGCATGAAAAACTCTCACGAGGACTCGCCAAACTTTCGGTGGATGAAGTGGATGAACTCAAATCGTCATTGAATCTGCTGATCGAAGCGCTTGACATTCGCGGTCTCGATGCATCGCCGCTCCTCGTTATCGAAGAGCCCATTTCACCACAAGACTGACGATTACGGATTAGTTCCTGCCCAACATAATTATTTTGGAATAATCGCCTATACGGCCGTAAAAGCAATATGACATATTGTCAAGGGCACATTTGCGGGCAATTATGTTGTATAGAAACTAATTTATCCTGAAAATTGAGTTTCAAATGCACACAGCAGCATATGGAGACCCCAAACAGTGTAGACAAGTCGCAATACGAGCAAATTGTTCACTCTGTGGTGACCCACCTCCGGGAACAGGGCTTTTCTTCGGTGAAAGCAAACAGCCCTGATTATACAGCGCCCGGCAAGGTAAAATGGGATGACCAGGATGAGGGCGTGATCCCTGATATCGTTGGTGAGCACGGAGACAGCGTGTATGTGTTTGAGATCGTAAATGCAAAAAAATTGGTGCCGGAGGCCGTCAGTAATCGATGGCGTTTGCTTTCTGTACATGCAAGACGATTGAACGGAGTGTTGTATCTGGTTACACCTGAACGCGCTACCGAAACCGTTCAGAAACTTGCTGCGGCACTGGATCTGCGGCCGAAAATCCTACGGCTCACCGGAATAGCCTGATGACATTTCCATATCGGACAACCACTTTTTCCAGCTGGTACCTCAGCCTGGTTTTGATCCTTATATCATCACTGAATTTAGTGGCTGGTGACCAGCGTCCTGAGTTCAGAGGGAAGTATGAGCTGATGAGCCGTGATGGTCACGTACGGCTGCGGTGGCAGGCTGTAGGCCCGAATGCGATCTATGAACTACAGCAGTCGGACACGCCCGCTTTCGACAATGCGGAGACGATATATCGGGGGCCTGACCTGGCCACTTTTATATCCGGGTTGCCGGATGGCGTTTACTACTATCGACTTCGCATGAATGACGGCGATTGGTCGGAACCCCTTACCCTCACTGTAAAACATTACTCACTTCAACTCGCACTTACGCTGGCCGGGCTCGGCGCTATCGTGTTTCTACTCACGGTCGCGCTAGTATTGAAAGGAACCCCGAAAGCCATTCGATAGCAATCCCACATGGAGCATCAATCTTATATTATTTCACCCGAACACGGGTGGATCATTATTGCCGGACTCAGCGTATTGTGGATCGGCCTTGGCTATTACTGGGGACGCCGCGCCAAGTCTATGGACGGCTACATGCTTGCTGGTCGCCGTGTTGGCCTGGCGTTGGGGACAGCGACTGTCATGGCCACATGGGTTACCTCCAATACCACGATGCTTGCGCCGCAGTTTGCCCTGGAGTTGGGCATCTGGGGGATGATTGCTTACTCCACCGCCGCACTGGGACTGCTTCTTTTCGCACCCCTTGCTGCACGCATCCGCAGGCTTATGCCCAGGGGTTACACCAGCGGTGATTTTATCCGCTTACGCTATGGAAAGCCTGCATGGGTCCTGTTCCTTCTGATCAGCATTTTCTATGGGTTCATATGGCTGATCAGTATGGGTATGGCCGGTGGTATATTAATGAATGCGATCGCGGGGATACCCTATGAGATAGGCATGAGTGTCATCCTCTTTGTTTGTGTAGCCTACACGCTATTCGGGGGTCTTTACGCTGTGATTGGTACAGACTACGTGCAGTCGGTGCTGATCTTGATCGGTATCGTCATAATTGGTGTAGCCGTATTTCAATTGGTGGACTTTGGTACGGTGTATGCGGACTTGAGTACGGATAAGCCAATGCTCCTCAATGCATTGCTTCCCGCGTCGATTATGGCTGTATTTAACAATCTCCTTTTTGGAGTAGGAGAGGTCTTTCATAGCAATGTCTGGTGGAGCCGGGTTTTCGCCATGAGCCAGAAAGCAGGCCGCAGGGCGTATTTGATCGGTGGCCTTATCTGGTTGCCGGTTCCTGTAGCGGCCGGATTCATCGCGTTGTCGAGTGGGTCCATCGGCATAAACATTACACGACCTGACATGGTGGGACCGCTCGTGGCCGCCAATGTGCTGGGGCAGGCCGGCGCTATTGTGGTGTTCATGGTGTTTTTCTGTTCGCTAGCCTCAAGTCTCGACAGTCTGCTGGCTTCGACATCAGATCTTATCACCCAGGACATTTACAAGAAGATGATAAAGCCGCAGGCATCAGAGGCGCAGTTGCGGAAAGCATCGTCAAGAATTGTCCTGGGCCTGGGCTTTGTCGCCTGGATTGTATGCCTTCCCCGCATCGGTACGCTTGCCGACGTGCTTTTCTTTGCCGGTCCCCTGGTAGCCAGCACCATATGGCCTATCGCAACCGGGTTGTTTTGGCGCAAGGCAAACGCGCGTGGTGCTATTGCAGGTATGATCGCCGGATCTGTAACCGGACTCGTCTTTTATTTTGTAGTAGGATGGTATTCGGCTTCGCTCATTGGCGCTGCTACATCGATGATCGTCGTGGTCTTGTTCACGTATTTATTCCCCGGCACTTTTGAATGGCATAAACTGGATGAAAAAACGGCTGCGAGTAACGCATAACCCTTTTAGCTATGCAATTCCCTGAACTGTTTGTAGAAATCATGATCATGGTATCGCTCGGACTTATCTCGGTATCCGTGATCGTTTTGATTGTATTACTAATTGTAGACTTCGTAAAACAACGCGTATGGTAACCGAAAAGCTGACCGCAAATGTTAAGAAACCAGAGCTCGATCCCCTGACCTCCAATGGACTCAACCTGGATGCGTCAGGGCTTATTCGGGAAGATTTTATTACACTCGATGTCTTAAAGCGTCTTGTCGGGCAATCGATACTTTCGGTGCAACAGTTCGACAAGGAACTCGTCATTGAAATATGCAAGTTCGCCGCTTTACTTGAGACTACTGAAATCGCCAAAAGCCACCCACTCGATGGAAAGATCGTCATCACTGCTTTCTTTGAACCGAGCACCAGAACCAGACTCTCTTTTGAAAGCGCGGTAGTTCGCCTGGATGGAAAGATACTGAGTATCCCTGAAGGGCAGAGTACCGGCGTGGCCAAAGGAGAATCGCTATCAGACATCGGCGAGATGTTCAACGCCTACGGCGACGTGGTCGTCATGAGGCATACACAGACTAACTCGGTCGAGGAGATCATGCAGAATCTGCGCATCCCGTTGATCAATGCTGGAAACGGTTCAGGCGAACACCCGACACAAGCGCTCACCGACTGGTTCGCCATCCTCAAATGGAAGCCCAATTTGAAGACGACCGTCCCGGAAAACGAACGCATTCACCTCGGCATCCTCGGCACACCGGGAAGCATGCGCGCCGTGAACTCCTTCCTGCAGATGTCCTTGCTCTTCAAGGAAAATATCAAAAAGATATCGATAGTATCAGAACTTGCCGATCCCCTTGGGGAGGAACTCAATACGATGCTGCGCAAGTCGGGAGTATCGTTTACCGTGACCAACGATATCAACCATGTTATCGGCGACCTGGACGTGATCTATATGAACTCGATTGCATTTTTGGGCGATAGTTATAAGTCGCTTGATTCACGATTCAAACTGGATGAAAATTCCAAGCTGAAGCGCGACGCCGTCGTACTACACCCCCTGGCGCGACTCGATGAGCTCGACTCCAAACTCGACGAGACACATCATAACCTTTACTTCACGCAGGCGCATGGTGCCGTGTTTATACGGCAAGCTCTCTTCATATCGGTGCTTAACCGATTTGATCGCCTGCCGGAGGAGGAAATACCCGTACGATAATCGTACGCGGTTGATCAAGTTTAAAAAAGGACGAAATAACAAGGAAAGCTTATGTGCGGTATTGCAGGATATTGGAAACCCGGGATAAACCCAGATAACGGAGAAGCGGCAAAAAAAATGATCAAAACGCTTCACCATCGCGGCCCGGACGGGTATGGATTTCATTTTGACGATGGAAGAGGGTTGGCGATGGCGCATGCCAGGCTTTCTATCATTGATTTGCAAACGGGCGACCAGCCCCTTTACAATAGCGACCAATCGAATGTTCTGACGGTTAATGGTGAGTTTTATGATTATAAACGAATCCGTACCGAACTGCGACTTGACGGCGCCGAATTCCGGACGAAATCCGATAGCGAAATTGCGCTGCCCTTGTACCAACGGCGTGGATTGGATTTCGTGGAACAACTTCGTGGTGAATTTGCCTTCACCCTTTTCGATGGAAACAACAACCGCCTCATTCTTGTACGCGACCGGTTCGGCGTGAAGCCTTTGTTCTTCCATTTCCGTGATAATGGCATTTACTGGGGCTCGGAAGTAAAAGCGCTACTGGCCCATCCTAACGTTCCGGCAGCTTTTTCCAGGAAGGCCGTGCTGCACCAGTTGATGCACACCATGGTGCCGGGTACTACCGCATTTGAAGATGTCCACGCGGTCAAGCCCGGACACATGCTGATCGTTCAGGCTCACGGCGACCGGCTTGAACTTAGTGAGCACAAATATTGGGATGTCAACTTCCCCGCTGAGTCAGAACGTGATCTTTCTCTGCCGCCGGAGGGGCACATCGCCGGCACACGCGAGAAGTTGACGGAGGCGGTCGCGTTACGCCTTGAGGCAGACGTGCCGGTAGGGTGCTACCTGTCCGGTGGCATCGACAGCTGCTCCATGCTTGGACTCGCCTCGTCGATACAGCAGTCGCCTGTAAAAGCATTTACCATAAGCTTCGACCATGATGCTTATGATGAATCGACGATTGCAAAGGAAATGGCCGCCAAAGTGAATGCGGACCATGAACAGATCAGTCTGGGCGCGGATCAGCTCTACGGCCAGAACTACGTCACGACGCTGTGGCACGCGGAGCGCACTTTCTACAATACACTGGGTGTGGCCAAGTGGTGCATGAGCAGACGCGTCAATGAGTGCGGATACCGGGTGGTGGTGACCGGTGAAGGGGCGGACGAACTGTATGGCGGCTACCCCGCTTTCAAACGTGATATGCTGCGGTTCGGTATGCACGGCCGGGACCAGCGGGAAGTTGAGGCCTGGGCACGACTCATGGATAGAAACAACAGCCTTTTCCAGGGCGCTATCTTGTCTGAACAGATCATAAACCATCCGGCAATGGATGACGTATGCGGATTCACCCCGTCGTGGATTCAACCCTGGATTCAAACGCTGGAACTGGCCAGACCGCTACTTCACGACCAGGTGCTTGACGAGCTTGGCGACTACGACCCCATTACCGCTATTGCGGAATCTTTTGACACACGACAACTGAACGACCGTCATGTTCTTGACAAGGCGCAATACACCTGGATCAAGACAATGCTTGAGTGTCAGATTCTGAACTGGGGCGGCGACCGGGTGGATATGGCCAACTCGATGGAATCACGGCCCGCATTTCTTGATCATCACGTGGCGGACGCCGCAAAGTGGGTGCCCCCGCATTATCGGATCTATGGTAACATCGAAAAGTGGGTACTCAGGGAGGCCATGAAAAATATCTTGCCGGAGGTTCTGTACAAACGGGAGAAATTTGCTTTCATGGCACCGCCCGGACATACGGATGACAAAAAGAAGCACGCCCTCGACACGCTCATGCGGGAATTTATGAACGAGGATATGATCCGGGAAGTGGGACTGTTTGACTCCAGGCGCCTGGTATCGTTCGTTGAAGCGTACAAGCGTGATTCAGACCCCGTGTCGCTGGTGCGCAAGGACGCATTGATCAACCATATTCTCGGACTGCACATCCTGTGGAAACATTTCGTCGGCGAAAAAGTCGCCGACCGGCTGGTCGGATAGTCATAGTTTTTGTCGCATTTTCCCTCTTTTGTTGTCGTTTTTGCCCTGTGGTGGGACGAATCAATTGCGATATGTTTGTCGTATCAATTACCAATTGAAAAATTGTTCCTTACTAAACAGAAAGAACCATGAGTACGCAGACATCAAGAACCGCAATTACCATCGGAACAACCGTGAACGCACCGATCGAAAAAGTCTGGAAATATTTTTCTGAACCGGAGCATATCACACAGTGGGCGTTTGCCGTCGACGACTGGCACGCGCCGTACGCGGAGAACGACCTCCGCAAGGATGGACGGTTCAAAACGACAATGGCGGCAAAAGACGGCAGCGTGAGCTTCGACTTTACCGGCACCTACACCGACGTACAACCTCACCAGCGTATTGCCTATACCATCGATGACGGAAGAAAGGTGGATACACTTTTTGAAAGCGACGGCAACACCACGAAAATCACCCAGACCTTCGAAGCCGAAGATCAGAACCCGATCGAGATGCAACGCGATGGATGGCAGGCGATTCTGAATAATTTCAAGAAACACACGGAGACAAAATAATCCTTGGCTGGCACCTGGTAGGGACGCACGGCGTGCGTCCCTTGTATGGGATCGTGTGACGGGTTTTGTTCAAGTGTAGGTACACGAAAATCGTGAAGGTTATCGTAGAGACGTAGATGCTACGTCTCTACATCCCAATTCGGTTTTTGGAATACTGATCACGACAATCGCAGAACTGACTTTTCGTACCCAATAAGTGCAAGGTATCGAATATGTTCCGACTGTAGGTGGGGCCGGGTCTGGCTATTGATTTGTCAGGATCACAAACTGCATCGGCCGGAGCTTAATCTTGACGAAGTGCCGCGAGCCGTCTTCGTTCTTCAGGACGTGTAGCTTACCCTTGCCGCCGTAGAGGTACCCAAAGACGCTGCCTTCGGGATTGAGCAACCGGTCCACAGCAATATATTCTTCGTCGTCCTGCGTTGTGGAGTCGTTGTAAACGATGAGCATTTCTTCGTCGAATAGAATGCGCGAAAACGCAACCATGCAATCGTGCCGGTAGGGCATTTCGAACGCCTTGCCATCAGTTGAAGATTGCCTCATATACATTCTGCCGAACCTCAACGGTGCGTTTTCCTTGCGTATGCCGGCGATTGTGGCGATCTCCCGGTAGATGCGGCTTTTAGGATTTAACGCGTTGGTGGTCTTATCGGAAAGGCTGAACATACACTCGCGGATGAAGATGTCGCTCTCGCCGCCCCCGCTGAAGCCCTGCTCGGTGCCGTAATAGATGCACGGCGTTCCCAACGCACAAAGTAAAAAACCGACGGCCGCGATGAGCTGTTCGGCGGTGGCATCGAAGCCGAAGCGCTTTTTAAATTCCTGCCCTACCTGGTCATGGTTGTCGACAAAGGTGACGAGGAACTCTCCGAACTCGCCACCGCGTTCGAGGGCGAAACGGCGCAGCGACTCATATCGTTGGATGAGCTTATGGGGTGTTGCACGACCGAGGATGACATCGGCGAGCACGTGATATAAAGGAAAGTCCAGTACCGAGTTGAGACCGTAATAGATCGCCGTATCGCCGACGAGTACGGAAGTCTTGGGGCCGATATAACGGTCGTACATTTCATCCGGACCAACAATCTCACCGAAAAGGAAGAAGTCGCGCTTACCCAGCTTACACGCGTATTCCCTGATCTGGGAGCAAAAATGACTGATGTGTTTTTCAGGCATGTGCTTGACTGTGTCGAGACGGAATCCGTCGATATCGGTTTCACGGATCCAGTAACAGTGAATGCGCGTCATAAGATATTGCACGTACAGTGCCTCGGGCGACTCGTCGTTGCGGAATGTTTTCATCCGGTGGAAATCGCCCTCCCGCGTTTCCGGGTAACGATCAAAATTCCGAATCTGTCCCTTTCGCCAGTAGAGGTCAGGATTCCGCAACTCGGTAGGTATCGGCTTGTCGTCGTAACGCCATTCCCCAAAAGGGAAAGCTGCTCCATCATAATAATAATAGTCATAACCTTCGGGGTAACTCCACACGTTTCCTGCATGATGCAGAACAACATCGAGGATTACCCGCATGTCGCGTTCATGCGCGGCGTCTACCAGTTCGGCCAGGTCGTCCATGGTACCAAATCGGGGATCAACCCGGGTGAAGTCAATGATGTCGTATCCGTGGTAAGATTCCGGGTTGTTCTCAAAGACCGGGCTCAGCCACAACGCAGTACACCCCAGGTCTTTGATGTAATCCAGATTTTGGGTAATTCCCTTCAACGTGCCGCCACAGGTACCTTTAAGTTGCTCGCCCGTGCCAAACCCTTTTTGTTTACCCCGGGTGGCGCGTGGCACGCGGGCGTGGTCGTCGTGAAACCGGTCGACCATGAGAAAGTAGATAAACTCTTCCCGCCATTCCCGCGTGCCATTCGACCAATAGGTTTTTCCGGGTTTGGGCGTTAGGTCCAGATCGTGGATGGAAAGTCTTTCTTCGGGCATCGTTGCAGGGGTTGGATGGATACCGCTTACTTCCTGACGATGATGCTGATCACCGCTGCATCGGCAAGGAACAAGACAGACTCCGTTATGCCAAATGAATACGGTGGCTTTCGTTTCCGGTCGTGGGTGATCATGGCAATAACGCCAGCTTCTCTCTTCCTGGCCGCCTCAATAATACCCCTGTCTTTTTCATGGTGGTTGTAGATGAAGCGATTGACGACTACACCCGATTTCCTGGGTTGTACCTCCAGCATCCGTTTTTCGATGGTATCGCTGTCCACGAAATGACCGGGCGTATTGATGAACGCCAGATCAATGCTGGTGTCCATGGCCATTGCCAGTTCCGCAACGAAGTCGAGCGCCTCAGATACGTCTTCTTCGAAGTCGGATGCAAAAAGTATGTGTTTGACCTGGGCCGGATCGAATGTCGTCTTAACGGAAAGAACGGGACAATCGGCTGCGCGTATTACCTTCTGCGCTGTGGACCCGATATATACGGGCTTGGGGTCGCCAGAACCATACGCGCCCATAATAATAAGGTCTGCGTTGGTGGATCGTGCAAAGGAGACGATGCGTTCATGGGCTAATCCCGTGCTCACATCGGCGACCACGTTGAGATCCTGGAACATGACGTCCTTCTTAAACTCTTCCAACTGCATACTGGCTTGTACTATGCGCGATTCGACCTCCGGATGCTTTTGCCGGTTCTCGACTGACATTGTGCTCCAGTTCTCCGGACCGAGAACGACGTGGAGGAGGTGCAGACGTGCATAGGTCTTACGTGCCATGAAGGCGCCGGCCTTCGCGGCAGTTCGGGCATGTTCTGAAAAGTCGACGGGGATGATAATATTCTTCATAGTTGCTGGTTTTTGTCTGACTTCAATTTCGTGAGAGTCGTAGTGTTATGGAATGAGTACCCGCAGGTCGTCAGATGATGTTGATCAGGCTCTTATTAAAGCGAATCAGACTTTTGTCAAGGTTAGGAGTAGTGCTCAAAGAGTGAGCCTCGAATCCTATTGTGCCAAAGAAAATTTGGTATAGGCCTTCTATAATGTGTTGCGTTTGTTGCGCGCTATATATTGCGTAATTGTTGTGCGTTATAACACCATTCCAAAACCTGCCTGCATAGTTTGTAAAAAGCCATTAGTGTAACATTTACGCTTATAAATTCAATTCATGTTGGAACTGCAAACGCATACCGCAAACGATTGCGTAAACATTTGCGTGAACATTTTATTGTAAACATTTCCGGAAGTTTTTACGTTTGGTGCGCGGCGCTGTTTGTGAAAGAAAATTTGGTTTTCCTCAAGCTGGCCGTAATCCAATGTTAACCCAACTAACCCCAATCAATCTATGAAGTATCTCTATCTGCGATGCGCGCTCGCGTCATCCCTATGGATGATGTGCGTTGCAGCTGCTCTGGCCCAGGGGGCCTCTGTCGCGGGGACGGTTACCGATGAGTCGGGCGTGACTATGCCCGGCGTCAACGTACTGGTGAAAGGAACCGGTACGGGTACCGCCACTGATGCAAACGGAAGGTATCAGATCAGTGTACCTGATGACGCTTCCGTTCTCGTGTTTACTTTCGTCGGCTATGCCACCACAGAAGTAGCCATCAACGGGCGGTCTGTTGTCGACATACAGCTGACGCCCGATGTTCAGACCCTGACTGAACTGGTTGTTACCGGTTACCAGGTCCAACGCAAGGCCGACATCTCCGGCGCCGTGGCAGTTGTGGATACTGAAGAGCTGCAGACAATCGTGACAAGCTCTTTCGCACAGAAGCTTGCGGGTCGTGCACCGGGTATCACCGTTTCCACATCCGGTTCGCCCGGCGATGCCACCAACATCCGGATCCGGGGTATCTCTTCCTTTGGAAACAATGACCCACTCTACGTTATCGATGGTATTCCGGTTCAAGACAAGGGTAACCTTAACCTGAACCCCAATGACATCGAAACGCTTCAGGTGCTGAAGGATCCATCTACCGCTTCCATCTACGGATCGCGTGCATCGAATGGCGTTATCGTCATCACCACAAAACAAGGTAAGCCCGGAAAAACACGCCTGACCTTTAACGGTTCATATTCGCTTGC
Organism: Cyclobacteriaceae bacterium; assembly: GCA_035304385.1. Classification (GTDB taxonomy): domain Bacteria; phylum Bacteroidota; class Bacteroidia; order Cytophagales; family Cyclobacteriaceae; genus ZC4RG29. The sequence goes on from DATGQD010000039.1 coordinate 23,515, forward strand.
AAACTCTGTAAAGGGATGGGATGATATCCTCATCACCGATTCCAACGAGTACCTCGATATGACCGAACAGTTTTTCCAGAACGGAAATCAGGCCTTACCTAACTATGCGGTCGATGGTCTGCCTACCTACATTTATGTGAACCCTGACTTCACCGACGGCACGAACACCGTGGCGAACTCGGTTGACGAAAGTACGTACGATCGATACACCAACCCGATCATGCGTACGAGCGCAGGCACGAACTGGTGGGATGAAATTACCCGTACCGGGAAAGTAGAAGACTACTACATCAACCTTTCCGGAGGTAATGACGCAGCCTTATTCTCCATCGGCGCAGGGACGTTGATACAGGAGGGGGTGCTTAAGTTTAATAACTTCAAACGCTATAACATCCGCGCTAACTCACAGTACAAGATTGGCGAACGCCTTCGTATCGGGCAGACCCTCAACTTTGCGCGCCGAAGCATTGTTAACTCTCCCGCCCAATCCGAGCAAGGTGTCCTCTCGCAGGTATACAAGATCGCGCCGATAATCCCCGTATATGACATCGGAACGTCCGTCGACGAAGACGGCTTCCGCGATTCGTTCGGTGGCTCGAAAACGGCCAACACCGGCAACGCCGCTAATCCGTATGCCATGCTGTTCCGCGCCCGGCGAAATGTAAACCGCACCAATAACCTGATGGGAAATGCATACGCCGAAATCGATCTGATAGCAGGCTTGACATACAGAACGGATTTCAAATTCGAGTTGAATTCGTTCAACGGTAAGAATTTCAGCTTCCGCACACCCGAAAATCAGGAAAACCAGGGCGCCCAAAACTTCTCGGAAAACTGGGGCAATTCCAGCCTCTGGACGTGGTCTAACACACTCGCCTACAACAAGCGGATTGGTGAGATGCACAACCTGAGCGTACTGGCAGGTTATGAAGCATTGAAGGGCGAGTTCCGTAACATAAACGGCAGCCTCAACAACTACTTTACCACCAGCCCCGACATCTGGTACATCAATTCGGCGTTTGGTGCAGCTGACACCCGGCAGGTCAATTCCAACGGTGGAGAAAACAAGCTTCTTTCAGTATTTGGGAAGGTCGACTACGCGTTTGCCGACAAATACTATGTTAGTGCGACAGTCCGCCGCGACGGATCTTCACGCTTCAGCCCTGAGAACCGCTTTGCTGTTTTCCCGGCGTTTTCTGTCGCGTGGCGTCTTTCCAGTGAGTCTTTCATGGCAGCGAGCAGCTTTGTCAGCGATCTGAAACTGCGTGCCAGCTGGGGTAAAACCGGGAATGAAAATATTGCCAACTACAACTACGCCGACCGCTGGGGTGGCACGGTGGGTAGTGCGTTCTACGCTATCGACGGCTCGAACGGTTCGGCGACTACGGGATACCACCTGACAAACGTGGGTACCGAAACCCTCGGACAGGAAACGAAATGGGAAGAAGCGACTACAATAAACTTTGGTATCGACGCTTCATTCCTTGGCGACCGGTTAGGCTTAGTTCTCGATGTCTACGAAAGAAAGACGGAAGACCTGCTGTACAACGCGGCGCTGCCCGGTACTTTCGGATACCTCGCGCCCAACGCTCCGTTCCGGAACACGGCTTCCATGACGAACAAGGGTTTTGACCTTGGTATCGACTACCGCGGTAATATCGGTAATGACTGGACCTTCAACGTAGGACTTAACGTCTCCCGCTACAAGAATACGATCACTCGTATCGACGGTATCACCAACTTCTTCTATCCGAACCCTACGCAAGGCCGGATTGATAACAGGCTTCCGACCCAGATCAACATCAACCAGATCGGCTACTCGATTTCCTCGTTCCGTGGATATCGTGTTGACGGTATCTATCAGTCGGACGGCGAACTTGGCGAACTCGATCAACCCGGTTCGCAAGTCGGTGGGCTGAGGTTTAAGGATATCAACAACGACGGTGCAATCAACGATGCGGACCTGGAAATCATCGGCAACCCGCATCCCGACTTCACGTACGGTCTTACGCTCGGATTGACCTACAAGAATTTTGATTTCTCTGCGTTCATCTACGGGTCACAGGGCAACGATATATTTAATTATGTCAAGCTCTTTACGCACTTCCGACAGTTCTTTTCCAACGTCTCGCGGGATTACTATCTGAGCAATGGCACAGGCGGAGAGCCCAAACTCAACGTCCTGGATACTTCGAGCCGTCAGGCCAGCGAGTACTACGTCGAGGATGGTTCATTCCTGAGGCTGGGACAAATCCAGATCGGTTACAACATTCCGCTGCCCTCGTCCTGGTCTAATGTTGTCAGCCGGGTGAAGGTATATCTGCAAGGACAAAACTTGTTCACGATCACCGACTACTCCGGTCTGGACCCCGCGCTGTCGAATGCCAACATCGGCGACGGCAGAAACCTGAACGACATCTGGACAGGATTTGATATCGGCCAGTACCCCAGTAACAAGCTGGTAACTTTTGGCGTATCCGCAGAATTTTGAGGTACCTGTAAACCATCTTAGCTATGAAACTGAAAAGTCTGATCATATCCTTCAGTGTCGCATGTGCCGTACTACTCCTCGTTGGAGGTTGCGGTAAGGAATTTCTTGATACTCCTGTACAGAATGCCATTTCATCGGACATTCTGGCGTCCTCCCAGGACGGTGTGGAAGCTTCGCTTATCTCCACGTATAAGATGCTCAACGGCTTCACCAATACGGTTGGTGATACGTGGGGCTCGGCGCCGTCGAATTACATATTTAATAGCGCAGCCGACGATGTTCATAAAGGATCGGAACCCTCCGACAATCCGGATGGATACTATGAAGTGTCCATTTATCAATGGTCGCCCGGCTTCCTGGTGTTTACGCACAAGTTCCAGGCGGTATACGAAGGGGTGAGGAGGGCAAACAATACCATCCAACTTGCCAACCGGTTTGGCGAGAATGGAGGAGATGCTGCCGAGGTTGCCCGCATAATTGCGGAAGCCAAATTCCTTCGCACCTGGTATCACTTTGAGGCGTACAAGATGTGGAAGAATGTTCCGTACTACGACGAAACCGACGTAGACTTTACAAAACCCAACACGGAAGATATCATTCCGAAACTTGTCGCCGACCTGGAGGCGGCCATTGCCGGGCTTCCCGACGATCGGTCGCAAATAGGACGCGTCGACAAAACCGTGGCGCAAGCACTACTCGGAAAGGTGAAATTGTATGCCGGTGATCTTACCGGCGCGAAAACTGCCTTCGACATTGTCGTCGACTCTGACAAGTACAAACTTGCCGAATGTTACAACGACAATTTCACGGTAGCTACCGAAAACAATACGGAAACGGTGTTTGCATTCCAGGCATCTGTAAATGATGGTGATGGAAACGGTACCAACTCCAACTTCCTCGAACGTCTCGCTGCACCTCACACGGGTTCTCACTCCAGTTGCTGCGGATTTAATAATCCTACGCAAGACCTGGCGAACGCGTACCGGGTGGATGCAGAGGGCCTGCCGGTGGCAGATTGGAACGCTGTTCGTGTAACGGTGGACGATGCCATTACCGTTGACCCGCGCCTCGACTGGACCATGGGTCGTACGGGTGTGCCTTACCTCGACTGGGGTCTGCATTCCGACGGATGGATCCGTGGCGCAGGGTGGGCTGGCATGTACTCCCCCAAGAAAAACATGAAACTGATCACCGACCCCGAAGGTCCGGGCTGGACAACTGGTCAGCTTCACGCGAAGAATGTTCAGTTGATCCGATATGCCGATGTACTCCTCATGCTCGCCGAGTGTGAAGTGGAAGTCGGTAGCCTGGAACGCGCTCGCGAACTCGTCAACGAAGTGAGGACCCGCGCCGCTAATTGCGCCCAGGGACCCGTTGGCGGACCGCTGTCTGTTCCGATAGACCATGCATCCATTACATGGGCTACTTACGATGTCGGAACTTATGACGATGTCTGGACGGACAAGGATGCGGCACGTGAAGCTGTGCGCCGCGAACGCCGCCTGGAGCTTGCCACGGAGGGCCACAGGATCTTCGACCTGAGGCGCTGGGGCATCCTGGAGGAAACGGTGGAAGCATACCGCGCGTATGAGTCGACCGTGACCAACGTAGTCGGTGGACAAACCGTCCGGATCGCCGATCTCGACGATGCGGAAGATGTTCAGCCGCGCCACTACGTATTCCCGCTGCCCAGCACGGAGATCGACCTCTCCAACGGGGCGTTGCAACAAAATCCTGGCTTCTGACAGAGAAGCTATATAATCTGATTATTATTGTAGGAAGCCGCCGACGCGGCTTCCTACGTTTTCATTTATCCCTTGCACCACACTACTACACAACCCACCCAAATACTGCCGTTTAGAACGGTATTTTCTATCCTCGTCCTGCTCGTGGCGAGTGCGTGTGGCACGACCCCGGACAACGACAATACCGGCCACACCTTCCGACGCCTCCCATCGAAGCAGACCGGTATCGACTTCGTCAACCGCATCGAAAATCAGGAGAACTTCAATATCCTCACCTTCAGAAATTACTACAACGGGGGTGGGGTAGGCATCGGCGACATCAACAACGACGGCCTCAACGACATATTCTTTACCGCTAACATGGGGCCCAATCGGCTCTTTCTCAACAAGGGCGATCTCCGCTTCGAAGACATTACCGAATCCGCTGGCGTGGCAGGAACCAAGTACTGGAGCACCGGCGTCTCCATGGCCGACGTCAATGGCGATGGATGGATCGACATCTATGTATGCAACTCCGGCGACCTCGAGGGTAAGGATCGCGAGAACGAATTGTTTATCAACAACGGCGACGGAACCTTCACGGAAAGTGCTGCCGAATACGGACTGGCCGACATCGGGTATTCAACGCACGCTTCGTTCCTGGATTACGATCTGGACGGTGATCTCGATTGCTTTGTACTCAACAACTCATACACCGACCCCCAACGAATCGCTACGGTATCGCGCGACCGAAACAATTACGGTGCTCCGGGAGGCGACCGCCTCTATCGCAACGACAATGGACATTTTGTCGACGTGACGGCCACAGCAGGCATCTACTCCGGTGATATCGACTTCGGCCTGGGTGTTTCAGCAGGTGATGTCAATGGTGACCGGTATCCGGACCTGTACATCTCCAACGACTTTTGGGAGCGTGACTACCTGTACATCAACAACGGCGATGGTACATTCTCTGAAAAGCTGATCGACTCCTTCTCCTATATCTCCGCGAACAGTATGGGCTCCGATATCGCCGACCTGAACAACGATGGCCATAACGATATCTTTAGTACGGATATGTTGCCGGCATCCAACTACCGGATGAAATCCGCACTGATGATCGAAGAATATTTCCTTGAAGACATCAAATGGCGAAGCTCATATTTCTATCAGTATATCCAAAATGCGTTACAGATCAACAAGGGTGATGGCACCTTTCGCGAGACGTCGTTCTTTTCCGGTGTGGCGGCGACCGACTGGAGTTGGGGTGCGCTGATCTTCGATATGGACAACGACGGTAAGAAAGATATTTTTGTCAGCAACGGCATCTATCACGATATCACCGATCTCGACTTTGTCGACTTCATCGCCAGCGAGGAGGAAGTCCGCAAAGTGGTGGAAAAAACCGGACGGTCCGACTTTCGTGACTTTGTCGAATATCTCCCGAACAATCCTCAACGAAATTTCGCCTTCCTCAACCGCGGCAATCTTCAGTTCGAAGACGTCGCAGCGGCCATCGGCCTGGCAGAGGAAAGCTTCAGTAACGGATCGGCTTATGGCGATCTTGATAACGACGGTGACTACGACCTCGTGGTCAACAATGTCAACATGGAGGCCTTCGTCTATGAAAACCTGACGACCAACCAGTATCTCAAAATAAAACTCCGCGGCACCGATGGAAACCGGAATGCATTGGGAGCTCAGGTAACGGTATATGCCGGCGATGGCGCGCAGACCATGGAGTCCTGGACAGCGAGAGGGTTTCAGAGCTCCGTAGATCCTGACCTGATCTTCGGACTGGGCAGTCAATCGACCATTGACTCGGTAGTAGTAATCTGGACCGACCGCCAGGTTCAAACACTGCGCGATGGTATCACCGCGAATCAAACACTCACCGTTGAATACGAGGGCGGACGCCCTTTCTCGGAACAGCCGGAGCCGGCGCCCCTGTTCGCAGCATCAACCGCTCAGATCTTTCCTGAAATTCCAGTACACCAGGAGAACGACTATCTCGACTACGACCATGAACGCCTGATACCGCATGCAGCCTCTACGGAAGGACCGCGTATGGTAACTGGCGATGTTGATGGCGATGGTGCCGAAGACTTTATACTCCTGGGCGCGGCCGATCAGCCCGACCAGCTGTTTCTTCAAAAGAATGGTCGCTTTATCGCGTCGCGCCAACAGGCTTTCGAAAATGATAAATCGTTCGAAAGTGTGTGTGGCGCGTTGTTCGACGCGGATGGCGACGGCGACCTCGACCTTGTTATCGGCAGCGGCGGAAACGAGTATCAGAAAGGGTTCCTCAACTTCGCGTCCAGGTTCTACCTTAACGATGGTAAAGGCAACTTTGCGCGAGAAGTCGATTCAGGTCCTGTGTTCGGAGGCCAGATCGGATGCATTCGACCGCACGATTTTGATCACGACGGCGATATAGACCTGTTCGTCGGCGGTTCAGGCGTCCCCGGAAGCTACGGACTCATTCCGCGAAGTTTTATTCTCCGCAATGAAGGGGGCAACCAATGGACTGATATAACGAATGAAATCACCGGGCCGATAGGCATGGTAAAGGATGCTGTCTGGACCGACATGAACGACGATGGCCTCCCTGACCTGGTAGTGGTGGGCGAGTGGATGCCCGTAACCATCTTCTATCAGCAGAACGGAAACTTCGCCAGCAAGCATACCGTGCCCGGAAGTAGCGGATGGTGGAACGCTATTGAAATGGCGGACATCGACCAGGATGGCGACCTGGATTTTGTCCTCGGTAACTGGGGTCGAAACATGAAACTGCCTGCGAGTCCTGAGAAACCGCTTCGGTTGTACGTCAACGACTTCGATGCAAACGGCAGGTACGAGTGCATCCTGGAGTGGCAATTCGGAGCAGACGAAAAGCCGTTTCCTTTTGCCTCGCGAAAAGACCTCACCGCTCAACTTCCGATGCTGAAGAAGAATGCCATCAAATACCGTGAGTTTGCGGTACGCCAGGTGCGGGATATTTTACCGCCCGAAACGCTGGAGCAGGCAATAGTGCACCAGGCGGAAAATCTTAACACGTCCATATTGATTCGCGACGGCGCGACACTCACCTTACAGCCGCTCCCCTTTGAGGCCCAATTTTCACCGGTTTATGGTATTGAGGTTTTGGATGTCGACGGCGATAACATACCTGACATTGTGCTTGGTGGCAACTACTACAAGCTCAGGCCGGAGATCGGTCGTCTCGACGGGTTCGATGGCGGTTATTTTAAAGGCAAGGGCAATGGGGCTTTTGAATTCGTCACAGCACTTGAATCCGGATTGAAGGTGACGGGTGAAGTAAGAGACATTGTGTCCATTGGGGGAAACCTGATGTTCGCCCGGAATAACCAGACGATAGTGGCTTTTCAAAAGGTGGGCGGCAAGGGATCAAATGTTGAGTTAAGCCGGAAATGATTTAAGCATGAAAAGTATCAACCGTCTGTTCGTAAATAGTTTCGTTGTATTCGTTGTGTTTCTTGCGGTAGGGTGCAACCGTGACCCGCAGTCGTTGTTCGTGCTTCGCGATAAATGGGAGACGGGCATTGAATTTGAGAACACCATATTTGAATCGGATACGTTCAACGTATTCGAATACGACTACATCTATAATGGTGGGGGAGTGGCCATTGCAGACTTTAACAACGACAGCCTCCCGGATATTTTCTTCACAGGAAATATGGTGCCCAACCGCCTGTACCTCAACCAGGGGAATCTTCGATTTCGGGATGTGACCAAAGAGGCCGGAGTAAATCTCCCGGGTAGGTGGAACAGCGGTGTCACCGTCGTCGATATCAACAATGACGGCTGGATGGATCTGTATGTCTGTGCGACGATGCACACCGACTCAACGAAGCGGGCCAACATGCTTTTCGTCAACCAGGGCGCTACTGACGGTATTCCCCGTTTTACGGAGGAAGCCTTCGAGTATGGCATCGCAGATGACGGGTATAGCGTGATGGCGGCATTTTTTGACTATGACCTCGACGGTGATCTTGACCTGTATGTGCTCACTAACAAACACTCCAGGAACTACTCCTCAAATTATCGCGCAAAAGTAACAGACGGGTCGTCGCCCGGCAACGACCGGCTTTATCGGAACGAGGGCAATGGCACGTTCACCGACGTAACACTGGAGGCGGGTATCGTTTATGAAGGCTTTGGGCTCGGCCTTGCCATCGCCGACTTCAATTCAGATGGATGGCCCGACGTTTACGTAGGGAATGATTTCGTCACCAACGACGTGCTGTACATCAACAACAGGAACGGAACCTTCACCAACGAAAGCCCGCAGCGGATTGCCCATCAAAGCCAGTTCTCCATGGGAAACGATGCGGCCGACTTCAACAATGACGGACGGGTTGATCTTGTCACCCTGGATATGCTTCCGGAGACCAATGAGCGGAAGAAGACGATGATCAACAATAAGAACTACCTCACTTATATAAATAATGAGAAGTTCGGGTATGAATACCAATATATCCGGAACATGCTGCATTTGAATGCGGGCGAGCATTCTGGATTTAGCGAGATCGGGCAGCTGGCCGGAATTTATCAGACCGAGTGGAGCTGGTCGGCATTGTTTGCGGATTTTGATAATGATGGGTACAAAGACCTGGCGGTCACCAACGGGTTTCCACGCGATATCACCGACAAGGACTTTGTGGCGTATCGTACGGATGTGGGTAGCCTGGTCGCCGCCAAAGACCTTATCGATTCAATTCCCATCGTAAAGATTCCTAACTACATATTCAGGAATAACGGGGATTTCACCTTTGAGGATGTTTCACGTCCCTGGGGCATCACTCATAAGAGCTTTTCTAATGGTGCCGCGTTTGCGGATCTGGATAATGACGGCGACCTTGACTATGTGGTGAACAACATAAACGACCCGGCGTTGGTGTATGAGAATACATTGAATAATCGGGCAACAGACCATCCGTCAAGTTACTTGCGCATCCGACTGGAGGGGCCGCCCGCAAACCGGCAGGCGTTGGGAGCCGCAATCACCGTGTTTTCCGAAGGACGGATGCAGCACTTTGAACAGCAAGTCGCACGCGGATACCTTTCGTCAGTGGAGAACATCATCCACGTCGGTTTGGGTGAAGCCATGCAGGTCGATTCAATCAGAGTGCGATGGCCCGACGGGCGCGTAACACGCCTTCAGCTGGTAGAGGCAAACCAGGTGTTAACCATTGCGTATGACCCCAACGCACCGCAGGATATATATGCTGGTTCAGGCACTATGGCCCTGGTGAGGGAAGCCTCGGAGCAGACGGGTTTGAAATATCTGCACGAGGAAGTCGACAGGATCGACTACAACATTCAGCGAACCTTGCCGCACAAGTTCACACAACAGGGACCGTCGCTCGCTGTCGGCGATGTGAACGGCGATAAGCTTGACGATATTATTATTGGAAATTCCCTCGACCATCCTGTGGCGGTGTACTTGCAGCGGGGGGACGGCACATTTATACGCGAGGAAAGCGCCGGAATTGTCAATAGCGACAGGGAGGCAGGGGGGATGCTTTTGTTCGACGCGGACGGCGATGGCGATAACGATTTGTACGTGGTAGCGGGTGGAATGGAAGGTGAAGAAGGTTCTGAAGTGTATCAGGACCGGCTGTTTGTCAATGACGGTCGAGGCCGGTTCACCGAAGACACGTCCGCGTTGCCGCCGTTACGGTCGAGCGGCTCCTGTGTTCGCGCGGCCGATTGGGATGGCGATGGCGACCTCGACCTGTTCATCGGCGGTAGGGTAGTGCCTGCGTCCTGGCCTTACGCCGCAGTAAGCTATCTGTTGCGTAATGAGGGTGGCAAGTTTGCCGTGGCGACAGAGCAGGTTTGTCCTGAGTTGGTCACTGCGGGAATGATCTCGGACGCGCTGTTCACAGATTTCGATAGTGACGGGAAAGTAGATCTTGTGGTGGTAGGAGAGTTTATGCCGGCAACATTCTTCCGAAACGAAGGCGGATCTTTTGTTCGGTTGACTGACACCGGCGTTGAGGGTAACATAGGTTGGTGGAATAGTCTGGTAGCCGGAGATTTTGATCACGATGGCGACATAGACTACGTGGCCGGTAACCTGGGGATGAATAACCCGTACCATGCATCCCATCAGTATCCACTCAAAGTGTTTGCGAAGGACTTTGATGGGAATGGCAGCGTGGATGCTATTCTGGCATGTTATATCCGGGAGTCGTTGGCAAATCCCGAAGAGCGTAAACTATTCCCGGTGCATTTCTGGGATGAGTTGAATTCACAAAGTCCACGTTTCCGTCAGCAGTTTTCGCGCTACAAGCATTATGCAAAGGCGACGATGGACAAGTTGTTGTCGCCGGCGGATCTTGACGGCGCGCTCATCCTTGAAGCGAATTACTTTGAAAGCAGCTACATCGAAAACCTTGGGGGAGGGAAATTTGCTATGAAGCCGCTGCCGGTGTTAGCGCAGTTTGCTCCAGTGAACGGTATGGTGGTTGATGATGTGAATGGGGATGGTCATCCCGATGTATTGGTGGTCGGTAACGACTTTGGTAACGAGGTGTTTGCCGGCAGGTTGGATGCGTTGACGGGTCTGATATTGCTGGGTGACGGCAAGGGTGGATTTGACGCGTTGCCGTCGGAAGAGACCGGTTTCCTGGTCAGGGGTGACGCAAAAGCGCTGGTGCGGTTGTTTGATTCGACCGGCAAGGAAGTCTTTCTCGCGACACGCAACCGCGACAGCCTGCGTGTTTTCGAAAAAGTGGCCGACGGCGGAGGGCATGTAATCACGCCTGGGCCTTTAGACGTCCGGGCGTGGCTGGAGTTTGCTAACGGTACCCGTACGGCGGTGGAGTTGCCTTACGGTAGCGGTTACCTGTCGCAGTCTTCACGTAAG
>DATGQD010000040.1:0-64927 GCA_035304385.1 Cyclobacteriaceae bacterium
ACCGGTTAAGGCAAACGGCCGGAAATTTGCTCTTTCGGAGGAACAGGAAAATCACCGGATATTGCAGTAGCTGATGAGAGACGTGTTGATTATAGGTGCAGGCATTTGTGGATTGTCCGCAGCGCGTGATCTTGCTATGCGGGATCGCTCGGTAACGGTATTAGAAGCCCGTGATCGGATCGGCGGCCGCATTCATACCTTCAATGGACAGTTTTCTACGCGGGTAGAGCAAGGCGCTGAGTTCATTCACGGCAAGCCGAAATGTACGCAGGCGCTGATCGGGGAGGCCGGTATACAAACCGTGGTAACGGCCGGAGATCCCTGGGAAATCCGCAAGGGCAAGGTGCAGCGCACCAGGATGTTTCCGGAAACCCTCGAAACGGTTGCCGACGCACTTGGAGCGTTACGCACTGATACCACCATGAAGGAGTTTCTGGACGAGAATTTTCCGCAAGCCGACTTCCCGGAATTATGGGAGGATGCACGTAACCTTATCGAAGGATTTGATGCGGCCGATCTGGGTAGGATCAGCGCCAGGGCTATCCATAATGAATGGTCGGCCGACTCCGAATTTACCGGCGCGCGACTCGTAGGCGGGTACACTCAGCTATGCGAATACCTCGGACACCAGGCCACAAAGCATGGTGTCGAAGTATGGCTTTCATCTCCCGTTGCAGCGGTGACGTGGACACCGGGGAAGGTTGACGTCATGACAACAGACGGTGAACACTACGAAGCGCGTCAACTCATCGTCACCGTTCCACCCAGTGTGTTAAGAACCGGTGCGATCGCGTTTAGTCCTGGAATTGATCGATGGCAGGACGCCATATCGCAAATTGAAACGGGTGGGGTGATCAAATTTCTTTTGGAGTTTCGTCGCCCGCTCTGGGAGAACACCTTTCGGGATGCTGGCTTTATTTTCTCCGATGCCCAGGTGCCAACCTGGTGGACGCAGCTGCCCCTGAATCATTCAGTATTATCCGGCTGGCTGTCCGGTCCCGCGACGCTCACTGCACCTCGGGGTGATCGATTGACTATGATGGCGATTGAATCACTGGTCTATCTTTTCAATTGTTCTCAGGAGACGATAGACCGGGAACTCCGCGCTGTCGAAATCGCCGACTGGTCGCGCGATCCGTTTTCCCTGGGGGGGTATGGTTATAAGACACCACTTACCCCCGCGGCGCTAAAAGTTCTTACCGAGCCGGTGTATGATACGATCTACTTTGCCGGAGAAGCGTTCAATGACGGTGAGGAGATGGGGACCGTAGAGGCTGCGTTACAGAGTGCTGGCAGGGTGGCATCGGAAGTGATGGACACGCGTAAGTAAAGATCACCGAAACCGGTCAGCAGTGTGCCTTTTCGAACGGTCCACCTGTCACCGGAATATTTCTGCTTCGGGTGGTGCAACGTGGACAGCCGTTTTTGCGTCTAAGTCAGGGAAAAGCAGGAATTCAGACCTGCATGGGCACATCCGGCCCGGCATAGTGTATTTGATTAAAGATTAGCTCATGCTTCGAAACTACCTCAAGGTCGCATTACGGAATCTGCGACGTCACAAGGGATTTTCATTTATCAACATTTTTGGTCTGGCCATCGGTATGGCGTGCAGCATATTAATTCTTCTTTGGGTAAAAGATGAGTTAAGTTATGACAGCTTTCACGACAACGCCGAACGTATCTATCGGGTAAACGCCTCACTCCCCGAACTTGACGTTCATGCGGGCATCACATCGGCGCCTATTGCACCGGCTATTATGAAAGAGTTGCCGGCTGTGAGAAGCGCTGTCCGGTTGAGTGGTCACCATGAGGACCTTTTTCAGGTAGGTGATCGAATGTTCGAAGAAGACCAGGTACTTTTTGCAGACTCTACCTTCCTTCAAATATTTTCTTTCCCACTCGTGGCGGGAAATCCGGAGACGGCTCTACGGAATCCTGACGGCATTTTGCTCACCGAGTCGATAGCCCAAAAGTATTTTGGGGACGAGCCGGCCCTGGGCCAGACGATTCGCAAGAATCACAGCGAAGACCTTGTCGTAACCGGTGTGCTTGCTGACCTGCGCGGTAATTCTCATATCCGGTTCGATCTTCTTCAGCCGATGGCGAACTTTGCACGAACGAATCGTGATCTCAAAGAGAACATATGGGATAACTTTAACTTTTCCACATATGTGTTGCTGGATGAGGCAGCCGATACTTCACCCGCTTCCCTGGCGCAGATGGGTGAGCGAATGCAGGATATTTATAAAGCAAACGAACCCGTGTTGAAAGTTGCATTCGCGCTGCAACCTCTCGATGAAATATATCTGCAGTCAAGCCACCTGATGGCCGACATGTTTGCCCGCGGAAATGCGCAATATGTGTATATCCTCATTGTCATTGCCGTGATTATCCTGGCGGTCGCCTGCATCAACTTCATGAACCTGGCGACGGCGAGGTCTGCGCGACGCGCCCGTGAAGTTGGCTTGCGGAAGGTAGCGGGAGCGGTGCGTGCGCAGATCATCAGGCAGTTTCTGATGGAGTCGGCCGTAATTGCGTTCCTGGCGTTCCTGATCTCGATCGTGCTCGTGGTTGTCACCCTTCCATCCTTTAACGCGCTTACCGGGAAGGCGTTGGGGTTTGATTTTACTGATGTGAAACTTATCACCGGGTTGGTGCTCATAACCCTCGCGACGGGACTTATTTCCGGCAGCTACCCGGCGTTGTTCCTTTCGGGCTTTCTTCCTTCCAGAGTCTTAAAGGGCAATCTCAGCGCAGGGGCGGCGAGCAGTGCGTTTCGCAATACGCTGGTGGTGGCGCAGTTCACGATTTCCATTGTACTGCTGGTGGGCACGGCTGTTGTATACAACCAACTGCAGTACATCCAGGAAAGAAATCTTGGCTTTGACAAGGAGAACCTCGTGTACGCGCGCATGACCGGTGACCTCTGGTCGAAATACCGAACCCTTAGATCTGAACTCGAGCGGAATCCTTCGACCGCGCGGTTCACCGTGGTATCTGATATGCCAACCAATTTGGTAAATGGCACGGTCAACATCATGTGGGAGGGCAAGAGTCCGGAAATGCAACCTCTGGTTAGCAGCCTGGGGGTGGACGAAAATTTCATGGATGTATTTGGTATTTCCCTTATCGAAGGCAGATGGTTCCTGAAAGACAACCCGTCCGACAGCGTGAATTTCGTCGTCAACGAAAGTGCGTTAAAGACGATGGGTATGGATGTCGAAGAAGCGGTCGGACAGCCCCTGGAATTTCAGGATGTTAAGGGAACGATTATCGGTGTTGCGAAGGATTTCAACTTTCAGCCCTTGCAGCAGCCGATCGGACCGCTCGTTATGCGGAAGAATTGGTGGGGAGGAATGGTCGTGGTTCGTACGCAACCCGGACAAACGGAGGCTTCTATCGGTGCGCTGGAAGATATCTGGAAGACGCTGAACCCGGGGTATCCGTTTTCCTACGACTTTGTCGATCAGAGGTTGGCCGGTTTGTATAAAGCCGAGCAACGATTGGGGACATTGTTCAATGTGTTTTCGGGACTCGCGATATTTATTTCCTGCCTCGGCTTGTATGGCCTGTCGGCTTTTCTTGCAGAACGCCGGACCAAAGAGATTGGCGTACGGAAAGTGCTGGGTGCCAGCGTTCCGGGGGTAGTGTTTCTCTTGTCGCAAAGTTTCACCAGGCCAGTTCTGATTGCTATGGTCGTCGCCTTCCCGCTTGCCTGGTATGGCATGAACAGATGGCTTGCCGGATTCGCCTATCATGTGTCCCTTGATTGGACTGTGTTTGTTTTTGCGTTTCTTGTATCCCTGTTCATTGCCTGGTTGACTGTAAGCGTTGAAACGATCAAAGCGGCACGCATCAACCCGGCACGATCCCTGAGGATTGAGTGAGGTTTAAACCGGACGGGAAAATTATGATCACAAGCGCTGTTCCCAAGTTGCCGTTTATTGATAAGAAGGCAACTATCGACTAGTACGTGAAGAGCCTGGGCTTTTCGGTGCAGTCAGACTACGAAGATTACTTTATCCTGACACGAGACAGCGCGGAGTTGCATTTTTTCTCATACGCTGACCTGGTACCGGGGAAATCCGATTTTATGATCTACCTGAGAGTGGACGAAGATATCGATAGGATGTACCGGCAGCTTCTCGACGATGGTACTGCCATTCACCCGAACGGTAAACTACAGGAAAAGCCGTGGGGTCAAAAGGAGTTTTCCATGATCGACCCCAACGGCACCTTGCTGACTTTTGGACAGGCAACGGGCTAGCTTACCCGTTCTCCATAACATCCATGGCTATGTTGGCATGGGCGTACGCTGCGCCGGCGCGCATTTCCGCGGCTACCCAGATCGCTTCCATGATCTCCTCCTTCGTTGCTCCCTTGCGCATGGCGCCACGGGTGTGCGCGCGAATACAGTATGGACATTGCGTGACGTGCGCTACCGCCACCGCGATCAGTTCCTTAGTTTTGGAAGGTAGTGCGCCTTCGGCGAAGATGGTTTTGCTGAACGTCCGCCACGCTTCAATGTTCGACGGTGCCAGTGCTGCCTTTTTTTCCGCCAGCTCACGTGTCGCTGCCGGATACTGAGTTTCGTTTGACATAAGATGTTCTCGTTAATAATTGCCAATGTTGCCCGAAAAAGGGAGATCTCCTAAACGGTATTTGCTTTCTGCGGTACATAGGTGCCCGGTACGGTGCGGAAGCTGATGGCCAACCGGTTCCATCCGTTGATGGTAACGATGGCCATCGTCAGCGTCACGATTTCTTTTTCAGAAAACTGCTTCCTGACCGTTTCATACAAGTCATCAGGAACGTCATTTTCGGAAATCAGCGTGAGTGCCTCGGTCCAGGCCAATGCAGCGCGCTCCCGATCGGAATAGAACGGCGTTTCCCGCCATGCGCTCAGCGCGTAGATACGTTGTTCCGTTTCCCCTGCCAGCCGGGCATCCTTGGTATGCATATCGATGCAATAGGCGCATCCGTTGATTTGGGATGCCCTAATCTTAACCAGTTCATATAACGAACGCTCCAGCCCTGAGCTACGTACGAATTTTTCAAGTCCGAGCATTGCTTTCAAAGCGTCAGGGTTGACGTCGTGGTAGTTTAATCGTGCTTTCATTTTCACATACAGGTTTTTTTCGTTGAAAGAATTTCCTCCTATCGAGGCGGTGCGCTAGGCAAACTTGATCTCGGCGTCGACGCCCATGATCACGTGCGACTGAAAGTCATCACCGATCACCAGCGTATGTTTTTCCCGCTCCGGAATGACGATGGAATCATGCTGCTTCAATGGGAACTCCTTACCCTTCATGTGCAGTACCGCCGACCCACGCTGGACGACGACAACAGCTTCCCCTGTGCAGAAGTGTTCGGGCATATTCATCCCTTCTGATCCGGTTACTTGCAATACTTTAAATGTTTCACCCATCTGGTGGACGGTAAGATGGGGTAGTTCTGCTGTTTTCATGGCTTATAGCGTTTATTTACTTTACATTCTGAACACTTGAATACGACTTTTCGTTGGTCGAATTCCGATATTTCATCGGCGACTCGTTATTATTTTTTTCACGACTAAATGCCTTCAAGGTAGTCTATACGATAATAAAGGACTAATTTATCTTTTATTATTTGATATAACGGCCGATGATCGCTTGAGTTAAGGATTCTGACCTATTTCTCGATCATTTTGTATACGCGTACGTAGTCAACGAGCATGGACTGCGGCAGCACAGTGTCGTCGATGCCCTGGGCGCCACCCCAGTTTCCGCCGAAGGCGATGTTGATCAGAAGGTGGAAGCGCTTATCGAAGGGCCAGGTGGCGGAGCCCTTACCTTCATTAATAAATTCGAACACTTGCTGATCGTCGAAGTAGCCGCGGACGGCGTAAGGTGTCCAATCGACGCGGTATTTATGGAACTCGTCGCTGGCGGTTACGATTGTCTTCGTGGCCGTACGTTGTGTGCCGATCATGTGGTTGTACGCTTCGGTGTGGACGCTGAAGTGAATGCGGTTCTGATCGAATCCGACGTGTTCCATAATATCGATTTCACCCGATTTGGGCCAGTCGCCGTAGTGCCAGTCGGTAGGCAGCATCCATAACGCTGGCCATGTTCCCTTTCCGACGGGAAGTTTAGCGCTGATTTCGATACGTCCATACAGCCAGTCCCCTTTGTTGCGTGACACGAGCCGTGTGGAGGTGTATTCCCGGTTTTCCTTTTGCTCTTTGCGTACGGTTATTTTGAGATGGCCGTCGCCTACGCTGGCGTTCTTAATGTCGTTCGTGTAATACTGGAGTTCGTTGTTACCCCAGCCGTGGCCGCCGATGTCGTAATCCCATTTGTCCGGATCGGGAGGACCTTCGTAGTCGAATTCATCGGACCATACGGGTGTTGTCTCGAACGTCCAGTTTTTGTCGACGGGCTTTTGTTGAGGCGGATTGATTTGCGGTGCCGGCGGTTCGTCGGAGGAGCATCCCAGCAGCGTGGCGAGGAGGTATATAACAGGTATCCCCAGCATTCTCATTGCAGTCACTTGTCAAGTTAAACCCGCCGACGCTCATTCCAAAATCCCCACCAACAGGCAATCGTGCGGGTAAATTTGGAGGTATTTGTCACGTGCTTTCTGAGTCTACCTTCGGGATTTTAGTCCCAAAATGGGCAAATCCGATTTTTTCGGTCGTTTTATAACGCATTGTCTGTCAATACTATGAGCTATGTAAGTTTTAGCTTCAATTAGAATAAGGCCCGATGGCACCGAATTGGCGGTAGTTCAATTAAGTTTGTAATCTGGCAAGCATGCTGGCCCTCGGGTTTTTTAATTTTTTCGACGATACGGGCTCCCATTTTTCCCTTGCACCCATGCGCACGTTATTTCGCGCAGCAACACTGGTATGCTGCTTCATGCTCCTCTCAATCTCCTCGTTTGCGGCCACGTATTACACGTACGTAAACGGAGGCAGTAGCGGCTTTTGGAATGACGCCGCCACCTGGACGACCGACCCTTCCGGGATGAACCTGACCGGCAGCGCCGTCCCGGGCAACGGCGACGTCGTGTACATTCTCAACGGTTATACCGTCAATCTGAACGCCAACGTCACAAGCACCAACCTGTCCATCAACATTCTCAACGGCGGTGTGCTCGACCTTGCGACGCACACATTCGCTACCCTCAACGTACTTGGTGGATCAGGAACACTCCGCATCGGCTCAGGATATTTTCCCTCAGTAGTCTCCAACACCTTCTCGCTCAACGCAGGGTCCGGCGCCACCGTAGAATTCTACAACTTCTCTGGTAACCTCCCGGGCTCGATAAACTATCCAAACCTGCTGTTCACCAACTCGACCGCCGCAGATCATACAATATCTGTCTCCAATACTTCGGGTTACAATCTCCTCGTCAGGGGTAACCTCATAACACAAGCGACAGGCGCCGGTGCGCTTACTGTACTACTTGGTACGCAGGCTTCGAACAAGATTAATCTTACAGTTCAGCGGAACGTTACGATCGGCACGGGCACAACGTTCGGTGTAGGAACGTTTAATGCCAACCATACTATTACCCTTTACGGCAATCTGACCAACAATGGGACGGTAGACCTGAGCAATTCAGCGCAGTACACCTCGGCCAATAATGGCTCAGCATCCCTCACCTTTACCGGAACGACCAACAACGTGATGGCCTGCAACGGCACCACCGACTTGTATACTCTGACGGTCGACAAAGGATCAGGTTCTACCTACATCCTTTCTGTCACCTCGACGAATTCCGCAAACCTCAACTTCTATTCCAGTGGACAACTCATCGATATCGTAAACGGGACGCTCAGGCTAGGTGCAAATATCAATGTGCCAAGAGTATACGGTGCCAATACGGACAACTACAACCTTGGATCTCCAACAGCAAGCCCCATGCTCTGGATCGACGGGGCGGATTTCAATACCAACAGCAGCGCCCTGGTGGTGTATGGTAAATTCCGGATAACGGCGGGGACATTTACCTGCGTTGGAAAGGAAGGTACCGTGATCCGTGAAGAAGGAGAGTACATCATTGAAGGTGGCGTCTTTACGACGGAAAAATTCAGGCCTTCTAACACTGCCTCCGGTCACCGTGGCTCGTTCACCATGACTGGCGGGGTTTTCGACGTGGTGGGCACAAAATCGAATGCCAACTACGCAAGATTTTCTATTCCTTATGCCGAGCAGGTATTTATCATGTCAGGGGGGACGATCAACGTCCACAACTCTCAGTCCGGAGGTGGTGCAGCCAATGGAGGTATTCACATCGGATGCAAGGAAGCAAACTATAATGTAACGGGTGGCACGATCAACGCTATCATTTCAGGGGGCGCGACTTCCTTTAACGTCTCTTCCACCGCGCCATTCTGGAACTTTACCATTTCACGTACCGGCGGCACGCCCACGACCCTTCGACTGGCGGGCATAGGCGGTGTTGGCGAAAGCTCGGCACAACCGCTGCGGGTTCTTAACGACTTTACAATTCAGGGTGCGAACAGCCCCGTGTTTGATGCCAACGGACAGGATGTGTCGATAGGCAGACATTTCGTTCTTAATTCCGGAGCCACCTACAACCCAAATGGCAACACTACAATCTTCAATGGCACGGGCGATCAAACCTTTACAAACAGCGGCACGATCACGTCAGGATTGTATAACCTTACCGTAGACAAACCCTCCGGTGCGTTGCAGATCGACGGTTCAAACGCATCCCTAACCGTTGCGAATACGCTGCACCTTGAAAACGGTGTCTTTAACGATGGTGGCAAGACCATCAATGCACTCGGAGCGGTCTACAACGCAGCGGTTCACACGGGAACGGGCAGCATCCGACTCAACGGAACTTCCACACAAATCATTTCAGGCGACGGTACAGGCGTCTTTGGTAACCTCGTGCTGAACAACACCAGCTCACCGGGAGCCCGTACGACTGCCGACATAGCAATTGCCGGTACCCTTACCCTGGCGGGTAACGGCAACAGTATCTTCGACATCAACCAGAATCTGCTTTCCCTGACGTCTACTTCGGCGACAGCTGTAACGACCACGGGCAATCCGTTCAGCAACTCCAAGATGATCCGGACTTCCGGGTATCAGTCGGACCGGGGAGTTCGCAAGACCTACGGTAACCTCACGGCGTTCACGTTCCCCTTCGGTTCGGTCACCAGTTATACCCCTGCCACCATTCAGATCACGTCGGCGCCGACTACCTATGGGTCTATAACAGCACGGCCGGTTAACGCACGACATCCCCTGGTGGTCGCGGGAAATACAAACAACCTGGCATGGTACTGGAAGGTGACCAGTTCGGGGTTCACCGGTATTGGTGCAAGCGCAATCTCTCACACTTATCGTTATCTGGATGATCACGTGTCGCCCGCCGGCGCTGATGCGAGTTACGTTCCTGCACGGTATCACCCCACGGCGTGGACGGTCATCAATGATGTCACTCAGGTTAACCAGGGATCCAACACTATTTCCTTCTCCGGAACCGACTACATCGACGGCGAGTTTACCGCAGGTGTGCCCGCAGCATTCGGGGTAGTGCGAATATTTTACAGCAAGCGGAGCGGCAACTGGTCGGATACCAGCCCCGGCACTACGCCGTGGTCTAATGTAAGTCATACGGGTCCCGATGCCACGTCGGCCCCGACAGCCGGCGATCACGTGTACATCGGTGACGGAATTACGCACAACCATTTCATTACCATCAGTACAAACAACCAGTCGGCCGGAGGACTTGAAATTAACCAGGGTAGTGCGCTCGACCTCGGCACGACCACCGGGCACAACTTCGGAGCATTGCACAATCGACAAGTCGGTGGCAGCGGGTTATTACGGATATCATCCGCAACAGCGACGGCGCAATTTCCTGCGGGCGACTTCGGGAATTTTATTCGTGAAAACGGGGGTAATGTAGAGTACTACACCACGGGCAATCAAAGTTTCACCATACCGGCAACATCCATTGCTCCTACGAACCTTCCGCTGACAAGCTATCGAAATCTGATACTCACACCCGGCGCGGGTAGGACGATTACGTTACCCAACGTGGATCTGCACATTTACGACAATATGTATGCGCAGGGCAATGCGTCTGGATTGGTACTGTTGAATTCCGCCGCTTCCAGAACACTCACCGTCGACGGTAACCTTACCGTTACTTCAGGTGTGCTTCGGTTTGAAAACGGAAACGCTCAAACTGTGGAGGTGCTGGGTAACCTGACTATCAATTCGGGCGGACAATTTGGTGTATCCGGAACAGGCACGACCGTGACCAACCAATTGATTCTCCATGGCAACATGGTCAACAATGGCGTATTCGACATGGCGAATAATAGTCGTATATGCAACACCACCTTTACAGGCAATTCAAACGCAACGCTGTCGGGCACCGGACCCAGTACGGAATTCAACGTTCTTACTGTGGATAAGGGTACATCCATGACGCCGGTGCTCGATGTCACAGCCAACACATTCTCTCTTGCTGGTTCCCCTTCGCCCCTTATACTGGAGAACGGTACGTTTCGGCTTGGCGCTATGCAGGCGGTGACCATAGCGAGCGGCGTAGACTTTACCATTCCGGCCAGCGCGAGGCTATCGGCAAATGGAGGTACGCTACGGCTTTCAGGGCCCGACAAGACAGACTTGCTTCTTGCGGGTACACTGGAGATACTCGCAGGGGCTGTCCAAATAGGTACAGCAGCCAACGAGAATTCCATTGAGTATGCAGCTACCGGACAACCGACCATCAGGATTTCCGGTGGTACGCTGGACGTACAATCGCAAATTCGTCGTTCAGACGCAAGCTCGCAGGGAAGTCTGGTGTACGATCAATCCGGTGGTGCCGTATACGTTGGCCTGGCCACATCGCCCACACAAACGCGCGGTGTGTTTGAAATACTAAATCCTGGCAGCTCCTTTACAATGAGCGGGGGCAGTTTGAATATCGGGCAGCCTACGAATGGTAACGCCATTGCAGACCTCTACCTGCAGCCGTCGGCCTCGTCGGTCACCGGCGGCGTTGTACGTATCGGCAGCAGCACCACATCCAGAACCACCGACGTCAATACAGCGATCCCACTGTATAGCTTTGAAGTAACCGGCAGCAACAATACGGCACGGCTTGAAGCCAATGGTCTCACTTTGCGGGGTTCCCTCACCATTCAGGCCACGGATGTGTTTAACGCGAACGGCTACAACGTCAGCATTGCCGGTAACTTTTCCAACAATAACACGAACAGCAGCACCGGCATTACAACCGGAGGATACCAGGCCGGGTCGGCAAGCCAGACCACAACGCTCAACGGCTCCCTGGACCACCAGGTTTTCTCGGGCCGCCCGGGCAACCTCACCAATTTTGCCAACCTCGTTATTAATAACACGTTCACCGGAGGAACAGTGGGCTTACAGGCCAACTCTAACGTGCGTGTGAACGGCATGCTTACCATCAGCAATGGTACGCTCGCGGGCTCGACCAACACCATTACAGTGATCGGTCATGTTTCCAATTCAGCCGTGCATACCAGTTCGGGTACAGGGAGCATTACACTTGCGGGAGGCGGCACACAGACCATCACAGGGAACGGCAACGGAAAATTCGGTGACGTTATCCTCGACAATGCCTCTGGTGCAAGTTTCGCCGCAAATCAGGAGATCACCGGCACGCTGACGTTCATCAACGGTTCTCTCAACATTGGCGCTTATGGTTTGACGCTTTCCTCGACGAGTCTTTCTCCGATAGCGGGCTATTCGGCGTCGCGGTACATCATCACAGCCGGAAATATTTCCGACGTCGGTGTTACCAAGGCGTTTGCGCCGGGCACCTCGGGGAGCTTTGAATTTCCTGTGGGCGTGGGAGGTAAGTACACGCCGGCAAATTATACGATTACTACCGGCGCCTCCGGCGGAACGATCCGACTGAAACCTGTTAACAGCAAACACCCGAATGCCACGGGCTCGGGCACGGCTTTCATCCGATACTATTGGAGCGTTACCAACAGTGGAATAGACATCACGTCACTTATTCATACGTACACTTATGTCGCTGCCGACGAAAATGGGAATCCGATGGATTACCGCGACGCAAGGTTTCAGGGCGGAGCCTGGTCGGTAGGTGTGACCGCCGGCAATCCAAACACCACCACGCGGGTGATCGTGTTTGACAACACCAATCTTACCGGCGACTACACTGCGGGAGAGCAAACCGCTTTCCTCAATCCGCAAACATACGTCAGCGTTGCTTCAGGGAACTGGGAAACAGATGCGGTATGGAATATTGACCCGCCCGGCGACGGGCTTGGACCCCCACCCGGATCGTTTGTTGTCATCAGCTCGGGGCATACGATAACAGTGACAGCGAACACAATGCGCACTGCTACCCTGGAGGTAAGCGGAAGACTTCATCTCGGCGCGACGACCGGACATGAGTTCGGTACCGTTTCAGCCGGAGGAACAGGCGACAAGACCATTCAAATTCAATCGTCGACGTTTCCTTCCGGTAACTTCTCTTCGTTCGTTGCAGCGGGCGGCGGCACGATCGAATACAACGGCACCGTTACCTTGCCTACTCAGACTACCTACAACAATCTGACCTTTACCGGGGTGAGCACCAAAACCCTCCCTAATGTCGACCTCATTCTCAACGGCACGCTCACGATCGCACAAGGCACTGTTACCAACGCAGTTAACAACCGCGACATCGAGCTCGCGGGATCGGGCCAGCATTTTGTCAACAACGGTACCTTTCACATGGGTACCGGAGAAGTCACTGTCGGTGGCAACCTTACGAACTCCGGCGCCTCGGCGGTGTTTAACGCGGGTGACGGCGACGATGGATTGCATGTACTTGGAAATCTTGCCAATCAGTCGGGGGCGACCTTCAACGCAGGCTCCGACAGCATTGGCGTGCGGGGAATGGTGCTCAACCAGGGTACGTTCAACGCGGGCGCGGGAATGATGCGCATCAGGGGTAACCTTAACAATACATCGGGAGCGTTCAATGGCGGCGCGGGTGCCATCACAATCGGAGGCAGCTTGACCAACAACACTACATTTACGGCAGGCACCGGTACCGTGTCTGTGGCGGGTGCGTTTACCAACGCCGGTGCAAGCGCTTCTTATTCCGTAGGCTCAGGAAGGTTGGCGGTGTTCGGAAATTTTGTTAACACGCCACCAGCCATATTTGATGCGGGGAGCGGAACGGTGGTCGTGTCAGGAGACTGGAGCAGCACTGGAACATTTAACCGCGGTACGAGTACCGTCGTCTTTGAAAACGGCGGCATCCAGACGCTCGATGGTGCGACAGCATTTTACCGCCTCATCAGATCCGACGGTGGTACGCTGCAGTTGAACAATAGCATTTCGGTTGCCGACGAACTGATCATTTCATCTGGGAAGATTGTCACGGGCTCCAATACGATAGCGCTTACGAATACCGCTGCGCAGCCGGTTTCGGGTTACGGCGAATCCGCATTCATCGATGGTCGTGTGTCCATTGCTTTTCCGGATGATGCCGGAGCAAGTCGTGTATTCCCTGTGGGAAAGGGTAATGTATACCGCCCCGTGGTCATTCAGCAGACCGCCGCATCGAATTCACCTGTTGTACGGGTGGAAATGATCAACACGGCACCGACCGGGACGTATCCCGTTGAAGTAGGTGTGCTGTCGGAAGCGCGGTACTATAGCGTAGACCTGGTATCGGGTACTATGAACGACCCGACCATCGAACTGAATTTTAATACGAATGGTGTGGCCGATGAGAACGTCCTCTTCGCGGGGAACGCACACATCATGCGGGCAACGAACTCCGCTGGTCCCTGGACCGACGAAGGAGGATCGGGCGTATTTGCCCCAGCGGCTCCTGTTGGGTACGCTACTTCTGGTGTCACGTCGATTTCAGGCCAGACGTTTTTCACACTGGGGTACCAAAACGTGATCCTTCCGGTTGAGTTGTCGGTGTTTTCGGGATTCCTCGAAAATGGAATTGTTGAGCTTTTTTGGACGACGCTGTCGGAAAAAAACAACGACTACTTTGTCATCGAGCGGAGCGGTACAGAGTTGCATTTTGATTCTATCGGATTTGTATATGGTGCCGGAAACAGCAACGTGAAGCTTGACTACCATTACAGCGATCCCGATCCGCTGGAAGGCGTATCCTACTACCGTCTCCGGCAAACGGATTTTGACGGGCAGGTTGAGTACTCCAGGATCATCACCATAAAGAGTCACTATGAGGTGCCGGTGCTGTCGGTGTATCCGAATCCGGCCCGAACGGGTGAGCCAATACACTTGCGACTGGATTATAGTAAGGAGAAAGATGTGATGCTGAATGTTGTTGATATGTCCGGTCGTACTTTGTTCTCCGGCGTGGTGGACCTTTCTAATAGGGTCGACTTGCATGATATTGTGCCGAACCATCTGGCGCGGGGAACCTATGTGCTCCGCTTCATGCTACGCGGCGCCTTGTTTACGCATAAGCTAATCGTGTATTGATTATGCTACCGGCAGATCGATCAGCACCAGGCAGCCCTTTCCGGGTTGGCTTTCAATTGAGAATGAACCTTTGAAAAGATCTACATTGGATTGAATGGTGCTGAACCCGAACCCGCGGGTCACCTGGTCTTTTATCATGCCTTTGCCGTTGTCCTCTACGCTGATGTTCAATGCATCGTTATGGCGGATGATTTGTATCCGGAGTTTTGACGCCTGCGCATGCTTGATGACATTCTGAACCAATTCCTGACAGATGCGATATACGTGGACTTCCATTTCCTCGGGAAGTCGTTCCTCCAGCCCCAGGATCTGCAGGTCAACCTCCAATTCTCCTGATGCTTTTACCTGGGCCGCGAAAGTATGCAACGCGGGGCCCAGCCCGAACCGGCTGAGCGACGCCGGTACCATATTGTGAGATATCTGGCGCAGTTCGTCGATGGCCTCGTCGAGGAGTTGGAGGCTGTCGCGATACCGATTGGCCTTTTCAGGTACCTTCTCGAATACTTCGTGTTGCAGCCCGTTAAAACGAAGACGTACGCTGGACAGCAACGATCCCAGGCCGTCGTGAAGGTCCCGGGCCATGCGTTTGCGTTCCGTGTTTTGCGCCTGCATCAGCGCTTTCATGTGGGCATGCTGCTGCGCCTCGATCAGGGAAGACAGCCTTTCCTTTTCCGCTATTTCCTTTCGCAAATCTTCGTTGAGGCGCACTGAATGTTCATGAATGCGTGCGTTTTCAATCATGACCGCGCCCTGATTGGCAGTGATCTTTACGGCTTTAATCCGATCGGCGGTATACCAGTTCGCTTTAATTTCATTTTCAAGGTACACCACCATCGACACATGCCCGCTGATGGTAACCGGAAGGATGAGGAACGACCTGACACCCCGTGCCTGAAGGTCTTCAGTGTCATGCAATCCCTTTTCCGTTCTGAGTTCGTTAACAACTACGGGATGATGCGACTTGAGCGCCATCCGGACCATCGAGGCCGGTATCGCAGGCTGCATTGGTTTTGCTTCGTGCAGCAGTGTAAGTGAATCGTACACGATACGCTCACGCGCGTCCTCTACCAACTCAACAGTAACGCGTGTGGATCCCGAAATGCGAAGCAACAACACCATCAGTTTCTTGATCAGCGACTGCACTTCCATGTCGCCGCTCAATTCATACTGTATCGTTTCGATGTCGACTGATTCCGATCCCGCTGTCCCGCCATTCAGCACCGCCGCATATTGTTGCTTTAATTGCCGGCTCTTGGAAATTGCATTCCATTCATCGAAGGATTGGATGGCATGCTCAAGCAACGTCGCGGCGAAAGGATCATGGACATTTTGGCTTAGCAGGAATCGTGCCCACAACTCGCTGGTAATAGCCCGATGATATATGTTTTCACCGGAGGCTTGCCAGGACAAGTCATAGTACTGCGCCGCTTCTTCACGGCCGGTTATCCGACACCACTCGGCTCTCATGAGTAACCAGGCGGGACGGTAATTTGTAGGGGCATGTCGTTGCCACCCCTCAAAGGAATTCAATACCTGTTCGACACGTGGCGTGAGCGCCTTTGAATGTGAACCCCAGCTTTGTGTAACGGAAAGAAACCACGTGAGGAGGTTGGCTGGAAGGAGGGGGGAGGCCTCCTGAAGTTTACGATTGGCGTCCGCCTCTTCGGCCGCCCGTGCGGCGAGTGCGTAATGACCGAAAAGGAAATAATACCGGGCCCACACATAGTTGCGATAGAACTTTTCTTCTTTTATCGTCAGTTGTCCGGCCAACGACGAAGGGTTTTGTCGCGGTATGGAGAACGTGGTGGATTCTCCCGTAAGAAACCGGATGAGGCTCTTTTGGTAGTGTGTGATATAATAGGTGAGCTCCATCCCCGGGTACGACTCTTCGAAGTCCCAGTGAGACAGGCCCTTTAACGGCAATCCGGCAATGATATGCAGGTTGAGGCGGTGGGTTTTCAGAATATACACGCCGATGAGGTCGCCGGCCTTTCGTCCCGCGTCGGCAGCGTCATCCAGGAGGGCATAGCTTTCGGAAAAGTCCTTCTTCCAGGGTTGTATGTAGAAAGCGAACACGCCGAATACGCGACACCGGAGGCTTATATCATCAAGTGACTTATTTAGCGCGAGTCCCTTGGTGCCGAATTCGTATCCTTTGTCGATATCGCCGCCGATGATTTGCATGCGTCCATAAGAAACGTAGCCTATCGCCTTCACCACCGACGGTTTTTGGCGATTGGCACGCAGGATGATCTGCATCGCCGCCCACGTCATCAGCACGTCGGAGTTGTGGTGAAGGCTCATGCCTCCGACGTATAATAGCCTCAAAATGGCTTCCGACTTTTCCGGCGATTCCGAATTGACATTCGCTTCGGGTTCCTGTTCCTGCTTACTCAGGATTATTTTAAGTCGCGCTACTTCCCGGTGCTGATCGCGTTCGTCCAGGGGCAACGCAAGGCCCAGTTCTGCAAGACTTTCCCGAAGAATGTACACGACCTTTTGATACCGCGCCAGGTGGTTATTGATGGTCACCTTCAACTCGAATACCTTCGAACGCTTCACGGGATCGTGAATGCGCTCAAGAAGGTAATCAAGATGGATTTCGGCAAGATCGTAATCGCCTAAATAATACTCGATCCGCGCGCGATCCATATAAACCCACCATACCTGTTCTTTTACGTCTTCCCACCGGCACTCTTTCAGCATCTCGGCGCTCATCTTGAAGAAGTATCGAGCCTGATCGTAGGCCTTGTCTTTCTCAAGTATTTTGCCTGCCTGGTAATTAAGTTCGGCGGTGAGCAACAGTCTGCCGTCGGCCTTTACACGTTCCAGCGATTGGTTGAAACTCGTAGTCATCATAATGATGTCCGTCCGGTTCAACCGATCCACACCCCGCGCGTAAAACAGGTTGGCAATTTTATAGTGCAGCTCCAGTTTGCGATTGTCAGACAATTGATCATAGATCATTTCGCCTACATGTGTGTCTGAAAATCGGATGTCCTGCTCATACGTTTTAAGTAACCCCGCGTCAAGCGCTTCATCGAGCAGGAGTTTCAGGATTCCGGATTCACCGTCAAGCCAGTCGAGCATGAGTTGGCGGTCGAAGCGACCCATACAAGCCGTAATGCAAAGCACGTCGTAAGCGGCCGGTGAAAGTCTCCGGACCTGCTCGAGCATCATCGTCTGCGTTTTCTGGTCCTGATACTGTGTGATAACAGCGTCTGTGTTGCATTGGAGCACATCACCATCCCGCCAGATCAGGTCGCTGTTGCGGAGGCTTTCAAGAAGCGCCTGCAGGTGAGCGGGGTTGCCGGCGGTAAGTCTGTGACACGTATCGACGAATTCGGGGCTTGCCGAGGCGTCCAGGGTCATTCCGATAAATTGCGCGGTTTCATCGGCGTTCAGCCCATGAAGTTGAACGTGTTCTGTACGGAAGTTTTTCAGCCGCAACTCTTCCAGGAGTTGTCCAAGCAAACTGGTCTTACCGTGAGGCGTGCGGTGCGCCCCGATCCACACGAGTTGTCGATTAGTAAGGTTGAGGAGCAGGTGTTTCAGTAGGTTAATTCCCGATGCGTCGATCCACTGGAGGTCGTCTGTAAAAAAATACACAGGGCAACGCCAGTATTCGGAGAGGAATTCAAAAATGCGTCGGAACAGCGGGTAGAGCTGATTCTCAATTGTAAGTTGCGACTGCGTGTTTTGCGGACGCTCTTCACCCAGGATCAAAGACAGTTCCGGGATATAGTCAAGCAGCAAATAGATGCCTTCACCCAGATGGTTCTTTAATTTCTCCGAGAAGCTTTGCAATTCTGACTTGCTGGCCTGGCTGTACACCTTCCCCAGATAGTCGGACACGCAATATTTGAATCCGAAATACGGAATGTTTTCATGCTGCGGATAGTGTCGCGCGATCATTACCGGACGGCTCGACTCTATTGTCTGCAGATAGTTTTCTACCAACCACGTCTTTCCTGTACCGCGATACCCAGACACCAGGATGCCTGAACGTGTGTCCGCGGTTGCGTCCGTTGTCTTCTGGGCCAATGCATCGAGCTGATGGCTTGCCTCTATTTTTACCGCGGTCTGCGGCCGTATGGTGTAGGCCTCCATATTGATCGTTGGTTAGTGAGACGTGAGCTCATGGTCTTCCACTGCGTCATAGAGTACCTGCTGTACTTCTGTTCTCGTGTTGAGACGGTATAGTCGGGTGTTGTCACGTGTAGGGTTGACCCGGTTAGACAGAAAGATGTACAGCAGCCCGTTCTCGGGATCCATCCAGGCGAACGTGCCCGTAAAGCCTGTATGACCAAAGCTTGCTGCGCTGGCATCGCGCGCTGTGTTGTGACTCGGCCCGGTGTATACCAGGTTGGGCTTGTCGAAACCCACCGCTCTCCGGTTATCGTTATCCGGGAACTGCGTACGTGTCCATTCTTTCAGGGTCTCTTCGTTTATATATCGTCTCCCACCGTATTCACCCATGTCCAGATACATCTGCATGAGTTTCGCCAGATCATTCGCATTGGCGAAAAGGCCCGCGTGCCCGGAGACGCCTCCCATCATAATCGCTCCTTCATCGTGTACGGTGCCGTGTATCGGCTGATGCCGAAAGTAGTAGTCGTGTTCAGTTGGCACAATCGCGTCAATGGGATAATTCCGCAAGGGATTGTACATGACGGAAGTGGCGCCCAGCGGTTTATAAAAATTCCTGCGCAGATACGACTCAAAGTCTTCCTCGATCATGCTTTCGACAACCCGCGGTGCGAGGATGAAAAAGAAGTCTGAATAGACATATTTCTTTTCGTCCAGCAGAGGTGACTTCCGGATAATGTTCACAATGCGATCCGGATATTTACGATGGAGATACATTCCATCCCTGAGCCGGATCGGATATCGGTTTGACGAGTCCTTCTTGATCGTGTACCAGCGGTATTTTCCGTTTTCCTTGACGGTGTTCTTGTAAAAAGGGATCCAGGGTTGGAAACGTGCCTGATGGGTAAGAATGTCGTACATCGGAATATCCGACTTGTTTGAGCGCTTGAATTTCGGAAGGTAGTCGGCGAGTGTGGCATCAAGTCGGAACTTCCCGTCGTCATACAGTTTCATGAGCGCTGCAAGACTCGTCGAGATTTTCGTCACGGAGGCCAGGTCATACAGATCGCTGCGCTTTACCTTGATCGTGTCGGTGTAGTCCTGGTATCCATACGCTTTGTACATGACCACCTTGCGGTCTTTGGCGACAAACACCTGACACCCGGGAATCGCTCTTACGTCCATTGCCTGATTAACGATCGAGTCGATTCGCGGGTATAAGACACCTGAATTCATCCCCGCGTCTTCCGGTAGCGTGTACTTAAAGCGGATGCCGCCCTCAACGTCAAGGCCGTCGCCGTACGCGAACTTGCTGCCTATGCTAACGGGCAGACGCCCTGTTGCCCCGATGCCCCCGAAAATGAGCTGGGCAGCCAGGTCCTCGGCGTCCGTGTTATCCTGGTACGTGACGATAAGGCCGTCCGCTTGTTCAATGCGCTCAAGCTTGTCGAGGACGTAAGGGTTCTTAAACACTGTCACTATTACGCCCGGACGCGAGGACAGTGAACGGATAAGTTCGGTAACGGGTGGTGTGTAGGTAATGCGGTTCAGAGGCCGTCCGGGTGCGTCGTGAATCCCAACGATTAACCGGTTGTAGTGTGTCAGTCGGCGGGACACCGAGTCGATCAATTCCGGCGCGGCATTGGCCGGTACAACGAAGTGATCCACTTGGGTGTAAAGTCCGAGTGTGTGTTGGAATGGTGTGATGTGATCGCTTCCGATGGAAACAGAAGCTATCCGCAACGTGTCAAGATCCCGAATGGGAAGTATGTCGCTATCGTTGTTCAATACTGTGATGGCGGCCTGAATGAGGTTACGGTTGAGCAGTTTTGCCTGGGGCGTGTTCAGATCTTGTATGATGTTGGCTACGTCGACAAGTCGTTCTTTGTGAAGCCCGGCCCAATGCTTGATGGCGAGAATTTTGCGGCAGCGCGCATCGATCTCGCGCTGGGTGATAGCGCCGCGTGCAATTGCCTTTTTGATTTCTGCAATCGCGCGTGCGACGTCTTCCGTGAATTCAAGCAGGTCGTTACCGGCCAGTATCGCGTCACGGTCTACAACGCCCGGGGGATTGCTTGCTGTAACGCCGCGCATGTTCATGGCATCCGTTACGATTAAGCCCTCGAAGCCGAGCTCGTTACGAAGCAGGTCTGTGATGATGGGACGGGATAATGTGGAGGGCACGCCTGAAGGGTCGAGCGCTTCGACGTTAAGATGCGCCACCATAATACCGCCAATGCCTGCCTTGATCATTTCGCGGAAGGGATACAGTTCCAGTGAGTCGAGGCGCTGCCGCGAATGTTCAATTTGAGGCAGAGCATGGTGCGAATCGGTATCGGTATCGCCGTGACCCGGAAAGTGTTTCGCGGTGGCGAGGATGCCATTGTGTTGCAGTCCGCGCATATAGGCGATCGACTTGCGTGTTACGTTGTGTTTGTCCTCACCGAAGGATCGGAAATTGATCACCGGATTGGCCGGGTTGTTATTGATGTCGGCAACGGGAGCAAAGTTGACATGCAAGCCCGCACGTTTCATTTGGCGGGCAATTTCAGCGCCCATTTTTTGGATCAGGTTATCGTCGGCGATGGCGCCGAGTGTCATTTGATAGGGATAGCTGATGGTACTGTCGAGCCGCATGCCCAATCCCCATTCAGCGTCCATCGCCATAAGAAGCGGTACTTTAGACGCAGCCTGATATCGGTTTATCTGGCGCGCTTGTCGTACCGGACCACCCTGGAAGAAGATCAGTCCGCCCACCTTGTGGTCACGAATAATTTTCAGCAGTTCCTGCTCATGGTCTTCGCCCCGGTTCGACCAGGCGGCGACCATGATCAGTTGCGCGATCTTTTCGTCCGGCGATAGGGTGGCAAACACTGAATCCACCCACGCGTCGTTTTCATGTCCGGCGAATGGGGGTTTTAAGGTCTGAGCCGACAGCAGTGAAGATGAAAGGAATAAGAATATCGTTAGCGGCAATATGTTCTTCATAAGTGCAATAATTCCGGGAGGGGATCTCAAGGTATAAATAAAGGTACGAAAAAGCCCCTCGCCATGAGTTCATGGGAGGGGCTTTACTTCAACTAACCCGCATCACGTCAAGGCATTCTTTGCGGCATTACCAACCGGGCGTTTGGCTGAGCGTAAAGCCCTTTTCCAGGTATTGGCTGATTTGGTTGTTGCCCACCGGAGCCAGGTACACACGTTCCGTGAAAGCGTCCCTGTTCGAGACGTTTTCGGGAATATAGAATCCGACCATGTCTGCATCGTTGGACCCATTGTACGTGACCACGGTGCCGTCGCCTTTGTCGACTTTTAACTTGTCGATCTTCGCTTCGTCGAGCCACTCGGGGAATTCGTTGGGAAAATCCACCCACGGCCCCAGGAGCAGATCTTCGTTCACGCTACCGTCCATGTACTCGATTTTTTTCCAACGCTTGATGTCCATAAGGCGGGTGTGTTCATATACAAACTCCATCCTGCGTTCGCGTCTGATTTCCCATAATAGCGGTGCAATGTCGCCATCGCGTTCCGGATCATCCGGAATGGCGCCAATCAGCAGCGGTGCGGTTTTTTGTACACCTTTATCTTCGGCGACAGCATCGAGCGGACGATCCCGGATGGCGTTGATGGAGGCGTCGAGGTCTGCTTGAGTCACCTCAGGCCCACCGAGTGTGGCAAGTTCAGCTTTTGCCTCGATCCAGTTCAGTGCCACTTCCGCGAGCCGCATCACCGGCGCGTCGTTGGTGTTCGTATTGGAACCGTACCGCGGAGGATAGGTTCCGCCTGCATAGGTCGGCCCTTCACGGTCGATGAATTTGTCGGCATAAAGAAGTGTAGCCGACTGTGCCCTGGGAACATCCCAGAAGGTGGCTTCGAAACGTGGGTCGCGCGTCAGGATGAGGCTTCCAATGTCAAATTTGTCGGCATCCGCTACGGAAGAGAGTTGATAAGGCTGTCCGTCGACGGCAATGAATGACCTGACAAGGTCGAGGTTCGCAGCCGGACTCTGGCTTTCCGTAATGTTGGAATAAGAGGCAACGTGGTGGGTAACCCCGAGCGCGGCATCGTACTTCCGGTACATCAGGACCTCCTTATTGGTAGAAAGATCTTCTGATCCGAACAGCGAGCGGAAGTCGCTCGTGAATGTCCATAATCCCGACTCAAGGACAAGATCGCCCGCGTCGACAGCGAGTTGGAGATATTGTTCTGCCTTTTCGTTATTGTTCAGGTGATACTTTTGCCAGGTACCTTCAAAGAGCATGAAGCGCGATATAAAGCCGGCGGCGATGTAGCGGTTCAGGCTCTGCGGGTCGCCGTCAGACAGCCGCATGTTTTCCAGCACATACTGAAAGTCTTCGTACACCTTGTCCATTACAAGCGTCCTCGAGTCGCGGTCTTTATACAGCAGTTCGAATTCGACATCGCTCAGCACATGATCATAGTAGGGAACGTCGCCGAAAACGCTGACAAGCCTGCTGTACTCATATCCTCTGAAGAACCGGGCAACGGCGCTCCAGTGGTTATACGCTTCGTCATCCAGGATCTCGTCCTTCATACCATCAATGCGTTCGAGGAGGAGATTGGCCTTTCGTATCCACGAGAAATTCCATGTGGGGCCGGCATACGTTGTGAGCCATGCCGCCGTTTCAGCGAGTGACGCTCTTGAATCCGGAGCTTGCGGTTCAAAATTGATTTGCTTACCCGTGGTGGTAAAATCATCCGAAAAATAATAGCCGCGCAAGGGCGCATAGTCGACACCCCATGTGTCGTTGTACCCCACAAAGTATTGGGCATAAAATCCGTTGGCGAACAACCGGAGATTGTTTTCACTGGTCCAGTAATTATCGTCGTTCATCTCGGTGAGAGGCGGCCGGTCCAGGAAGTCTTCACACCCGGAGACAATGGTGGCCGCGATCGCTAGTATGATGAAATATTTTTTCATGGTTCTGAATTTTAGAAACTAAGTTCAAGTCCGAGGGAAACACTTTTGAAGGTCGGCACCCCGACACCCGTACGCCCCAGGTTGTAGTTGGCGTCGTCGCGCCACATCGAGATACCTGATATCACTTCGGGGTCTATGGGCAGATCGCCCAGGTTGTCGAAAGTGAAGAAGTTCTCCAGCGATGCGTATATCCGCGCCTTGTTCAGGTGGACGCGTTGCGACAATGCCATCGGCAGTGTGTAGCCCAGGGTGATGTTCTTGATCCGCAGATAAGACATGTCGAGCAGGTAGCGTGTTTGGATCTGCATGTTTCCACCCGTATTTGCGCCCGCGAGATTATACGGTCTGGGGTAGAACGCATTGGGACGATCTTCTTTCCAGAAATTTCCGGCGATGGCCTGCGGCATTGCGCCGTCGGCGGAATTGAACCCAGGGATGGCCAGGAACCCGGCTCCCCATATTTCACGTTTACCGATACCCTGGAAGAAGACGCCCAGATCGAATCCGCGGAAGCCGGCGTTAACCCGGAAGCTGTACTCATAACGCGGTGTGGAATTACCGATCACTTTGAGATCGCCGTGATCGTCTATAGCCCTGTTGCCATCGTTGATGACGCCGTCGTTGTTAAGGTCCCTGAATTTCACGTCGCCGGGGCCGAATACGAAG
This sequence comes from Cyclobacteriaceae bacterium, assembly GCA_035304385.1. Taxonomy (GTDB): domain Bacteria; phylum Bacteroidota; class Bacteroidia; order Cytophagales; family Cyclobacteriaceae; genus ZC4RG29. Next base: position 24,205 of record DATGQD010000040.1, read on the forward strand.
TTACCCGACTGAAGCTCACCCTGAGTTGGCGCCGTCTCATCGGCGAGTTGATTGATGGTGGATCCCCCTTCAGTGACGACCGGTACAAGATCGCCGTTATTATCATATACAAAGTCATCAACCTGGTACAAGCGATCGGTTTCATAACCCCAGATCTCGCCGTAAGTTTTTCCTACATACCATGAGTCGATACTCTTCGTGTCGCCATACTTGGTAATCCTGGTGACGGCATCGGAGAAGCTTGCAATAAAATTCAGTTGAAGTCCGTTGCCGAACTGCTTGGTGTAGTCGAGCATGAGTTCGACGCCCTTTGTCCTGAGTGATCCGAAGTTGCTCTTCGGCGCTTCGGTGCCGAAGGTGGCGGGGATGCCCTCCTGTGGTACGATCATGCGCTCGGTATCGCGCTGGAACCAATCGAATGTGATCCCCACCGCGCCGTTGAGTATACGTGCGTCAAAGCCCACGTCGAGCGTAGTGATGTCCTGCCAGGTGATCGACTGTGATACGGCTGTCGGTGTACCGAACTCATACATCTTGGCCGTTCCAAAAACCCAGTCGTTGTATGCTCCCTTCATAGTCGGGATGTAAAGATTGTTGGGTACAGACTGGTCACCGATGGAACCCCACGATGCGCGGACTTTCAACTCATCGAGAAAGGCGCTTGACCAATCCATCCAGGATTCTTCGTTGATCCGCCAGCCTACCGAAAAGGAAGGGAACCATCGCCATTGCAAATCGCTCGGGAATTTCGAGGTGCCGTCGTAGCGAAGATTAGCTTCAAAGAGATACTTCTCGTTGAAATTGTAATTCACCCTGCCGAAGAACCCGAGCTGGGAATCCCAGTACTCGCCTCCGCTTGCGGTTTGGGTTCCGGTAGCCAGGTCAAACTGGGGGTTTTCATAGTCGATGAGCTGGGTGATCTGTGACCAGTTGTATGCGTTGGCATAGGCGACGCGGTTCATACCCAACATGAATGTAAAATTCTGTCCTCCGTTCAGGTTCAGATCGTACGTTGAATACAGGTTGATGGTGTTCCACTGATCGTTTTTGACGTAACGATATACGTGGTCGGGATTGGCGCCCGGCGCAGTATACGTTGTCATATCCAACTCGAATGCAGGCATCGCGTCGGGGTCGGTCGAGGGTACTTCCTGACCGGCGTCGTTCACGTAGATGCGTTCTCCGCTTTCGTCGAGCTTGGGAATGGCCGCGGCCCATGAATTCCTCGCGGTAAAGCGTGTACCTGGCCGTTTCGTAACATACTCCTGGTTAGCATGTGTGAAATCAAATTTGATGCTCCAGTTTTTCACCGGTGTGATGGTCACGCCGCCATTGAGGCTGGTGTAGTTCGTTTCCTGGAAGGCTGTGTTGGCTGCCTGCATTTCGTAGTAAGGGCTCCGGATAGGGTCACCGTCCTCAGTTGTCATCGGATACGTCGCAGCCCATCGATACAGGTAAAGCCAGGGGTCGGCGGTGGTAGAGTTCGTTGCATACGGATAGTGTTTGAGGCGTTTCGAATACAGCGCGCCTACGTTGAAAGCAAGCCAGTCGTTCACCTGGGTGCCGACCTGCAGGGAGCCATTGTATCGCTGAAAGTCGTCACGCTTTGCCGGCTTCGTCATCCCACTTTGGTCGAGATATCCGAAGCTGAGATTGTACGTGGTCTTCCCCGTCATGCCGCTGGCCGAGACGTTGTGAAGTTGCGTTGGTGTCCATTCACGGATCATATATTCGTACGGGTCGTACATGCGCAGACCGATCTTATAATTGTTAACGTCTACATACCAGTCGCGTCCGTACAGCATGGGATCGTGTGGTTTAACCACGTTGGCCCATCGTGTGTGCCATTCCAGCGCGCGATCGTAACCTTCGCGTGTTACAATCCAGAAGGCTCCTGCCCGCGTAGCACCGACACGCTCAAATGCATGCAGTGTGTATTCCATCGCGTCGATGCCGCCCATGTTGATGTCTTTGGAAATGTTCTGGAAAGAGAGGTTTCCGGAATAGGTTACATTCACGCCCTCTGTCGCAGCGCCCTTCTTCGTGGTGATCAGTATTACGCCGAATGCAGCCTTTGCACCGTATATAGAAGCGGATGCCGCGTCCTTCAGTACGGATATAGACTCGATGTCGTTGGGGTTTACTAGTTGGATTGAAGGGATTTCCACGTTATCGAGTAAGATCAGCGGAGCAGAGCCTCCTTCGAGAGAGGCGAACTGCCCGCGGATCCGCATGAGAGGGTCGGAGCCAACTTCACCACTGGGTATGACGATGTTCAACCCCGGAGTAGTTCCCTGTAGACCTCTTCCCGCGTCTGCTATCGGGCGCGATTCAAGCACCCTTGTGTCGACCGATGAAACAGCACCGGTAAGATTCGTTTTCTTCTGCGTGCCATACCCTACAACCACGATCTCCTGCAGGCTTCCTATGCTCTCCTCTAGCGACACCGTGATCTCGCGAGATGTGCCCACCTGCACTTCCCGTGTCTCCATCCCGACGAAGCTGAATATCAGCACATCGGAAGGGTCGGCTATGATGGTGAATTTACCGTCGCTATCGGTGACGGTCCCTTGTGCTTTTCCTTTCACTGCCACGGTAACACCAGGCAGCGGTAACTGATCTGATGCGTTCAGCACGGTGCCGGTGACCGTGCTGCCTTGTGCAGCGACATGACTGTGGGCGAGGAATATCGCCAGTACCCACAGGCAGCATTGTAAAATTTTCTTCATGGTTGTTTTTGGTTTGTTCAGAGGCGGGGGAACTACAGAGGCCCCTTATCAAATGTTCCCAAAAGACCACGCAGAAACATCACTGAAAACGGTGATTTGGGAATATCACTGATATCAGGAGCAAGGTTGAAGGTGGAAGAATTGAAGGACCAGCCTGCCCGACCAACGTTGACCAGGTATTGACACGCCGTTGGGCAGTCTGGCAGGCCTGCCAGCCGACTAGCGTCGATGAGGTGTTGACACCTGTGGAGTCCCGGAGCTTGTCGAAGGGGGCCCGATTACCGACCACCCACAATCCGCACGCTGCCCTTTCTGCCGCGTGTCCTAACCGTTACAACCGGGCTTAATGTGCTCTCGTTATGGGTTCTGTCGACGGCCGTGATGCCGTAGGAGTACGAAGTTCGCTTTGCAACGGTGGTGTCCAGCCAGTGCTGTTCCGCGGACGGCCGCCGTGGAATAATGGCCGCAATATTCGCAGGATTGTCTGTTGACGGGGGCGTTTCCTGTTTGAACCTGTATACGACGTAATACGACGCGTCGGTTGTGTCTGACCACGAGAGGGAAACGCCTTCCCCTTGCGAGCCACCGACGTGTTGGATGGAGGGTGCCGAGGGGGGCAGGGCGTCAATCCAGGTGGCGGCCGGCACGAGCGCGGGATAGGGATAGAGCGCTTTCATTTTCGTGTTGATGCCTAAACGGTCTTCCGCAAAAACCCTGGCGCTGAAATACATACTTCCCCCTACTTCCTTATACCGTCGGTTGAGGGCGATTTGGTTGGAGAGTTCGTCGGGGTCTTCCCATCCTTTTCGCCCTATCCGGTATGCTGCCTGGCCGATAAACAGTTGTCTTCCGTAGCAGTGCCTGCTCCACCAGTCGACAAGAACGGAATAGTCGGCCGCCTCGAATCCGATGTGCCAGTAAAGTTGTGGCGTGACGTAATCGATCCATCCCTCCCTGAGCCACTTGAGTACATCGGCGTAAAGGTCGTCGTAGTTCGTCTGACCGGCCTTCGTCAGGGACCCGTCGGGATCCTTGTCGTGGTTTCGCCATACACCGAATGGACTTATCCCAAATTTGACATGCGGTTTCTCCTTCTTGACGCGATATGAAAGCTCGCGTACAAAAAAGTCGACATTGCTTCTCCGCCAGTCGTCAATGTTTTCGTACCCGTTTCCATAGGCCCGATAGCTGCAGCTGTCGGGAAATACTTCACCTGCGATCCGGTACGGGTAAAAGTAATCGTCGAAATGCACGGCATCGACGTCGTAATGCCGGACCGTTTCTATGATGGCTTGCAGCACGTACTCCTGCGCACCGGGATGTCCCGGGTCGTAATACCATTTGCCGCCATACTTCAGAAACCATTCGGGATGCAAGTAGAATGGATGGTTCGCCGCAAAGGTGACGGAGTCTTTCATGCTCACCCGGTAGGGATTAAACCACGCGTGAAATTCCATGCCGCGTTGGCGGGCTTCGGCGATCATGAATGCGAGGGGGTTGTAGTAGGGTTCAGGACGCTTCCCTTGTTGGCCGGTCAGGTATTCCGACCAAGGCTCGTAGGAGGAGGGATAAAAGGCATCGGCAGCGGGTCGTACCTGAACGACAACAGCGTTCATGCCCACACCCTTGAGAAGGTCCAGCAGTTCGACGTATTCGGCTTGTTGTTGGTAGGCGTTCAGTCCGCGTTCGGAGGGCCAGTCAATGTTCGTGACCGTTGCAATCCATGCTGCACGAAGTTCGCGTTTAGGTACAACTTGCGCGGAAGCCGATACCACCACCGTGCTCAGCGATATGGCGATAAACCAGGCGTATAATATTAGATGATTTCGGATCACCGATTGCCAATTACGGACTCCGGGACAGTAACGCAATGATATTTGACCAGGCCATCCATGGGATGCTGGACGATGCCAGCGATCTCGATGGCGTGTTCGCGGGCTGCCTGCTCAAGGTAGGAACGAAACCGATAGGCGATGGAACCCACAAACCTGACTTTGTGCGACCCGTTCGGACGGGGATATCGCTTCACGTAGTAGGAAAAGAAATTGGCGAAGTTGGACAAAATGATCGCCTTGCATTCGGGCACTTCGGCATGCTTTAGCAGGAAAGGTGTGAAGGACGCCAGGAAACGATTGGGCAAGGGCTTGTTGTAGATGTTGTCGAGAATTTCAGGCCGCCCCATTCGATAGGTGGTCAGAAACTCTTCGAGCAGATCAGAAGGAAGCTTTTCCTGCAATATCAGTGCGATGAGATCTCTGCACATTACAGTACCGCTGCCCCAATCGGAAAACATGTAGCCGAGGGAGGGCATGATATTCGTGATCTTGCTGCCGTCGTACAGGCATGAGTTCGCGCCGGTACCGAGGATGCAGGCAATGCCGGGCTCCTTTTGCAGCAGACTCCTCGCAGCACCAAGAATGTCGCCGGAGACTTCTACCGGCAAGCGCGTACTGATCACGGACGAGAGGGCGTTGCCTACCATGTGCGCTTTAACGGACGCGCCGCATCCCGCGCCGTAAAAGAAGATCTTTTCTACATGATTCAGGGTAGGGAGAACCTTTTGTTCAACGATCGCCGCAATTTTCTCCTGGGAAAGGAAATAGGGGTTAAGGCCTTCCGTCACTACCGAGCTGAGCCGGTTTCCGCCTTCGTCAACCAATCGCCAGTCTGTTTTGGTTGAGCCGCTGTCCGCAATCAATATCATAATGGCTGTCTGTCAGAGTAGATCGGGTAAGGGAAACGATGCATACCCTTTCAGACAAAGATTGTTCCGGGATACAAACCTTGCATCCCGGAAAATGGTGATTTGCAATAATCACTGAATTAATCGTTGCTTGTAGGCTTTGTTGACCAACTCGGCCGTATTGCGGGCTTTTAGCTTGTAAAGGAGGTTCTTACGGTGTGTCTCGACGGTATTTTTGCTGATGAAGAGTTTTTCGCCGATCTCATGCGTGGTGAAACCGGAGGCGATACACTCCAGGACTTCCTTCTCACGGTCCGACAGTTTCTCTTCGGCGGTGTGGTGTTCCTGCGCTGCCTTCATAAAACTGCTCAGCAAAGTCCTGCTGACCTCCTCGCTCAGGTAGGTAGAACCTTCATTCAGTGTGTGTATTGCCGTGAGCAGAGAATCCTTTCCGGTGTTTTTCAGCACGTATCCCAGGGCTCCGGCTTTTAGGATGTCGGAGATGTAGTCGCGGTCGTTGTACATCGAAAGTCCCAGAATTTTTACGGCAGGATGTTTTTTTGAAAGCTCGCGAGAGGTCTGGATGCCGTCCATGCCGGGCATGTTGATGTCTAGAATGACAATGTCAACGGGTTCCCGGTCGCACAATTCGAGTACCTCGTATCCGCTTTTGGCTTCACCGACGACGCAAAGATCACCTTCGTCCTCGAGAAGGGACTTGAGGCCATCCACAAACATCTGGTGGTCATCAGCAAGGACAAGTCGGATCATAGGCCCCAGGTGTTTCAGTGAAGTTACGGGGAAAAGAGGAGATTGTGAAATCTTCCAGACGCAGGAACAGATGCAGGTGCATTAGAATTTGACAACGACGTCTCCTTTCGCTTTTGATAGATCGACCTCTCTGGTGACGCCGTTGACGGTGACTTTATATTTTCCGTAGAATGCGGGGACGGTGAATCTTCCGTCCTGATCCGCTTTTCCGGATTCGGTTGTCCACCATTCTTTGAAAATGAGGTTGCGATAGGCTTCCGCCAAGGGGGTGGGCGACCAGTCGCGTCGGTACAGCGATGAAACAGGAATCCAGTTTGCGCCGGCCCAGAATCCCCACATGAGGATGCCGTCGACGGCCGGATGTGCAAAGCATATTTTGTAGTAGTCGACGAGTTCTTTAGCGCTTAGTTGTTCCTCTTCGGGCGTCATCGTTGTAATTTTCTCTACGTGATAACGCGAGCGCTGTCCGGGCATATTGAACTCTGTAATGCGAATGGGAAGACCGAAGACGGCCAGCGAGTCGAGCGCCCGTCGCAACTCGTTCCGATCGAATGTCTCGGCGTGGAGGTGACCCTGTACACCGATGCCGGCAACAGGCACACCTTGTGCGAGCAGCGTGCGGATCTGTGCCATGTACTCCGGGAGTTTGTTGCCGGTCAGTATGTCGTAGTCATTGAGAAACAGTTTCGCATCCGGGTCGCCGTTATGTGCCCACTGTGCCATGAGTTTGGTGATCTCCGGGCCGAGCCGGTCCTCGTAGTAATTGCCATGGATCATTTCGTTGTTGAGGTCGTATTCGGCGAACCTGCCTTTGTAGCGGCGGGTGACGGTCTCTGCGCGATGCTGCAGTGTCTTCATGAGTTCATTGTCGTCGAGTTCTTTCACCCACGGTTGTACGAATCTGGGTATTCCCCAAAAGAGGTTGTGCGCGCGTAGGGGGATATTGTGCTCTTCCGTCCACGATAGAAGGGCGTCAACAACACGGTAGTCGACCTTGCCGCGTTCTCTTTCCATGCTCGGCCACTTCACTGCATTTTCAGTGACGGCCGAGTTGAAGTTGGCAAGAAATTTTTCGCTGTAGTTCTTCCAATCGCTTTCCGACATCGACCCGTTGCCAAAGCCGTTGGCGAGGGCACAGCCAAACCAGAAGTCGTGACGCAGTTGCTCAACTTTTACCTCGTCGCCCGGTTTGGCCTGCACCGTTATCTTTCCCATTCGGTGTTTGGCGATATCGTTTTCAATGCCGGGGTATTGGGCGTAGGCGACGGTGGCGAATGCCAGAAAGGCGATGGTGGTAAGGGAAACAGGGGAATTCATGGCTGCCGGATTTGATACTATTGTAGGGAAATTCGTCACGGGTTCAAACCATTTTCTACACCGCCGACCAGTGGGGTATTCTAATCTGCTAATAGTCAGGCCAGTAACGGATGGGTTTGATTTTCATGGATTATTTTCGAACCTTAGCATTCCTAACACCGTTAACATTCCTGAAATTTCGCTTAGATGGGAATCGCTGAACGCAGGCAAAGACAGAGAGAAGAGGTCAGGACGTCGATCCTGGACACCGCCTGGCGGATTGTGGGCGCCGAGGGATGGCAGTCGTTATCGATCCGCAAGATAGCCGATGCCATTGAGTACAGCGCTCCGGTAATATATGATCACTTCGAGAATAAGGAGGCGATTTTGCAGGAGTTTACCCTTCGCGGTTTTCGCCTGCTCAATCAACAATTGAGGGCGGCCCGCGAACAGTTTACGGATCCGGCACGTCAACTTGAGGCGATGGCCTATGCTTACTGGCGCTTCGCGTTCGACAACAAGGAGTACTACCAGCTAATGTACGGACTTGGCCTTCCCACCTGCGAGGCGGCAAAGCGTGTTCCGGAACTCGCGGCGCAAACGGAGCTGATACTGGAACCGATTAAGGCGATGGTCAGCGCCAATGACAGCCAGGCCGACCCATTTCTTAAGTTCCACACATTTCTTTCCATGCTTCACGGACTGATCGCCATCAATATGGCCGGGAACCCAAACCGGGAGGAGCTGAATATGATGGTCCTCAGAGATTTCCTCGAGACCTTCCTGTCCGGGTTCAGGTCCTAAATTTTTTTATCCATCTAGTTAACAGTGTTAGGATATATAATGATGATAATTAACCGATTAAGTAACCTCTAAATTCAAATGCGTATGAAACAGAAAGTAATTTATTGGGTGTCTACTGGCCTGTTCTCGGTCATGATGTTGTTCGCAGCGTACAACTACTTCACCGATGAGATGATAAAAGGTGCTTTTGTCCACCTGGGTTTTCCAGACTATTTCCGGGTTGAACTGGCAGTAGCAAAACTCCTGGGCGCCGCTGCACTGCTTATCCCTTTCGTGCCGCGCTCTTTCAAGCATTTTGCGTACGCCGGATTCACGATCAACCTGGTGTCGGCCGTCATCGCCCACCTGTCCCTCGGTGACCCCATGTCCGCATGGTTGCCACCGCTGGTATTTCTCGGTGTACTTGGCGGTTCGTTCGCCAGCTACCAGAAGCTGAGTGCAACGAGCCGACCGGAATTCGGGAGCGTCGTAAACACAGCAGCACATTAAGTTATGACTTCGGAAAGAAAACTAGAACGCGTAGAGACTCCTACTCCCCAACAGGGATTTCTCGGTGCCGGGCACATTGCCCGCGCACTGATACGCGGTGATTTTGAAAATACCGACCCCTTCATCATTCTCATGGACGACCGGATCGTCGTGCCACCGGGTGATCCCGTCGGTGCCCCGCATCCGCACGCGGGATTGGAAACCGTATCCCTCATCCTGGATGGCAAGCTGGGTGAAGGCGTCCACGCCGTTGAGGCCGGGGACTTCGAGTTAATGACTGCGGGCGGCGGCGTCATACATACTGAATCCATGGAACCGGGCACCAAACTTCGCGTGCTGCAAATGTGGCTGACCCTTCCACGAAAAGACCGGTGGGCTGCTCCGCGACTGCAACGCTTACGCCTGGACAGGGTACCAAAGCACGTTGCCGACGGTGAGGAGATCAGGGTATACAGCGGATCTTTTGCCGGCGTCACATCGCCCGTGCAAAACTACGTACCGCTCACCGTTGCCGATATCCGGCTTCGGCCCGGGGCTCTTACCCGGCAGATGCTTCCGGGTGCTCACACGAGTTTGCTCTACATAATTGAGGGTTCACTCGAAGTGGGTGAAGAAGGGAGGTCCCTGTCTGAAGACCAAATGGGGTGGCTGGCAAAGACAATCGAGGATTCAGAAGCCGCGGTCCTGCTGAAAGGCGGACCGGAGGGTGCCCGCCTCGTTCTCTACAGTGCACCACCCCAACATGAATCCATCGCGTCATACGGGCCTTTCATTGGCAACCGACAGCAGGATATCATTCGTCTGTACAATGAATACCATCAGGGTAAAATGAAGCACATTTCAACGGTGGAGGATATTGTAAACTTTTGAGAAAAGTCGAATCGAAGACCATTCTTCAATTCTTCAATCCTTCAATTCTTCAACTCTTACTCTTAAACCCGTACTTCCCTGATTCAACCGTGTACACGGCATAGCCATTTTCCATTTTCTTAAACGCAACCGATTTGTCGCCTGCCTGTGTGCCGGTCTCCGTTACATCGTCGGCCCTGCTTGCGGGCACGTAGACCGTCGCCGTGCTGCCGACGGGCACTTCGATGTCCATGGTGAAACCGTCGTCCCCTTTCTTCCACTGAATGCCCGCTGTGCCATAAGGGGTCTCATTCGAGTACGAAGTATAGGTTACATCGCCCACGGGTTGCGGTTTGAAGATGATGTGTCGGTAGCCCGGCTGCGCAACGTCGGCGTTCATTCCGGCCAGCACGCGATAGAACCAGACGATGCCTCCGCCGAACATGGGATGGTTACGCGAGCCCTTGCCGTCCCAGTGTTCCCAGGTAGTCGTAGCCCCTTGTTCGATCCACCATCCATAGCTGGGCTGCGTTTTCTTGTTCATGGCTTCAAACGCAAGGTCGTGCAGGCCATACTCCGAAAGCACTTCAAAGAAGAACTGCGTACCGAATATTCCAGTGTCGAGATGGCCACCGTTTTCGGCAATATCCGCCTTTAAGGCGGCAATGACCTTGGGTAGTTGACTGGCGGGCACGCCCATCCTGAGCGCAAAGATGTTTCCTCCAAAGCGACCATAGCTTCCCCGCTCTTGGTCGTAGTACTTCTTTTGAAAGGCGGCCTTTGTTCGTGCCGCAAGTTTCGCATACTGCCTGGCCTTGTCTTTTTTTCCCAGCACGGTGGCGGTTTGAGCGGTCAGGTCGGCGCATCGCCACAGATAAAAGGTGTGCACCATATCGTCGAGCGGCAAATCCAGCGCCGGAGCCCAGTCGCCCAGGTTCAACCATCGGTTCGGGTTGCTCGGGCTGGGCGCTTGCGAGAACATGATCCCATTTTCGTCGGTCCACGTCAACATGTACCGGATGTATCCTTCCATGCCTTCGAAGTTGTTCTTCAGCATATCGATATCGCCGTAGTGAACGTAGAATTCCCAGGGCATGATCTGCATTGCGGCACCCCAGGCCACGCCACCGCCGCATCCCGGCTGCCAGGGTGCGCCGTTGGGTACGTAGCCTGTTTCCGGATTTTGCGCGCCCAGAATGTCGCGGATCCATTTCGTGTAGAACGCGCGTACTTCAAAGTTGTGCATGACGGTGATACAGGCCACCTGGCCGTCGCCTGTGTAGGGCGACCGTTCTCTGTGCGGACAATCGCTGACGATCCCGCCGTGCATGTTGTCAGTCTGACTGCGCCACCAGATCTTATGAATGGTGTTGAAGAGGGCGTTCGACGTTTCAAACTTTCCTGTCGTCTCCACATCACTATACACTGCCTCGGCGACGACGTTTTCCGGTTTCAGTTCGCCGGGCCAGTTCGAGATCACAACCTCTCTGAAGACAAACCATGTGAACCGCGCCGCGTACGATTCTGGTCCACCCCCTTTCAGCGTGTAGGAATTATCACCGACGGGTGATTCACAAATGTACTCGATGTCGATCCGTCGTCCGGCCTCGCCGACAACGTTCTTCAAATGGAGCCATCCGGAGATCTCTTCACCGAAGTCTACCCTGTATTTGCCACTGTCTAATGCTTCGATCTTTACGGGTGCAAGCCGTTCCATCACTTTGTCTGTAGGCGACATGTGCGCCACTAATTTTCCTTCCGGCGCCCTCCGAAGCGCGACGGGTTCCCAGCTTGCGTCGTCGAAGGCCGGTCCGCTCCATCCCTCTTGCTCCAGGCGTGCGTCGTAATGTTCCCCATCGTATACCAGGTCCATTACAATCGCGCTCTTGGAAGCCTTCCAACTCCCGTCGCTTACGATCACATCTTCAGTGCCGTCTGTATAGGTGATGTAGATCTGACCTAGGAAACGCGGCGATCCATACGATTGTGTCCAGTTAATCGGTGCGTTGTAAAAGCCGTTACCCAGAATAGCGCCGACGGCATTACCGCCTTTTTTGAGTTTGTCGGTGATATCATAGCCCAGGTACATGACACGGTATTCCCTGAAATTGTCGGGCAGCGATATGTAATTGTTTTCCAGCCCGGGCCGCTTGGCGTACAGCGTGACGTTGGGCACCATCACGTCGTCGCTGATCTTTTCACCATTCACATAGAATTCGAAGAAACCCAGGCCGGTGACAAACGCCCGCGCCGAAGCGATTTCCTTATCGATCGTAAACGCCTTCCTCAATAGCGGCGCCGGGGGCGGCATCGGCTTCGGTTGGTCGTCATTGCCTCTTTGGGGTTTGGGCAGCGCTTCATCACCTTGCCAGGGTGCGCCGATCCATTGCGCCTTCCATTCGCTGGCGTCCAGGAGGCCCATGCTCCAGAACGCCGGTTCGCTCCATTCTGATACCGCGCCGTTTTTGTCCCATGTGCGCACCCGCCACCAGCAGTCTTGCCGCGACGTTAGGGTTTTGCCACTGTAGGGCACATTGAACGATTGGGATGAGGCGACTTTGCCGCTTGCCCACAGGTCGGCTTCTCCGGCCAGGAGTTTTTCCCTGCTGCTCGCCACCTGAATTTCCCGGGCCGTCTGAACCTGACCGCGTTCTCCTTCTTTTGCGACGTTCACCCAGGAGAGCCGGGGGTTGACAACATCGACCACCGAAGGATTTTCAAGGTATTCGCACTGCAGGCGCGTCGGAAGCAACTGGGCATCTAAGCTCTGAATGAAAAACACCAGTACACCCAGGGTCGACACGACGAACCGGTACGTCGACAGGATATTTCGTTTTGCGATCATGGCAGCAAATTATTTGGAACCCGGAGAAAGGTGCCCAAAAGGGAAGTCATTTACAAGCGATCGTACATGGGAATCGCCAGGCTACCGGGACACCGCAGGAGGGTATTGCCCTCGGGTGCGACCTACCTTTGATCGCGACACATACCTCTCCAGTTGCAGGTCTCCCTTTTATTGAAAGACAGCTATTCGTTCCTCAATGTCTTCGCCGGATCGGTGTTTGCCGCTTTAAGAGATTCGTAACTCACCGTGATCAACGCGATGGCCAGCGCACATATGCCTGCAAAAAGGAATGGCGTAATGTTCAGCGTCGTTCGGTATTCGAAACCTTCCAGCCATTTTTGCGACCCGTACCAGGCCAGCGGCACAGCGATGGCAAAGGCCACGATCACAAGCTTGACGAATTCCTTCGACATCATTCCAGTGATCTGAGGAACGCTCGCGCCCAATGCCTTGCGTATGCCGATCTCGCGAAGGCGTCGTTCTGCCATAAACGATGAAAGTCCGTAAAGCCCCAGACTGCAAATGATCATGGCGATGATGGAAAAGGCGGTGATGATGCTTGATATCCGCTGGTCTTCATGGTATTGTTTCTGTACATCATCGTCGAGGAAGGTGTACTCGAACGGCGCATCGGATACCTGCTCCTGCCAGAGCGATTCAATATTTGATATGCTCTGAGAAAAGTCTGACGTGTTCAGGCTGGCGATCATAAAATTGTAGCCATCGGTATTGCCCGGAACTTCGAAGGTGAGCGGTACAATCGGTTCCCTGAGTGATACCTGGTTGAAGTCGTCCATTACGCCGATCACTTCAAATGTAAAGTGATTTCCCTGCCAGTCGAAGTGAAGTCTTTCGCCGATTATCTCTTCCGGCTTTACACCGAATTTTTCCACCGAAGCGCGGTTGAGAATAATACGGTTCTGTGATTCTACCTCACGGTTATTGGTAAACGATCGGCCGGCGATCATCTTAATGTCGAGCAATTCAAGATATCCTGCGTCGACCATATTTCTCCTGTTCAGGATGGCGGTCTCCATGCTTCCGCCATCCCGGTAGAACATCATATCGTTGAAGACTTGCGAGCCGGGTGGATACATGGCTGCCGACACCGCCTCCACAGCACTCATCTGCGCAATCATGTTTTTCAAGGTTTCATATTGTCGCTTTGCCTCTGCCGTACGTAAGGGGATGATTACCTTGGCTTCCGGATTGAATCCCAGGTCTTTTTCCTTCATAAAGGAAAGTTGCTTGTAGATCACGAATACGCCGCAAACCAGCACTATGGCAATGACAAACTGAAAGATGACGAGCACCTGGCGCAATCTTCCGGTCGCGCTCCCCAGCGAAAACTTGCCTTTCAGCACCTCTGCCGGTTTGAACGACGATATATAGAATGCCGGGTAACTCCCCGCGAGAATCCCTGTTATAATCGTAAGGAGGATGAGCGCGCCTATGAAATACAAGGTGTTCCCGGTATTAAACAGGATGCTTTTTCCGGACAGCTCATTGAACGCCGGTAACGCTACCTGCACCAGCAGTACGCTGATCACAATAGCAATCGCGACGATGACAAGGGCCTCTCCCATAATCTGTCGCACAAGGTTACTGCGAAAAGCGCCCATCGCCTTTCTGATGCCGATCTCACCTGCGCGCTTTGCTGCCTTCGCCGTCGACAGATTCATAAAGTTGATACAGGCGAGGAGGAGCACAAACAACGCGATCGAAACGATAATATAGATATGGGTTATCCGATGGCTTCGGGCCACGGCCGACTTCAGGTAAGCGTCTTTTATGGGTTCAAGGAAGAGTTTCTTGGTGATGCCCAGCGCCTTCATGTCTTCCGCGCCGTACTTGATCAGCAAGTCGTTCATTTTTCCCTCTATCTCCGCCTGCGAATGGTTAGGTGCCAACTTGACGTATCCCTGTACAAAGTTTTGGCCTCCCCATTCATACGCTGTATTAGAATCGGCGCGTACATAGTAGCCAAAACCCTCGCTCATCATGGAGGTGATGAAATTGGCTTCGAAAAAACTTTTGGCCTGCCGGTACACGCCCGTCACTTTATAGTTCACAGGTTCGCCACCCTGGCTGATCAGGATGCTCTTGTTGAGGGCTGACTCGTTCCCGAAAATCTTCTTCGCCAGGGGTTCCGAAAGGACGACCGTGTTGGCATCAGTCAGTGCTTTTTTAGGATTGCCCTCCAGGAATTCATAGGTGAGCACATCGAAGAGCGTGGAGTCGGCTATGTAACCATCGGGTTCGAAAAACTTTTCGTCGCCGTATTGAATCAGGTCGGGACTACTGAACGACGCGACAACCCGCGTAGCCTCCTCCACCTCCGGAAGTTCTTCCTTCATCGTCATCGGTATTGGAGGCGAGGCGGATCCCAGCCGGTCGAAACCGACAACACCCGAGAATTCGGTGTCTATCCGGTACAAATCGGCCAGGCGCTCATGGTGGCGATCGTAGCTGAATTCATCCTGGACATACAAGGCAAGCAGGAGACAACAGGCTACACCCAGGGAGAGCCCAAAAATATTGATCAACGAAAACACCTTGGTACGCGTCAGGTTCCGAAAGGCGACTTTAATATAATTGGCGAGCATAGGGACAGGTTTATCCTGTTGGCCTCCCAATATTAATGCCACCTGCAAATGGGGCCCTATAGGCCAGCTGCCCTGCACAAATAGTGCACAAGCGGACAATACTGTTCGGTAACGGACGGAAGGATGTCGACTGTCGAAAAATCCTCAGCGATGTCGCCATGACGGACGCATGAAGCTCAAAACCTGATTCTTATCATTTCCAGGATAATCGTGTTGTCGGTAAATTGATGCATCCGACAAACGACCTATGTTATGAAAGCAAAGATGTTCGTTCTGGCGTGGGCGGGCGTCGCCGGTATTCTCCTGACGGCTGCGCCTGGGTGTTCAAAACGCGCCGAGTCCAACGACGTTGTTTTACACGATTCCGTATATATCGCCCAGGGAGATCGCATCGTCGCAATGACTTTTGACACCCTTAGGAAGTCGCTTCAGGGCGCGATAGCGCAGGGAAATTTTGAGGGCGCCATCGCATTTTGCAGAGAGCAGGCCAACCCGGTGACCGCGACCTATGCAGACAGTTTTAAGATAAGGCGGACTGCCCTCCGCGTAAGGAATCCGGATAATCGTCCGGACAGCCTTGAGCTTGCCGTCCTCATCGCCATGGGAAACGAGATGCAGGCTGCGCGCCAACCTGGAGTGAAGGTGGTCCGGACAAGCAACGAAATTCATTTCTTTAAGCCGATCCTCCTCCAGGCCATGTGTCTGAATTGCCATGGAACCCCCGGACAACAGATTGCAGATCGTACCCTAACGCGAATCGCTGAACTTTATCCGGCCGATCAGGCCGTAAACTTCAAAGAAGGAGATCTCCGCGGTGCGTGGCATATCACATTCGATCCCCTAAAATAACGTTGCGGATGACATTCAGATGATGATCGTCGTGTTCCGCGATAAAGAACATAAGGTCGATCACGCGCATTTTTTGTTGCAGCCTCGGATGTAAAGAGACACCGTTGAAATCATTTCCACCGAGTGATGATAGCAGTGCCAGTGTGCGATTTCGTTCATCTAATAGTCTTGTCGTGAGATCGGAAACGGGAACGGCGTTGAACCCGCCTTCATCCGTGGCGCGGTTACCCAGATCGGCCGGTGTCATCACGGGCCGGTTGTTGCGTATGTCGTCAAAGCGGATTTGCCACAGGGGCTCAAGCAAGAAAAGATGGGCTATGTGTTCCTTGACGGACCATTTGCCCTCGGGCTTTATTTCAAGGACCCCGGCAGGAACGTTTTCAACAGTAGAAACAAACGCACCTGGTGTTTCGCGCAGCCTCGCCAACAGGGGCTCGTATTGTTCCATCCCGAAGCTAAAATCGAACGTTCTGTCGAACCACTTCATATCCCGGTGTTTTTAACGGCAATCTCAGTGAAAAAGGCGGCGCTGTAAAGGGCCACTTTTTCATTTTTCAACCGTAACAGTGAAGGCAGAGAAAATATGCCTCGGTTAATACACCTGGTAGCCAATAGGCTTATAGGAAAAATTGTTCGTCATACCCGCCGAGCACGCGGTGAGACCGACTATGAGGTCCATTCGCGCTTCGAGTACAACGTAGTCGCCAGCGCGGCTTTTGGGTGGGAGCACTTCAATGCGGCCGGAGTCTGAATTAACGGCAACGTTCATGAATACATTGAAGCACACCGGAATAGTATCGGGTGCTATGCCGAATTCGGCCAAAGCAGCCGAGAGGTTTCCGAAGCAGCCCTGGTGCGGGTCGTTATCTCCATACAGTTTGCGAAACATTTCTGCACTGCAGGGGCTGAGAAGGAAGTCGTGTCGCCCCACCGTATCCTCAACCATTTCGAGCATGACATTGCTACGGTTTGAATAGAGCGAGTGCCCGGCCGTCAGGAATATGGTTCCGGAGTAGTCTATAGTCCGGCCGGACGACAGCACCTCCCGCGGGTCGTCAAGGTTGTAGCAGACCAGGTCCGAAACCTGCTCGCCCTCGATGTCCGTGATGCGAAGGCGTTCGCCTTGCTTGAGAATGAGCGCCACGCCGGTGCGTGGGCTGATGACGCTCATCTCAGTCAGGATTTCTTTCGAAGAGGACATTTCCAATCGGACTTATAATGAATACCACTATACTGTCTTGTTTCCGATGCGTTACCGAAGTCGCCGAGCATCGGGTTCACCGATCCTGAGTAAGTCATATCGCGTTTTCTCACGGCTCGCTTCATCGTTTCATAGCGATTTGCTTTTCGGAGTTTTTCGAATTCCTGGTGCGCATTAAACACCAGTGTAGGATAGGGAAACACACGCGCCTTTCTTCGACTTGCCGGGTGGAGGCCGATAATAAAAAAGGCTTCTTCCTTCAAGCTGAAACTGAATCGCGACGATTCCGGGTCGTCGTCGACGCGGGGATCATGGGCATACATCTGATGATCGAGGTCGGCTAAGGCATTAAGCCGAGTCCAGAGCAACCTGTCGAACATCCACTCGTCGCGGATCTCCGGTGTTCTGAAGATTACCGCCGCGCTGTGGTAGGGTGTTTCAGCCTTTCGATAGTCGTCCACAAAGCTATGCAGGAACTTGAGTATGCGGCGGTCGTCCTGCGCGCTTTCCATATCGCTCGTGACGAGACACCGTACGTGATTCCGTGCTACGGCAGCTTGCGCAGCAATGCACGGGAACCCACGGCTTCGCAGGTGGAGGAGGTACTCGTCAATTATGGAGTTTGTTGTTTTCATGTGGTTTCAATTTTCACTGCGGCGAAATTCCACTACGGGCACACCGATTGCCGTTTCCGGTGAAGGAGTGTCTGACCATGCCTCCGAGGTGTGCGGTGTCGCTGCATCAAGGCGTCGAAGCCGCGCAAGGTATTTTTCAGATCGTGTGAAATGGGAAAGTCCATCGCGGAATCCCCATATCTCCGCTCCTGCGAGTTGATTGGCTATACTTATGCGATAGAGCATATCCCAATGATGGGCCAGGATGCGCAGTGCGTCGACCAGGGAATGACCTTCACAATACACATGGTGCGGCTCCGCGCCGCTTCCATTAAACTCGAGGATAGAAAAATTTCTCCCGGCTTTGAGGTCGTCGACCGATGCGCACTTAACATCATATCGCCCGAAGCACAGGCCCGTACGGCGACTCAGTGCGTCGAAGGTGGTCAACAGTGCGGCATCCTGTTCATGACTGAGGTCGATCAGCAGCGCGCCGCGGCTCAGGTTGAATGCTTGCGACAGTACAAATCGCTCGCCCGCTGCCGGGACAGTATCGAGTTCAGCGGCATGGCGGGTAAACAATTCGTTCTTGCGATGACGCGCTCGGTCGGATCGCAATATCAGGTCACGTAAGGCGGAGTGGCCGTCGCCCGTCACCGTGAGGGGCTCTTTCCGTACAAAGCCAGTGATGCGTCCGCGCGCGGCGTGTGGCAGCCTACAATAGAAAACACTCACTTCAACAGGGTAGGTCACAAACTCCTGTATGATAAAGTCGGCTTTCATAATGCCGTGATACTCCCGCAGCTCTTCAACAGAATTAATCCGGCGGAACATCAGGCCCATACGCCCGACATCCGGCTTGACCGCCAGCGGAAACGATAGGTGTTCGGTTACGAGGCGATATAGTGAAGAAAACGGGGTGCCCGGGCTTATCAGGAAGGAACGCGGAACGCAGTCGGTAGGAAATAGCCGGTACATTTCCATCTTACTCTCGCCTGTAAACCCACCGAAAGTCAACCCCGGGTTTGCGGTTGCGAAAAACCACATACCGCGTCCTTTAATGCAGTACCAAAGCCACACAGGGATCAACGGCACATACTTGATAAGCCAGTGCCAGTGACGCCACTGCGTAATGCGGGTCGTTAAGTCCCGAAATGTGATGTGCGAAACAGTTTTCATCCGGCCTCGAATGGCCAAAAAAACATGCCAGCATGGTTTTATGACCTCCAGGAAGGCCGTTCCGCAACCGTGTCGAGATAACTACGCTGGTCATGTAGACAATGCGTCCCGCAACTGTTGCCTTTGCACCCCTGCCCCCTGACCCCTGCCTCTGCCCCTGCCCCTGCATCTGCATCTGCCTCTGCCCCTGCCTCTGTCCCTGCCTCTGCCTCTGTCCCTGCCTCTGCCTCTGTCCCTCCCCGCCGGCGTCGCATACAGCCCCAAAAATGTCGGAACTGCCCATTGGCAAACCACCCTTAGTGCATAAGTTGCATTACGTCAAACGCAACAGATCTTTCTATGAAAAAGCTTAACATTCTCTACTGGACCTTCACGGTACTATTTGCTCTCTTTATGTTGTTTTCGGGTATTACCAACCTAATGGTCACGGAAGACTCCGTGGCGCTTATCGTTGACCAGTTGGGTTACCCCAGGTATATGGTTGCCTTCCTTGGGGCTGCCAAGATTCTGGGTGCCCTCGGCGTTTTGCTTCCGGGCATCCCACGGTGGATAAAGGAGTGGGCGTACGCAGGCCTGTTTTTCGACCTTATTGGCGCGACTTATTCTTTGATTGCCGTTGCCGGTTTCGATCCGTCAATATTTGGTATGCTGCTCCCGATCGGGTTGGGCGTGTTGTCGTATGTTTTCTTTCGAAAGCGAAGGGCTGCCTGATGGGATAGAAGGTTGTTGATCCAACCCTAGATAGGAGGTGTTGATGAAACGGGTGCGACTACCATTATCCGAAGGGCGAAATGAGATAGATCCTAACATTCCGCCCTTCGGGTAGTGCTATTGATTACTAGTTCTTGATGTAAGGAAATTTGCGGGAAGCCTTCCGCATCATTGTATTGATGACGGTATTGGTATCGCTACCGAGACTTCTGGATAACGTTTTTTCATACTTCCAGAGAAGTTCACCTGAAGTGCCGTCATTTATATTGATGGTGCATTTACCCGAATTGGTAGAGCCGTAAAATCCAACCAGCAGTCCCAGGGCTGCAGAAGCACCGTCTGACATGGGCTTATCTGTAGAAAGGAGACCGGTAACCAATGCGTCAACCTCAAGTATTTCGCACAATTCCTTAGGGGTATATGTGTCAATATTTGATTGGTTGATTCCCTTCTTGGCCAATAGTGCATTGGTAGTACCGATATCCTGGAAGGAAATCCTGAGACCATGCTGTTCCTTTCTCTTTAAGAAATAGGATTGCAGGGCACTCTGCACCGCCATGCCTTCGTCTTTCTGCAATTGCTCTAATTGCTCGGGAGTTATGGATTTCATTTGCTTGGGCCGAAGCTTAACGATCGCCTTGAAAGGAAGAATTGCCAAAACCTTATGGTCTTTGGCTAGCGAACTGAAATTGGGATTGACATAGATCTCTCTCGTTTGACTATAGCCTGTGAGAGCGAACGCCAAACATAATGTAGCTAACAGCGTTTTCATGGGGAATACTTTCGTTAAAAAATGCTACTTAACGTAGGTTTAAGGGATAAAAGAATGACTAGAATAGAGCAATAATAGCGATTCGCACAAAATGCAATCGTGAAATCCGGAGGCTTTTATTACTCGCCTGCCATATCCGATAGTTTCTTTGCATTAAAGGCCGCATATCCGGCCTGGTCGTTGTCGAAGTATATGAACACATCCTTACCTTCTTTCTGCCATTCAAGTATGCGGTCTTTCCACAGGTTCAGTGTGCGGGTAGTGTAACGCCCCTCATATTTGTCACCCGGCCCATGAAGCCGTACGTAAACAAAGTCAGCCGTGACTTCAAGGGGTGATGTGTGATGGGCGAGTTCGTAGATGCAAAAGGCAGCGTTAACTTTACGAAGTGTTGTATAAACCTCCGAATCATACCAGGTGGAGTTTCGGAATTCGAAGGCGTAGCGTTGATTTGTGGGTAACAGCTTTACGAAGTCGGCAAGCCGTTCGGTATTAATTTTCCATCCCGGTGGAAGTTGAAACAAGATGGGGCCGAGTTTGCCGTTAAGTCCTGAAGCGTGGCTGAGGAATGTGTCCACCGATTCCTCCACGTCCTTCAGTTTTTTCATGTGCGTAATGTAGCGATTGGCCTTAACCGCGAATAGAAATTTTTTTGGCGACTCATCCCTCCATTTAGCAAACGTTTTTCGGGCAGGGAGCCGGTAAAAGGGATTGTTGAGTTCAACGGTGTGAAAGATGCTGCTGTAGTACGCAAACTGTTTGCTGGGTGGCGTGGCCTGCGGATAGAATGTTCCGACCCAATGCTTGTAATGCCATCCTGATGTTCCAATGTAAACCTTACCCTTCATCCCGTTCCTGCCGTCCGGTGGTCAGGAGTCTTTGACCGGCTCTCCGAGAGTGACTTGCTCCAGGTCCTGGTCGGCAGGTCCGGTGATGACCTTTCCTTCCATGGAATATCGGGCCCCATGACAGGGGCAATCCCATGTCTGTTCGGCACTGTTCCAGACCACGGTGCATCCCATGTGCGTGCAGGTAGGATTGACGGCGTGGAGCATGCCGTCATTGTCGCGACATACAGCGATCTTTTCATCGTGCAATCTGACGACCACGCCTTCCCCGGCGCGTAACCTGTCAAGGCCTTCCAGTTCGTCGAGCCCGACCATTTTACGCAGCAACTGCTTAACCACGCCGGCGTTGTGCGTAATAAATTTAGGTAGCCCTGCCGCCGGTTTAATACGTCCGGGTTTGAATATGCCTTCGTAACGATCCTCTCCCGTGTGGAGGCGGGCCCGTAGTGTCAGGGCCGCAACCTGGCTATAAGTAATTCCATTTCCGCCGTACCCGGTGGCAACCAGGATATTATCGGCATGTCCCGGCAGCGTCCCAATGTAGGGCAGGCCATCTACGGATTCGAAAAACTGAGACGACCAATAGTGCGTGATTTGTTGCACATCGAAGTGTTGGCGGACGTGATCCTCCAGGCTCCGGAAGGAAGAATCCGTTTCTGACTTTGAGCCCGTTTTATGATCTTCGCCCCCCACAATCATATAGTTGATTCCGTCGATCTCCTGTGAGCGGTAATAATGATAAGGATCCTTCATGTCATACAGGAGGCCGTCCGGATATTCGTTCCCCTTCAAACGAAGGGCCAGCGCATAGCTCCGATAGGGTACGCATCGCAGGTGCAACAAGTTTATACCCGGGGGAATGTGCGTGGCGTATATCAGCGTCTTCGCATGAAAGGTCCCCTGCGAGGTTTCAATCCGAACTTCTTCGCCTGCGTCGACTTCCTCGACATGGCATCCCTGCATCACTACGCCCCCGGCTTGTTCAAACGCTTCCGCGAGCCCATGGACATAGCGTACCGGGTTGAATGCCGCCTGATTGCGAATCATCAGAATCTTTTTAGCGGGTAATCGTGTGGGGAGTGATGGGATATAGGCAACATCGACGCCCAGATCCAGGCAGGCATCGTGAATAGACTGCAATTCTTCGATCTCTTCATCATTTTGCGCGATGAGATATCCATTAGTCTCTCTGAATCCGCAGTCGATATTTGCCGATGCTGAAAGTTCGGCCACCTGATTGATCGCTTCGCGAGTTGCCCGGGCTACCATGCGAGCGGTGTCCTTTCCGAAGTTTTTGATCATCTTCGGATAGGGTGTATCCAGAAAAGTATTGAGATGAGCAGTGGTGCCGCCCGTGGTGCCGAAGCACAGGTTGCGCGATTCAAAAACGATACACGACTTCCCGCTTTGCTGTAGCAGCAACGCGGTGGTAATACCTGTGATGCCGCCGCCCACAATGGCCACGTCGTAGCGGCGTTCCGAAGGTTGAACGGTGGCCGTAAAGGTGTCTGCCTTATCCTGCCACAAGCTGGTTAGATTGCCGTCTCGATCTGTCATGACCAGGTTACGACAAAATATCTGCCATACGCCAAATTGAATTGATATCCCCGTTTCAGCCTGGCAGGGGTGGGGAAGGCTATGGAAATTTAACCCCGTGTATACCCGATCAGTTTTCCTTGTCTCCTCCCAAACTGTAGCTGTTGTTTTCTTCGTCCTCGTTCCCGGTTGCTTCGTCGGCGTCGTCAAGTTCAGCGCCGGGAACATCAAGTTCAGAGCCCGCGAAGTCGACAGGGCGGGACCGGTGTTTCAATTGTTCATCGTCGCCCATATCCATGCTAAGGTCACGGGGGCCCAGGGCCTCGAGGTCTTCTTTGGTCAGTTCGGTTTCGGAAGATTCCCGGGACGCATCCGGGATGTTGTCCGGCTCATCGTCAAGACTTCCTTCCAGGCGTTTGCCTCTGCGCACGATATCCTCGGCGGGTCCGTATTTCTCATAACCCGGAAATTCCTGACCGCTGCCGTCTTCCTTTTTGCGCTTGGTTTCTTTCGACTTTTTCATACATAAGATAGTTGTGTGTATCACCATTAAATTGGAAGGGCCGCTTACTCCGAAGAGGAAACGGCCCTTTGTCTCGTTCTGTTTCTTGCGCCGGTATTATCCGGTTCAAGTTCGACGGGTTTGTTCTCAGATTTGACTTCAACTTGCATCAAAGGCAAAACACCCCAACAGAACGCGACTACCTTACCAAGTCCAAATACTATTCCATAAATCACAAGTGGGTGCCAGACCATTAATACTTGCTGTTTTCGGCTAATGCCATTCTCGCGACGTGGTATCATCTTCACAATGCGGGATGGGCTTCCCCACTAATCCCCAATCCGACACAGCAAACCCGTGGCATAGCAGCATGAGATTTTGGGAAGGTTCATCCAGTTTCATTTTGGAGATTTGTAAAGAATGTTTTTAGCAACCGTAAGCATGGCATAGTTTTTAGGTTGTTAAAAAAGAACATTAAAACTCTTACCCATGGAAACGAAAAACACGATTGACTGTATTGAGGCGTGTTACGACTGTGCTGTTGCTTGTGAGGATTGCGCTACGGCCTGCTTGCGGGAGCCCAATGTCGAGCGGTTGATTCGCTGCATCGAATTGGACCGTCAGTGTGCCGCTATGTGTCGTGCGGTGGCGGCGGTGTTAAGCCTGGACGTGCCGCAGGCCGCGTCGATGTGCCAGCTGTGCGCGGAGATGTGCGACCTTTGTGCAGCGGAATGTTCCAAACACGCAGTGGAAATGGATCATTGCCGGAGATGTGCTGAAGCTTGCAAGACCTGCGCCGAGGAATGCAGGGCATTTGCAGGTGTACATCAAAGCATTCATTGAGATTCGCTAATCGGTTTTTCTTTCCCTTCCTGAGCATCATCATCGACATGCCGGTAGGTCAATTCGGTCTCATCGTGCATAGGCATCGCGAAGTCTGAGATTTCGACCACCTCGCTCGTGTGCATCGTGTGGACGTGCGTGAATTCTGCGCCAAACAAAAGGATCATACCAGAATAACTTGACCAGAGCAGAATCAAAATTATGGATCCGGCGGCGCCGTATGCGGAGCCCGGGTCATTGAGGCCGAAGTAAAGACCGAGTGCGAATTTTGCAATAACGAAGAGCAGCGAGGTGATGATGGCTCCGCCCCATACGTGACGCCAGGCAATTTTGACATCCGGTAGAAATTTGTAGATCGCGGCAAAGAGGACGGTGATGATACCGAGTGAAAGAATGATGTCGATCGCGTGAAAAAGTATACGCAACGATTCGGACACGGTCCGGGTAACCCATTCGCTCAAGGCAGTGATCAGGGTGGAGACTGCAAATGAAATCAACAAGAGAAATCCGATGGCCAGGATGATTCCGAAGGAGAACAACCTGTCGCGAAGCAGTTTAAGGAATCGTTGTTTCGGTTTCGGCTTTACTTCCCAAATCACGTTCAGCGACTGTTGTATGTGATAAAAAACACCTGTCGCGCCAAAGATAATGGCAGCTATGCCGACGATATACGCGAACGTGTTGTCCTCCAGTGCTGCGGCCTCTGTAGCGATGGCCCGCACGTCGTTGGCCACTTTGCTCCCGACCACACCCTGTATTTGTGTGATGATCTTATCGGTCACCTGATCCGTTCCGTAGACGTAGCCGAGGGCGGTGATCAACACAATGAGGAGCCCGGGCAGGGAGAATAGACTATAATAGGCGATGACGGTACTACTCCGGAATGGATCGCGATCAAACCATCGTTTGAGCGTTTCCTTCATTATCCGGGCATAGGTGCGGACTTTCTTCATACCTGATGGTTTTACAAAAATCCGACCACGAAGGCCGCGGTTATTCAGTACTGTGGGAAAACGGATACCCTGCCCGCATAGCTTTCTTTTTTTGGCCTTCTCTGGGTAATGAGAAAGTGAAGGTCGCGCCTTCCCCGCTGGTACTGGTTGCGGCGATAATTCCCCGGTGGTGCTGTACAATGCGCTTACAAAGGGCCAATCCCAATCCGGTACCCTCCCTGTGATCGCGATGCAATCGCGTAAACATGCCGAAGATCTCTTCTGAGAACTGAGGCTCAAAGCCGATTCCGTTATCCTTTACGCAGATGGTACAAAATCCATTGGGTGCGATTGGCTGCTGAGGGACTTCAGCGTAAATGTGAATTACGGGAGGTACGCTTTCACGGGTGAACTTGAGGGCGTTGCCGATCAGATTCCGAAACAAGAGGCGCATCAAGCCGGGGTGGACGTGCACAACGGGGAGTTTGTCGACGACGATGCGGGCGGATAGTGTTTGTGTGATCTCCGAAAACTCCTCGATCGCTTCTGCGATGAGGTCATTGAGATTTGTAGGTTCGAAATCGTCGGGATTGCCCGACACCTTTGCCATGGTCAGAATATCGCGGATGAGGCGCTGCATCCTTTCTGCCGATTTCTGAATGCGGTCGATGTCCTGAAGGCCGGGATCATCGCCGTTGTGCTGGTTGCGTGCAAGGAACTTGCTGGAGAACAACCTGATCTTACGCAAGGGCTCCTGCAGGTCGTGCGAGGCCATAAAGGCAAACCGGTCCAGTTCTTTGTTAACCGCTTCGAGATGTTGGATGTTCTGGATCAGCTGGCGGTTCAGTTTCTGTATTTTTTCCTCCGAGGCGATGCGCTCGCGGATCTCCCGTTCCAGTTTCTGATTCGCAACGAGCAGGCTTTTCTCCTGCTGCTGCAGCCGCTTGTTCTTCTCGTAAAGGTCTACAAACACCGCTACCTTGGCCCGTAATACGTCGGGGTTGACAGGCTTGTATATGTAGTCAACAGCGCCTGCCTGATATCCCTTAAAGAGTTCTTCATCACCAAAATTATTTGCCGTGATGAAAATGATCGGAATGTGTCTCAGCTTGTCTCGTTCATAGATCATAGCGGCGGTTTCGAAACCGCTCTGCTGCGGCATGCGGACATCCATCAGGATGAGTGAAAAATCATACTCCTTCAGCAGAATCCGCAGGGCCTCCTGCCCGGACTGTGCTTTTACGAAGCGATATCCACCGGGTTCCAGGATAGCCTCAATTGACATTAAGTTGTCTTCTCGATCGTCTATGAGCAGCAATTTCGATTTGGTCATGTCTGCGCGGTTAACCTTTGTAAAACCATAGCCGCATCAGGGCCAGTAGTTGGTCGATTCTCAGGGGTTTGGTGATATAATCTGAAGCGCCCGCTTCCAGGCATTTTTGCCGATCTCCTTTCATCGCTTTCGCGGTTACGGCGATCACGGGAAGCGTACTGTTCTTGTGTTCCCGCCTGATCTTTTGAATGGTTTCGTATCCATCCATTTCAGGCATCATTATGTCCATCAGGACCATCTCAATTCGGGGGTTGGTTCCCAGGACGGCAATCGCCTCCCGACCGCTTTCCGCCGTCGTCACGTGCATGTTGTAGCGTTCAAATACCGACGTAAGCGCGAACAAGTTGCGCACGTCGTCGTCAACTACCAGAATGGATCTGCCATTGAGAACGTCGGTCTTGTTTCTTATCCCCTCAACAATACGTCGCTTATCTTCTGACAAGTGTTTATGCGGGATGTGCAAATGAGCCAGCGTTTCTTCCAGCAGGTGTTCCACCGAATTCACATTCTTCTGAATGATGCCGCTCACACTTGCCGAGAGGGTGGTGGTCTCGGGACTTCGAAAGTCACGTGCCGTATACAGGATCACGGGCGTAAGCTTCTTCTTGAGTCGGGTAACATTGGTGATGAGATCGGTACCCGACACATCCGGGAGGGAATAGTCAAGTACGATACAGTCGGGGTCTTCTTTAGCCAGTAGTTCAAATGCCTGCGTTCCGGTAGCCGCCACCTTTACTTCGATGCCTGGGTCTTGCAAAGCGCGGGCAATCTGTGATGACTCCAGATCGTTGTCTTCCACAACGAGCACTTTGCGTGCGGGACGCTTGCTAAAGTCGATAATGTCTGCGAACAGTTCTTTCAGGGCATCATTGGTAAGCGGCTTAAGCAGGAAGTCCCGCGCACCGCGCTGTAGTGCCAGCGGCCGGTTTTCCTCTCCGGATATTACATATACGGGTATGTGGCGGTAGTTCAGGTCACTCCGTAAAAGGTCGAGGACCTTCCATCCGCTGGTTGCAGTAAGATTGATATCGAGTGTCACCGCAATGGGCGAAAACCTGCCGACAAACTCGAAAACCTCAAGGTAATTGGTGGCGATCGCAACCTTAAGGCCCAACTCGTGGGCCTGGTCGATAATAATTTTTCCGAAACGGAAATCGTCTTCCACCACCAACACCACATGGTCGCCGGATACAATGTGGCTCCGGTCGTCGCCGGTCTCATTGATCATTTCACTTACCACGTCAGTGCGTCGCGCCGACTCAATGCCTTCCGCGGAAACAAGCAGGTTGTTGAGCAGGCTGTCGATATCGTCCGTCTGCGGTAACCGTACGTAGGGTGACCGCGATCCCTTTCCATTGTCAGGCGGTGCGGCGTTCGTCAATTCAGCCACTGGATGGTAGAAGGTAAATGTGCTTCCTTTTCCGGGCTCACTTTCGAGCTCAATGGTTCCGCCCAATAGTTCGGCCAAACCGCGGCTGATGGAGAGTCCCAATCCTGTACCGCCATACTTCCGGCTGGTAGAGCTCTCCGCCTGTTGGAACGCTTCGAAGATGATTTGTTGCTTCTCGGGGGTGATCCCAATACCCGTGTCGCTGATCGAAAAAGCGATGGCCCTTGTCTTCTCCTGCCCTTCGACATCCAAATCCCTGGAGGTCCGGTCGGCACGGTACACGGTGAGGCTGACCTCGCCCTTCTCGGTGAATTTGAACGCGTTTGAGAGAAGGTTCTTAAGTATTTGGTTGAGACGCTGGATGTCGGAATTGATATAAGCGGGCAGATCGGGCGCCAGCCGGATCTCGAAGCGGAGGTTGCGCGCTTCTGCGATCGGTTTGAACGTCGTTTCAACAAACCGCGCAATTTCCTCCAATGCGATAGACGATATATTTGCGGAAATAAAACCGGACTCGATCTTCGACAGATCCAGGATGTCATTGATAAGCTGGATCAGGTCGTCCCCGCACGAATGGATCGTTTTCGCGTACCGTATTTGCTTTTCCGAAAGGTTGCCCTCGCCGTTTTCATACAGTTGTTGCGCCAGGATCAGCAGGCTGTTTAACGGGGTGCGCAGCTCGTGAGACATGTTGGCGAGAAACTCGGACTTGTACTTGGACGTGAGCGTCAATTGCTCAGCCTTTTCTTCCAACGACCGCCGCGCCTCTTCAACTTCCTTGTTTTTGGCTTCTACCTCTTCCTTTTGCTTGGCAAGCAACTGCGCCTTGTCCTGTAGCTCGTCGTTGGTTCTTCTTAATTCTTCCTGCTGGATCTTCAATTCATTGGCAAGCGACTGCGATTGCATCAGGAGTTTCTCGGTGCGGTTGTTGGCTTCGATATTGTTGAGCACAATGCCGATACTTTCCGTGACCTGACCCAGGAAGTCGAGGTGCGATTCGGTGAAGGGTTGCAGCGAAGCGAGTTCAATGACGGCTTTCACGTTGTTTTCAAACAGCACGGGCAGGATGACGAGATTGGATGGGTTGGTCTTTCCGAGACCTGAACTGATATTGATATAACCTCTTGGCACTTTGGTCAGTAGTATGCGTCCCTTTTCGCGCGCACATTGCCCGACGAGGCCCTCACCGATACCGAACTCTCTGGGGAGATTGCGTGTGCGTTGCTGGGCATAAGAGGCAAACAACCTGAGCTTGGGTTCGGCAAGTACGTCATCGTCGTACTTAAGAATGTAAAATGCGCCATACTGTGCGAATACAACCTGTGCCAACTCGGAAAGGACGCGATTACATACCGTGTCGAGGTCGCGCTGACCCTGCAACATCTGTGTAAACTTTGCCAGGTTCGATTTAAGCCAGTCTTGTTCCTGGTTTCGCAGGGTCGTCGCGCGAAGGTTTGCAATCATCTGGTTGATCGTGTCCTTGAGCGATTCCACTTCGCCTTTAGCCTCCACGCGAATCGTACGGGTGAGATCGCCCTTGGTAACGGCGGATGCTACTTCGGCAATAGACCGTACCTGCGTGGTAAGGTTCTGTGCAAGCTGATTGACATTTTCAGTGAGATCCTTCCAGATACCCGACGCGCCCGGTACGCTCGCCTGTCCACCGAGACGGCCGTCAACGCCTACCTCTCGGGCAACGTTCGTAACCTGGTCTGCAAAAACGGCCAGCGTCTCAATCATTTCGTTGATGGTATCGGTAAGCTGGGCCACTTCGCCTTTCGCGTTGATGACCAGTTTTTGCCGGAGGTTCCCCGTCGCGACCGAGGTGACCACCTTGGCGATTCCCCGAACCTGGCTGGTAAGATTTGACGCCATCATATTGACGCTGTCGGTAAGGTCTTTCCACGTGCCCGCCACGCCGTATACTTCCGCCTGGCCGCCGAGTTTTCCTTCCGTACCCACCTCCCGGGCAACGCGTGTTACTTCAAACGCAAATGAATTGAGCTGCTCCACCATCGTGTTGATGGTGTTTTTCAGATCAAGGATTTCTCCTTTTACATCTATGGTCACGGTTTTCGAAAGGTCGCCGCTTGCCACCGCTTTTGTTACCTGCGCGATGTTTCGTACCTGTGCGGTAAGATTACCCGTCATCTGATTCACTGAGTCGGTCAGGTCTTTCCATGTTCCTGCCACGCCCGGTACGTCGGCCTGACCACCGAGTTTTCCTTCCGACCCCACTTCACGGGCTACCCGTGTAACTTCTGACGCGAATGCGTTGAGCTGATCGACCATCGTGTTCATGGTGTTCTTCAACTCGAGGATCTCGCCTTCTACGTCGACGGTGATCTTATGCGAGAGATCACCTTTGGCAACGGCTGTGGTCACCTGCGCGATGTTGCGCACCTGCGACGTCAGGTTGTTCGCCATCTGGTTCACGGAGTCGGTGAGGTCTTTCCAAACGCCTGCCGCACCGATGACGGTGGCCTGGCCACCGAGTTTCCCCTCCGAGCCGACTTCGCGGGCAACGCGGGTTACTTCCGATGCGAACGAGTTGAGCTGGTCTACCATGGTGTTGATGGTATCTTTCAACTCACGGATTTCGCCCCGGACGTCCACCGTGATTTTTCGCGATAGGTCGCCTTTCGCTACGGCTGTGGTCACCTGGGCGATATTCCGAACCTGCCCGGTAAGGTTGCTGGCCATCTGATTTACCGAGTCGGTAAGATCTTTCCACACGCCGGCGGCGCCTTGTACAGTAGCCTGACCGCCGAGCTTTCCTTCCGACCCCACCTCACGGGCTACGCGTGTCACTTCGGAAGAGAACGAGTTGAGCTGATCCACCATAGTGTTGATAGTGTTTTTCAACTCAAGAATTTCTCCTTTCACATCGACTGTGATCTGCCGTGACAAGTCGCCTTTTGCGACAGCGGTGGTTACTTCGGCAATGTTACGCACCTGTCCGGTAAGGTTGCTCGCCATTTGGTTTACCGAATCGGTTAAGTCCTTCCAGGTCCCGGCGACTCCTTTCACCTGGGCTTGTCCGCCAAGTTTACCTTCGGTGCCCACTTCAAGTGCCACGCGTGTTACTTCCGAGGAGAACGAGTTAAGCTGATCGACCATCGTGTTGATGGTGTTTTTCAGTTCAAGGATTTCACCCTTGACATCCTCCGTAATCTTTTTAGACAAGTCGCCCTTGGCTACGGCGGTAGTTACTTCGGCGATGTTTCGTACTTGTCCTGTAAGATTGCTCGCCATCTGGTTGACCGAGTCCGTCAAGTCCCGCCATACCCCTCCAACGCCCTTCACTTTGGCCTGGCCACCGAGCTTGCCCTCCGAGCCTACCTCCCGGACAACGCGCGTTACTTCCAATGAGAACTGGCTGAGCTGCTTTACCATGCTGTTGACCTCCTTGGCGATCCGGGAGAATTCGCCGCGCAGGCGATGGCCACCGATCTCCAGGGGCATCTGTTGCGACAGGTTGCCCTGGGCGACAGAACTGATCACGCGTGCTATCTCAGCAGTGGGATGTACCAGGTCAGAGATCAGCGTGTTCAGCGCGCCTACACCCGTTGCCCACGATCCGCGAACGTTGGGTATATGTATGCGGTGTGTCAGCTTTCCTTTTCGACCTATGATCTCGCCCGCGTGAACCAATTCTTCGATGAAGACCTGATTTCGCGAGATGATCTCGTTGAGTGCGTCGCAGATCTTACCGTGAACACCTTCCCGGTCAATGGGCATACGTACTGACAAGTTTCCGTCACGAATCTCTGTGAGTACCCGCAGCAGCTCCTGGTAGTCGGATGCACCGGGCTCGGCGAGATAAACATGAGTACCATTGCCCTTACCGGGCTCCTTTACGAGATCGGGAGATGCGGAAATGTTGCGTTGTGAAGCTGTTTTGGAACGACCGTTTTTGCCCGCGCGCGGTTTTTTGCTCATGACGAATTCGGATTGGTGGCCATTCGGTTCGCCGTGGCAAAGAGCCGGCTCGCTTCTCATTCAGGAAGCCACGGGTGCCCAAACAGTTGGATGTTTTGCTCAAGAGCCGTGCCGACATTCGCCTTTTTCAGCGCGTTCAATCGTATTAGTCCCTCAGCGTCGACAGAGGCACTCTTGCATGGGATGGGATCGCTTAAATTTCAACTGCGGTCAGGTTTGACTGCGCGACGCACCATATTATCCCCACAATTGTAGATACTCCTCTACAAGAATCGGGAGTATATTCCCCGTTATCCATTGATGCTATATGTGGTGTGTGCCGCTCTGGATCCTGCCATTCGGCCGACGCGCGCGCGTCTTAAGCCGCATACTGTCTCTGGTCTGAGCGCCGCCCGCGTGACAGGGGCATTCAAAGCTTCGCGTATGCGGATCCCATCGCAGTCCGCATCCGACGTGCGGGCAGCTTGCAAGGTGGGCATGAAGCTCACCTGCTGTATCGCGATACACGGCGATCCTTCTTCCGTGGATCCGGATTACCGCGCCTTCGTCGTTTGATAGCGCGTGTTCGGTGGCGTCGTCGGTACTGACGCGGAGATCACGGTAGCCATATGGCTCGTCGCGGCTTTCCCCGAGAAATTCTCCCAGCACTTGCACCGGTGTGCGTGAAGGATTGTAAAGATCTTCCCACGCATTATTCTTTCCCGTTATGAGGTCGGGGATCAGCAAGCCGGCAATAGCGGCGTAGGTTAATCCCGTTCCTGCATCGCCTGTCGCGATGTACAAGTTCGAATCGCCCGGGTTTTTTCCGATATATCCCAGGCTGTCTATGGGCTCCATCCTGAGATGAGAACTCCGGTGAACAATTCTTCCAGCAGCAGGAAAATGATCATAGGCCCATGCTTCGAGATGGGCGAAACGATCTTCATCCACGCGGTCTTCATGATTGGGATTCGCCACGCGATGGTCTTCGCCGCCGCAAATCAGGATATCGTGCTGTTGGTTGAACGGCTGTACGCGCGCATAGTGATACGGTGTTGTACTCCAAACAGAATGCTGATCGCCGGTATCCCACCACAAAGTAGGCGGTATCTTCCCCTTGTCGATCAATAACCCTATTATATAGGACCGATAGGCGAGTTGCTTAACATGTATTCTGACTGTATTTAACGGCGCACTGGTGGCCACTACGATGTGGTTGGCCGACACTCTACCGCCAGTTGTGGTAGCGCCTGCAGTGTCCACATCTACAGCGCGCGTGTCGGTATAGATCTTGCCACCGTACCGAAGTACGGCCCGGGAAAGGCCCAGCGCATAGCGGTGTGGGTTGAACTGCGCCTGGGCCGGAAATTTTAGCGAAATTCTTTCGCGCAGCCGGATGCCGGGGGCATGGCTCACCAACTCGGTAGGCAGACCGGCCCTTCGTGTCGCCTCAAATTCCTGCCGCAATGTTTTGATTTTATCGGAAGGGTGCATCGACAGGTATCCGTCCAGGATCTGGAAGTCACAGTCGATGCCTTCGTCACGGATCGTCTCCCGAATGACTTCGATGGCGGCGGAGTGGCTACGGGCCACCTGGGCGGCGTTCTCCGTCCCGTAAATGTTTTCGAGTCTGAAGTAGCGACCGTCGAGGGCTTCAGCGAGGTGAGCGCTTTCAAGGCGTGCAGGACCACTGTTGCCGATCAGATCGCGTTCTATGACAACGCACCGGCGGCCCTGGCGCGACAAGGCCAGGGCAATGGACAAGCCCGCAATGCCGCCGCCGATAATGACGACATCTGTCTCGATGTCTTCATCGAGCGGGTGTAGTCCCAGGTGAGACGGCTGATGGGCTGACGCGCCCCTTTCCGACCTTATCATAATCCTCTCTTCATCCTCCGTTTGACGAATCCGGCGCTCTGGTTCTGGCGGGTCTTGTGCCCTTCTATGAGGTACATGCACCCGCTGTTCCTGCGGCAGTTCTCGCTGAAAAAGTCCGCTTTGGTGAAAGGCCACTGTTTACAAATTCGTCAGGAACTTTTTTGCGAAATATTTCGTAGAAATATCGTGCCATCGGCTGCAAAGCCCCGGCAAGCGGAATCATTCTGATTCCGGGTGGATACGATTGTCCACACTCTACCCGCATTTTTCCACGCTACCAGATAGGAGGGCACTGACCTAAAGTGAGCCCTGCGGGTTCGGCGCGCGTTTACGGCTATGGCATAATTTTGTTTTGTTCAACCATTATTAAAAAAGGAGGGGATTGAGTTTATGAAGATTGCACAAGTATCACCATTGTACGAGTCTGTTCCACCGAAGCTTTATGGCGGTACGGAACGTGTCGTTTCCTACCTCACAGAAGAACTCGTAAAACAAGGCCACGACGTAACACTTTTTGCTTCCGGCGACAGCAAGACACGCGCGAACCTTATTAGCACTGTACCCGAGGCATTGCGGCTGGGCGACAGTTTAGACCCGAACGTATACAACTATATTCAGCTGCAAAGGGTCGTTGAGATGGCCCACGAGTTTGATATTATCCACTTCCATACGGATTACTTGCATTTTCCTATCACAGCGTTGGGGGGCTGGCCGTCCGTAACGACGCTCCACGGACGCCTCGACATTCGCGGCCTTGATATACTATACCGCCACTTCACCGACATTCCGGTGGTGTCTATTTCATATAGTCAACGACGCCCGCTGCCGCATGCTGGATGGGTCGGCAACGTTTACCACGGACTACCGGAAGACCTTTATAAAATGGGCTCGGGCAATGGCGGATACGCGGCGTTCCTCGGTCGCATCTCTCCGGAGAAGCGTGTAGACCGGGCTATTGAAATCGCGCGTCATGCCGGCTTGCAGCTTCGTGTGGCTGCCAAGATCGATCCTGCCGATCGCGAGTACTACGAACGCGAGATCAAGCATCTTATGGAACAACCTCACGTGGAATTTATCGGCGAGATCGGCGAAGATCAGAAAGGTGAATTTCTCGGCAATGCTACTGTCACCCTGTTTCCGATCGACTGGCCGGAACCTTTCGGAATGGTAATGATAGAATCGATGGCGTGCGGCACTCCTGTTGTAGCCTATGATCACGGATCGGTTTCTGAAGTACTTTCTGACGGCGAAACAGGATATATCGTGAATTCCATGGAAGAGGCGGTGGATGCAGTGAAAAACATTCATAAATTGAGCCGCATGCATTGCCACGAAACTTTCCTCAAACGTTTTTCAGTGAAGCGCATGGTGGAAGATTACCTGGAGATTTATGCATCGACTGTAGAACAATTCAGAAAAATACGACTTCCTGCCAATGCGGAATTGAGGTCGGACGAGTTGAGCTCGAGCATCCTCTCCGCGTGACGCCGACGTATGATCAGTGAACAAGATCTGCTGATAAAGCTTGAGAACGACCGCTACTACATCCTGGCATCATCTTCCTATGCGGATGACAGGACACGCGTTCTGAATAGCGGTAATACGTTCGCGATATTCGACCGCTGGGGCGACATCAAACAGCTTGGTACCGGCGTTCAGGGACTTTACCATGAAGGTACCCGCTACATCAGCGAAATGCAGTTGTCGATCAGCGGACAACGGCCGGCGCTGCTCAGCTCCAATGTGAAGGATGAAAATGAAGTCTTGTCCATCGACCTCACCAATCCGCGCATGGCCATTACGGGAGGCGATCTGATCGATAAAGGCGTATTACATATTTCCCGGACGAAGTTTCTCATTGAAGGCGTTTGCCACGAGCGCATAACGTTTCACAATTACGACGTCCGGGAATTAGTTTTTGATTGCAAGTTTTCCTTTGAAGGCGACTTCAAAGACATCTTTGAAGTTCGGGGCATCGTGCGCCAGCGCCGGGGCAAGATGAACGAACCGGAAATTATAGGTAAGGATACAATGCGGATTACGTATGCCGGACTCGACAACGAGGAACGTACGGCGTGGATTCGCTTTACCGCGGACATGAACTGGGATGCGCAGTCGGCAACCCGGAAGATCACACTTCCGCCCGGTCAGCGTGAGGAAATCAGCTATTCGATTCAATGCACATCACGGCAGTCGGTGGAGCCGCTGCTGAACTACGAAGAAGCGTTGGGGCAGGTGTTCGCGAACATTCGCAAGAAAAAGAATTTTATATCGGACATATCTACGAGCAACGAACAGTTCACCCACTGGATCGATCGTTCGAAAAAAGACCTGATCTCACTTCTTGCCGAAACAGAGCATGGGTATTATCCTTATGCCGGGGTGCCCTGGTACAACACCATCTTCGGGCGCGATGGCATTATCACGGCCATGCAAACCTTGTGGGTTGCTCCGGAAATCGCGAGGGGAGTGCTGTTGTACCTGGCTGCAAATCAGGCCAGCAAGTCCGATCCCTTCCGCGACGCAGAGCCCGGAAAGATACTGCATGAGGCGCGGGGTGGGGAAATGGCCGCCCTGGACGAAATCCCCTTCCGCCAATATTATGGCACCATCGACGCTACTCCCCTGTTCGTAGCGCTGGCCGGACACTATTATAAAAGAACGGCCGACAATGAAACCATCATGAAAATATGGCCCAATATCGAACGGGCCATACGGTGGATTGAAGAATACGGTGACGTCGATAAAGATGGATTCGTCGAGTACCAGGTACGTATGGAGTCCGGCCTCGCCAACCAGGGATGGAAAGATTCGCATGATTGTATTTTTTATGAGGACGGGCGGTTTGCCAAACCTCCCATCGCCTTGTGTGAAGTACAGGGGTATGTTTATGACGCCTACCGGCAGGCTTCCTACCTGGCCAAAATGTTCAACCGAAACGCTCAGGCCACCGCATGGAAGCAAAAAGCCCTGACGCTCAAGAGAAAGTTCAATGAAGCATTCTGGGATGCCAGCCTCGGCGCGTTTGTTCTGGCGCTCGACGGTGAAAAGAAACCCTGCCGCGTTAAAACCTCTAACGCTGGTCAGTGCCTCTTTACCGGTATTGCCGATAAAGTCAAGGCCAAGCGCATGAGCAAGACGCTGATGCAGCATGACATTTTCTGCGGGTGGGGCATCCGCACCTTGTCGGAGAACGCGCCCCGATACAATCCAATGTCATATCACAATGGGTCCGTGTGGCCGCACGATACGTCTTTGGTAGCAGCAGGTATGGCCCGCTACGGTCTGGTCGGACCGGCCATGAAGTTGCTGAACGGGTTATTCTCCGCCTGCCTTTACATCGATTTACAACGTCTTCCGGAATTGTTCTGTGGCTTTTCCATACGGCACGGCGAGGCGCCCACGGCGTATCCGGTTGCTTGCATGCCCCAGGCGTGGGCCGTGGCATCTGTGTACCTCCTGCTGCAATCCTGTCTCCAGGTGACCATCGACAGTCCGCGGAGAATCCTTTCTTTTGACAAGCCCGCACTTCCCGAATACCTTGAACGCGTACGTATCAGAAATCTGATGGTGGGTTCCGGAGTTTTCGATCTGGAACTTGAACGCCGCGACTGGGATATCGGGATTCACCTCATCGCCAAACCCGCCGATTGGCAGGTT
Organism: Cyclobacteriaceae bacterium; assembly: GCA_035304385.1. GTDB lineage: Bacteria > Bacteroidota > Bacteroidia > Cytophagales > Cyclobacteriaceae > ZC4RG29. Next base: position 61,446 of record DATGQD010000040.1, read on the forward strand.
ATCGTTCGACGATGATGATTCGGTGACCCGCCGGGTCGCCTTCCCCTACCGCTACCTGCACCGTTTGACATTTAATTCATACGGTATGAAAAACAAAAACTATTCGTGGGTCTACAAGAACAGCCTTTCGCTGGCCCTCGTGATCCTGTTCTTATTTAGCATGGTCGGTCAGGTGTATACGGGCATGCAGGAATACAATGACGAACGGCAGGAGGACGACGCGGCGCCGGTGACGCTGCCGATGTATCTTAAAAGCGGACACTTTCTTCAAAGCACGTTCGAAAACTGGGAAAGTGAATTTCTCCAGATGGCGGCCTTTATTATGTTGACAATTTCATTGCGGCAGATTGGTTCCAGTGAATCGAAGGCGATCGGCAAGGAGGAGCCTGTCGATCGTATTCCAGACCCTAAGCGCGAGGGAGCACCCGCTCCCGTGAGGAAAGGAGGCATAGCCCTGGCGTTATACCAGAATTCATTGTCGCTGGCTTTTCTCCTGCTGTTTCTGGGCAGCTTCGCCTTGCACCTGTACGGCAGCCATAAGGATTTTAATGAGGAGCAGTTGAGAAAAGGTAAGCCGGGCAAATCGATGGCGGCGTATCTGGGTGATTCCCGGCCGTGGTTCGAGTCGTTTCAAAACTGGCAAAGTGAGTTTATTTCAGTTGCCTCGATTGTAGTATTGTCGATCTATTTGCGACAAAAGGGGTCGCCAGAATCCAAGCCGGTCGACACGCCGCACATGGAGACAGAGGGCTAACGCGCAAAGCGACCCCACCGTTGCCGGTCTGCGGACAAAAAACCCTCCCGGGACTTTTTTGATTTTTGTTCATTTTTTAAATTTTGCGCCATGTACAAAATGTCATTAAAAAATCATGAAAAGTTTTTTTATGCCCTTGCGTACATGGCTTGCGGCTAGCTTACTTACCGCGGCCACACTCATCCCACTGATTGCCCTGCCGGCGTCGCAGCTGATCCTCTACACGCCCTATAAAGGCATTTCGGTTTCTCCGGGCCAGTCCATCGACTACAACATCGATGTAATCAACAAGGCCGGCAGTGTACGCGACGCAGTGCTCGCCGTACGCGGCCTGCCAAAAGACTGGACTTACGAGTTGAAGTCCGGTGGCTGGGTAGTTGAAACCCTTTCCGTCTTGCCCGATGAAAAGCGTTCCGTTACGCTTAAGGTGAATGTTCCCCTAAAAGTTAAGAAGGGCGTTTACCGGTTTAGCGTTGTCGCCGGCAACCTGGCGGTACTCCCGCTGAAGGTTACGGTCGAGGAAGAAGGAACTTTTCGATCGGAGCTGACGACGCAACGCCCCAACATGGAGGGCAACTCGAATGCCACCTTTACGTTTACGGCAGATCTGCGAAACATGACGGCCGATGAGCAGTTGTACGCCCTGAGATCCAATGTAGCAAGAGGCTGGAATGTCTCGTTTAAGGCCGATGGACGGCAGGTGAGCTCGGTGAAGGTTGGACCTAATCAGCATCAGAGCATCACCATAGAAGTAGACCCGCCGGATGTCATCGAAGCGAAGAGCTATAAGGTGCCGATTATTGCCTCAACAAGTTCGACGTCGGCTGAACTTGAACTGGAAGTAGTCATCAAGGGAAGCTATTCCATGGAGCTGTCAACACCTACAGGGCTACTCAGCACGGGAATTACCGCAGGGAAGAACAGGCGTGTGGAACTAACGGTGCTTAACAAAGGTTCAGCGCCGTTAACAAATGTTAAGCTCAACCACAGTGCACCCATCAATTGGGATGTAACCTTCGATCCGCAAAGCATTGACCGGCTTGAGCCTGGCGAGCAGGCGCAGGTATTTGCCACCATCAGCGCTGACGAAAAGGCAATCGCCGGCGACTATGTTGTGACCATGGAGTCCAAGACGCCTGAGGTTTCATCGAAAGCCACGTTCAGGGTGTCCGTCAAGACGCCCATCCTGTATGGATGGTTGGGTGTCCTCGTGATCGGTGGTGCGCTGGGTGGGGTGTATACGCTGTTTCGCAAATACGGAAGGAGGTAGCCTTGTCTGCGAGTGTAATAGAGATCTCCGCGCTGACGAAGCGATACGGAAACTATACTGCCGTTGACAGCCTGACCCTGTCTATCGCGCGCGGCGAAATTTTCGGACTACTGGGGCCCAACGGTGCGGGTAAATCGACGACCATCCTCATGATGTTGGGGTTAACTGAGCCTTCGTCGGGTTCGGTCACGGTGTGCGGCCTGGATGCCACCCGAAATCCTATCGAGGTCAAGCGTAAGGTCGGATACCTGCCCGAGGATGTGGGGTTCTACGAAGACTACACAGGCCTCGAAAACTTATTGTATACCGCTCAGCTTAATGGGATGTTGCCAGAGGCGGCAGAGATGAGGGCCCGGCATCTCCTGGATCGCGTAGGACTTGCCCACGAGGCGGATAAAAAGGCCGGAAAGTATTCGCGCGGCATGCGGCAGCGCCTCGGTCTTGCCGACGTTCTGATCAAAAGTCCGGAAGTCATTATTCTCGATGAGCCTACGCTTGGCATAGACCCACAGGGGGTGCGTGAGTTTCTGGGATTGATTGCTCAACTCAGCAGGGATGAGGGCCTGACGGTGTTGCTTTCATCGCATCATCTTCACCAAATCCAGGAGGTTTGCGATCGCGTCGGATTGTTCGTCAAAGGAAAGCTGCTGGCCGTGGGTACCATCGCGCAGCTTTCGGAGAATCTTTTTTCGCACGAACCCTTCATGATCGAAGCAGGTATCGACAGCGCCCCTGCGGTCCTGAAGGATAAGCTGGACGCCATCCCGGGTGTGCTGTCCGTCGTATCCGAATCGGGCACCTGGCGGATGGGATGCTCCCGGGATGCGGCTTCTGACATAGCGCGGACGGTAGTGGAGAGCGGTGCAACGCTCAACTACCTGAAGCATAACCAGTACGGATTGGACGACATTTATCACCATTATTTTCAGAAAAATGGAACTGCCCTTAACGCTGCTTCGTAGGCTGCCGTTTCTCCGCGCCAGCAAGCGACCGGCCGCATCGGCGGTCGACCCTTTTCGCGTGATGGTTCAAAAAGAGGTATCGGATCATGTGCGAAGCTGGAGATTTATTATCCTGGTGATCCTGATTGCGATGACCTGTCTTGGATCGCTGTATACTGCGGTTGGCCAGATGGCGAAAGGCCCGCGCGCCGACGACCCTGACGGGGCATTCTTTTTTCTGAAACTCTTTACCCTTACCGATGGCACATTGCCGTCCTTTACCGTGTTCATCAGTTTCCTCGGCCCGCTACTGGGTATTAGCCTGGGATTCGATGCCATCAACTCTGAACAAAACCGCGGCACGCTCAGCCGCCTCATGGCACAGCCGGTTCCCAGGGACTACGTCATCAACGCGAAATTTACCGCTGCATTGATCGTGATCACCATCATGCTATTCGCGTTGGGATTTCTGGTGATGGGACTCGGCCTGATCCGGATCGGCATTCTGCCGACTGCG
>DATGQD010000041.1:0-267052 GCA_035304385.1 Cyclobacteriaceae bacterium
TGCTCTAATATCGCGAATTCTAGTGATTTGTACAACAACTTGTACAATATGGTTTCAAAATGGGCCTAATTGGGTAAATTTCTGGGTACGAAATCTGCTATTCCGCCACCTCACTCTCCCCACTCTCACTCTCACTCTCACTCTGTTTTTGTACCCGGGGCGGGACTTGAACCCGCACGACCATTACTGGCCACAGGATTTTAAGTCCTGCGTGTCTACCAATTCCACCACCCGGGCAGGTGGCCGATGAGCGCCCAGCGAATCCCCCGACGACGCCACGAGCGGCGTCGGGGCGACTTGGAAGGTGCTCCCCAAAAAAACAAAACCCCTCTCCGCTTGCCGGCAGAGAGGGGTTCGGACCGAGCGGGAAACGAGACTCGAACTCGCGACCCCGACCTTGGCAAGGTCGTGCTCTACCAACTGAGCTACTCCCGCATCATTTCATATACCCCATCAATTCGGGGTGCCAATTTAATGACGAATTCCTGAAATTTTCGCGTGAAAATAAACTTTTCTTGGGGAATTTAAACGCCCGACCCCATCTTTTAGGTTCCCGCAGGTTATCCCCACCACGGCCTAGGCCGACTTCTTCAACTCCTCCATCTCCTTGCGAAGCTCCCGGGCGTGCGCCTTGTTCCTGGAATACTGAATGTGCTTCGGCACTTTCTTAAGATCCCATATCAGACCTATCGCCGCAAGCCCCTTCAGAAGGTAGTACGTAATGTCAATCTCCCACCAGAAAAAGCCCTGGCGCGCCGATACCTCGTAATAATGATGGTTATTATGCCACCCTTCGCCCAGCGTCAGCAAGGCCAGCCACAGGCTGTTGCGGCTTTCATCGTTCGACTCATACCGCTGGGTGCCGAACTTGTGCATGATCGAGTTGATCGAAAACGTGGCGTGGTACAGGATCACCGTGCTCAGGAAAAACCCGATGAACAACGTAGAAAATCCGGCCGTCGTGAACATTGCCGCCAGGCTTCCGCCGTTGACAATGCCACCCAATGCCGTGACCACCACCGCCAGCACCAGCGGGGGAACGAGATAATTCTTATTGAGCCAGACCAGTTCAGGATATTTCGCGTAGTCGCCAATAATCTTGTAGTCCGTCTCCTTGAAGTCGGGCCCCACGATCCAGCCTACATGCGAATACCAGAACCCGTACAACTTCATCGAGTGGGGATCCGCCGGAGTGTCGCTGTGGCGGTGATGGTGCCGGTGATGCGACGCCCACCACAGGGCGCCCTTCTGCGCGGAGGTCTGCGCCATGAAGGCGATAACAAACTGAAACCAGCGCGATGTAGAATACGATTTGTGCGCGAAGTAGCGATGATACCCGCCCGTCACCCAAAACATCCGGGTGACGTACAATACCCCGCAAACAATCCAGTCGAACGTTGTCGCTCCGGTATACAATGCGCCAAGAGGCAGCAGGTGTACGGCAATAAACGCAAGCTCTTGTTTTAGCTTGGGTTTCCTTCTCTCAGGTAGTTCAATAGTTTGTGTGCTCATCCAAAATCATCCAATTCGTCATACTCATGTCACCTCCAGCACTCTTGCGAATCAATGACACCACAAAAATAGGTATAAAAGCCATTTGTTGAGAAGGGCCGGAGTTCCAATAACCACCAACGGCGCCAAATCGTGCAATCGTGTCGATATAGTTTTTTCAGCGGCTTCAGCTAACAGCCGTCAGTCCCGGCGCGTTACAAGAGTTATTCTCAATGTGAGCGTCAGCAATGATGATAATCTCGCAATTATGCCGTTACTTTGTTGTCTTATGTCGAATACCCAGGCGATCGCCCTTTATCAACCCCTCCTCCAGTCCATTGCCTATAACCTGGTGCGGTGTAAAGAGGACGCGGAAGATATCGTTCAGGAGACCTTTCTGAAGTTCCTGACGGTAAAACCGGGCAAAATCGTCAACCTCAAAGCGTATCTGATTCAGGCTGTCGTAAACAACTGTAAAAATCACCTTGCCGCGTTAAATCGCAAGAAAGTGGATCTTTTCAGCCAGTTAAGCCAGGTCAATCTCGCTGAGATCCTGGGTCGTTTCCGGGAATCGAATTTCGCTCACATCGATCTGGAGGTTAACCTCCAGGACGCCCTCAGGCTGCTGCAGCAGAAACTCGAACCCCTGGAGCGTGCTGTTTTCGTTCTAAAGGAAGTATTTGACTTCGATTATGAGACGATGCAGGAGACATTCGATAAGAAAAAAGACCACCTGCGTCAGCTCTTTTCCCGCGCCAAAAGCAAATTGAACAAAGAGTCGTTCCGCTTGCGGGTCGACATGCCCGATATGAGTGCGCTTAGCGCAGCATTTCGGAAGGCTTGCTATCTGGGTCATGCCGACGAGTTGCTTGCCGCCCTGAAGTCTGAAGTCCCCTCCAAAAAATAATTCGGCCATTTCTGTCACAAGTTCTGTTCCGGGTTGTCTTACATTAAAAGAGGCCGTGAAGTGTGCTGTCTGCTGTACGGCCCCATATTTTTAACAATTAAACGTAAACCTAAATGCTCGTAATCCTGGCCTTTTTTGTGTGCCACTGGTACCTCTCCCTCTTTTTTCAGACGTTTTTCCTGCACCGCTACGCCGCCCATGGCGCCTTTACCATGAGTAAGTTCACGGAAAAGGTCTTTTTCGTGCTAACGTGGATATTTCAGGGATCTAACTACCTCAATGCCTACGGTTATGGCGTCATGCACCGGATGCACCACGCCTTTGCCGACACAGAGAACGATCCGCATTCACCCAAATACGACGAAACCATCTGGAATATGATGTGGAAGACGAAGACGATCTATTCCGCCATCTGTAAGAACCAGATGATCGTCGACGAGCGCTTCACACGCGGCGTTCCCCGCTGGGACGCCTTCGATCGCTTCGCCAGCTCGTGGCCGTCTCGCCTCATGTGGGGCCTGGTGTATGTGGCCGTCTACGCCACCTTCGCAACGCATTGGTGGCTGTGGCTTCTCCTGCCTGTGCAATTTCTGATGAGCCCCATTCACGGCGCCATCATTAATTGGTTCGCGCATAAATACGGCTATCGCAATTTCGAGGTAGGGGATACTTCCAAGAACTTCCTGCCTGTCGATTTCCTCATGATGGGCGAGAGCTATCACAACAACCACCACAAGCATGGCTCGCGCGCCAACTTCGGCGGCATCCGCTGGCATGAGATCGACCCAACCTATCTGGTCATCCGATTGCTGCATAAGATTGGCGTTATCAATCTGACACGCTCGCAGAAGATTCGGCCGGAGACGGTGAAGAGAGCTGCTTGAGGGATGTGCCTGCCCGCCTGCCCAACGCCGATGTAAATTTTAGTTTGCGTTGGCCGGCCAGGCGGGTTGATGTTTTGATGTGATCTTTTACCGCTTCGAAGTGTGCGGCAGACGTCTCGTCATACACCCGATCTTAATTGCACCCCGACCATTCCAGGCGGGGCGGCATGTAGGTAGCGCCGGGGTAAATCAACCCTTCCTCAAAATCCCTATTACCTCATTCAACTTCAACAACGCCTCCACAGGACTGATTGTGTTGATGTCGATTTTGCCGAGTAACTCCTGGATGTCGCGGAAGCGTGGGTCGGCTTCGAAGAGGCTCAGTTGCGCCGCAGGTGGCGGTAACTCCTCCAACGCCGGACCTTTGTTCTTGTGTTTATCCTGCTCCAGGAAACGAAGAATTTCATTTGCCCGAAAAACGACGCGATTCGGCATGCCGGCGAGCTGTGCGACATGAATGCCAAAGCTGTGCTGGCTGCCACCAGGCCGCAGCTTTCGCATAAAGATAATCCGGTCGCCCACCTCCCGGACCGAAACATTGAAGTTCTTGACCCGTGGCAAATCCTCCTGAAGTTGATTCAACTCGTGGTAATGGGTGGCGAACAGCGTCTTCGGTTGGAAGTCCTTATGGTTGTGCAGGTATTCAACGATTGCCCAGGCGATCGAAACACCGTCGTACGTGCTCGTCCCGCGTCCGATCTCATCCATGAGAATAAGGCTCCGGTCGCTGAGGTTGTTGAGGATACTCGAAGTCTCGATCATCTCCACCATGAAAGTGGATTCGCCCCGCGACAGGTTATCGGAAGCGCCCACCCGGGTGAAGATCTTATCGACGATACCGATCGACGCTGAGGCGGCGGGCACAAAACTACCGATCTGCGCCATCAGGACGATCAAAGCCGTCTGCCGGAGCAGTGCCGACTTACCCGCCATGTTCGGCCCCGTGATAATCAGTATTTGTTGCTTGTCGCTATCCAACAGAATGTCGTTGGGCACATAGGATTCTCCCGGCGGCATCTGCCTTTCAATGACGGGGTGCCGTCCATCCCGGATATCGATGACAAGGCTTTCGTTGATTTCAGGTCGCGTGTAACGATTGGCACGGGCAGCCTCCGCGAACGACAACAGGCAATCGATCAGCGCAATCACCCGGGCGTTTTGCTGTATTTGTGGGATGAAGTCCGCTGTATTGCGCACAAGGGTTTCGAAGATGCGCTGTTCCAGGACGGCCAGCTTCTCTTCCGCATGAAGGATTTTTTCCTCGTATACTTTAAGCTCCTCAGTGATGTAGCGTTCCGCGTTGACGAGTGTTTGCTTTCTGATCCAATCCGACGGCACCTTATCCTTGTTGGCGTTGCTTACTTCCAGGTAATAGCCGAACACTTTATTGTATGAGATCTTCAGCGATCCGATCCCGGTGCGTTCCATCTCACGCCGCTGGATCTGGAGCAGATAATCTTTACCTGAGTACGCGATCTTTCGCAGCTCATCGAGCTCTGCATCAAACCCGTCGTTGATAATACCTCCCTGGTTGCTGGCGACAGATGCGTCCTCTTTTAACGTACGCGTCAGTTGCTCGACGAGGTAATCGCAAGAATGCAGCTGATCCCCGATCTTTTTCAGGTCGGGGGCAGCATGCGCCTGCAGCCTCGCCATCAATGGAGCGACGCACTTCAACGACCTTTTGAGCTGAATCATTTCACGGGGATTGATCCGGCCGACGGCCACCTTCGAAATCAGCCGTTCCAGGTCGGCAATGGGTTTCAGGTGTTCCGCGATTTCTTCTGCGAGGGTCGTGTCGTTATGCAACTCGGAGACAATGCCGAGTCGTTCATCTATGGTGGCCTTATCCTTCAACGGCAGGATCAACCACTTGCGCAGCTGCCGCGCACCCATAGGCGTGATGGTACGGTCCAGTGTTTCGATGAGGGGCACACCCCCTTCATGCTGCGGTTGTATGATCTCCAGGTTCCGTATCGTGAACTTATCAAGCCAGACGTATTTGTCTTCATCGATACGCGAGATGGCGGAGATATGCGTGGTGTCTTTGTGCTCCGTCTCTTCCAGGTAATGAAGTACAGCGCCCGCCGCGATAATGGCTTCGCCGAGGCTATCGATGCCGAATCCCTTCAGGCTTGTTGTATTGAACTGACGGATCAGCTTCTCATAAGCATAGTCGTAGGCATAGACCCATTCGTCCAGGGCAAAGGTGCTGTGTCCCTCGGCGAACAGTGCTTCGAAGCGTTCGCGGGAAGTCTTGCTGAAGATAATCTCCGCCGGCGCGAAGCCCTGTATCAGCTTAAGCACGTATTCATCATTACCCTGGGCGGCATAGAATTCCCCGGTCGACACGTCCAGGAAAGCGATGCCCATTTCATTGCGGCCCGCAAACACGGAAGCGAGAAAATTATTTCGGCGCCGTTCCAGGACACTGTCGTCGAAAGAGAGGCCGGGCGTGACAAGTTCGCTGACGCCGCGCTTTACGATGCCTTTGACAAAGCGCGGGTCTTCGAGTTGGTCGCAGATGGCCACCCGGTGCCCCGCTCTGACCAGGCGCGGAAGGTATGTGTCGAGGGCGTGATGTGGGAATCCGGCAAGTTCGATTTCCGAGGCGGACCCATTCCCCCGCTTTGTCAAAACGATGTCGAGTACCTTGCTGGCAGCAATGGCGTCCTGCCCGAAGGTTTCGTAAAAATCGCCGACCCTAAACAAAAGGAGCGCGCCGGGGTACTTTGCCTTAATGGCATTGTACTGCTTCATCAGGGGCGTTTCGGCGGCTGATTTTGTTTGAGACATGACGGTCAAATATAATCGGGTAGCGCTGGATGTACTAAATTGCCTCCAATAAACAGCGCCCACAAGATATTCCTAAAAATAACCCCCAAGGCATCATGAAAAAACATATCCTCCGATTGTCGGTAATTCTTCTGGCGCTCGCGCTTGCGATCCCTCAAGGGGTTCACGCCCAGCGGGATACAGATGGTGGCATTTTCTGGGAGGTTTCCGGAAACGGCCTTACCCGCCCCTCATACTTGTTCGGAACCTACCATCTCCTCAGTGGCGCATACCTCAAAAAGCTTCCCCGGGTAGAAGCGGCATTCGAGGGTGCCAGCGGTGTCGTTGTCGAAAGCGAAATCGATTCATCGAAGATCGTTCAGATGTTCTCGATGCTGGTCATGAAAGACAAAAAGCTTTCGGATCTGGTAAGTGAGGACGACTACCAACTTGTGGCCGACGAAATCCAAAAATCCACCGGCACCCCCATGGAACTAATGGCCCAGTTCAAACCCGCTTTCATCACGGTTATGCTCACGGTAACGTACGCCAGGGCGGCGGGGTCGTCTGAACCGGCGGACTATGAAGGTCCGCCCCTCGACGCCTACTTTGCCAGCACAGGGCGCGAAAAGAAGAAGGCCGTATCGACCTTTGAAACCATGGAAGAACAGATGAGCCTGCTTTTTGATCATTATACGGTGGAGGAGCAAGCGAAGCAGTTGGTGGACTTCGTTAAGTCGAAAGAAGAAATGGTCACCGTCCAGGATGATTTACTATCGCTATACCTGCGTCACGACCTGGACGGCCTCTACAAGTTGTACCAGAAATACGAAAAACGATTCGGAGATACGTCGTGGCTGCTGGACGAACGCAATGTAAACTGGATGAAACAGCTCCCCGCGATGCTTGCGGAGGGTGATAAATTCATTGCCGTCGGCGCGCTCCATCTGGCCGGGGAAAAAGGTTTAGTGGAACTTCTCCGAAAACAAGGCTATACTGTTACCGCCCGCCGGGTCAAATAAGGCCGTTTAGAATGGTCATGAGGAAACTGAGGATGGAGGAACTGGACAGGCCTACCGTTACCGAATACCGGGAGCGGGGAAAGTTGCCTGTAGTCGTGTTGCTGGACAATGTGCGAAGTCTTCACAACGTCGGCTCCGCTTTTCGCACATGCGATGCTTTCGGCATGGAACGACTCATTCTGACCGGCATTACCGGCCACCCACCGCACCGCGAAATTAACAAGACCGCCCTGGGCGCTACGGAATCGGTGACCTGGGAATACGAGGCTGACGCCGTGGAGGCAGTGACTAAACTCAAGGATAGCGGATACCGGATTGTGGTGGTAGAACAGACGACGGAAAGCGTACCCCTTCACGCATGCGTGCCGGATCCGGAAGCAAAGTATTGCCTGGTCTTCGGCAACGAGGTCGACGGGGTTGGGGAGGAGATAATTGCGCATGCCGACATGGCCCTGGAGGTACCGCAGGCGGGCACAAAGCACTCACTGAATATTTCGGTTTGTCTTGGTGTCGTTTGCTGGGAGTTTTTTAAAATACATGCCCGTTAAACGGGATTAATTCGCACTTTTGCACAGAATTTTACCAATTCCGCCAGACGTGTCAGATCGGTACAACCGCCGGGGGGTCTCAGCATCCAAGGAAGACGTGCACAAGGCCATCGGCAAACTGGACAAAGGACTCTTTCCCACCGCTTTCTGCAAGATCGTTGAAGACCGGCTTGGCGGCGACCCCGCTTATTGCACTGTTATGCATGCCGACGGCGCCGGCACCAAGTCATCCCTGGCTTACCTCTACTGGAAAGAGACAGGCGACCTGTCAGTGTGGAAAGGCATTGCGCAGGATGCCATCGTCATGAACATCGATGACCTGCTTTGTGTGGGCGTCACCTCCGATATTCTGTTATCATCTACCATCGGTCGCAACAAGACGCTTGTCCCCGGCGAAGTGATCAGCGCGATCATTGAAGGCACCGAAGATTTTCTTGCCCTGCTGCGCGATCACGGCCTTAACGTATGGAGCACTGGCGGAGAAACAGCCGATGTTGGCGATCTGGTGCGCACTGTCATTGTCGACAGCACCGTGACGGCGCGCATGAAACGGGAAGATGTGATCGACAACGCCAACATACGTGCCGGCGATGTGATTGTAGGACTGGCTTCTTTCGGAAAAGCAAGCTATGAGTCCGAGTATAATGGCGGCATGGGCAGCAATGGACTCACCTCGGCACGGCACGACATCTTCGATCACGCTTATGCCAGCAAGTATCCTGAGTCATACGATCCGGCTGTTCCCGATGACCTCGTGTATTCCGGTCGCTACCAACTAACGGACATGATCCCTGAAGCCGGTGTGGATGCGGGCAAACTCGTACTCTCACCTACCCGCACCTATGCCCCGGTTATGGTACCGGTTTTGAATCGATACCGGAAACAAATTCACGGCATCATACATTGTAGTGGCGGCGCGCAAACCAAAGTGTTACACTTCATCGAGAGCGTACATGTGATCAAGGACAATCTTTTTGACATACCGCCCTTGTTCCGGATCATCCAGGAAGAAAGTGGAACGGATTGGCGTGAAATGTACAAGGTGTTTAACATGGGGCATCGGATGGAGCTGTACCTGGAAGAAGGCATTGCCGACGCGATCATCGACATCGCGGGCAGCCTGGGTGTGGCGGCAAAGATTGTGGGTCGCGTAGAAGATGCATCCGAAGCACAAGTGACGATCAAAAGCCCGTTTGGCGAATTTCAATACAAAAAATCATGATGCATTCTTTCCTGTCGTACATCATCTGGTCTGTCGACCCGGAAATCTTCACCATTCCCGGCGTAGACTGGCCCATTCGCTGGTATGGGCTCATGTGGGCTCTCGGACTCATCCTGAGCCAGCAGATCATGTATCATATTTTCAAAGTGGAACAACGGCCGGTAAAGGACGTGGACACGCTCACGTTGTATATTATCCTGGCGACGTTCATCGGGGCGCGCTTCGGTCACTTTCTTTTCTACGATCCATCGGTGTTCATCACCGATCCGCTTTCCATAATCCTTCCTCCCTACGCCGGGCTTGCCAGTCACGGCGCAGCTATCGGGATCCTCATCGGATTATATCTCTTTTGTCGCAAGCTCAAGTACAACTACTTCTGGATGGTTGACCGGCTTGTCATCGTTGTCTGCATTACGGGAGGCTTCATCCGTCTGGGCAACCTGATGAACTCGGAAATCATCGGCATTCCCACCACCGTACCCTGGGCTTTCGTCTTCGAACTGGTGGACGACGTACCCCGCCACCCCGCACAGCTTTACGAGGCCATCTACTGCTTCCTGTTGTTTGGCTTGCTGTATTACATATGGAAGGTCAAGCGTCACCAGGTAGCCACCGGTTTTATCTTTGGTGTTTTTCTCGTGGTACTCTGGTCGCTACGCTTCGTCGATGAGTTCTTCAAAGAAGTTCAGGAACCGTTTGAAGAGAACCTGTTGTTGAACATGGGGCAGATCTTGAGTATCCCGTTTGTGATTGCAGGGATTATTATCCTGATCAAGACAAGAAAGAGGGCAGAGGGAGGAAAGGGAGACCAGATCAACCCTGTTTCGCCTTAGCGCCCTTCCAGGCTAACCTTTTTTTCTCCCCGTTTGCCGTTGAATGCTTTGATAACGCGGGTATCCATCCTGCTCGTTCCATCCACGGTTACGATGTTGGAAATATCGGTGTAATGTAACCCGTTCTTGACCATCGTCTGAATGATCTCCGGGGGCCCCTTGTGATTGGGATCTGAAGCATTGTCGTAGACATTAATATTAGCAAGGGTGTACGCGCCAGTGAACTCAAGGGGCGCTGTGGCCCCGTTAAGGTTTCCACCGAAGTTAGCGAAGGAGACATAAAAATTTACATCATCAGCCGTCCCACCCCAATAGGTGTAGCTCAAGCCGTAAGTACCGTCGGGAAAACCACCCGGAATCAACAATGCTTCGAAGTCCGAATCTTCAGCTGCAGATCCCCCCAGGTTAGTAAAATCCTCGGCAGGCGTTTCGGGATCATCCAACCATAACCAAAGGTCCATATCTACATCGCCTGTCTGACCTTCCGTTCCGTTGTCCCAGGTCAGAATCACAAACGTGTCATCCTCAAATATTCTGAGTGTGAAAATATTCTGCGACCCCTGGACAAGCTCGGCAGGACCAGAAACTACTGACTCGAGTGTGAGAATGACTGTAACAAATGGGTTGGTCTCATTTTCAGCATCAAAGTCGAAGTTTTCAAAAACCGTAATGGTTATCACGGCCTCCGTGGCGCCAGGACCGATAGTGAGATACTCGCTGTTTCCCTTGATCTCAAAGTTGCCGATATCCGAAGGCGTATTCTTTATGGCCGTACCGCCAATGGTATATGCTATTACAGCGGTCTCGTCAAGAGGTCTGTCCAATAAAAGCTTTACCTCGATATCACGACCAGTGGCGCCATTGAAGTACAGGGGATGAAAGGATGCCGGTGTTCCATCAGACTCCGTGATATCCATACTTTCCTGAGCAAAGGAAATTTTCGCTCTCGGCTTCTCATCATCCTTACACGATGAAAAAACCCCCATCCCCAGCACAACCATGATAGCGGGGATCCAGCCAATTGTACGACCTACGTTCATAAAATCAGATTTTCGCCATTGTTGGCGTTAACAAATTAATCAATCGGTTTGATTAATTTCAGCACCAGCCGCAATAATTATCCGATCATGAGAAAATGGCGTGTATTTTTTATTTTTTTCGCGTTCGCCTGTGGAAAGGAAATGAATGACAACAGCCCGATAAAACCCGATCCCCATTCTTACGCCAATTCGGGCCAATGCGTCGTTACCCATCTCGACTGGCGGGCGACGGTGGACTTTGCCGCAAAGCGGATTTCAGCGACGGCCACCTGGCGCATCGACCGCCGGGGCGGCGATGAAATCGTCCTGGACGTTAAGTCCCTCGAAATCAACAGCATCTTCCTCGATGATAATCACCCTGCCAGTTTCTCGGTGGAAGGCGCCGACCCCGTATTGGGCCAGGCATTGCGCATCCGCCTCGAACCCAATACCAGCAAAATCACCATCCACTATCATACAACTCCCAACGCTGAAGCGCTCCAATGGCTCACCCCGGAGCAGACCGCAGGTCGCCAGCATCCATTCCTTTTCACCCAATCGCAGGCCATCCTGGCCCGCACCTGGATTCCCTGTCAGGATTCTCCGGGCGTCCGCTTCACCTACACCGCTGAAGTCACCGTCCCTCCCGGTCTGCTGGCGTTGATGAGCGCCTCCAACCCGGTTGAGAAAAACGATTCGGGGATCTACACCTTCGAAATGAAACAACCGGTGCCCTCCTATCTGATGGCCCTCACCGTGGGCGACATCGCGTTCCATGCCATTAGCGAACGCAGCGGCGTTTACGCGGAACCGGCCACGCTGGAAGCAGCCGCCTGGGAGTTCGCCGACCTGGAAAAGATGATTGCCGCAGCCGAAGAACTTTACGGACCTTATCTGTGGGATCGGTACGACGTTATCGTACTCCCTCCAAGTTTCCCTTTCGGGGGGATGGAAAATCCGCGGCTTACGTTCGTGACGCCGACGCTTCTCGCCGGCGACCGTTCATTGACATCGGTTATTGCTCACGAACTCGCGCATAGCTGGTCCGGTAACCTGGTCACCAACAAAACGTGGAACGACTTCTGGCTTAACGAAGGATTTACGGTGTACTTCGAAACGCGCATCATGGAGAAACTCTACGGCCGCGAACATGCCGAAATGCTCGCCGTCCTTAACCTCCACGATCTCGAAACCGACATGCGCGAAATCGCCGGGGGGCCACATCCCGACGACACAAAACTCAAACTCAGCCTGGAAGGCCGTAACCCCGACGAAGCCGCGACAGACGTAGCATACAACAAAGGCTACTTCTTCCTGCGCACCCTGGAAGAGAAGTTCGGTCGCGATAAATTCGACGCGTTCCTCCGTGACTACTTTTCCACGTACGCATTTTCAGTGATGGACACTGAAACCTTTATTGACGTGTTCAAGACCTACTATCGCGAACATTTCGACATACACCTTGATGACGACCTGTTCAACTCCTGGATCTATTCGCGCGGGCTGCCCGCCGGCTTCACACCGCCCGCCTCCGACCGGTTTGCAAGCGTTGAGGAGGCGGCACGTAGTGCACTTCAAGGTGACGACATAACGACAACAGATTGGCTAACCCAGGAGTGGCTTCACTTTCTCAATGTGCTGCCCGATACGTTGACACAGCGGCAACTCAGCCACCTGGATCGGCTGGGCCGGTTCACTGAATCGGGAAACGCTGAGATTTTCAGCGCGTGGAGCGTGATCGCAGTGCGCAACAACTATCCTCCTATCCGCGAACCCCTTCGCCGCTTTCTTATTAATACCGGACGCCGCAAGTTCCTGACACCCCTTTACACGGAGCTGGCAAAAACCGCCGATGGCCGTGCGTTCGCTGAAGAAGTATACCGCAGCGCCAGACCGAACTATCACTTCGTGTCGACGAACACCATCGACAAAGTGTTGTCGTTCACACCTTGAGCGGCATCAGGGTGTTTCCGGCAAGGTGTGTGTGCGTCCTTCGTTTTGCGCTTTCAACCAGTCCATTAATGGAGAAAAATAATCGAGCAAAGGACGGGCGCTGACCGCCGTGCCCAGGTTCTCCTGAAGGTGTTCCCGCCAGTCTACCGTAGCGCCGGTTTCCATTAACTGCTTCAGGAAGGCACCCGTTTCCTGGCTACCCCAATAGTTCGTTGCATGCACGCTCTGGTTCAGGATATTTTTTGCGATGTGATCGTGAAACTGGAACAACAGAATCTCCGCCATGGCATAGTCGTAATACTGGGCAGGATCGTCAATGATGTGCGTCTTCGTACAGGCATCGCAATACTCCTCACCGCGATCGGCAGGCGGCACAATGCCCTGGTATTGTTTGGCAAGCGCCCACCATGTCTCATTGAACTTATCAGGCGAAAGTTCTTCCGCATACAACTGATGTTCAAAACGCGTCATGACACCCGCTGCCCACGGAATCAGTACGACGTGGTTCAACGCGTCGGCCAGCAACTTCATGGTGTCGTCGGTCGTAGCGTCGGCAGGTACGAGGCCTTGCGACTGAAGTAAGGGCTTTTGCAATGAAGCGAGTCCGATCTGGCTGCCAATGGCTTCATGGAACGCACGGTTGGCGCCTTCGCGAAGTACGTACGGAACTTCGGGGCGTGTATACGCCATGAAGTAATAGACATGACCCAATTCGTGAAGTGTCGTTTCCCACCATTCGGCGTTGGCCTCGACGCTCATCAGCGATCGGACATCATCCTTCAGGTCCATATGCCAGGCCGACGCGTGATTGTTCTTTTTGTAATCGGCATCGGGCGGTAGCGGATAGAGGCTCGACTTTTCGTAGAACGATGGGGGAAGCGCAGGAAATCCGAGCGACTTATAGAATTCCTCGCCGGTGCGCACAATCCATTCCGCTGATTTGGTTTGGAGTGCGCCATCGATGTTCAGTCCTTCCACCTTGACCATCGCCGCCCAATCCTGAGCCCATTGGTTGGGCAGCCAATCTGCCGGCAGGTATTCCGGCACGGGTTGGTTGTATCGTTTGGCCAGCTCATACCGCGCCCAGGTGTGAAGCTCACGATATAGGGGCCATACGTCGCGGATAAATCCGCCCGTCATGTCAAGCATCTCCTCGCTGGTCATTCCATATTCGGAAACCTGGTAGGTGAAAAAGTCGGAAAAGCCCAAACCGCGTACCGACTCGTTACGGAGATCGCGAAGTTTCACCAGCCCCGGCTTTAACGATCGTCCCACTTCCTTGCTGGCTTCCCAGGCTTTCCGCTTTTGGGTGAGACCTGCATCGGATGCCAGGATGTTATTGATGTCATTCTTTGTTACCGAACGGTTGTCGATACGAAAGTCGAAGCCGTAAAGGATTTTTGTCTGATCGCCTTGTACGGTTATCAATTCCTTTACTGCGTCAGCCGCCGTAGCCGGGCTGGCGCCTGCCGCAAAGAGGATAGCATCAAATTGCTTTTCCTGTAACGGGGTAAGCTGATCACGCTGATCGAGGTACTTTCTTGCCGAATCGATATTGGCCTGGCTGCCCCGGAAGTCGGTATACGCTTTGCGGGCCCGTTCGTAGGCCCGTTGCGTAGCCGTATCTCCTTCAACGATATGCGTATTGAGCAGCCATTCCGCTTCGGCGGCCGCGGTGTACAGGCGCTGATATTCATCGTTGTACGCCGCGAGGTACGCGTCAGCAGTTGAATGAAGGGCGGCTTTGCGTTCTTCGGCCGACGGTTTACACGACGCTATGACCGCCAGCACGGCTAAGAGGAGGGGATGTCGAAAGGGATTGAATTGCATAGGTTATAATGTTTTAGGCAAGCGTAAATTAGTGAATCGCGTCAAGCCAAAAAGCGGAGGTCTGAAATATTTCGTGCCCTGATTGATCCGCAACGTTTTGATGATCAACTTAAACCGTCAATCAACCTTTCGCGCATGTCATTTTTCAAGAAACTGAAGTCCACGGCAACGCTCCTGAAGGAGATCGATCTGGACCAAATCGCACGCCTTTCCGAGAAAGTCGATCTCAAAAAGATGGTGGGCCTCGTAAGTCAGATGAAAGAAGAGGACCTACAAAAGCTGATGAAAGCGATGTCGGGTGGTTCCCGCGACCGCAAGGTCCCTGAAATCGACGGCGACTTTTACGATCTGAGCCATTTGCTTACGCCTGAAGAGCGGGAGATCCAGCTGCGCGTGCGCGAGTTCATGAACACTACGATCCGGCCCATTGTGAATGAGTATTGGTTGAAAGATGAATTTCCCCATCAGATCATTCCGGAGATGGCTAAGCTTGATGTGTGCGGGCTCACCTATCACGGTTATGGATGCCCCGGAAAGTCATCGCTGCTGGAAGGCTTCCTCGCCATGGAGATGGCGCGGGTGGACACCTCCATCTCTACCTTCTTCGGTGTACAGAGTGGGCTTGCCATGGGTTCCATATACTACTGTGGCTCGGAGGCGCAAAAGCAGGAATGGATCCCCCCCATGCAAAAGATGGAAGTTATCGGCGCCTTCGGATTGACGGAACCGGAAGTCGGGTCGGCCGTGGCCGGAGGGCTGACGACAACGTGCAAGCGGCTGGGCGACAAATGGATCCTCAATGGTCAGAAGAAATGGATCGGCAATGCAACGTTCTCCGACCTTACCATCATCTGGGCGCGCGACCTGGACGACGGAAACGTAAAAGGCTTTATTGTTGAAAAACACTTTCCGGGATTCCAGGCAGAAAAGATCAAAGGGAAGATGGCATTGCGCATCGTACAGAATGCGCTGATCACACTCACCGACTGCGAAGTACCTGAAAGTCACCGTCTGCAACAGGCCAACGGATTCAGGGATACCGCCAAAGTATTACGCATGACACGAGCCGGTGTCGCCTGGCAAGCTGTGGGGTGCGCACGCGGCGCGTATGAAACTGCCCTCCGCTATACCCATGAGCGACACCAGTTTGGACGCCCGATCGGTGGCTTCCAAATGGTTCAGGACCTCCTCGTGGAAATGCTGAGTAATCTTACGGCCATGCAGACGATGGTATTCCGGTTATCTCAATTACAGGATCAGGGTAAGCTGACCGACGAGCACGCGTCGCTCGCGAAAGTATTCTGCACGCTACGGACGCGTGACATTGTAAGTCACGCCCGCGAGCTCTTTGGCGGCAACGGCATTCTGATAAAACACGACATCGCGCGATTCGTTGCCGATGCTGAAGCCATCTATTCCTACGAAGGAACCAAGGAAATCAATACGCTTATTGTCGGAAGGGCCATTACGGGTCAGAGCGCATTCGTTTGAAATACACTGCTACGGCAGATTGGAGTAGTCGCTGTTCGTTGATCCGAATGATGCGGGAAATTTTTGCAGCGTGCGACAACCTCAGGGCGCTATTGCGTGTCTATAGAATCGATATGGCATCTCTCACGATTCGCAGAATACTTTTACTGATCATCGGCATCGCTGTCGCGATCGCTACCGGCCTTTTTACCGGTGTACTGGGTATGGGGATGTGACCGTAATCTATAGTCTTATCCTAACTTCGTCTTTATAATCCACGGGCACCCGAAGCGGCAGGCCCCTATAGTTGAGCTTCAGCGCGCCCTTGTAGTGGACTTCCATTTTACGACCACCGATCATTCCCAACACGGTGTCGAGAAAGCTGAGGTCTTCTGCTGCCAGCGTCACCTCAAGGGGGACAATAAATTCGGACTGGGCCGGAATTTGCATTTTCAGGTCCTGGTCTATTTCCGCAGCCTTTTTTCCGTCGACGAATATGTCCACCGTGAGGCTCCGGAGTTTCATGCGTATCGTATTGGGGTTATAAAAAACTGCATTCGCCTTTAATTTGGGTTTTCCACTCCCGTCAACGACTACGTCACGGATGTGCCGGAACTCGATGTCTTCCTTTGGACCGCAGGACAGTGTGGTGACAACCAGGATAACCGAAACCAGCGAAAGCGCGATCCCTGAAAACGGGGGAAAATTTCTTGCCATATCAATGGTTCTACACATAACGCAGGCGCGTCTGTACATCAAGACACGCTGACCCCGGATTTGTTACAATTACCAAGCCAGCAAAATAGGGCGAAAAAATGAAATCACTCGGCCGTATTCGCAACATGTCACGCCGTCCAACGATTCTGTGGGTACACCCGCTTTTTTCGCCCATGGCCGACCATCCTGCTGTTTGGCTTCCGGAGCCGTATTGCTAAGTTGCGGGCATGGAATCACAAAAGACGCTGTTTCTGCTTGACGCATATGCCCTGATCTATAGAGCCCACTTCGCGTTCACCAAAAGTCCGCGCATCAATTCGAAGGGTCACAACACGTCTGTGCCCTTCGGGTTCACGAACACACTCCTGGAAGTACTTCAAAAGCAAAAGCCCACACACATTGCCGTGGCTTTCGATACCTCCGCGCCAACCTTCCGCGATCAACTCTTTGAAGAATACAAAGCCACGCGGCAGGAGACCCCGGAGGATGTTCGTTATGGAACGCCAAAGGTCAAGGAGATCATAAGAGGCTTTAACATCCCCATACTCGAAATGGATGGCTTCGAAGCCGACGACATCATCGGTACCCTGGCACAGCGTGCCGAACAGGAGGGTTTCCGTGTTTATATGATGACGCCCGACAAGGATTTCGGCCAACTAGTGACCGAAAACGTGTTACTGTATAAGCCGGCCTACATGGGAAACGCCGTAGACATTATGGGTCCGGCCGAAGTTTGTGAAAAATGGGGTATAGACCAGGTCTCGCAGGTGACCGACATGCTCGGGCTGCAAGGTGATTCCAGCGACAATATACCGGGCATCCCGGGCATCGGCCCGAAGACCGCCTCCGTACTATTAAAAAAGTACGGCACCGTCGAGGGCATTATCGCACATGCCTCAGAGTTGAAGGGCAAACAGAAAGAGCTCGTCGAAACCTACGGCAGCCAGGCTGTCCTTTCGAAACGACTGGCCACGATTATCACCGACGTACCCATCGACATCGACCTGGAATCGCTGGCCTACACGGGGCCTGATGCCGAGGTACTGAAACCCATCTTCGACGACCTGGAATTCAAGATGTTCTATGCCCGTGTCTTTAATGAGGGCGTTGCTGCGGCGACAAAGCCTGCACGCTCGGCGCAACTCTCCATGTTCGGTCCCCCGGAGCCAGAGCCGGAAGTATCCGAAACCAGGAGCTTTGATCCATCCACCGTCCGGTACAAGATCGTCACTGATGCGCGTGAACGTGCTGATCTGATCAGCCGGTTGATGAAACTTTCGGCAGTCGGCCTTGAAGTGGTAACCGAGGGGAAAGATGATGAACTACAGGTTTCGGGCATTGCGTTCGCTACCGTTCCCGGAGAGGCTTTTTATGTCTCGGTGACCCCCGAATACACCCAAGACATGCTCCTGCAGGAATTCGCCAGCGTGCTGAATCATCCTTCATTGGTTCGGGCCGGCCACAACCTGAAGGCGTCCATCCTGGCGTTGAAAATAGTCGACAGCGATATGCGCGGTAAGATGTTCGACACGATGCTGGCGCACTACCTGATCGAACCGGAAGCGTCGCATGACCTGGCCATACTCTGCAACCAATACCTGGGTTACACGCTCTCGGAGGGTGGAACCTCGCCCAGCGATGCCGCCTGCGAACGTGTCGACCAGGCGCTGCAGCTCAAAGAAAAACTCGAGGCGGAGCTGGAGCAACGGGGACATACCAAGCTCATGGAGGATGTCGAGATGCCGCTGGCGCGCGTACTCGCTTCCATGGAGTACGAGGGCGTGACCGTGGATATCCCAACGCTGCAAGCCATGTCGGAAGACCTCCGCATGGAAAGTGAACGCGTCCAAGCGGAGATCTACGCCCTGGCGGGTGAACAGTTCAACATCGGATCACCGAAACAACTGGGTGAGATCCTCTTCGATAAGATGAAGTTGCTCGAAAAGCCGAAGAAGACCAAGACAGGTCAATATGCGACCGGCGAAGATGTCCTGCTCGGCCTGGCGAATCAGCATGAGATCGCGAAAAAGATTCTCGACTACCGCGAGTATGAGAAACTGCGGTCCACGTATGTCGATGCCTTACCGCGGATGATCAGTCGGCGTGACGGGCGTATTCATACCGACTACCGTCAGGCGTGGGCCGTAACCGGCAGGTTAAGCTCGAATAATCCTAACCTGCAGAACATCCCGATACGGACCGAAAAAGGACGCGCCATCCGCAAGGCTTTTGTCGCACGTGGCGACGATTATTTGTTCATGTCGGCCGACTACTCCCAGATCGAACTCCGCATTGCGGCCGCGTTCGCGCGTGATGAGACGATGATCGAAGCCTTCCGGACCGGGCGGGACATCCACACCACGACAGCCGCGCGTGTTTTCAAAGTGCCTGTCGACAAAGTCGATCCCAACATGCGGCGCAAGGCAAAGGAAGTCAACTTCGGCATCCTATACGGCAGCACAGCCTTCGGGCTGGCTCAGAATCTGGGTATCTCCCGCGCAGAAGCGGCGGAAATCATTAAGGCCTATTTCGCCGAATTCCCCGCCATCAAGCGGTACATGGACGACACCATTAACAAGGCACGCGAACTTCACTACGTGGAGACCATACTGGGACGCCGGCGCTACCTGCGTGACATCAATTCACGGAACATCACCACCCGCGGATTCGCAGAACGAAACGCCATTAACGCGCCCATCCAGGGAAGCGCCGCTGACATCATCAAGATCGCGATGATCAACATCCAATCGTGGATGGAACAGGAAGGCCTGCGCTCGCGGATGATCATGCAGGTACACGATGAACTCGTGTTCGATGTGCATAAAGATGAAGCGGAACTGATGAAAGAACGCGTTGTGTACCTGATGAAGAACGCGGTTTCATTGGAAGTTCCGATGGAGGTGGAAGCGGGAATTGGCAAGAACTGGCTCGAAGCGCACTGAGCGCAGACCCCTTACTCAGCACACCGGCATCTGCAACTCCCGCCGCGCCTTTCCAACGCCGCTCACTTCGCTGCGTTCGCCAGTATCTCCGCTTCCGACACTTGCCGAAACGAAAACCGGTAGCCTTCGTAGGTGGCGAGGCCGTAGAAAAGGAGGTCTATAGGGCTAAAGGTAGCCATCATGGCGCGGGGTACAAGCGAATAATCGATGCCAAGTAAGACCTGCGTGTAGCCAATCCCCTCGTCGCTGGCGATAAAGCCAACCAGGGTGAACAGGTTGCCCAGAAGGCACCCGCCGAGCGCTAATGCGGCACCCAGTATGCCAAATGCCTGATCGAGGCCTTTCCCGGCGAACCGAACGGTATAGCCCACAATAAACCCTACGGCAACGGCCATGTAGCCGATCTGCATGTTGGTAGCCACCGTGATGATGGCCCATAGTACTGCGCCGACAATGGCGGCCGCCACGCCTCCGAGGAGGGCCAACGGCATATTCTGTTCCAGGCGCAACATTTCCCTGTACTGGTACAGCTTGCCCTCGTCCAGGATGGAAGCCGCAGCTTGGGGTTGAGTGCTAGATTGATTTTCCATAGTTTCGGGGGGTTGGAGAGATAACCTAAAGGTATATACCCCGTACCTCCCTTTTGGTGAAAAGACCCCGCATCCCTGATGATGTAAGAAAAGACCCGGTTCCTAAACATTTTATGCAATGGAAAAAAAGAGACCCGACGCCGAAGCGATTTTAAGCGCAGCCAGGCGCATAGAACCCTATGTGCTTCGCACTCCCGTACTCACAAGTGCCGCCATCGACAAGTCAGTCGGAGGCTCGGTTTTCTTTAAATGCGAAAACCTCCAGTCAATAGGTGCTTTTAAGGTACGTGGCGCCACCAATGCCGTCCTCTCCTGCACGGATGCCGAGCTTCGCTACGGTGTGGCTACGCACTCGTCTGGCAACCACGCGCAAGCGGTAGCGCGTGCAGCAAAAAGCGCCGGTGTTCCGGCCTACATTGTCATGCCCGCTTCAACACAAAAGATCAAGCAGAAGGGCGTATTGTTTTACGATGGAAAGATAGTCGAATGCGACACGTCGATCGAATCAAGAGAGAAGACTCTCGCAAAGGTCGCACATGATACCGGCGCACACATCGTGCATCCCTACAACGACTACGATGTTATTGCGGGGCAGGCAACGGCTGCGAAAGAACTAACCGATGAAGTAAAAAAACTGGACTACGTGTTGGTCCCTGTCGGAGGGGGCGGACTGCTCGGCGGCACGCTGCTCAGTGTACACTATTTCTCACCGCACACAAAGGTCTTCGGGGGTGAACCGCAGGGGGCCGACGACGCATATCGTTCGCTGAAGTCCGGAAAGATTGAGCAATCACAGGGAGAGACTATCGCAGATGGCTTGCGTTCAAACCTGGGCGACAAGACCTTTCCCATCATCCGCGAATATGCGACCAGTATCATTACAGTTAGCGACACTGAAATTGTCTCCGCCATGAGAACAATGTGGGAAGAACTGCGCCTCATTGTTGAGCCCTCAGGGGCCGTGCCCTTTGCCGCGCTGCTCAAGAAGAAGGAGCTGTTCGCGCATGCACGAACCGGCATTATTATTTCCGGTGGCAACGTAGACCTCGAACGCGCTATGGCGCTCTTTCGGGGTCAAATTTAGCGGACCTGGCTCTTGTATTGATCGAACCTGGAAGGTGGCCGTTTCGGGAAAACGTTGTTGCGAATGTTGACGTCGCCCAGCTTTTGCTCAGGATCGATTACGAGCGCTTGCACTTCCTTATCCTTTATGAACACTTTGGTGATCTGGTCCGGATTAAGTCGCCAGACCTCGGCGGGGAGCACTTCGGTTTCCTTACTCCCGTCGGCATAGGTCCATTCAAGTATGACCGGCGTAACAAGACCTCCCACATTTCGAAGCGTCACCTCATACAGGTTCTTGTCTTTGAGTTGGCTGATGACGACCGCGTCGTCGATCCGGCTGCGGAACTCCCCATACCCGTCAGATCCTGTACGCATCAGGCGAAACGATTGGGGCCCGTCGCCGAAGCCTTCCCGGGAATCAGGCGTACTCAATGATGACGCCGACCTGGGTGTCCTGGATTCCAGGTCCTGCTTGCCTTCATCGACGCGGTGCCATTTCACATCGGCGACTTCCACGTCTACATGATCCGTTCCGAAAAACCATCCCCGCCAGAACCAGTCGAGGTCCACGCCCGACACATTCTCCATTGTCCTGAAAAAATCAGCAGGCTTGGGATGCTTGAACGCCCAACGGTTCGCATACTCGCGGAAGGCCCGATCGAACAATTCCTCGCCCAGTATGGTCTCACGAAGTAATGTAAGCGCGGCTGCTGGTTTGAAGTATGCGTTGTTGCCGTATTCACCGTCGCGGACATTGTCGGCCGAGGTCATGATCGGGCGCATGACGCTCGCATCCCCTCTCATGTAAGACGTAACACTCTTCGGCAAGCCTTCCTGGAAATTCAATTCCGGATAGCGGCTTCGGATGGTTTCGCCTTCGAGGAACGTGTTCAGCCCTTCATCCATCCATGCCCACTGTCGCTCATCTGAATTCACGATCATCGGGAAGAAATTATGCCCCACTTCATGGATGATGACGCTGATCATCCGGGTTAGGGTGCTTTGCGAATAGCTGCCGTCCGGATCCGGTCTACCCAGGTTGAAACAGATCATCGGATACTCCATGCCGATATCTGCGGCATGCACCGACCATGCAACCGGATAAGGATAATCGAATGTTCTTGACGAGTAAAACTCCAATGCGTTCTTCACCGCGAGCGTAGAGTGCTCCTGCCACAACGGGTTGCCCTCCCGCGGGTATAGCGACATCGCCAGAGGCGTATTGTTGCCGGTGCGTACAGCCATGGCATCCCAGATGAACTTTCGCGAATGGGCAAACGCAAAGTCGCGTACGTTTTCCGCACGAAATACCCAGGTGCTTTTTCTTTTTGATCGTTGCTTCTCGTTCTTCAGCGCTTCGTCCGGCGTTACGATAAACACGGGTTTGTCAAACGTCTGCCGGGCTTTGTCGAGTCGTTGCATCTGGTCGCGGGTGAGCACGTCGCGGGGGTTCTGCAATACCCCCGTTGCACCGACGATATGATCGGAAGGCACCGTGATCTTTACTTCATAGTTGCCGAACGTAAGTGCAAACTCGCCTTGCCCGAGGAACTGCTTGTTTTGCCATCCTTCGTAATCGTCGAACACACACATGCGCGGGTACCATTGTGCGAAGGCATACACGTAGTTCCCGTCTTCAGGAAAATACTCATAGCCACCACGCCCATCGGTAAATTTCATACGATCGTACTCCTGATAGGTCCATGCAACCGAAAAGGAATATTTTTCGCCCGTGCGCAAGGGCGTCGGAAGGTCGATCCGCATCATGGTTTCATTGATGGTATAGGACAGCGATTTACCTGCCGCGTCCGTCACCGATTTTATTTGAAAACCCCCCTCGTATCCGCTCACGTCGATGTTGCTATTCTTCAGAAAATATGCGGGAAGAGAATCATACACTTTGCCCGGCGTTGAACGCGAGGCCATGCTGTTCCTGGCGAACAGATTTTGGTCGAGCTGCATCCAGAGATACCGCAGCGTCTCCGGTGCATTGTTGTGGTAAGTGATGGTTTGGTGGCCGGTCAACACTTGCGTATCGTCGTCGACGGCTACCTCGATAACATAGTCGGCCCGTTGCTGCCAGTATTTGGGTCCGGGTGCGCCGGAGCCCGTACGGTAGGGATTCGGCGTCGGAATCTCGTCGGGGCGAAGCTGTTCGAATTTACCGGGTTGACTCTGTGCAACCGCTGCGAGCATTGTGACCACCGTCAGGACGCACGCGCCCAGTGCTTTTTGCAAGATCCTCATTCTTGTCAGCGCGTTGCGTTTTTCTTAAACGAATCGAATCGTCCGGGTTTCGTCTCTCGCGGGAACACGTTGTTTTCTGTATCGATGTCAGTGGTTTGTGCCAAAGGATCGAGTACAACGCTGACAACCTCCTTATCCTTCACAAAGACGCGGGTTATTTTGCGCTCGTTGGTACGCCAGATTTCAGCAGGCAGTTGTTCTGTTTCAGATGTTCCGTCGCGGTAGTTCCATTGAATGATGACGGGCATGACCAGTCCACCCTCGTTGCTCAACTCGACCTCGTAGAGGTTTTTACCTTCAAGTTTGCTGAGCGCTTCCTTGTCGTCAATCCGGCTACGGAACTCCCCGTAAAACCGGGCGTCGGTAGGGACTACGTGAAAAGGTCGTGGGCCTGCATCGAAGGGCGACTGTCCGGGTTTGGCAGATCCGAGATCTCCCTTGGCGCTCTTTTTGTCGCGGCCTTCCAGGTTTGCCTTTTCCGCATCCAGGCGGTACCAGGTTACATTATTCACCGCCTGATCAACGCTCTCGGTAGTATAGAACCATCCCTTCCAGAACCAGTCCAGATCGACCGCCGACGCGTCTTCCATTGTTCTGAAAAAGTCGGCGGGCTGTGGATGCTTGAATGCCCAACGCCTTGCGTACTCCTTGAAGGCAAAGTCAAACAACTCCGGTCCCATAATCACTTCACGAAGGATGCTCAGCGCCGTGGCGCATTTCGCATACTGCTCGGCGCCCAACTGAATGATCTGCTCGGGATTGGTCATGAGCGGCCGGCTTGTTTCCTTGCCGCCCTTCATATAGGGAATCAATAATTCGGCCGGGCCGCGCCGGCTGGGAAAATTTTCGTACTGCTCCACCTCTGTCCGATATTGGAGGAAGGTGTTGAGGCCCTCGTCCATCCATGCCCACTGCCGCTCGTCGTTGTTGACGATCATCGGGAAAAAGTTGTGCCCGATTTCATGAATAATCACGCCAATCATGCCGTACTTCTTAGCCTCCGTGTATTTGCCGTTGACAGGGCGACCGTAGTTGAAGCAAATCATCGGGTACTCCATTCCGATATCCGCGGTATGTACGGATATCGCGACGGGGTAAGGATAGTCAAAAGTATATTTGGAATAGGTGATCAGGGTGTTCTTCACGGCTTTGGTCGACTCCTGTTCCCACAGCGGATTGCCCTCTTTCGGATAGAAAGACATCGCCATCGGAGTCTTGGTGTCGAGTTTTACGGCCATAGCATCCCAGATAAATTTACGGGACGTGGCGAATGCGAAATCGCGTACGCTGTCGGCGTGAAACTCCCATGTCTTCTTCTGCCGGCTACGCGATGCCTCGTTAGCGCGGGCTTCCGCCTCAGTGATAATGAACACCGGTTTATCGAACGTCGTGCGTGCTTTGCGAAGCCGTTCCTGTTGTTCAGGCGTCAACACCTGGTCGGCGTTCTGCAACGTTCCGGTCGCCGCTACGACATGGTCAGCCGGAACGGTAATCTTTACCTTGTAGCTTCCGAAGGGCAATGCGAACTCGCCTCTTCCCAGGAACTGTTTGTTTTGCCAGCCCTCGTAGTCATCGAACACGCACATACGCGGGAAAAACTGGGCGATGGTATACACATAGTTTTTGTCCTCCTCGAAATACTCCAGGCCGCTGCGTTGTCCGTCGATCATCCGGTCGCCGATGTTATACGACCACTCGATAGAAAACCGGTAGGTCTCACCGGTCTTCAAGGGGGTCGGCAGATCAACACGCATCATCGTGTAGTTGACGGTGAACGGCAAGGTTTGGCCGTCTGAAGACTTGACAGACGTAATGTTATAGCCGCCGGACTTTCCCATCAGATCAAGCGTCTTGACAATTTCGCGGGTATGCGTACCGTCCTTGATCTGATTGGTCTTTGTTTTTGACGTGAGGTTGTCGTCGGCCAGTATGTTTTGATCGAGTTGGAGCCAAAGGAATGAAAGGCTCTCGGGGGCATTGTTGTGGTAGGTTATCGTTTCCTTGCCTGTGATCGTCTGGTTGTCGTCGTTGAGTTCGACTTCGATCTCATAGTCGGCCCGTTGTTGCCAGTACGATGGTCCGGGCGACCCAGACCCCGTACGATATTCATTGGGAGTAGGCAGCAAGGGTCCGAGTTGTTCAAATTTACCTTCCCAGCGGTTTGCCTCCTGCCCGAAGGTCGAAAGGGCCAGAAGACACAACCCCGCAGTCATCAATCGCTTCATTTCAGCTCAGTTTACGTTTAGGTTATTTTGGTGCGCCAACGGCACAATGGCTGCAATGGGTCCGTAGAATCACCAGAATGCAGCGTCCTTCATCAGCACGAGGGATATCCCGGCAATCGCTGAGGAGATAACAAGCCTCCAATCACGCCTGCTCACACCAAACAAGTCTACAAAGATAAAACAACTTGACAGAAACAGCAGCACAATCACAATCTGTCCGAATTCAAGACCGATATTGAACGCGAGTAAAGGTGTCGTTATGTTGGCGCTCTTTCCCAGGATCTCACGGAGATAGTTGGAGAAGCCCATTCCGTGGATAAGGCCGAAGAAAAGGGCCAGGGCATAGTTGAGCTGAATCCTGCGATCCTGGAAGTAGTCATCGCGTTTGAGGATGTTGCTGGCCGCCGTAAGCAATATCGTCAGTGGGATCAGGAACTCGACGACGTCGCCGCGCACATTGATGATGTGAAACGTTGCCAGGGCAAGGGTAATGGAATGGCCCACGGTAAAGGCGGTCACCAGGATGAGAACCCGGCGCCAATCGCGCAGCGTGTATATCGCGCAAAGGGCAATGACGAAAAGGATGTGGTCATATCCGTTGCGGTAATCCAGGATGTGATCCTTACCCAGCACGAAGTACAATCCGAATTCATCCATATACGTTGTACCAAAAGTTCAATAATAACCTTTAATTTTGAATTCGGTTGATTACGTCTATTTTAACGGCACAATGTCGAGATTTGTGGGAACTGGAAAAGCATGCCTCCTTGCGACCCTTTTTGTTTCCATCCCGCTTGCCTGTGGACTGGCGCACACCCGCCATCCGATCCATATATCGGTAACTGAGATCGAGTACGACGCGACGGAAAAAGAACTCGAGATCATGATGCGCATTTTCGTCGACGACCTCGAGAACGCCTTGCGACTGTATCACAAACAGGCCGGACTCGACATCCTCGACACGGATGAGGCAGCGGCAAAGAAACTGATTGGCGCCTACGTCCTGGACCATTTCGAGGTGGTCCTCGATAATCGGAAAACGCGAATGGAGTACCTGGGCCAGGAGGTGGAGGGCCAGGCATTTGTCTGCTACATCCTGGCGCCCGGAATCCAAAACTGGACAACATGCCAGGTCACTAACCGAATACTTTTTGAATTGTTTGACGACCAGTCCAATATTGTCCACGTTACTTCCGGTGGCGTGACCCGAAGCCGACGACTGATGGCCGACAATGCCGCGGGAATTTTTTCGTTTGCACCCGGAAACTGAGAGTAAAACCAGAGCGCTTTTTCATGAACATACGACGACCCCTGCTGCTTCTCCTTGTGCCGTTGATCTTCTCTGCTTGTAGCGACCGCGGACAAGATGAGTGCGTTGTTGCACCCGACACGGGCGGGACACAGGTTGAGTTTGAGTTCGTCAACCTGGAAGACAGGATCGCATCCATTAGTACCAAGGAGGAACTCGTCGACCTGTTCACGGAACATCCGGCCATGCGGGACTACCTTTTTAACCGGAGGGGTTATCCGGATGACTCCGTCTTTATCAACACGCTCTTCCAGCGCTTTACACACCCTTCGTTCGACTCATTGCTTCTGGAAACGCGAAGGATTTTCGGCGACCTGACCGAACTGAGATCCCAGTTCGCCGAAGCCTTTACGAACATCAAATACTACTACCCGGACTTTCAGCCTCCGCGAGTGGAAACGGCCATCACCGGCATCGAAACCGACCTCGTCGTCTCCGACACGCTGATCATAGTGGGACTGGACTACTATCTCGGAAAAGAAGGCGCATACCGGCCCCGGCTGTACCAATACCTGTTGAACCGGTATGAACCGGAAGATATAGTTCCTTCGTGCATGCTACTCTTCGGCATCAGCGATCGGTTTAACAAGACAACGCTGGATGACCGAACTGTCCTCGCCGATATGATCGCCTACGGCAAGTCGTTCTACTTTGCCAAGCACATGATGCCCTGCATCCCAGACAGTACGCTGATCTGGTATTCGCCGAAAGAGATAGAAGGCGCACGGAGATTCGAGCATCTTATTTGGGCGAGGTTGGTGGAAGACCAGGTGTTGTACTCCACCAGCCACATGGTCAACCAACGATACCTGGGGGAACGACCGAAGACCTTGGAAGTCGGTGAGGAGTGTCCCGGCAGGATAGCCCAATGGGTAGGGTGGCAGATCGTGCGAAAGTACATGGAGCGTCACCCCAATGTCACGCTTCCACAGCTCATGGACATGATCGACGCACAGAAATTATTCAATGAGTCCCGCTATAAGCCTGCGGGATGACCCTTGACTCCCGACTTTCAACTTTCTCCTTAAATTAGCGCCCGAACTCAACCCACCTGATTGATATGC
Source organism: Cyclobacteriaceae bacterium (assembly GCA_035304385.1). GTDB lineage: Bacteria > Bacteroidota > Bacteroidia > Cytophagales > Cyclobacteriaceae > ZC4RG29. Next base: position 28,114 of record DATGQD010000041.1, read on the forward strand.
GCAAGAAGATCGTCGCCGGAAACTGGAAAATGAATAAGACACTCGACGAGGCCCTGGCCCTCGCGTCCGAGATCGCGGAAATGGCAAAAGATGAAGTCCGCAGTAATGCCACCGCAGTGCTCTGTACACCGTTTCCCTACCTCGTACCTGTGTTGCGGGTTCTGGGGGATGGTTCCTCTATTTCAGTCGGCGCTCAGAACTGCAGTGCGCATGAATGGGGGGCGTACACCGGAGAAACCTCAGCGCTCATGCTGGCGTCCCTGAAAGCGCGCTACGTGATCATAGGCCATAGCGAGCGGCGACAGTATTTCGGAGAAGACGGACCCCTGCTCGCCGCCAAAGTCGATATCACCCTCCGCGCCGGACTAACACCTATCTTCTGTTGCGGAGAGCCGCTCGAGGTGCGGGAAAAAGGAGGCCATCAGGATTTGGTTGGCGAACAGATCGCAGCCGGCCTCTTCCACCTCGGCGATGCGCAGATTCGAAAGGTCGTCATTGCCTATGAGCCTGTATGGGCGATCGGTACAGGCAAGACCGCAACGCCCGACCAGGCGCAGGAAATGCATGCCTTTATCCGCAGCCAACTGGCAAAGAAATACGGTGACGCGACCGCCTCGGAGATATCCATTTTGTACGGCGGGAGCGTGAACGCCTCCAACGCCCGCGAGCTTTTCTCCAACGCCGATGTAGATGGCGGCCTCGTGGGCGGTGCCTCGCTGAAGTCGCGCGACTTCGTCGAGATCATTAAAGCAGCCGGATGACCAGGTGCAGATGAAGTCGCAGAGGCAGAGGCAGATGCAGTGGCGTACCGGAGGACTTTAGGGAACTTACCTTCATCGACTGCGTCTATATCGGATATGTTTCACACGCGGATTACCGTTCGATGTCCGGCCAGCCTTTCCGAAATACTCATAGCAGAACTTGCTGAAGTTGGCTTCGAAGCGTTCCTGGAAACGCCGGAGGGATTCGAAGGGTATGCAGAGGGCGGCAAGTATGACGACCTGGCTGTGGACGACCTGTTCCATCGCTATGAGAGCCAGGTGGACAATCTCAGCTTCAGCATCGACAGGGTGGAGAAAGCAAACTGGAATGCGATCTGGGAAAACAGCTACGAACCCGTGGTTGTCGACGACCGCTGCCTCATTCGCGCAGCCTTTCACACGCCCAGGCAACAGTATCCCTACGAGATCATCATTACACCGAAGATGTCGTTCGGGACGGGCCATCATCCCACCACCCGGCTTATGATCCGCGCTCAACTCGACCTGGATCATCAGGAAAAGCGCGTCCTCGACGCCGGGTGCGGCACCGCCATACTCTCTGTTATGGCTTCCAAATTAGGAGCGGCGGAAATTCACGCCGTTGACCCCGATGAATGGAGCGTCATCAACGGAGAAGAGAACGCGCGCCTCAACGAGTGCGACAACATCACGCTGTATCAGGGGCTAACACGCGACCAGGATTTCCCAGAGCCCTTTGATATCATCCTCGCCAACATCAACAAAAACGTGCTGATGGAAGACATGGACTGGTACGCGCAGCACCTGCGACCGGGCGGCCACCTGCTGCTGAGCGGGTTTTACGATGCGGATGTTCCCGCACTCCGCGACCGGGCGGCCAGCGCCGGATTGAGCCTCTCCCATCGTTATGAAGAGCAAAATTGGGCCGCCCTCGTGCTCCAAAAGCAAGGCTGACTGCCCCAAAAAGGGCTTCCCCGAGTTCAGAAAGCGCGCTACGGCCGCAAAATCATTTAAACTTGATCAAAAACTAACAAGGCTCTGCTTTACGTTGTTACTGATGGTATCCGTGTGGCTATTTTGGGCAATATTTACGAATTTGAGGGTTTTACTTCGTGAAATACTTTTTAACCTCCATACTCGTTCTGGCGACCGTTCTCCTCGCTTACCCGCAGGATAGTGCCGGGACAGTTCCGGTGGGTTTTGCGGACAGCGTTCGGATCGCGCTGGAAAAAACGCGCAACGCGCAGGCGCTGGCCGTAGCTCCCGCGTTCGGCAACGCCTGGGGGTCCTTGTCGCCTGACCAGCAGGACATGGTGCAACGGCATGTTGCAGCCATGCGGTCGCGCAAATATTCCCTCAATCCCTATATCATCAACTACCTGGGCGCGGTAGCCAACGCTGTGAACGAAGAGCGCGCCAGCCCCGCCACCCTCACCCAGTACCTTACCGTTGCAGGGCAGGTAATCGAGGCCTATGAACCCCGGCAGGCAAATCGTTTTTTCGAAGTCAGCCGTACGTTCTTCGCCCATCATGCCCTTCATTATGAAAATGCATACCGCCTGTACGCGCGGGATGACCAATACCAATTCGAATTCATCGTTCCCGAAACCTTTGCAGACATACCGCCCCAACAGGAAGATATGTGGGACGACAGCGCCCAGGAGTACACCGACGACTATGACGATTATAGTTCGGATGAAACGTGGAACGACGAACCGGTAAGCGACCTGTGGACTGAGCCGACTGACAGCTGGGAAGATCCCGTTGCAGCCGATGAAAATAACGGCATGCCCAGTTGGTATATTCCGCCGCCACCGCCGTTCGTAGAAGGCCCGGTGATCAGCTTCGAGCCCCTCACGTTGAATTTTGTGACCCGCAGCGACTCCGTGTTTCTGCGTAACACCAAAGGTGACTTTGCCATCATGCAAGGCATCTTTGTCGGCAACCAGGGTCGCTTCGATTGGACACCGGCTGGTTTGAGCGCCGATTCAGTGTATTGCGAATTCGAGGACTATAACTTCAACGTTAGCAAGCCGGCGTTCACGGCCGAGATGGCCCGCCTGACGTATCTGGGGCGGACACCCGGTGCCATCCAGGGCTCCTTTTCATTTCGAAGCGAGTCGCGCCCGGATTCCGTGTGGTCTACATGGCCGAGGTTCCGCTCCTACCAGAGCAACCTCGACATCCAGGGATTCGGAGACGAAACAGTAAAATACAGGGGTGGATTTTCGTTAACGGGACGGGCCATATCCAGTCAGTCAGTTTCGGGGGACCTGTCTACCATTGAAGTTACCGTCGACGGCCGCCCCAGGTTTACAGCACGCTCGCCCGAGTTCGTATTTCGCGATTCGACCATCCTGGCGGAAAGATCCCGCCTTCGCATACACCAGGGTAACGATACCCTTACACATCCTGAGGTCCGGATTCGGTACGACTTCGGCAAGCGAAACCTGACCATACTCAACAACCGCGGATCCATGCGGCACACACCCTACTCCGCGCCATACTTTGCCGTGGATTTCAGCGCGGATATTTTGCGATGGGATTTGAAGTCAGACAGCATCAATGTTTTCACCGACGGCGGCCGAAGTACGGTTCCCATGATCATCGAATCGGTAGACTTTTATGATCCGAACGATTTCAGGGTACTCAACGGCCAGGGCTTCAATTTTCATCCACTGGTGCTCACCGTCGGCTATTGTTTGAAGAATCGCGTCCGGGAATTTTACACCGGTGACCTTGCCGTCTACGCAAAAAAAGATATCGCCGAGATCCAACACGCGATACGATTCCTGGCGCAAAAGGGAATGGTCACGTATGATCCCCGTGGCGATAAAGTCTTCGTTCATGAGAAGGCCGTCGAGCTCTATCGGTCGTTCAAAGGAGAATCCGACTACGACAATTTGAAAATACATTCGGTCATCGATAGTCTTCCAAACGCCACAATTAATATTCCCCAGGGATACATGACAGTCCGCGGCGTCAACGAGTTCCGGGTGAGCGATTCATTAAACGTCCGGATCAAGCCGGACAGCAGCATTATTACGATCCTTCAGAACAGGGATATCAAGTTTGACGGCACCATCAATGCGGGGAATTACGAGATCAGCGGGAAGGGCTTTACGCTGAAGTACGACAGCTTTTTCATTCGCCTTACCCACATCGATTCCATCAACTTCTTTGTGACGGAACGAAATTCGAAAGGGCAGAATATCCGAAGGAAGGTCAACAATTCATTGGTGGGGGCCGACTCAACCGTAGCGTCGGAGGGCGGCCTCGGCAGTGCGGCCCAATCGTCAGGAACGCTGTACATCAGCAGAGCAAACAACAAGTCGGGCAAACAAAAGATCCCCACCTACCCGAGGCTGGATGCCGAGACCGGGGGTGTCATTTACTTCGATCGCCCCGAAGTGCTGGGTGGAATTTATGATCGCTCTATCTTCTTTGCGGTTCCCCCTTTCGATCTGGATAGTCTGAACGATACCGATCCATCGGCTATCAACTTTGAGGGGACTTTTGTGTCGAGCGGCATGTTCCCGAGTTTTAAAGAAAAACTTCGATCCATGCCGGATAAGTCGCTCGGCTTCGAACACAACATCCCGGAATCCGGCTATCAGCTTTTCAAAGGCGAGGGCAGCATGGCGGGATCTGTATCGCTTACCAATCGTGGCATCCGTGGGTCGGGGAGCATCACCTACCTGGCGGCGCGGATATACTCGCCTGACTTTCTTTTCTACCCGGACTCCGTCATTGCCACAGGAAACCGCGCAAAGATCGATGCGAAACAATTTGGCAATGTCAGTTTCCCCCATGCCTCCCTGGCCGACTTTGAAATGAAATGGTACCCGAAGTTGGACCAGATGAGGTTAAAGAATCTGAAGTCGTTCTTTAATATGTACGACAGCACCGCCACCCTTAACGGTGAGCTCGTCGTCTCGTCCAAGGGTGTTACGGGTAAAGGGAAACTGGATACGCGCGGCAGCGAACTGCTGTCGATGGACATGACCTTCACGGGAGATGGCTTCGGCGCGCGCCACGCAAAGTTCAAGGTAAACAGTAACGACCCGCGCAAGCCGCTGATCTTTGGAAACGACATCCGACTGAACTTTAATCTTGAGCAGAACTACGCGGACATCAGTCCGGAAGTTGAAGGCGTGGCTGCCATCAACTTTCCTTATGCGCAGGTAAAAACTTCTATTCCTAATGCGCGGTACAATTTAGACACGAAGAAGATCGTGATGAGCAAGAGCCCCAATGTGGCCATTGAAAACTCATACTTCTACACTACGCGCGAGGAACTGGACTCGCTCGCTTTCAATGCGGAAAGCGCCGAGTACGATCTGACGACGCAACAGCTAAAAGTCAGCGGCATTCCACATATTGTGGTTGCCGATGCGATGATCACGCCGGAAAACAATGAAGTATTGATCCTGGAGAATGCAAAGATCGGCACGCTGAAAAATACGACCATCGTACTGGATACCCTGAACGCCTATCACCGCCTTACCAACGGGGTGGTGGACATTATTTCGAGAAAGGAGTTCACCGGTTACGCCACCTACCAGTATATCAACGCGCTACAGGATACATTCGCGATAAAGCTTACCGACTTCCACCTTGAGCCGGTCGAACAAGTACTGGCTTCGCGGCGCGCAAAGAACTATGAGCCCGGCGCCATGCAGACCGTGGCTCGCGGAGTGGTTCGCGAGGAAGACCTCCTTGTACTTGGCGCAGGAATGTTCTATAAAGGCGACATGACGATGTATGCCAGGAGGCCCGCCCTTGAGCTCGACGGATATGTAAAGCTGGACATAAAAAATATCGAAGGCTATAAAGGCTGGATTGCCTATTCGCAGACCGGCGACGAAACGGATGTCACGATCGACTTCGACAATGCCGTGAATGATCAGGGTGAAAAAGTCGAGGCCGGGCTGAACTTCTCGCTGGACAACAGCCTGTATATTACCTTCCTGAACAACAAGAAAGACCTGGGCGACGAGAGTCTGTTTACGCCCTCCGGCAAGCTGTTCTACGACACGGAATCAAAGGAGTACAAGATCGAAGACGCCGGTAAGGCAAGCGGCGAAATGCTTGCCGGAAAGGTCTTCGCCTATAATGACGAAAACCAGCACATCCGCTTTGAAGGACCGGTGAATCTGGTTCGCAGCAACAATGGATTTTCCGTTGCTGCGTCCGTCCTGGGTTCGGGAAATATGGCGACGAACGAAATCCGCATGAACACGCTCCTGACACTGGACTCGAACATACCGTCGCAGGCCTTTGACGTGATGGCAAGGGAAGTGCAGGATGTGATCGCGACCCAGGGCGCAGACGAAGGGCTGGGCGACCAAACGGAGTTGCTGTACAAGATGGCCAACATAGTGGGCGAACGCATCGCCCGCGACTACGAGCAGAGAAGTCTCCAGGGATATGTGCCCCTCGCGACCATACAACCTTTGATGAAGCCTCTCGTGATTTCGAATGTCAATCTCAAATGGTCTGAACAGCACAAAGCCTTTTACTCCGAAGGGGCCATAGGGATCTCCAACATTCTCAACAAAGACATCAATGGCGCATTCGAGGGTTTTCTGGAGATCAAACGCGATGAAGATGGCATGGAGACCATGAACCTTTTCTTTAAAGCATCCGGCGATGTTTGGTATTATTTCGGATTTGAGGGCAGCCGGGTGCTGGTGCAGGCCGCAAGCAATGAGTTCAACAACATCATTATGAAGCGGACTAATGCCGGAAAGACAAAGATCGGCGAGGTAGCCTTTGTGCCGGGTAGCGACGAAGAAACCGTAGCGTTTATTAATCGTTTTCGCAGGGACTACTATGGCATCGAGTCGCCTTATAGCCTCGGCAGCCAGTCCATGGTGGTGCCCACCTCAGATCCTGCCGCACCGCTCAACCAGCCCGTACCGACACAGACCGACCAGGAGAAGAAAGATCAACAGCTGGAAGACGACGGCTTCTAGCACCTTTAGGCGATTCCCTTTGCCTGCAGTTCCCATTAGGAGTATTTTGCCATCAAATAGGTCAATGATGGCAAAAGAATATATCGACTCCAATCTTCAGCGGTTCCAGGATGAATTGTTCGAATGGCTGAGAATCCCATCCGTCAGTGCGGATAGCAGACATAAGCAGGACGTCCGCAACGCCGCTGAGTTCTTAAAAGCAAAATTTCAGGCTATCGGCGTGGATCACGCTGAACTGTGCGAGACGGGCGGACATCCTATCGTATTTGCCGAGAAGAAGGTAAATCCTTCCGCGCCCACAATACTTGTCTATGGCCACTACGATGTTCAGCCCCCGGATCCGTTGGAACTGTGGGAGTCACCCCCGTTTGAGCCGGTGGTGCGGGACGGGAAAATATTCGCCCGCGGCGCCTGCGACGACAAAGGCCAGGTATACATGCACGTGAAGGCATTCGAAACAATGAATGCCCTCAATCGCCTGACATGTAATGTCAAATTCATGGTGGAAGGCGAAGAGGAAGTCGGGTCCGAAAACCTCGCCTCATTCGTCAGGGATAATAAAGAAAAGCTTCAGGCGGATATCATCCTGATTTCCGACACCGCGATGATTTCACTGGAGCGTCCTTCCATTACCGTAGGTTTGCGGGGTCTCAGCTACATGGAGGTTGAAGTTGTAGGTCCTAACCGCGACCTGCATTCCGGTGTGTATGGCGGCGCCGTAGCCAACCCGATCAACGTCCTTTCCCGGATGATCGCCTCCCTTCACGATGACAAAGGCCGTATTACCATCCCCGGCTTTTACGATAAGGTGGCCGAGCTGACACGCGAGGAACGCGAAGCGCTGAACAAAGCGCCCTTTGACCTGCAGGAGTATATGCGCGACTTACAGATCGGCGAAGTTTGGGGTGAAGAGGGGTACACAACCCTGGAGCGCACCGGCATCCGTCCGACGCTTGACGTGAATGGAATATGGGGCGGCTATACCGGCGAAGGCGCCAAGACGGTATTGCCCTCAAAAGCACACGCCAAAATATCCATGCGTCTCGTACCCAACCAGTCGAGTCAGGAAATTTCAGACTTGTTCACGAAGCATATAAAAGCCATAGCGCCAAAATCGGTACAGGTCAATGTCATCGCCCATCATGGGGGTGAGCCCGCCGTCACACCCAGCGACAGCAAGGCATTTGCAGCTGCCGCCAAGGCCTTCGAAACTGTATGGGGCAAGCGGCCTATTCCTACCCGCGACGGCGGAAGTATTCCCATTGTAGCGTTGTTCAAAAAAGAACTGAACCTGGATACCGTGCTGATGGGTTTTGGACTGGATAGCGATGCCATTCACTCTCCGAACGAGCACTTTGGCGTTAAAAACTTCCAAATGGGTATCGAAACAATCGTTGCTTTCCATCAGCATTTCGCTGAATAGACTGCCGGTTGCTCCCCCGCTAAAAAAGTTCCGTTGCAAATGGCATCTGCGGATGCCCCGGGAACGTTTTACGCAGTAATCAAAGTTGCATTTACATGGCCACAACAGCAACACAGCATGTTACTGATCGGGATCGTGTTGACAGGGAAGCTTATTTTTCGCGCATACACTATTCCGGCGACAGGACACCAAATCTGACTACGCTGGAGCACATTCACAGCCTGCACCCGAAGCACATACCGTTTGAGAACCTGAATCCGCTGCTTCGCCTTCCGGTTGCCCTGGATCCGGCGTCGCTCTCCGACAAAATGCTGTTCCAACGCCGGGGCGGGTACTGCTTCGAACACAACCTGCTGCTCAAGGCTGTACTTGAATCCATAGGATTTACCGTGCGGGGACTTGCAGCCCGCGTGCTCTGGAACCGACCTGTAGACGCCATCACAGCGCGAAGTCATATGCTGTTACTGATAGATATCGGATCCGATCGATACATTGCCGATGTGGGCTTTGGCGGAATGACACTCACTACACCGCTATTGCTCACCAAAGACACACCACAGGAAACAACGCACGAAAGCTTTCGGTTGGTTGACCACGATGGTGATTACCGTCTGGAGGTTCAGGTGCGCGGTGAGTGGAAAGCATTGTACCGCTTCGATCTTACGGAACAACACCGGATCGATTATGAAGTCTCAAGCTGGTATTTGTCGAACAATCCTGAATCCCACTTCGTGAGCGGTCTAATTGCAGCGCGTGTCGACGACGGCATTCGACACACGTTACGCAATACCGAGTATTCGGTTCATCACCTGAACGGCCAAACGGAGAAAAGGACGATAGGACAGGTTAATGACCTTGAGCAATTGCTGGACAAGGTGTTTGCTATAGAAATACCCAAGACACCGGGTGTATCTGAAACGTTTGAAAGAATTCTCAGGACCAATTAATTGACGGACGACCTGGTGGATTTTTTTCAACTGATTTGTTAGAGCTCAACGCATCTATGAGGGTTTAACGGTCTTGATTCGTTCTTGCGGTTTGGAATTTATCGAGGTTTGGCGCATTTAACAAGTCACCAGTCACCGTGGCACACTATTGCTTGACTTCTGCCGTCAAAAAAGCGTCAGCGTTCCGCCCTTCCTGAACTTGGTCAGGTCAATGGGCGGCAAGCTTCGACCGTGGAAATGCCTTTTCTTTGCTACCCTGAAAAGTTGGTGGATAGCCTCTGCAAAACGACCCTCACCTGTCATCCTTCGGCCGAAGGAGGAGTCGTTGACCTGTCCGTCGTGCAGCGCACAGATCTGATTCCATACCTTGTTGAAGCGATCCGGAAAATTCTTACGCAACCAGTCTTCGAAGATCTTGCCGATGGATCCATTGAGCCGGACGACCGTCATCCCGGCAGCCAACGCGCCATGTTCCGCGGCGGCACGCAAAACATCTGGAATCTCATGGTGGTTGAGGCCCGGTATTATGGGCGCGTTCATAACGCCGACCGGCACGCCGGCAGCCGAAAGCGCTTCGATGGTAGCGAGCCGTCTCTTTGCGCTCGCCGTCCTCGGCTCCATCACAGATCGCAGTTTCTCATCGAGTGTTGTAATGGAGATATATATCTGCACCAGTTGATCCCGGGCCAGGTCTTGAAGAATATCCAGATCGCGCAGTACGAGGCTGTTCTTCGTAATCATCGCGACGGGGTGCCGGTAACGTGCAAAGACCTCCAGCATCGAACGGGTAATCCTGAGCTTCCGCTCGAGGGGTTGATAGCAGTCTGTGTTTCCCGAAAGCATAATCGGAACTGCGTTCCACTTGGGATGCAGGATGAATTTTTCCAGCAGCTGGGGCGCGTTCTTCTTAACGATAATCTTGCTCTCGAAATCCAGGCCGGCACTAAAACCCCAATATTCGTGCGTATTGCGTGCATAGCAATAGATGCATCCGTGCTCACAGCCCTGATACGGATTGAGTGAATACATCAGGCTCAGGTCCGGACTGTTTACCTTGTTGACGACCGTCGCAGGCTGCTCATAGAACACCTGCGTGGTGGGAGCGGACAACAAAGGTTCATCCAACCCTTCAACATGCTCGCTTACGTATTCGCTTTTAAGAAACTTGTTGGCCGTCCGCACTTGCGAACCGCGGCCTTTGAAATATCCCTGCTCTTCCATACGCCTCCTTTTTATGACAAGGTACGCCGTGTTTGTAATGCCCGGAAATCGAAATACCTTGCTTTGTCACAGGTTGTCAGAAGATGTTATCCTATGTACCGACACCCGTCCACGAACTTGAACATCCGGTAGCGCAGCGGGCGGGAATCCGCATTCTGGTAAAGCGCGAGGACCTCAACCACAGTACGGTTTCGGGCAACAAGTGGTGGAAACTGAAATACAACCTGGAGGCAGCCCGTGCGGAAAAAAGATCCGCGATCCTCACCTTTGGAGGCGCATACTCCAATCACATCTATGCGACCGCCGCTGCCGCCTCAGCGTCAGGGTTGAAAAGCATCGGAATTATACGCGGAGAAGAACATCTGCCGCTCAATCCCACTTTATCGCGGGCGGTCGCGTGGGGCATGACGCTCGAATACGTATCGCGTTCAAAGTATCGGGAACGGACACAACCGGATTTCCTGAAAACGCTTCAAGCCAGGTTTCCCGACGCGTTCATTATTCCCGAAGGTGGCAGCAACATCCACGCGCTGCGCGGCCTGCAGGAATTCGGCGCCGCGCTTAACGAAATCCAACACAACTACCTGTGCATCCCGGTCGGCAGCGGGGGGACGCTCGCGGGCCTCGCCGCATCAGGCGGTAGTGCTCGGATACTGGGCTTTTCCGCATCGAAAGACACCTCGCTGCCGTCGAAAATCCAGGAGCTGATACAACTCGCCGGATGTGTGTCACCGGCGCCATGGAAGCTGATCACGGATTATCATTTCGGCGGATTTGCGAAAATGAATAGTACGCTCCGAACGTTCATCAATGATTTTCAACGCCAGCATGAATTCCTCCTCGATCCGATTTATACCTGCAAGATGATGTTTGGTGTATATGACCTTATCGCGAAAGGATACTTTCCCAGAGGTTCTATCGTGCTGGTCCTACATACAGGCGGACTTCAGGGCTGGGGAATCAATAAGAACCATCCGCAGTAATCGGAACCGATTAGATCAGCATAAATGTCGCTGCCACCAGCGTCATCACAATTACGAACCACCGGTATACGCGTTCCGGAATCTGGCGAACGATAATAATGCCCAGCCACGCCCCGAGGGCGATGGTAGGGATCATGAGCAGGTCGAGAAGAAAAGAGTTTAGCGTGATCGTATGCCAGGAGAACACATGAAATGGGACCTTAAACCAGTTCACCACCATAAAAAACCAGGCGGTAGTGCCGATGTACACGTTTTTTGGCAATCGCATGGACAGCAGGTACACCGCCATTACCGATCCCGCCAGGTTCCCCACCATTGAAGTGAATCCGCCGGCAACGCCGGAGACCCATCCAAACCACGGGGCGTCAGGAACCGCTTTTTTATGGCCGCGCTCCAGCCAGATCATAATAGCAATGCTCACCACAATGATCGCGGCCATCACCATTCTGAAGGTTTCGTCGTCGACGTAGTTGCCAAAAAGGGTGCCGAGCAGCACCCCCACTGCCGCCCAGGGGAACAGGCGTCTCAGGTGTTTCCAGGAGGCGTGCCGGTGGTAGTAGACCACCCCGAGCACGTCAGCCATCACCAGCATAGGCAGCAGCAATCCCGCCGACGCATGACCACCGAATACAGCAGCCAGGAGGGGAACGGCCATCATCCCCGCCCCATGTACCCCCGTCTTGGCCATGCCTACGAGCAAGCCCACAAGCAGCAGAAAGGCAAACCCCTGGGGTGTAAATTCGTACGAGAATATGGTAAACAGCAGCAAGGGGGCAAACGGATTTGGCCCGGGAAACTACAAATAAATATTCTTCCCTTTAGAAATGCCGGTGTGAACTACTGATTAAACAGGCTATAAAGCTCCAGGTCAATCTTCCGGGCGACTACGGCAAAATCTTCTACCCGTTCAACGAAATCCAGGTCGTTTACATCGATCGTCAGCACCTTACCCAAATCGTAAGATTCAATCCATTCTTCATAACGCCGGTTGAGGTTCTGAAGGTACTCCAGGCTCATGGCGCTCTCAAAATCGCGGCCCCGCTTTTGAATGTTAGCCACGAGTTTGGGGATATCGGCCTTGAGATAGATGAGAAGGTCTGGTGGGGGTGCCATTTCAATCATAGAATGATACAGCTCGAGATAGCTGGCATAGTCGCGTTCACTCAGCAACCCGGTGTCGTGCAGGTTGTGCGCGAAAATATGCGCGTCTTCGTAGATGGTTCTGTCCTGTACTACCGTATTTTCGCTCTCCTGGATCTGCCGGATCTGTCGATACCGCGTGTGAAGGAAGTACACCTGCAGGTGAAAGGCCCAGCGGGCCATGTCGTAGTAGAAATCGCGGAGATAGGGGTTCTTGTCAACCGACTCATACAGCGGCGTCCAACCGTAATGCTTTGCCAGCCGTGCCGTAAGCTCCGTTTTCCCTGAACCGATATTGCCGGAGATGGCAACGTGTCTGAGTCTGTTTTTCACCGGATCAAATTTATAGGAAATTGTGGGGATATCGGTTCTTCCCTATTTCGCCGCAATTTGATACCTTCAAACGATTACTTGACGCATAGTCCATCTTAAAAACAGATCATGAAGATTTCACGAAAACAGGCGTTGAAAACTATGGCGGCCGGCACGCTCGCCACAATGAGTGCACCGGCGTTTTCAGCGGCGCTCGACAACCTCGTTCCCGAGGACCTGGCGGGCAATATCAACCACTCGGTTTGCCAGTGGTGCTATCAAGACATTCCGCTCGAACAACTCTGCGAGGCGGCGAAGGGCATGGGGTTAAAGTCGGTTGAACTCCTGGGGCCAAAGGATTGGCCGGTAGCCATTCGCTATGGACTCACTTGCGCCATGTCGAACGGAAGCAACCTGGGTATTCCGCGCGGCTTTAACGATCCGGCTCATCATGCACAGCTTCTGAAAGACTTCAGCGATGTGATACCCAAAGCTGCCGATCATGGTATCAAGAACGTCATTTGCTTTTCAGGGAACAGGAACGGCATGGATGATAATGTGGGATTGGAAAACTGCGCCCGCGGCCTTGACCCTGTTATTAAGATCGCGCAAAAATACAATGTCAACATTGTGATGGAGTTGCTCAACAGCAAGGTCAACCACCCGGATTATATGTGCGATCATACACCGTGGGGTGTCGCGCTGTGTGAAAAGCTCGGATCGGATAATTTCAAACTCCTGTACGACATCTATCACATGCAAATCATGGAGGGAGACATTATCGCAACGATTGAAAAATACCACCAGTATATCGCGCACTATCACACCGGCGGCGTGCCGGGGCGCGCGGAAATCGATGAAACGCAGGAACTCTATTATCCCGCGATCATGCGGGCGATCCTCAAGACAGGCTTTAAGGGATTCGTGGCGCAGGAATTCATCCCCAGGGGCGCCGATCCGCTGGCGTCGCTTAAGGCTGGCGTGAAGATTTGTGATGTTTAGAACTAGCCCTTGACCAAATAGGATTAGACGCAGATGCACTTGCAACGCACGCACCTTTGCATCTGCGTCTGCCTCTGCACCTATTCCTCCAGCTTCTCCAACTCTTCGTCGATAATCTTTTCGATCAATGCGCGTTGGCGTTCATTTACAGTTTTGTCGGTCTTTGCCTGCTTCTTCATGAAACGAAGCATCGCGTTCTTCTTGATCTCGTAGGCGATGAACACCGTATACTCGCGGGTATTCTCGTTGTAGTATTTCTGTTCACCGATCTTCCGCAGATCCGAAATATCGGTGTTCATGACCTGACGCACCAGGCTTTGAAACTTGTCCGCGACGTCGGCCGCATCCGCATTTTCCGTTTGGGCAAGATACTGATCGGCTACCTGCTTCATCGTTGTGTTTACCTGTCCGGCCAACTGCGCCTTCGCCTCGATGTCGGCTTTGCCACGCGCTATATTATCCTGGCTGCTGGCTCCCTTGCCGGTGGCGCGGAAGAAGCGGTTGTTCGATTCATAAGCCGAGCCGCGGAACGGCTCCCTTACCTTCGTCCCCAGTGTACTGGAAGAACACGACGCCAATGCGATGAGGCCCGCCCATGCGAACAGCATCCATGAACATGATGATACTTTCATATAATGGATCAAGGGAATTGTACCGATAAAGTACGAAAAACTGTGCCAGAGTTATTTGGATATCCGTGGCCCAATATTACATGGGTGCTTCCCTTTATGCATAAACGATCACAAGCCAGCGGAAGGCCCATCGCCACCGGATGGTATAGCGCCTCACACCCGCTGCATGCAGGACCTCCTCCAGGTCGCGACGCGAAAAGGCCCTCAAGACAGAGACCGGAGCATCATGCCGGACCATGGCGGAGCGGGAAAAGACTTGTGTGAGCACACGTATCGAATGAAACGAAAACCAATGTCGATGGATGTCGTTGATGACGATGCCTATGCGAACCTGGCCAAGCAGCTGACGTATGAAAGCCGCCAGTGTTTCTGAGTCGAAATGATGGAAGAATAACGTAGCGGTGATTACGTCAAATCGCATGCGGGCAAATTCATTGGAAAAGATATCAAGGACGTCGAAATGTACATCAGGATGTTTTTGCTTCGCGATGTCAACGATGTTCGCATTGGCATCGATGCCGGTTACCTCAGGGCGTAATCCTTTCGATTCAAGCAGGCGACGCACCCGGTCGGCAATGTCTCCGCTTCCACAACCGAGATCGGCGACAGTAATTTTACTTTCAGGAGGAACGACCGCGGCGAGCTGTGATACGCCTTTCAGCGTGACCGCGTTGCCTCCCAGCCACGCGTTGATGAAGTCCAGCTCGTGGAGGGCTTGTCGAACGTCCTCCCCTGAACACGTCAGGTCGTCCATGATTTCCTGTTGATCCGACCGGGCGGTAAATCGGGACATCATGAACCGCGTTCGATCCGCAGCACCATACTTTCCAGGGTGAGGCCAGGTCCAAAGGCAAGCCCCAGAATTGATTTACCTTCGTCGGCATCGACCAGTGAATCCCAAATCCTTTTCAACACAAACAATACCGACGGCGAAGACATGTTGCCGTAGTCGCGCAGCACTTCCCGCGCGAAGCGGTTGCACGCTGGCGTGAGATTGAATTGCTTTTCAACAGCATCGAGGATGCGCTTACCGCCCGGATGGATGGCGAAGTACGTGATATCCGCCACACGCAACCCAGCGTCGTACAGGCACCTTTCGCCCAAAGCGCGCACGCCCCCGCGAACCAGTTCAGGAATGTAGGACGAAAGCTTCATCTCAAAGCCCTGATCGCCCACGTTCCACGCCATATCGTTATGGCCTTCTTCCATTACGATGCTGTGAAATCGCGTCAGTCGAAGTCCACCGGAAGAAGGTTTATGCTCGACCACCACGGCGGCAGCGCCGTCCGAGAACAACGCATTAGCCAAAAGGTTGTCTTCACTGTACGTCTTTTGAAAATGCAGGCTACACAGTTCGATGCAGACCACAAGCGCGCGTGCCCCAGGCGTCGCCTCGCATAGCGCGTCAGCGGTTCGCAATGCATTCACTGCCGCATAGCAGCCCATGAAGTTTAAAGACAGCCGATGCATGGAGCGCGACAATCCACAACGATCGATGATCTCCAGGTCGAGGCCCGGCGCATACATTCCCGTGCAACAGACGGTGATAAGGTGCGTAAAGTCACGGCCCTGGTATCGATCGCCGAGCGCGTTGCGCACCGCCTGTACACTGAGCGTAGCTGCATGGCAGCGAAAGCTTTCCATCCTTCGGGATGTTGACGGAAAGGGCTCCAGGTCGTCCGTGTCCGGGAAGAAAGTGAAGCTATCCTCCCGCGCATAATCCTCCAGAACAGAATAACGATAGTCGATGCCGCTCGATCGAAAGACAGCGCGCAGCTTGCGTTCCCGCGCACCATCCAATTGCATAGCCCTCACCATAAAGTCGGCGATCCGCATCTGCGGTACCTTATGGGGAGGATTTGCCACACCGATGGCGGTAACGAAAGCCATTCTTAATAATAATCCAATTTGTGCTTACCTTGTTGTAAAAGACGCATTATGTTTTCCCGGTCGACGTGGCTTCATCTGCGTGTTCCCTTTTCCTTTTTCCTGTTACCGGTTTTTCTTTTCAGCTTATGCCTGTCGCCCAACGCCACGGGTGCGCGGATCTTTTGGGTGTTCATCATCCTTCACTTTTTCCTTTACCCGGCAAGCAACGGATACAACAGCTATTTCGATCGCGATGAAGAAAGCATCGGGGGACTTCGCCGTCCGCCGAAAGTGCAGACCGAGCTTTATGGTGTATCACTCGCACTCGACGCAGTTGCGATTCTCCTGGGCATTGTGTTTGTGAATTGGATGTTCGCCATCATGTTGTTCGTGTATGGACTTGTTTCAAAAGCGTACAGCCATCCGTCGGTACGTCTGAAGAAACTTCCCATTGTGGGCTGGCTTGCCGCCGGCTTCTTCCAGGGATGCTTTACCTTCATCATGTGCTATATCGGTATCAATGACTTTACACTCGATGAAGCGCTAACGCCAAAACCCCTTTACGCCGGGCTCCTCACAACCTGCATGCTGTTGGGAAGCTACCCCATGACCCAGGTGTATCAACACCATGAAGACGCACGTCGTGGCGATATGACGATCAGCCGGCTGGTCGGTATTTCGGGCACTTTTTGGCTGTCGGGGGTTATGTTCCTGCTTGTGCTCATCGGATTTACAACCTTCTTTGGGTTTTATTTCAGTGCACAGTATAGTGTCATCTTTGCCATAGCGATGTTTCCTATGGCCATCTACTTTGTGCTGTGGTATCTTCAGGTGCGACATGATAAAATGGCTGCAGACTACAGCCATACGATGCGACTCAACTTTGTCTCCGCGACATCCCTGAACGTGTTCTTTCTATTTTTCTTTATCGCAAGCCAAAACGCTGCCGGCATTCTCACCCGCTAGAAAGTCCGGCCATGTGATTGTCGCATTAACCACCTGGCTACCGGCTTAATGTTGCCCATCGTTACCGCAAGTCGGGACGCGGTGTCGCCCGCGAACAACTTTTGCAGGTGGCGCCCGACACGCAGTCTTCCGGCGAATTCACTTTTCCATAGCGCTGCATACGTTGCCTCCATCTCCGCCCGGGTCAACGCTCCTCTGCAATAGGAACCCGCAACCTCAGCGGCCAGCTTACCGCTGTGTATGGCCATGGCCATGCCATTGCCACACAGCGGCGCGATCATGCCCGCGGCGTCGCCCGCCATAAGTATATGTTGCTCTACGGGTGCTTTGGTTTCAAATGAAATTTCATTGATCACCAACGGCCGCTCAAACCGTCGTTTGCATTTGGCGAACAAGGTGTCCAGCCAGGGGTTCTCACCGGCGATGGTTGTTTCCATGGCTGTCACGCTGCCTGATGCTTTCAAGCGGCTGCGTTTCACGAGATAACATAGGTTGGTGATCCCGTCCTCAACGCGCACCACGCCGCAGTAGCCTCCCTGAAAATTGTGAAGTGCGATGGTGTCCTCGGGAAAATCCGTTTCCACATGATATTTCACGGCCACCCAGGGTGAGGGCCTGTCCATGAAGGGCCGCTTTAAACTCACGTCCATGCGCGAGCGTTTACCAAACGCACCGATCACCACGTCCGCCCGGACCGTTTCATTTCCAAAGGATACTGTAAACTGGTCGTCTGAAAAAACGGTATCCTGCGCAGTTGTGTTGAGACGAAACTCAACGCCTGCCGCACGTGCGATTTGATATAAGTGGTTGTCGAAACAATAACGACTAATTCCAAATCCACCCATGTCAAGACGCAGGTGTACCGACTTTCCTCCCGATGCCGAAAGGAGAAACTTTTCAATTTTGGGAAAGCGGTCAAAATGTCCGGGGAGCATACTGACCGAATTGAGAAATGGCAGTGCCTCATTTGAGACATATTCTCCGCAAACCTTATGTGCGGGGTATTGATTTTTTTCGATGACAAGACAAGGAATCGCACAACGCGCCATTTGAATGGCCGCCACGAGGCCTGCAAGGCCTCCGCCAATGATTACAGCGCTTTTCATCGTTGTATGGCCTTATAATTGCAGCGGGTAGTCGCCCGGTTCGATGAACGGCATTAAAACTATGTCGGCCGCCATTCGTGACCGGAAACAATTTGGTAAAATTTGCGTTTATTTATTACGCTGTTCTTACATGGATCAGTCTTTAATCGGCTTTAATTAGTTGGCTTATGGAAACCGCAACCCAAGTTCCAGTACGGGCGGTTGAACCGCTCCACCTGCTGCTCGTAGGTAACAATCCTATCGAGTTGAGTTCGATTTTGAACAAGGTGCAGATGATTCCCGGAAACAAGATTGTTACGGAAATTGCCTTTGACGTCAAGAGCCTGCTCGAGCGACTTACGAGTTTCAGGCCCAATTACATTTTGATCGACGACAATATTGGTCGAACCGAATTAACGGAGGCCCTGCAGGCGCTTTCCGGTAATAAAAGGACCAAGAACATACCGGTCACCGTGCTCAAGAATTCGAATTATGAAGAGAGCCACGGTTCGTCCAGCGTTCTGGATTATGTCCTGAAACAAAATATTTCCACTGAATCCATTCTCAACACAGTTAAGAACTCCATCAAGTCGCGGCGCACACAATTGTTCCTGCACAAGGCATACAATATGCGCAAACGGCAGCTCGTCGGAGTGTGATCAGATGGCGTCCTGCAGTCGGAATGTTTTCCGAAGGATCTGACCTTCACGGTTGATCTGAAGATTGATTTTTCTTCCTGGCTTCGAACTGAGCAATCCCAGCAATTGATTCAGGTCAAGCGTATTGGTGGCGATACCGTTTATCGACAGGATCAGATCGCCCTCCCTGATGTCGGCTTCTTGCGCCGTGGATAAATCGCGCACTTCCGTAATCTGGAACGTACTCAGATCAGAGCCGATCGCCTTGACAATAAGCCCGCTGAGATTGTAATAGAATTTCTTCTTGAACGATGAATTTTTTTTCAGGAAGATCTCCTCCCGCGAGAAGTTGAATATGATGTTAAACCGGCTGAGGATCTCCCCGCCGAGCGTGCCGTGTCGCGATGTCTTCCCGATCTTCAGGCTGTCCATGTAGCTATTGGGATCGGGAAAGTTGGCCACCGGTTCTTCCAGAACGTATTCTCCCAACCTCACCGACTGCACACGGCCCACCTTTCCCATGATGGCGCCGCCGATGCCGCGGCCGATCTGACTGCTGACGGATTTGGCCGGTACCGTTATTCGCGGATCCGCCTGAGGTTCGAGCAGGATGCCGTGGCTCGCACCGGAATCCATCATTAGCTTCGCGATGATCGTTTCGCCATTCGTCAGGACAACCTCCGTGGAAATGTATGGTTTGGTATCCTCGACCGAGATCGGTACGCGCTTGTAGCGCCGCCGGGGTTTGAAGGTTGCGGGCGATGACACGATGAGGAGCTTTTTATCGTAATTGATCTCTACGATAAAACGACTGAACAGCTCGTATCCAAGTATACCATGGACGTCAGTACCGAGGTAATTTCGCAGCTCCAGGTAGTCTTCGTTCAGTACCAGGAGCGCATGCCCCGTACCGTGAATCCCCGGCAGGTCGAGGGACACGTTATTGGTGATGTACGCTTCCACGTATCCCTCACCGCCGGGACCCGCGATTACATACTTCTTGGAATAGGGGAGATTAAGAATATCACTAAAGGCCTTTTGGGTGAGAATGCCTGTTTGTACCCCCGTATCGACTACGAATTTCAGGGGAAGCATTCCGTTGAGCACGACAGGAACGATGATCAGGTTGTTCCGCAGCTCAAAGGGGATCACCACCTTCCGTCTGCCCTCCTCCAGGACAAAGCCCAACTGCCTTTGCCCGTAGGACAGATTACCGCACAGTAGAATCAGCGCGAAGAATATGGTCAACCTTTGAAGCATAGTAACGTCGCCCCATCAATTTAGAGATTTATCGGAAACCGCTCGCTCGCTTTATGACAGCAGCCCGCGGACTAGATCCGAAGGGTCGTTCACGATGCTGATGAGACTAAAACTTTCCTGCGATAAAAACCCTTGTGAAACCATCCTGGACATCTGATCGACAAGGGGATCGTAGAATCCATCGCAGTTGAGCAGATATACAGGCCGGGTAATCAAACCCAATTGATTCCAGGTGAGAATTTCCGCCAACTCCTCCAGCGTGCCCCAGCCGCCCGGCAACGCCACAAAAACGTCGGCCAGTTCTGCCATGCGGCGCTTGCGTTCGTGCATGGAATGGACCACTTCCAGCCGGGTCACGCCGCGGTGGCCCAATTCACGTTTCATCAGAAAATCGGGAATAATGCCGATCACCTCCCCGCCCTCACGCATCACGGCATTGGCAAGTACGCCCATTAATCCAACGTTGCCCCCACCATAGACCAAAGTAATCCCGGCCCGGGCGAAGCCGCCGCCGAGCGAATCAGCTGCATCTTGAAAAACCGGATTGTCTCCCAGGCTGGAACCACAGAAGACGCAGGCGTTCATTAATCCCGGTTCGGGTTAATATTCTTTGTCATGCTTGTTGTCGCTGACCTTGCTGTTGGGAACTACCCAGGGTGCCACGATAGCCAAAATGAACAACAGAATCACAATGTAGAAGGGCATCCAATCCATAGCGTACAGTATTTGCTGCAAACTTATGGATTTCGCCCGTATTTTTTTGGACAGAATCGGCAAAAACCTTTTATGTTAGAACTTCGGAACGACCCACCGAACTGCTAAACCCAGATGAGACGCGCCATTATACTTGCTGGCATCGGTATCGCCATAATCCTGGCAATTATCGCCTTTATGCAATACAGCCTCCGTATGGAGAAATCGGCAAGTCCGGAGGATTACGTGACGTTTGGCCGGGGCGATCTTACGGTCACCCTGTTTTACAACCGTCCTTCCAAAAAGGACCGCGAAATTTTCGGCGGCCTCGTCCCCTATGGTGAGGTATGGCGCACCGGCGCCAACGAGGCGACGACATTCGAAACGAACCGCGATCTGATTGTCGACGGAAAAACGCTTCGGCGTGGAAAATATAGTCTATGGACTATCCCGCGACCCGATACCTGGACGGTCATCTTCAACTCCGAACACGGGCAATGGGGCATCAATTCCAAAGGCGAACCCAACCGCGATCCGGCTCGTGATGTGCTTACCATAGACGTTCCTGCTATGACGCAGGATCGCACTATCGAACAATTCACGGTGACTTTTGAATCCGTGGGTGATGACGTGGAAATGGTCCTGATGTGGGATAAAACGCTCGTCGCTGTTCCCTTCTCCTACAGGCGCTGATCGTCAACGCTTCACCGCCAGGAATACGCGGACCTTCTTCTCTTCGGCTGGCAGGGCAAGCACTTCTATGTCCAGACGACTGGCGGGAACACCCTCGCGTTCTAGATGGTCTGCGACAGCCTCCGCCTGCTGCCGGGTCCGGTCGTTGTGAAAGTGCTGTCGCACGATTAACGTGTCCCTCGCCTGGATCACCGAATCATCCGCCAGGTACGATGCTGAGTCTACCACCTCCACGGTCGTCCAGGTTGAATCATATCGCACCTCCGTCAGGTCAGGACTGGAACGGACGGTGTCTTCCTTGTATCCGGTCATCACAACCTTGATAGTAAAGTCCCGGTCAGGATTGCCGCGTATCAGGCGTGCCACGCGCTTCAGTTCAGAAGCCGACGTGGGTGTAATGCCGGCAGTGTTCTCGTCGAATTCTATCAGATCCAATTGCAGCTCCTCGCCTGCAGCCGGGAGCGCAATGCGCGGTGTGATACGTACTACCTGTTCGAGCGAGTCGCCCGTGAGATCGAACCGTTGCGAATAGTACATGAAACGGTCCTGCTCGGGGTCGATGGAAAGCTCGTACGCCGAGCCCTCCATGAGGTATACTTTCACGAAGCCCTGGCCATCAGGCCTCCCGTTGAAGATCCGCTTGCCATTGGCGAGGTCGTGTACGGAGACGTAGGCGGCGCGATTGCCATCTATCGTACCCTCTACGCGCATAAGACCTTTCGGTCGCAAATGATCCGGGATAAGGAATTCGGCCATCTCCCGACGGCGTTCACCTGGTGCATCGCGGAGCAAGTACCTTCCGGTAGCATTGACACTAACGTATTGATCATCCTCGGGCGTATTCGCAAAACTCATCGGCACAGGATCGGACCACGACCCGTTCCGGAATCGCGTGACATAAAGGTCCATACCGCCCTTTCCCCCTGGTCGGTCTGAACTGAAGATAAGGGTTTCGCCATCGGCCAGGATGCGCGGTGCCTGCGCGTTCCCTGTGTTGATGGAAGGGGGCAAGGCAACCGGTTCGCTCCACCGGCCATTGGCTTGCTTCTCCGCCTTCATGATCACACAGCCCGACGCCTCGCGTTGTGACATCGCCTCACAGCGCATAAAGTAGACCGTCTTCTGGTCAGGGGTAAAGGTGGCGGATGCCTCGTGTGCGCGTGTGTTCAGCGGGGCAGCCATATTTTTTGGTGTGCCCCACGATGAACCGCTGCGCTCGCTCATCCAGAGGTCATAACCCCCAACGCCGGGCGATTTGATGGTGGAGAAATAAAGCGTCCGGCCATCCGGACTGAGGGTGTAGCCCCACAGGTAGCTAAGCCGGGTATGAATCGTATTGGGAAGCACCATCGGGGCGCGCCAGTCGCTACGCGGTGTCCGGTAACTGAAGAAGGGTGTGAGCGCATAATCATCGGCATTGTCGCATACAAAAACCAAAGCATCGCCGTCGAGGCTCACATACGGTGCAAAATTATTGATCGCCGGATGGTTAACGCTGGAGGGCAGACGCCGTCTTGCGGCCTGTGAGAATGTGTCGGCTGTGATGACGAGACAAAAAAGCAATACGAGCAAGATGCGTGTATTCATGCGCAGAATGGGGTTTAGGCCAATTTAGCCATTCTCCAGCAAGGATCTTACCGGATAAATTTCATCGGGGATTTTTTTCGGCAGGCTGCATCGATTTTGCGCTACGCTCGTAATTTAGTGACATGATCCAGATTATTCCGTCAATAGCCATCCGAAAGGGGAGGGTGGTCAAAATGCGCAAAGGCGACCCGACCAGCGAAAAGGCATATGATGAGAACGTGCTCGATCTCGCGAAACGATTCGAGGACCACGGCATTGATGTCGTCCATCTGGTCGACCTGGATGGGGCGGAAAGCGGATCACCGGTGAACTATCACATTATCGAGGCCATCAAGGCCTACACCAATCTCAAGGTCGACTTCACCGGCGGAATCATGACCGACGGCGACATCGGGAAGGCCTTTGAATCGGGTGCCGCCTACATCACCGCCTCCAGCGTAGCGGTTCTTGATCCCGAGCTCTTCGCCTCCTGGGTGGTCTCCTATGGTCGTGAGAAGGTTACACTCGGCGCGGATGTCACCAATGTCGATACCAAAGAGTTGCTCTACAGGGGATGGCGGCGCAAAGCGCAGATCACGTTGTTCGATCATCTCGAGTACTTCTACTCGCGTGGGTTGAAATACGTCAAGTCAACCGACGTATCGCGCGATGGCGTGCTGCAGGGCCCCGCATTCGATTTTTATGAATCGATCATCGAGCGCTTTCCCGAGATCTGCGTACTGGCCAGCGGGGGCATCCGCGGCATGGACGACATCAAACACCTGAATGACATAGGCGTGTTTGCCGTGATCTTCGGCAAGGCATACTACGAAGGCGTGCTCCACCTCGAGGACGTGCAGAAATTCCTCGTCAGCAGTAGCGCACATTAGCGCGGCATAAGAGACGCGCGATAGCGCATGGTCTACTATCGGTCATCCTTCCTTCCGGCGCCGAACGGCACGATCACCTTCACACTAAAATTTCTGCCCATGTTAAAGATACCGCGACGCAACGTGATCGGATTTTCCGGTGCGTATTTCAAGCGGTTCAAATGATCCTGATAGCCGGTATCGAAAATGTTGTCCAACGACAGGTAGACCGACAATAGCGCATCCTGCAGATTTCGTTTCCGAATAGAGGCACCCAGCGCCGCATTCCAGATCGAGTAAGCGGGTGTTGGCGTTTCGGTTCCGTTTTCGAGCAGCACGCGGTTCTGATCCCAGGTGTGCCGGTATTCCAGCATGACAAAGACATTGAAAATCCGCCGTCCGATTTTGTTGATGTTGGCGCGCAACTGGCCGCGATAGGCGGGCGCGGGAATGAAGGGAAGATAACGCGTGCTGTCGTAGGCCCGTTCGCTGATGTTGAGTGCATGCACCGTGGCAAACGTATTTTCAAAGTGCAGCCAGTCGAATGGGTGGGGGTGAATATCGATCGTGAGTTCCGCGCCGGCAAGACGCGCATCGCCCTGTGTGTAGGCATACGCGGGCACCGGTTCCTCCGGATCCGGTATGCTGTCGTTTCCGTCGCGACCGGCAAGCTTTCTCAAATAGATGTAGTCGTTGATAAGGTTGCGGAACACCGCAGCCTCCACCGTCACGTGTTCTGTCTGGAGGTTTAATCCAAAATCCAGTTGAAATGATCTTTCCGCATTGAGATCGGGATTTCCATACTCGTATTGTAACGATCCCTCGTGACGGCCATTGGCGCGCAATTCGGTTACCGATGGCGCCCTGAAGCCACGGGAGACATTCATCTTAAGTGTGACCGCCCGGCTGACCATCTCTGTGACGCCGAGGCTTGCCGAATAGTTGGAGAACGAAGGTGATCCGCCGGCAAATTGCTGATAGTCGCTCGTATCGTCGGAGGGGATGCCCGCTTCGTCGAGGTACAGCGGATCAATTCGGATGCTTCTGCGATCGAAACGCAGACCGCCGGCGACATCCAAACTTTTGTAGTGCCACTTTGCAAAGGCAAACATGCCCCAATCAAACGTCCTGTGATCGGGGATGAGGTACTCCTCGCCGCCGCTAACACTTTTCTGAAATGCCCCGCCAGTGCCGACTGAGATCCGAAGCTCGTTACTGGAGGGCAGATGATAGATAAAATTCCATGTGCTGGTGTGCAGGTCGAAACGAAGCTCTTCCTCATTTTCATCCAGCACGTTTCCGAACTCCTGCCTTATGTTGCGCTGGTAGCCCAGGTCCAGCTGTATGCGTGAATTGCCCTGATAGTAGTTCGTGTTGCTTGCAATCCGGAAATGGCGTACAGACTGATTCGGAATGAAGAGCTTGTAAGTGCGCAGTTCATCGGGTGTAACCGTGCGCTCCACAATCTGTTCGCTTTCTGCAACCGGTCGTATGAAGTTGCCTTCCGCATCACGCTCGCCTTCGGGCAATCCCAGGTGCTGATCGAATGACGTAGCATGAAGCTGTGTATATCCCCAATTGCCACTCAGGCCCACAGTGCCACCCAGATCGAACTCATTGAACCCGGTGTTAAATACACGACCGTCGTAACGATTCCGATACGCGCGCGCGTCCTTGCGCGTGGCGTGTGCCATCCAGTAAATCCCATTCCGGTTTCCCCCAACGGACAGGCTATTCGCTATGAGTCCATTGTTCGATTGATAGTTGCTGATCCATTCGCCCTCGAC
Source organism: Cyclobacteriaceae bacterium (assembly GCA_035304385.1). Classification (GTDB taxonomy): domain Bacteria; phylum Bacteroidota; class Bacteroidia; order Cytophagales; family Cyclobacteriaceae; genus ZC4RG29. The sequence goes on from DATGQD010000041.1 coordinate 53,918, forward strand.
GGAGCCGTCGGCAACAGGATGGGGGGCCAGCAGGCTGATGATTCCACCGAGTCCGTCACTTCCGTACATGAGACTTCCCGCTCCCTTAATGATCTCCACCCGGTTGACCGAGAACTCGTCGATTTCCAGTCCATGTTCGTCACCCCATTGCTGACCTTCCTGCCGGATGCCATCATAGAGCACGATAACCCTGTTGAATCCCAGTCCGCGAATCACAGGCTTCGATATGCCCGCACCTGTCGTGATCTGTCCGACGCCGGGATACCCCGCAATCTTGTCGACCAGGTTCGAGCCCGTTCGCTCCTGCAGCAGTTCAGGGCTGATGGTGGCCACCGGGATGGGACTTCGTTTCAATTCTGTACTGTGACTGATCCCGGTGACGACCACCTCGCTAAGCTCCGTCACTGCCGGTGTTAACGCCACATTATGTTCCGTCTTTCCATCTACACGTACGCGTTCTACGCGCGACTCGTATCCGGCGTATTTGAATTCCAGGAGAAACGATCCGGAGGGCAGGTTGTCCAGCCGGTACATGCCGTCAAGGTCGGCCACGGCCCCGCGCCGCAGATCTGTGATCACCACCGTGGCGCCTATCAGCGGGCTCGAATCGCGCGCGTCTGTGATCTGCCCGAAAATGGCGTGTTGGCCATAGAGGGTGGATGGAAGGAACAGCAGAATTGCCAGTGAAAATCGCCTCATTCGTATCGATTGTCACGCAATACTAGAGCAGGGAAAACACAAATGCAACAACGTTGCATTTAAAAATTGTTAAATAAAAAGATTACTTGTCTACGATATCGGACATTTTGAATTTCTGAATGATGTAATAGAGGAAGTTAAAGCCCAGGACCGAGTCGTCGGAAGATGCGGGGTCGCTTTGCTTTGCTTCTGATGGTGAGGGCGCTGCGGCGGACCGGGTTCGTGTTCCGGTGGTATCCGCGTCTGCGAATTCTGCGGGTTCGGTCACTCTCAAGTGAGAGCCCGTTTCTCCATCAACCGGTGGAGCACTATAAATCTCCCGCCCTGTACCTTCCATCGGATAGGCCTCCTGGGCCCATACATCCTGGGAAAGGCAGCATAGCAGCCCAACAAGACAAAGGCAATAGAGCGGTTTAGGCATCATTCAATTTTTGGAAACGTTTGCATCCAAATAAATGTTTCAGAAAACTAAGCATTTCTGATAAACCATTCGGTCGGCCGGCGTTAAACGTGAATTAAATTTGGAGAGGGCGTACCACGAGCCTACTGCAAAAACAAATTGCTAATTTTATTCTCAAACTGCAATCCGTTGCGGAAACAAATTGTCTTTCGTGCCCGGTATGCTTAAAATACGGCTTCCAGTGGGGGTTCCTATATGCTTTTTTCCCAAATCCAGAACATTACCGGCGGCGAAGTACTCCGGCTGAGCCATGACATGCCGGTTGATCACCTGCTGGTCGACAGCAGGAAGCTCATTCTCACCAGGGGATCCGTGTTTTTTGCTATCCGTGGCGAACGTTATGATGGCCACCAGTTTATTCCGGAACTCTATGATGCCGGGATCAGGCAGTTTGTCGTAGCTACGGAAATCGATCTCGAACGCATCCCTGACGCCAATGTGATCCGCGTCGCCCGTCCTTTGGAAGCCCTCCAGGCACTGGCACAGGACCGTAGGGAGGCCTTCTCAGGAACCGTAATCGGCATTACCGGCAGCAACGGCAAGACGGTGATCAAAGAATGGCTGGACCAGTTGCTGGCACGCGATTACGCGATCACCAAAAATCCGGGCAGTTACAACTCCCAGGTGGGCGTCCCCTTGTCGGTGTGGCGCATTCAGCCCCACGATGAACTCTGCCTTTTCGAAGCCGGCATCTCCCAACCAGGGGAAATGCCACGGCTCGAACGCATCATACAACCGACAATCGGAATTTTTACAAATCTCGGAGCCGCGCACGACGCCGGCTTCGAAAGCCGCGAAGCAAAGGCCGACGAAAAAGCAATGCTGTTTGCCCGCAGCGAAGCGGTGATCTATTGCGCCGACCACACCCCGCTTCGCAACGCCATCCGGAAGGCCGGCCTCAAGGGTTTTTGTTGGGCGTTCAGCGCCGACGCCGACGTCACGGTTACGCAGATCCATGACAACGACTATCGCATTACACGGTCGGGCAACAACTTCACTGTTACGCTTCCCTTTTCAGACCGTGCATCGGTAGAAAACGCGCTTCACTGCGTCGCACTCCTGCTATACCTGGACTATGATGCCGCTGTGATCCGCGACCGCCTCATGGGACTTCGGTCGATTCCTATGCGACTTGAACTCAAAGAAGGAATCAATAACTGCGAAATCATTGACGACTCCTATAACAACGACCTCGTAGGCTTACGCATCAGCCTGGACTTCCTGCTCAATCAGAAACAGAAACGAAAGAAACGCGTCATCCTCTCTGACATCCAGCAATCCGGTCTTTCAGATGAAGCACTTTCCGCGCAGGTGGCCGAGCTCATCCGCGACAGTGTTGATGCCTTCGTAGGAATCGGTCCGGCGTTAAGCCGCAACAGGCATCTCTTCGACGCAAACGCTACCTTTTTCCCCGATACAAAATCTTTCCTGGAATCATTTGATGCATCCGATTATGCTGAGGAAGTCATTCTCATCAAGGGCGCGCGCGCCTTTCGGTTTGAGCAGATCGTCAGTCGACTTCAGCGCAAGGTGCACGGCACCGTAATGGAGATCGATCTCGGAGCGCTGGTGCACAATCTGAATTTCTTTCGTTCGCGCATTGCCGATGGAACGCGCCTTATGGTCATGGTAAAAGCGTTTGCCTACGGAAGCGGAAGCATCGAGATCGCTAATGTGTTGCAGTATCACCGCATTGACTACATGGGTGTGGCCTATGCAGACGAAGGCGTGGAGCTTCGGAAGAACAACATCGAAGTACCCATCATGGTCATGAACCCATCCGAGGGCAGCTTCGCCCACCTTAAGGAATATAGGCTCGAACCCGAGATCTACAGTCTGGCCATTCTCCGGTCGCTGGTCGGCTACCTCGGAACCAGTACACCCTGCACTATTCATCTTAAGCTCGACACCGGTATGCATCGCCTCGGCTTCGAGCCCGACGATCTCGACGATCTGATCGCAATACTCCGCGCGCACAAGAACATCGAAGTCGGTTCCGTATTCAGCCATCTTGCTGGCGCAGAAGACCCTGCTCATGACGCATTCTCCAGGGAGCAGGCCACTCGCTTTGAAGCGTTGGCGAATCGGATCTCGAAGGCGCTGGGCTACAAGCCCCTGTACCATATCCTCAACTCACCCGGTATACTACGACACGGGAACTTGCACTATGATATGGTACGACTGGGCATCGGCCTTTATGGAGTAGACCCTACCGGATCAGGCCTTGATCTCAAGCCCGTCACCCGGTTGAAGACTATCGTCTCCCAGGTAAGAACTGTAGGCGCCGGAGAAACGATCGGCTACGGCCGCACAGGAAAGACGCGCGGCGAGGCACAAATTGCCACGCTTGCCATAGGATACGCCGATGGATTCAGCCGCGCGTTCAGCAATGGACGCGGCGCCGTATGGATCCACGGGAAACTTGCACCCGTGGTAGGCAATGTGTGTATGGACATGACGATGGTAGACGTTACCGGCATACCCGTCCGCGAAGGGGATGAGGCCATCATTTTCGGACCCGAGCTACCCATTGAAACCGTGGCTGAAAAAATCGGGACAATACCCTATGAGATCCTTACCAATACCAGTGAACGGGTGAGACGCGTTTTCGTGGCGGAAAGCATCTGATCAGCCACACCCACCCAGATTCTTTTTCAAGTCCCGGTCGGGCAAGCCGCCCATGTCGAACGGACGCTCATCGTCAGGCTCGCGCGGCGGCAATTCAGGCTCTTTTTGTTTCTTTTTGTCTGCGGCAGTTACAGGAGATTTCGTCTTCTTTTTAGCCATATTCCTTAAACATAAAGCTTGATCAAAACATTGCAAAGGACACGGCTACCCCATATCTTTGCCTTGTTTAAAATTAATCTAAATAAGAATGCGGGGTAATGTCAGGAACGTGGCCGAAATGAAGCCGGGCGAAGTGGGGGTGATTTCCGGTTTCGAAGATCAGCATATAGGTGTTAAGCTCATGGAAATGGGCTGTTTGCCAGGTTCGACGATCCGCTACAACTTCAAAGCCCCTTTAGGAGACCCTATCTGTGTCAGTATTCTTGGATATGACCTTTCGATCCGTCTCGAAGAGGCTGCCGCGATTTCTATTATAAGCTAAGGAAATGTCCTCCCGGAAAAGGCTGAAGATCGCGTTGGTCGGCAATCCCAACTCCGGTAAGTCGTCGCTGTTTAATTGTCTTACCGGCCTCAATCAGAAGGTGGGGAACTTCCCCGGCGTAACGGTAGAGAAACGCGTGGGTTACTGCACGTTGCCTGACGGACGCAACGCGGAAATTGTCGACCTTCCGGGCGTATACAGCATCTATCCCAGGAGCCTGGACGAGCGCATCGTCTCACAGGTTCTGCTCGACCACCGTTCTCCCGGCACACCCGATGTCGTCGTGGTCGTCGCCGACGCAACCAACCTGAAACGAAGTCTCCTCCTGCTCACTCAGGTAATCGACCTGGGGCTGCCCGCCATCCTCGTGCTTAACATGATGGACCTCGCAGCACGGGCAGGCATCAGTATCGATATCGGGCTGCTCTCATCGAAGCTTGGTGTGCCGGTCATGCCCGTTAACGCGAGACGGGGAACGGGGATCAACGAACTGAAGACATTGCTCACGCAGCCGGTACACGCGCACGAGTCACCGATCTTTCCGATACGCGAAGAGGTCAAGGCCCCGGTGAAAGCGCTGCGTGATACTCTCGGAGTCGATAACGACTACGAAGCGTATCTGTTCCTGGAACAGCCCGATTCGCTCGTGTTCCTGTCTCCTCCAGACCGTGACAAGGTCTCGGCGATACGGACAAAACACGACTTCTTCCCGGGGAAATTTCAGGGCGCCGAAACCATTCAGCGTTTTGGATACATTCAGAATCTGCTTAACGCGGTCACGCTGAAACCTGCCGACGACGCGTGGAAACACCAGTCGCGGGCCATCGACCGTATCCTGACCCACAGGATATGGGGATATGTCATTTTCTTTGCCATACTGGCGCTCATCTTCCAGTCCATCTTTGCATGGGCCACCGTGCCCATGGAATTGATCGACGAACTATTCGCCGCAATGAGCGGCTCATTGCAACAGGTTCTTCCTGCAGGTCCACTCTCCGATCTGATCACACAGGGCATTATACCGGGCATCGGCGGTATCGTCATCTTCGTCCCTCAAATAGCCATACTGTTCGGACTCATTGCGATACTGGAAGAGACGGGATACATGTCGCGCGTGGTCTTCCTGATGGACAAGGTGATGCGCAAGTTCGGGCTCAATGGCAAGAGCGTCGTTCCGCTGATCTCCGGCGTGGCCTGTGCTATTCCGGCGATCATGTCGACGCGGACCATCAACAACTGGAAGGAGCGGATCATCACCATCTTCGTCACTCCATTGATGAGTTGCTCTGCCCGACTTCCGGTGTTCACCATTCTCATTGCACTGATCGTGCCCAACCAGCGCGTTCTTGGTCTGAGTTTGCAGGGCATCGCGCTGATGGGCCTGTACCTGCTCGGCTTTGCCATGGCTATAATCTCCGCGTGGGTGATGAAAAAGATCATCCGCATGCGCGAACGCAGCTACCTTATCATGGAGCTACCCACCTACCGGTGGCCCCGCTGGAAGAACGTCGGATTAACCATGGTTGAAAAGACGCGCTCCTTTGTATTTGAAGCCGGTAAGATCATTCTGGCTATATCCATCGTATTGTGGGTTCTCTCCAGTTACGGGCCGGGCGACAAACTCACACGGGCGGATGAGTATGTGGCGCAGGAGACCAGCACAATCTCGTTAACCGAGGAGGAACTGGAAGACCGCGTGGCGGCTTACAAACTGGAAAATTCCTATGCGGGTGTGATAGGAAAGTCCATCGAACCCGTCATCCGGCCTTTGGGTTACGACTGGAAGATCGGCATTGCGCTCATCACGTCTTTTGCCGCACGTGAGGTATTTGTTGGGACTATGGCCACGATCTACAGCATTGGCAGTTCGGCTGACGAGGGCGACGCAACGATCCGAAGCCGAATGAGGGCGGAGATCAATCCCGAAACGGGCGGGCCGAGATTCACACCTGCGGTCGGATTCTCGCTGCTGATCTTTTACACCTTCGCCATGCAGTGCATGAGTACCCTGGCCGTGGTATACCGGGAAACGGGCGGGTGGAAGTGGCCGCTGCTCCAGCTCGTATACATGACGGGACTGGCTTACATCTCGTCGCTGGTCGTCTACCAGTTAATGTCGTAGCCCATTCCGGCGTCCTGATCAAAGATCATTTCAAAAGATATCGCTTTCCACTATCTTTCGATTAATGGACCATGCCTATCATGCCGGATTGCTATATCTCATACACCTCTTGATGGGGGTGGACGGCGATATCAATGAAACTGAACTTGTCGCTTTAAGGAAAGTCCGCGATCACGAAAAGATCCCGGACCCGCTGTATTTCGAGTTCGAAAGCAACGTCCGCACCCTGCGTGAGCGCGAACTGTATCATAGGGGTATCGGGTTCATTAACCAATGTTCACGCGACGAAAAGCTCAGCATCTTTGCAACGCTGTACAAGATGTCTGAAGTCGATGGTCGCGTCCATCAAAAGGAAATCAAACTCCTGTTGTATTCTATCGAATCGGCCGGCATCGAGTTTGACGAAGTAGTCAACGCAGCGAAGGCCAGGCCTAACTACTTCTGATTTGTCGCGTGCCGTAGCCGTACTCTTCCTGGTCGCTTCACTCATTGCCGTCGTGAGTTGCGAACAGCCCGGCACACAAATCAACGCCTTCGGCGATGACGTCATAATCCAAATCCACGACTTCCAGGATCGACGCACGAGCGACAGCCTTTATCGTTTTCTTAATCACGAAAACGTTCTTTATCGGGAGAAAGCCGCGTGGGCATTCGCCTCCATTCAGGATACCGCATCGACGGAGCATCTCGGAAAGCTGCTCCGCGACACCGAGCCTGCAGTGCGTACGGCAGCGGCCTTCGCGCTGGGTCAGACCGGCGGCGTCCATGCCGCAGACTTTCTCCTGCGCGCACTTCACGAAGAACGCGACAGTGCCACGCTCCAGGTCATACTTGAGGCCATAGGCAAGAGCGCTGATCCGGATGAAATTCCCGCGCCGGACTTTCGCGCTCCGGGGATTCCCTGGATGTATTATCGCATCGGCTTACGCTTTGAAACACCGCCGCAGCTGAACCATGCTGCTGCCCGGTATCTCGCTCCCGATAGCGACCGTATGAGCCGGCTGGGGGCCGCACATTTTTTTGCCCGATCAAAAACGATTACCATCGAAGACGCTCTTCCCGCATTAGTCAACGCGTTGCGGAATGATCCGGATCAGGAAGTGCGTATGGCAAGCGCATGGGCGCTGCGGAAGGCCGTTACTGAACTGTCCAAAGATGCGCTGTCATGGGCTGCCCTGAATGACAGCGACTATCGCGTGCGGGCAAATGCCGTAAGCGCGCTGGCGTCGTTCCCCCTGAGCGAGACACGTGCCACGCTCATCCGTGCCTGCCAGGATTCCATCCTGCAGGTAAGCGTTGCTGCTGCAGGTACTCTCGGCCAGGTGGCAACGGAAGGTGACCAGGAAGAACTCGCTGCCGTCGCCCGCAGGGCCACGCACTGGCGCACACAGGCACTGCTGTTCCAGGCCGCTAATCTCTCGGGCGACCCGGATTTGAACGCGGAAGTGATGGGCCTGTATCGCACCGCCTCCAACCCTTATCAAAAGGCCGCACTGCTGACGGCTTTGAGTGGCCGCGATGTCGTTGACTTCGTCTCGCAAGTATTGTTCACAACTGATATCCCCGCGATCCGCACATCAGCCGCACAGGTGATCGTCGGCCTGAATTATGAACTGGCGCAAGACCCGGATGCACAGCGGATGTTTTTCGAGCTGTATAAACGTGGCATCGCATTGAATGATCTTGCCGTAACGGGAACATTCACCGATGCGCTGGCTGACGAGACGCTGGGTTTTCGGAGGGTCGTCACCGACCTGTCGTTCCTGTACAAAGCGCGTGACCGGTTCGCGCTTCCGCGTGACTATGAATCATACGTGCCGTTGGAACGTGCCATCGCGTTTTTTGAAAACCGGGAACCGCAGGCGGTGGACAGGCCCTTCAACAATCCCATCGATTGGGACCTTGTGCGGCGAATTCCAGCGCATCAGCGTGCTGTAGTCAGCACTACAAAAGGCGACATCGTGTTCGATTTGCATGTTGATGAAGCGCCGGGTTCCGTTGCCAATTTTGTCCGCCTGGTTCGCGACGGGTATTACGAACGCAAGACTTTCCACCGGGTCGTGTCTAACTTTGTAGTCCAGGGCGGATGTAACCGTGGCGATGGCTGGGGCAGCGCCGACTACTCCATACGGTCGGAATTTTCCGGGCTGCGCTATGTCACCGGCTCGGTGGGGCTTGCCTCAGCCGGCAAGGATACCGAAAGCACGCAATGGTTCATTACCCATTCTCCTACTCCACACCTTGACGGTCGCTATACCGTCTTTGGAACCGTATCGGAAGGAATGGATAACGTCCATCGCCTGGAAGTAGGCGACAGCATTTTACATGTTGCGCTCGAGCCCGCGCTTAACCCAGGTTAAAGTCTGCGTTTTCGTAGACACTTTGCCCCGTGGTGGTTAAATTTCGGTCTAATTTTCATCCTTGAGCAACGTATTCGAAAATAATCTAAGGATCGGTGTACTGGGAGGAGGGCAGTTGGGACGGATGCTCATTCAGTCGGCTATCGACTTCAACGTCACGTTGTCCGTACTTGATCCGGATCCGCACGCACCATGCGCCGGACTCTGCGACTTTCATTGCGGCGCCATCACAGACTACGACACCGTGATGGCCTTTGGCCAGGCCTGCGACCTGATCACCATTGAAATTGAGAACGTCAATACCGACGCGCTAAGAGCGCTTGTGCGCGCTGGCAAGATGGTATTTCCCCAGCCCAACATCATCGCACTGATCCAGGACAAGCGCACGCAGAAGGAGTTCTTCCGCAACCGCGGCATACCTACGGCAGACTTTATCCTCACCGACAACCGGGAGCAAGTGATGTCAAGCGCTGAATTCCTGCCGGCGGTTCACAAGCTGGGTCGCGCAGGGTATGATGGCCGCGGTGTTCAGGTCCTCCGCAACCGGGACGACCTTCACAAGAGTTTCGATGCGCCCGGAGTGCTTGAAAAACTCGTCGACTTTACCCGGGAGATCTCAGTGATTGTAGCCCGCAATCGCGACGGTGAAGCGGTTACTTATCCGCCTGTGGAAATGGTTTTTCATGCCGAGCAAAATCTCGTGGAGTTCTTGTTCTCACCTGCTCGTCTGACGCCCGAGTTACGCGAAAAAGCGGATCGCATTGCACGACGTGTGGCCCGCGAACTCGACATCGTAGGATTGCTGGCCGTAGAGATGTTCGTCACAGACGAAGGCAACGTCCTGGTCAATGAAGTCGCGCCCCGTCCCCACAACAGCGGTCATCACACTATTGAAGCCAACGTCACATCACAATACGAACAGCTGCTACGCACCCTTCTGAACCTTCCGGCCGGCGACACCACCGAAATAAGCCCCAGCGCTATGGTGAATCTTTTGGGTGAGCCGGGGCATACCGGACCGGCGCGGTACCTGGGTTTTGACGAGGTGATGGCGTTGCCCGGCGCCCACATCCACCTCTACGGCAAGCGGCTGACAAAGCCTTTCCGCAAGATGGGTCACGTCACTATCGTGGATCGTGATGAAGCGCGTTTGTTTGAAAAGGTCAATTTTGTAAGGGAGAAACTTAAAGTCATAGCCTGATATGCCCAAACCACAGGTTGGTATTATTATGGGAAGCCAATCCGATCTTTCCGTGATGCGCGAAGCAGCTGAAGTGCTGACAGAGCTCGGCGTTACATTCGAGCTCACGATAGTGTCCGCCCACCGTACGCCAACGCGAATGATGGACTACGCGGGGACGGCGCGCAGCCGGGGACTGAAGGCCATTATTGCCGGGGCAGGCGGCGCGGCCCACCTTCCGGGCATGGTGGCGGCGGTAACCACCCTCCCCGTGATCGGCGTTCCGGTCAAGTCGTCGAACTCTATCGACGGTTGGGACTCCGTTCTTTCGATCCTTCAAATGCCGGCTGGCGTACCGGTGGCCACAGTGGCTCTTAACGGTGCGCGTAACGCCGGTATTCTTGCCGCACAGATCATTGGCGCGAGCGATCGCAACGTGGCACGTCGGCTCGACAAATTCAAGAAAACAATGAAAAGCAAGGTCGAATCCGCCGCCCGGAAGATAGAAGTTAAGGGCTGGCAGGATAAAGGACCCGTCACATGATGGATATTTTTACGAGATTACGTTTGAGAGTATCCACCACGACATGAATTGGAGATGAAACCGCAGGGAAAAGGCTGGCTTAAGAACTATCTCGAACTCCGCAAGGACCTTCTGAAGAACCTTGCCCGTACCCGGGGCTCCCATCCCGAGCACTCGCTCTATCGCGTGATACAACCCACCGGTCTGATGTATGGGCAAAGCGTGGGCGAAGTTGAATTTCCGGGAATGGAGGAGTGGACGGAGAAGGACAAAATGAAAATCCTCCTGGCGGAAAGCCTGGTAAGCAGTTCGCTTGTGTTCAACGACACTCCCGTCGATAGTCCGGACGAGCTTTCTGACGTCGTCATGAAAGCGGTAGAAAACATCGGCAACTTTTATAACAACATTTTCCCGGAGATGGCAACGCCCGCCACCACACTGCTCGGCCGCCGTAAGACACCGATGGAGTTGGCGGAAAAGATCCTGGAGAAACGCATCGAACTCACCAGCGATCTTGAAGGCAATTTCTGGGCGTACTTTTTTCACAATAGCCTGCTCTTCCTCGACATATACATATTCGGTCAGTGGATCCATACCAATGCCGATCGCATTGTGGCCGATTTCTTCCGCTATGAGCGCGATGAACTCCGCTTTTCCATTGTGAAGGTGATCGCTGCCGCCGCCCACGCGAACAAGGAAGTCGCCTTCGAAGAGAAGCGGCTTTTTGACCTGTTCCTTTCCGGCACCGACCTTCCGGCGGATAAACGCAAGGAGGCACAGCAGATCTTCGATAAGGGAATCCTCGTTGAAGAAATGAACCTTCCCGCGGAGAACTCCTGGATTCTCAAGAAGTTCTTCCTGGAGATCGCGATGCTTACCCTCTGGGCCGACCGGAGGATGGAAGAAGAGGAACTCGACTTCCTGCGCTCATTCTGTCGTTATCTAAATTTCTCCGATGAAGATTTGGAGAACAGCATGATCGCCGTGGAAGGGTTCGTTCTCGAGCATTGGGATCAACTGGCGCGACTGCAGAACAAGACGGATTTTCAGCACGTAAGCGAACAGTTCATCAGTCGGGTTTCGACGCTGGCGGAAAAGAACAGGAACCGAATTCTAAAAGAGCTCGAGTCGAGCCGGGAAGTAATGAGCCTCATCAAGAAGGCACGGTCCAACGAGCTTACGGCAGCCGAAAAAGAGCGTATGCGCACAGAACTCATCAAAGTATTGCGGACAATACCGACGTTTGTGATCGTGTCACTCCCACAGCGTTTTCTGACGCTGCCCATACTGCTCAAAATACTTCCGAAAAATCTTTTTGCCGAGGGCGTAAGCTGACGATTACGTTCCTACTCTTCCGGGTTGTTCACCTTTCGCGGCACAAGCACGGAGAATACGATAGACAGGGTGAGTGTGGCAATGATCACAGCAAACGAAACGTATACGTTGACGTGGATATTCACGATCTCCAGCATCATTTTCGCGCCGATGAAAAACAAGATGATCGACAGGCCTTTTTGCAGGAGGTAGAAGCGGTCAATGATTCCGGCCAGGAGGAAGAACATCGCACGCAGTCCCATGACCGCAAAAATATTGGAGGTGTAGATTAGAAATTCGTTTTGTGTAATGGCAAAGGCCGCGGGAATTGAATCGACGGCGAAAATTATGTCCGTGGTTTCGATAAGGACGATCACCAGGAACAATGGCGTAAACATCAGCTTCTTGTTCCTCCGGATAATGAATTTACCATCGTGGTCTCCGGTCGTGAGCGGAAGGTATTTCCGACAGAAACGCATGATGGGATTCTTCTCCGGTTCGATCTTCTCGTCGCCGTCTTCGAAGTAGATCCTAATTCCGGAATAGATCAGGAATACCCCAAATACATACAGGATCCATTCGAGGCGGTGGATCAGGTAGGCGCTCACAAAGATGAACACGCCCCGGAATACGATTGCTCCGATGATGCCCCAGAACAATACCTTATGATAATATTTCTCGTCGACCTGGAAGTATTTCAGGATCAGAAGGATGACAAAAATATTGTCGATCGACAGTGCCTTTTCAGTAAGGTAAGCCGAGAAGTACTCCACAGCCGCGGTGGCACCGCCTTCGTCGTAGATGTAGACCAGCCATCCGAAAAGGGTTGAGATGACCACCCAGAAAATGGACTGGTACAGGGCGGATCGCGTCGAGATTTTGTGTGCCGAACGGTTGAACAAGCCCAGGTCCAGAACCAGGAACAGTATTACGGTTACCGAAAAGACACCAAAAAGTACGGTCTCACGTTCGCTGTTAAAAAAAGTGAACAGGCTTATGTTGAGAACGGGTTGCAATGGCTAAGTCCTAAAGTTGTGGTGCCGCTATCAAGAGTAAAAAAAGTCAAAATACCGCATCCCAAACTCACAAAACTATAAAATTTATTCAAATCTCTGCCAAGAAACTTTGAACCTATCGGCTTGTTCCACATGCGGAACACACCCCCTGAACGAGCACGTTGATTTCCTCCACGCTATAGTCCCCTGGCAGCCGTATTTCCGGGACCTCGACGTCCAGGCAGTTGGTTTGTCCACAACGCACACACTTGAAGTGCAGGTGGTTATGGTGGTGCTCCGCCACCGTGCAATCGTCGGTGCACAAGGCGTACTTCAGTCCGCCGGCGTCGTCCAGCACTTTATGTATAAGACCCCGATTTAGAAAGGTTTTCAAGGTACGGTACACGGTGACCCTGTCCAGTGAATCTGCAATCTCGCTTTCGATGTCGGCATGCGACAGCGCGTGATCCTTTCTGAGAAAAAGGCGAAGAATCATCTGCCGGTTGGGCGTTGAACGCAGCTTGTAAGTCTTAAGCAGGTTGTCCGCAGCCAGGGTACTCATTTTCTTAAATTATACTATTGCAATTGAAGTCTCAACAAATTCTGATATATGCCCTGGTCGCGGGCCGCGAGTTCGCTATGCGATCCGGCTTCGGCCAGTTTTCCTTCGTCAATGACCAGGATGCGATCAGCTTTGCGAATGGTGCTCAACCGGTGTGCAATTACAATGGTCGTTCTTCCTTCCATCAAGCGTTCCAGGGCCAGTTGTATCAGGTGCTCCGATTCTGCATCAAGCGAGCTCGTCGCTTCATCTAGCACCAATATAGCGGGATCTTTCAGGATGGCTCGCGCAATGGCTATTCGCTGACGTTGCCCGCCAGAGAGCGTAATGCCCCGATCGCCAACCACGGTATTAAACCCGTCCGGGAACCCCTCTATAAAATCCAGGGCATTGGCCAGGCGGGCAGCTTCCACCACTTCGTCACGGGTGGCTCCCGGTTTACCGAACGCAATATTCTCGTAAATGGTGCCGCCAAAAAGCATTACTTCCTGGGGCACGATGCCAATATTTTCCCTGTACAGGGCGAGTTCATACGATCCGGCAGGTTGTCCATCCACCCGAATACAACCGTCGGTCGGGTTGTAAAGGCGGAGAAGCAGATTGATCAGGGTCGACTTCCCTGCACCACTCGGTCCTACCAGCGCCACGGTTTCACCTGCATGAATGGTAAAGCTCATCCTGTTGGTAACCATCACCCCGGGACGCGTTGGATAGGCAAATGAAACTTCATCAAACTCAACCTCCCCGTGGAAACGGATCTTTCCTTCCCGTTTTCCCCGGCCCGGTTCATCATCTTTACCCAGCAGTTCAAGCAACCTTCCGGATGCGCCGACCGCCCGTTGCAACTGCGCGTAGATATCGCCAAGTCCGGCAATGGATCCGCCTACGAAGGTGGTGTACAGAACAAACGAAAACAGGTCGCCCACCGACATGGAGCCAGATTGTACAAGTGTTGCGCCATACCAGGCCACGGCGACAATCCCTCCGAACAAAACGAAGATGACAAAGGAAATGAGCAGGCCCCGGTAGCGTGCTGATCGAACCGCTGCGGTTACGACTTCGCCAAGCGCCTTGCGATAGCGCAGCAGGAACAGCCTTTCGTTCGTAAACGCCTTTACTATACCAATGCCCTGCAGCGCCTCTGATACCAATACATTGGATGCCGCCAGTTTATCTTGCGTCTTTCCCGACAGTTTCCGGATGAACCTGCCGAAGACCAGCGCCAGGATGACCAGAACGGGAAATGTGGCCAGCATGAACAGGGTAAGCCGCGGTGTGAGATAAAATAACAACGCGATACCGGCCAGGAGGGTGATGATCTGTCGCAACAACTCAGCCAGCGTTGTAGTGAACGTTTCCTGCAGCGACTGCACATCTGAAGCGATCCGGCTGGTGAGCTCACCGGCACGGTGGCGGTCAAAGAACTCCATCGGTAACGCCAGCATTTTTCCAAACACTGATGCGCGAAGATCAGCGAGTGCACGTTCGCTTACCACGGAAAACGTGTACACGCGAAGGAAGGAAAAGATACCAAGCACAAACAATACAAGAACAAGAATACCGGCCACCTGATTGAGCGACGTAAAATGCGGGTCGGGTTTGCCTGTTGCCAGGTCAAGCAGGCGGCCCGCGTAATACGGAAACGAGAGCAGCGTAAAGCTGGAGAGGATCAGTGCCACAAGTCCTACAGCGAATATCCACTTATAGGGTAAGGCAAACCGGAAGACACCCAATAGCTGGGTGATCCCCTCCTTTCCAAGTCGTCCCCGCTTAATCTCCTGTTCCGTCTCTTTCATCTCTCCTTTCAACCGTATCAATCGTAGGTCAGTGTCCCCCTGATCGCAAACTTCATCGAATCGCCCAGGATCATTTTTTGTGTTCCCCGGATCTCATAGCCAACAACAGCAGGACCTCCTTCTACGTCGATGAATTCCATCGTGAGAAAACGTCCGGAGGCATACAGCCGGTTCTTCTCGAAGATCTCACCCTCGACACGCCTTACCTTTTCCGGGGTGTCCTGATAGTAAATGCGTACATACGACAGCGGCAGGGGATTCATCGCGGTGTATTGGATAATGCTCAGGTTACTGTTGGCGTCACGAATCCCTTGTTCATCCTGATACTGCGATGCGTTAAGGGTCTTTTCGTTGAGATCAAGTTGTCGGAAGATCTCAAACTCCCGGGCCAGCAGTGTACTGTCCATGCTCTCCAGGACCACCTTCTCCGACGTGCCGTTTATGGTCGCCTCCTTTTCCAGCGAAGGCTGTAATTCAACAAGACGCTGTACCTGATTGTCGATCAGGCTATCCAGGTTGTAAAAGGCATGAGCGTCGCGCCGCGGTTGCCGTTCGCACGCTGTGCCCAACAACGCAAAGATGATGATCCACAATCCGCTATTTCCCGATAAGCACATTCCCGGTCATTTGTGGCGGTACGGATATGCCCATTAACGTCAGGATTGTCGGTGCCAGGTCGCCCAGCTTACCATCACGGATAGTACCGCGATAGTCCTTGTCCACCAGTATGCAGGGCACAAGATTAGTAGTGTGTGCCGTATTCGGCGTACCGTCAGGATTGATCATGATGTCGGCATTGCCGTGATCAGCGATGATGATGGTCGTATAGCCGTTCGCAAGAGCAGCTTCCGTTACCTTGCCGGCGCACTCGTCAACTGTTTCGCATGCTTTTACTGCCGCTTCAAACACGCCTGTGTGGCCGACCATATCGGGATTGGCGAAGTTGAGGCAAATGAAGTCTGCCGATTGCCTTTCCAATTCCGGGATAATGCTGTCTCGGATATCATGAGCGCTCATCTCCGGCTGGAGGTCGTAAGTAGGCACCTTAGGCGATGGGCATAGAATTCTCTTCTCTCCCTCGAAGGGCTTTTCTCGCCCTCCCGAAAAAAAGAAAGTCACGTGCGGATACTTTTCCGTTTCAGCAATGCGTATCTGTTGCTTGCCGGCCGTCTCCAGCACTTCGCCCAGCGTATTGTCCAGGTTGTCTTTTTCAAAGACCGGTTTAACACCCTGAAATGATTCGTCATACGTTGTCATGGTGATGTAGTGCAGGTCCAGCTTCTTCATCCCGAAGTCGGGCAAGTCTTTCTGGGTCAGTACCTCCGTGATCTGGCGGCCACGGTCGGTACGAAAGTTAAAGCAAAACACCACATCGCCTTCACGGATGGTGGCCAGCGGCTGACCAGCATCGTTCGTAACAACGATCGGTTTAATGAACTCGTCAGTCACACCCTGGGCATAGGAATTCGTCACAGCTGCGCCAACATCACGGGTAGGCTCGCCTTTGCCGTGAACGAGCAGATCGTAGGCCAGTCGCACCCGTTCCCATCGGTGGTCGCGATCCATGGCGTAATAACGTCCGACTACACTCGCCAGCTGTCCCGTGGTACGCTTCATAGCCTCCTCCAGTTCGCTGAGAACGCCAAACCCGCTCTTCGGGTCTGTATCCCTGCCATCCGTAAAGGCGTGGACAAATACATTTGTGAGGCCCTTCCGGTGTGCCGCAGAGAGTACAGCCTTTGCATGGTCTATGTGGGAATGTACACCCCCGTCGGAAACCAGCCCAATGAGGTGGAATGCCCGGCCGGATGTCTTTGCATAATCGAAGGCGGCCGAGAGGACCGGATTGGTATCGAACTGTTGTTCGTCAATAGCCTTGTTGATACGTACCAGGTCCTGGTAGACGACCCTTCCGGCCCCGATATTCATATGTCCCACTTCTGAATTTCCCATCTGCCCCTCGGGAAGGCCTACGGCCAATCCGGAAGCTTCCAGTTTACTGTGAGGATATCGGGGATACAGAGAGTCGATAAACGGCGTATTGGCTTTATCGACTGCAGAAACCTCTTTATTGGTAGCGATTCCCCATCCATCGAGGATCATCAGGAGTACTTTTCTGTTCATTTGGTTTCGGGCGGAAAAAACGTTGTCTGAGGCCGCAAATATAGCCATGTGCGAAGGAAATAAGTCGTTGATTTTGAAGGATTCAGCAAAAGAACCGTCGCTGTAACGATTGCGGGGGATAGGGCAGTAGATTTTTCACTATATTTCCAACAATGGCATAGTTTTCGCCCATTTTTTCGATTAACCCAGTAAGGTTGTCATCATGAGCATAAACAGGTCACTTTTTGCGTTGATCCTATTTTTTTCAACGTATTCAGGGGTTTTCGGGCAAGATCAAAGCAACATCATCGAGCAGGTGCGGGAAACCATCGGTGCGGGAAGCGCGAAAGAGTTATCCAGGTTCCTGAACCAGACCGTCGACGTAATGATCGACGAGCAATTGCAGTCGTACAGCAAGGCGCAAGCCGAGTTTGTCCTGCGGGATTTCTTTCGGAATCATCCTGCCAACGAATTCACCATCATACACCAGGGCTCATCGAAAGGGGGGCAACCTTTTGCCATCGGCTTGTACAAGAGTGGCGACGACACCTATCGGGTATTCATGAAAATCAAGGCCACCGACAGGCAGCAACTGGTGCACGAAATCCGATTCTCCAAGGAATAAGTATTCCCCTTCTATTTAAAGTATTCTCGTCCGGTCTATTTTTGCACGATGATGCCGGACTACATTACTGATGAATACCTGGATCGGTTCATTCAACAGGCTTTGCAGGAAGACGTTGGTGAAGGGGACCATTCGACGCTTTGTTCTGTCGATGCGGATCAAACGGCAACGGCCGAACTCCTGGTAAAGGAGGATGGTATTCTTGCCGGAGTCCTTCTCGCCCGGCGGATATTCACCCATTTCGATCTCCGGCTTCTGGTTGAGGTCACACTCGAAGATGGCGCCTCCGTCCGGCGCGGCGATATCGCTTTCCGCGTAAAAGGCCCTGCGCGCTCGATTTTGACTACGGAACGCCTGGTGCTCAACTGCATGCAGCGCATGAGCGGCATTGCCACCGCCACGCGCCGGCTGGTGGACGAGATTGCCGGTACCAACGCCACTGTCGTCGACACCCGCAAGACTACCCCCAACTTCCGGTTCCCGGAAAAATGGGCGGTGCGGATCGGCGGCGGGCATAATCATCGTATGGGCTTGTATGACATGGTCATGCTCAAGGACAACCACGTGAAGCTCGCAGGAGGGGTTCGGGAGGCGATCCTTCGCGCAAAAGATTATATTCGCGCCACCGGAAAGAACTTGCGGGTTGAGATCGAGGTGGCAAGCGTCGAGCAGGCTGTCGAGGCCGTCGAAACCGGCGGCGTTGACATCATCATGCTCGACAACATGGCGCCTGTTGAAATGAAGGCGGCCGTGAAAGCCATTGCCGGCCGGTGCACAACCGAAGCCAGTGGAGGCATTACGCTGGAGACCATTCGTGCCGTAGCCGAAACTGGCGTGGACTTCATTTCGGTCGGTGCACTCACGCATAGCGTTAATAGTCTCGACCTGAGCCTGAAGATCCGGGACCTGGAATAACCATTAATTTGATTCTATGATCGTCCGAACGAAAAACTATAAACTCGATACGAAGACCTATACCCGGATTGCCTTCCGAAACATCATGAAAAAACAGGGCTGGATCGCGGTTCTGGGAGCGCTGGCGCTCTGCCTGCCCGCCATCTGGATTCCCAGTATTTGGTGGTTTATCGGGGCTATTATCGCTTTTCTGCTGTACATGTTGTTCTGGTGGATCCAGTTTTACGGCGTCACCCAACTCGAACAGGGAAAAATGTTGTTTCAGCGGTACTCCTATGAAATCAGCAGTCAGCAGATCCTGATGAAGATCAGTCCGCGCGAGGGTATGCCGCTGAAATGGGATCAAATCAAGCACGCTTATATCGACAAGGACGCATTTGTTCTTTTCGTCAACAAGGCCCAAATCATCCACCTCCCTTTTCGTATCTTCAACACAGAGAATGAACGTAAATTCGTAGCCAGCATTCTCCGAAATAAAGGATACACCAAATAGCGTGAGGCGTGGCGACATGCAGAAACGACCTTCCCCGGCAAATGTGCGGGAACGGATCATGCGTTACTGCGCGTACCAGGAGCGGTGCCATGCCGAGGTGCGCCGCAAACTTTCCGACCTGGGGGTTCGCCGCGACGAGGCGGACGAGCTCATCGTATTTCTGATCTCAGAGGGATTTCTTAACGAAGAACGCTTTGCCCGGTCGTTCGCGCGGGGCAGGTTCCGATTGAAAAGGTGGGGCCGAATCAAAATCGTCCGCGAACTCGAGGCGCGCGGGCTCAGCAGCGCGTGTATCCGGATCGGGCTGAAAGAAATCGGCGAGGAGGAATACCAGGCATCGCTCGAAGAGGTGCTATCCCGGAAGGCGGGGGAGGTTGGTGATGAGAACCTATTCGTCAGGCGCGACAAGATTGCCGAGTATGCTATCCGCAAAGGCTTCGAACCGGACATGGTATGGGAAGCGCTAAAGGAACTTATCCCGGACCGGCGCGTATAAGAACAAGGCAGCGACGGATAAGAATCCAGCCGGCTGACGTGGCGGTTCCACCGCCGACGTACAAGGCCGTCGAAGATGTGCGCCCGACTGCGATATTTAATTTTGCTCTATATTAGGGCTTCTATCCACCACCCCCTATGCATCTGAAACAGGCTTGCACCCATATCCTGGAACAACTCGCCGAAGTTTGCCAACAGGTTCAGCCCGAACACTTTTCCCACCCCGTTGAGACGCTTGGCTCGTCGACCGTGGGGCAACACATTCGGCATACACTTGAGTTCTTCATCTGCCTTGAGCAAGGCGTCGAGCGCGGCGTAGTCAATTACGACAAGCGCGAACACAACAAACTCATCGAAACCGACAAGGCCCTGGCAGCCTCCACAATAGAAACCATCAAACAGTTTGTCGCTACCGCAGCCCCCGACGCGCCACTCACGCTGGAGGTGGGGTACGACCTGACGAAGGAGCAATACGTTACCATACAAACCAACCTCTCGCGCGAACTGGTGTACAACGTTGAACACGCGGTGCACCACATGGCGCTCATCAAAATTGGCGTTAGAGAAATCGCCCCTTATGTCCACTTACCCTCCGATTTCGGAATCGCAGCATCAACCCTCCGCTACCAGGAAATGGCCGGCGTCGCTCGCTGAGCGTCAGCTTCGCGCGAAGCCGGGATTGATCAGGCGGCTCATCCGAAGCGACGCCGTCGTGCGGTTGAGAAAATGGGAATACTGGCCCTTCGGAATTATTCAGCTTCCCTTCTTCCTGTACTGGCTTTGGTTGTCGCTGAAGGCGCGTTCACTGCTGTTTTTTTCCGCCTCCAACCCTCGCATCCCAACAGGGGGCATGTTCGGGGAGTCGAAATTTGAAATTCTGCGGAGCATTCCGCCTGCGGTTGTCGCAAAGTCCGCCATCATGCCCGCCTCGTCCACGCGCGACGAGGTCCTGGCACAAATACGCGCACTCGAACTTACGCTGCCCGTTATCTTCAAACCCGATATGGGCGAACGCGGCTGGATGGTAAAACGCATCGACACCGAATCTGATATAAACGAATACCTTTCCAGGATCCGGACATCCTTCATCATCCAGGAACTGATCGACCTGCCCCTTGAATTCGGCGTGTTCTACCGACGCTTTCCGAATGAAGCCTCCGGAACGGTCACCTCTATCGTCATGAAGGAAATGCTAACCATTACCGGCGACGGGCATTCGACGTTCGAAGAGCTGTTCATGGCGAATGAGCGTGCACGGCTTCAACGGCGGGTTTTAAAAGTGAAGTACCGCGATCAGCTTAATACCGTGCTTCCGAAAGGGCACACCATCGAACTCGTATCCATCGGCAACCACTGTCTGGGAACCAAATTCCTTGACGGCAATCATCTTATAACGGATGAGTTATGCGCTTCCTTCGATCGCATCAGTCGGCAGATCCCCGATTTTTATTTTGGCCGGTTCGACCTGA
The DNA here is from genome assembly GCA_035304385.1 of Cyclobacteriaceae bacterium. Lineage (GTDB taxonomy): Bacteria > Bacteroidota > Bacteroidia > Cytophagales > Cyclobacteriaceae > ZC4RG29. Next base: position 75,138 of record DATGQD010000041.1, read on the forward strand.
GGGCTGCCTGCCTGCGCGACCTGGCCCGCGGCCGGGTGAAGATACTTGAGCTTAATGGCTGCGGTGCGGAACCGGCGCACATTTATGACCCGGGGCACACGCTCGCGGAGGCCATGAAGGCCATGTACCGACACTGGCATGACCTGTATCGGGTTAGCATGGAGAACCACCACAAGGGTGTTCCCTTTATGACCTTCCGCGAAGGGCTTAAAATGTATCGCAAGTTCAGAGCTACGGTTGCCGCGTGACTACTGCATTCGCCATAGCCTTTGCCTTCAGCTTCATTGGCTCGGTGCCTCCCGGAACGATTAACCTCACGGTTCTCCAACTTGGTCTTGAGAAGAAATTCTCCGTCGCCATTCGGTTCGGCGCAGCGGCCGCGCTTGTCGAATATCCGTACGGGTGGATCGCTGTAAAGTTCGCTTCCTTCATTCTTTCTACTCCAGCCATCGTATTGAACTTCCAGTTGATTACCGGGATCGTCATGGTAACACTCGGCATCTTCAACCTCTGGGCGGCGTCCAGGCCCAGCGGCTTTGCCGTGCGCTTCAATAACAGCGGCTTCCGGCGGGGATTGCTTCTGGGCATACTCAATCCAATGGCCATACCGTATTGGATCGCCATGACCACATACTGCAAGAGCCAGGGATGGATCGATCTGGACACGAATGCTGAACTCCACGGTTATCTTACCGGTATTGTCCTCGGCGCCCTCGTGCTGCTTACGATACTCGTTTACCTTTCCGCCAAGATCGCTCCGCTCTTCAGGCACCAGGGAATTTTGAAACGCGTTCCGGGCGTGGTACTGCTGGCACTGGGGATTTACGCGTTCGCCAGGCTCGTCGCCGATATGCAGTAGGCATTGTGGGGATCCGATAACACCTGCACAAAATAGTCGCGGTTGTCCATTGTCTACCGTGGCGACAATATCGACCCTTCTCTTGTCACGCTCAACCTCATCCTGCTTCCATGCACCCACGCCGCATTGGGGTGTTCATGGCCAATAGGCAAACCGAAGGCCACAGGATAGTCTGCGCCTTTAACATGACGAGCAATAATATCCTGAACCGATTCTCCGAACGGCGTGCTGGAATCCTTGATCCCCGTCATATACCCAACGGCAAGTCCTGCAAGTTTATCAAGCTTCCCCGCGCGCTTGAGTTGGGTCATCATGCGATCCAGCTTGTACTTGAATTCGTCGATCTCTTCGATGACCAGTATCCGTCCTTTTGTTTCCGGCTCTATAGATGTTCCCATTGCGTCGAGAAGGATTGACAGATTTCCTCCGATGACCATTCCGGATGCTTCGCCTTCGATGTTACCCGGCGTGGGCAAGGCAGTAATCGGCGGTGATGTTTCAAACAAGACCTGGTAGAGGCTCTCAACTGAAGGTCGTGCCGCAGGATCGGCGAACTGCGACGGCATCGAAGCATGGATGCTTTCACATCCCGTGCGCAGCATTAACAAGTGCAAGGCGGTGATGTCGCTGAAGCCAATAATCCACTTTGGATACTTTTTAAACTTTTCGAGGTTGAGGCGATCCACAATGCGCGTCGTTCCATATCCGCCGCGTGCGCAAAATATCGCCTTGACTCCGCGGCTGTCGAGCGCCTTCTGCAGGTCGACGAGGCGTTCCTTGTCGGACCCGGCGAGGTAGCTGTGGCTCTTGCTCATCACGTTCTCGCCGACAGTAACGCGAAGGCCCCACTGTTCAAGCAAGCGCACTGCGCGGGTTACTACTTCGCGTTTCACTTTGCCGGCGGGTGCCACGAGCGCCACGCGGTCGTCACGTTTCAAATGTCGGGGTGTGATCATAATCGGATAAGAAAAAAACCCCGTGCGTCACGGGGTTTTGGCCGGTTATTTTTCCGGAAAGTCTTTAGTCACCCAGCTTCTAATTTTGCGTGGTTGAATCCGTTCTCGGCTTGGGGGTAATTCCCATTTTCTTCAAGACAAGTTCAGAGACATCGAGTTGTTCATCACCATAGAGTACGACATCGAGTCCTGATACACCGCCGCTCAGGATCAGGTTAAAACCATTTTCTGTGGCCACGGCCTGAATCGCATCGCTCATCTTTTTGAAGACAGGCTCCATGAGTTCGGCCTGCTTTTGTTGAATGGTGAGTTGAGCTTCTTCCTGCAGTTGTTGAAGGTTGGTCTGCAGCTGCTGAAGTTCCCGTTCGGTATTGTTTCTCACCGCGGGCAGCATGGTGTTGACGTTCGCCTGGTAGTCCTCCAGCTTTTGTCTGAATTCGGCAGCCTTGGTGTCCATTTGCTTTTTCAGCGCGTTTTGAACCGACTGAAGTTCGGTTTGGATTTGCTTCTGCTCGGGCATCTGATTGAAAATATAGTCGACATCGGCAAATCCTATTTTCGTCTGAGCCTGCACCCGGCTGGAAAACGCGCTCGCGGCCAATCCGATTATCAACAGAATAGTTACTTTTCTCATTATCTCAGTTTCAAGTTTAGTTCTTAATTACATCGTTCGGATCGCCCAGGCCCAGTTCGTCAAGGACGAAGTCCGTATAGTCGTAGCGCGGATCCGTATAGATCATGACCAGCTGGCTCGCTTTGTCGAATACAATCGCCAGGTTGTTCTGTTTCGATACCTTCTCGACGGCATCCCAAACCTGATCCATCACCGGTTTAATCAGCTCTTTCTTCTTGAGGAAAAAAAGGCCTTCGAATCCGAATACTTTGTTCTGATATTGCTTTAGTTCATCTTCTTTTGCGCGGATAGCCGACATGCGCTCGTTTCGCATTTCTTCTGTCAGCAAGACACGCTCGGCTTCCAATTCCGCATACATCGTTTCAATGCCTTTGGACATCTCCTGGATCTCCTTTTCCCATCCCTGGGAAAGCAGGTTGATTTCACTCTGCGCTTCCCGGTATTCAGGCATTTTGTTCAGGATATACTCTGAATCGATGTATCCGAACCTCTGAGCTTCAACAAAAGTCAGGCCGAAAAAGAGGAAAAATAATGCAATAAAACAAATCCGCATGTTTATCTGAGTTGCTGGCCGATAGTGAAATGGAATTGCGATCCGCTGATTTCGGTAGAAAATGGCAAACGGTCAAAACCATACGCCCAATTCAGTCCAATCAGCCCAAAAGCCGGCATGAACAACCGTACCCCGGCACCTGCCGACTTATACAACTTAAACGGATTAAAATCTTCATAATTACCCCAATTGCCCCCGGCTTCCGTAAAAACGAATCCGTAAATGGTAGCCGCATTTCCGGTGGTCACGGGGTACCGCAATTCCAGGCCTAGTTTATCATAAACAATGCCTCCCTGGGTATCCTTTGGCGCTTCCTGTCCATAACGGGCGTACAACGGCGGTGTAACGAGGTTGTCTTCATAGCCCCTCAACCCAATAATTTCCTGACCGAGCACAAACGAGCCAATGCCGCCCGCAAGCCCGGCGCCGCCCATGAAGAAACGCTCGAACGGACCGATACCATATTCCTTCGAGTATGACCCGATGAAGCCAAAGTGCGCCTTAGCCTCGAGCACAAGTTTTTTCTTGGTATCGAGAGGCAGGTAGTATTTCGCATCGAACATCCACTTGTGATATTCGATCCATTTGAACTTCTGTTGGTTGAACGTCTCCACCGACGCAGGATCCTCGGGGTCGTAGTTGTTGTAGTTCAAATTCCGCCATAGCGAGAACGGCGGTGTCAACGAAACGCTCAGCGATATTTCGGAGCCTTCCGTCGGATAGCGCGGGTCGCCGGTACTTCTCCGCGACAGCGTCGTATTCAGCGTGATGCTGTTAGCCTCTCCGTTAGAAAATCCGATACCGACCGGATAATCATTCAATGAATATTTGGTATACGATAGCGAGTTCGAAAGCGTAAAGTAGTTGTCGGGCCATTCCAGTAATCGGCCTAAACCGACGGAGATATTCAGTACACTCAACTTTTGCGCATCATTGACTTCAGCCCTGAAGCCATAGTAGAACGCGCGTTGAACAGAACTGTTAAAGCTGACCGAGAACGACTGTGGCTTGCGTCCGCCCAGCCAGGGTTCGGTGAAGGAGAAACCATAGTTCTGGTACGCTTTACCGTTGGCCTGCATACGCAAGGAGAGGCGTTGACCGTCACCAACGGGTAGCGGACGCCACTTGGAGCGATCGGGTATGTTCCGAATGGAGAAGTTGTTGAACGTAAGGCCGAGTGTACCCACAAAGCCATAGTATCCGCCCCAACCTCCGGAGAGTTCGATCTGGTCGTTGGATTGTTCCTCAACCGACCATTCGATATCAACCGTTCCGTTAGCGGGGTTGGGCATGAGGTTCTGGCCAATGGACTCAGGGTTGAAGTAGCCCAGCTGCGCGAGCGATTGCTGCGTCCGTATAATGTCGGAGCGACTGAACTTCCGGCCCGGGACCGTTCGAAGTTCGCGACGGATCACGTGATCGCTTGTGCGTTCATTGCCGGTAATCGTAACCTGATTGATCGTCGCCTGCTCTCCTTCCGAGATCCGCATTTCCACGTCAATCGAGTCGCCCGCAATTGCAACTTCATAAGGCTGAATTTGGAAGAAAAGGTAGCCGTCGTCCATGTAGAGACCGCTGATGTCCGCACCCTTCGGGTTGAAGGTGATCTTGCGCTGCAGCAATTCGCGGTCGTACACGTCGCCCTTCTTGATACCGAGAATAGCGTTAAGCGTTCGGTCGGTGTGAATGTAGTTTCCGGTCCAGTAAATATTTCTGAAGTAGTATTTGGGGCCTTCGTAAACCTGCAACTCCAGGTTGATCGTGCGATCGTCATGGTTGTATACCGTGTCGGTTACGATTTCCGCATCGCGATAACCTCTGGAGTTGTAGAAGGAGATGATACTCTTCTTATCATCTTCGTAGTCGGATTGAATGAACTTCGAAGAGTTGAATATGTTCAGCCTGATATTCTTGTTGAGAAATTCCCTGGCCTGCATCCAGGTGGTCTTTTCTTTTTCCGCCAGGTAGTCGGCAGGCTTGCGTGAGAAGATCTCGGAGATGAGTGCCCTGTGAAGGAAAAATCCCGCACGTTCGTGCGTGCCCTTCATCTTCTTTTTGATCTTGCTGTCGGGGATGTTCTCGTTCCCGTATATATCGATGCTGTTGATCTTGACCTTCGATTTCGGATTGACCACGATCCTCAGCCGCATCCCTTCGCGCGCCAGGGTATCGGATTCCTGGATGATCTTCACCTCGGTATTCAGGTAGCCTTTTTTGATGAAGTGCTTGCGGACGGCAAGTTCAGTGTTCCGCAGCATGGCATCGTTCACGATGCGTCCGCGGATGAGGTCAATGTCTTCTTTAAGCGCGCTTTCCTTGCCTTTGGAAATTCCGACAAAATAGTAGCTGGTGAGACGGGGTCGTTCAGACAGGAGGATTTTGAGAAACACGTTTTCGCCTTCAATGCGATCGACCGAGATGGTCACGTCGCCGACCAGGCCGTGTTTCCATAATTTTCTTATGGCGCCGGAGATGGCGTCACCCGGGATTTTGATTTTGTCGCCTACACGCAATCCGGTGAGCGAGACGATCGCGTTCTCGTCCAGGATATTGAGTCCTTCCACGGAGATTCCCCCGATGACATATTCGGTCGGGTTAGCATAGTTCAGCCGGTTATCCTGCGGAGGGGGCGGTACACGATCTCTCCGGCGGAACTGGGCCTGCGAATCCGTCATCGCCAGGGCGAGGAGCAATAACAGTAAAAATCGCTTCATTTAGCTTACCCGCTTCAATTGTTCACTAGTCTTACCGAACCTCCTCTCGCGCTGCTGATATGACCATATCGCTTCGTACAGGTGTTCTTTCCTGAAATCCGGCCACAGCGTCGGCGTGATGTACAGCTCTGTATAGGCGATCTGCCATAGCAGGAAATTGCTAACCCGCATTTCGCCGCTGGTCCGGATGAGGAGCTCCGGATCTGGGATGCCGGGCGCCTGCAAATAGTTTTCGAACACACGGTCCGAAATGTCTTTTTCGTCAATCTTGCCGCTCTGCACGTCTTTTACCAGTGATTTAACGGCCTGGATGATCTCCCAGCGGCCGCTGTAACTCAAGGCAATATTCAGGGTCAACCCGGAATTGTTGCGCGTCTGATCGATAGCCCATTGAAGGTTGGCCTGGCAATCCTCCGGAAGGTCGGCCAGTTCGCCGACCGTCATGAGCCGCACCTGGTTTTCCATGAGGCGATCTATTTCCTGCTTCAACGTGCTGACCAGCAGTTCCATCAGGCCTTCGACCTCCTCTTTGGGGCGGCTCCAGTTTTCCGTCGAAAATGCGTACAGCGTAAGGTACTTCACGCCAAGTTCACCGCAGGCTTCCGTTACCTCCCTGACGGCCTGAACCGCATTCTTATGACCGAAGATCCGCATGGCGCCCTTCCGCTTCGCCCACCTGCCGTTCCCGTCCATGATTACGGCAATGTGACGAGGCAGCCTGTTTCGGTCGATCAGTTCCTTGTAGGACGCCATAGAGGGTGCAAAATTAGCGTATTTCCGTGAAACCAAGCAGGTATTCTCCCGATAATCCCGGCGGGAGCCGCAGGGTCAATAGGGACTGGACGGGCAGGGGATGTCATAGAACGTCCGCGTGAGGGTTATGCCCAGGAAAAAATAATTGTCTTTGTCGAAAGGATTCGCGTACTGGTAATTTTTAACCCCGGTGTCCTCATCGGATACGTTGTCCAGGTAGTCGAAGAACGTTTTCCGCAATCCGAATTCCAGGGAGAGGTACCATTTCGGATTGAGAATATACTTTACGCCTACGCCCATGGGGACGGCCGCCTGTACATTGCTGTATTCCGCCGGCTTGTCGTCGTTGCCCGAGATGCCGAACAGCCCAAGTCCGGCGAACATGTACGGCGAAAACCGGTGCAGGAATTTTTCGTCGCGCCAGTTTAAAAAATGGTACTCCATTACCGTCGACACCTCAAACAAAAAGATATCGAAAGATGCATCGCGTTCGGCGGCAAAGGCGTCGATGGGTTTGCGGTCACTCGCGCCCAGCAGTCCCGCCGTAACGCCGGCGCGGAAGCTCACAACCTTGGAAAGGTTTGACCGGTAGAAGACCGTACCCGCAGGTCGGGAAAATGAAAAGTCATACGTCCGGACCAGGTCGCCGGTATAATTGAATGTTCCCAGGCCGAAGCCCACTTCGGAACGCTGAGCCCAGGACGCATTTGTAATACATAACGAAAGCCCGAAGGCCAGAAAAAGGATGATCCGCATTACCGGAATTTAGCGCGATTAAATGTCTTGCCGAGGACGTAGCTGAGCCTGACAGTAGTTACGGTGAAGATATCGTTGTCGCTGCTGTTACCCCGCATGTTGTCGCGCGATTCCTGGCCGTACCCCCGGATCACAGTATAAGACTTGCCATCCCGCCCAACGTAGGCGTGCGTGTTGGTCGATTCCAGCTCATATCCGCGATAGGATAATGACCGGGCCAGCTCATTGTCACCAAACACACCCAGGTCGACGTAGTTGGCGCTGACATCGTCAAGGTAATCGGTAAACGTATATCGTAAGCCAAACTCAGCTGAAAGGTCCATGACTTCGTTTAGACGAAAACGAACACCAACGCCAAAAGGTATTGACACCTGAAAATTATTATAGGGTTTGATGCCGAAGTTCACATCACCTTCCTGCAGGGTGGCGTGTTGCCCCTCCGTGCCCAGATCGACCAGGTCGACCCATTCGCCGGCATTTTCAAAGGGCACGCCATTCAGGCCGGTAGCGGGCACCTTTGCCTGTGGGTTGTGGTGAAAGACGGAAGCTCCAATGTATACGAAGGGCGTCCACCGCACGCGGCTGATGTAGGTGTGTTGATTTTCATACAAGTCAAAGACACCCACAACAGACAGCTCCTTTATGCGGTTGCGAAACGACAGGTTACGCTGGTAACGGAACACACCATTTTCGGTGTCGCCCCGGTTTGCCGACTCTGCATCCGAACCCTGTAGCGCGCCATACATGAACGAGCTTCTCAACGAGAACCTGGGGCCCAGCCGCTGCGTGATCGAGAGGCCTACCGCGGGCTTGGTAAAGCTGATGTCTGTGCTGAGTTTACTCGACTTAGGGGACAGGTCGCCGTAGTAATTCAGGGCGTTGAGCGTGACATCGATCTGATTGTATCGATTCTCCCTGGGGAATCCACGCTTCTTTCCCCGAAAGGTCATCATCCTGATGTTGTTACGCTTAATGTCCCGGGGGTGCATTTGCGCGGTGGCTTCAAAACAAAGGCTGGAGAGGAAGAGCACGGCAGCCACCTGAACGGATATTCTCATAGCGAAAAAAAATGGGTACGCAGTGAACCGTAAAATACAAAAATAGCTAAAATTTTCAATTCCTCGCATCCAGTCCCCAGTTCAACTTGTGCCTGAGGGTCTTGAAGTAATGTTGTCCCCGCAACTGCACCAAATTGATCCGGATATTGGCCTTTTTAACCATCAATTTGGCGGTTTCGTCGACTGTCTCCATTCGGGAATCCAGGGAGACAATGAATTTCTTGCTCCTGCCCTCCACACGGAAGGTGATCTCCGAATCATCCGGTACGACGATCGGCCGAACGGTGAGGTTATGGGGACTTACAGGTGTGACGACAAAGCATTCCGATCCGGGAAACACGAGCGGCCCGCCGCAACTCAGCGAATACCCCGTCGATCCCGTCGGGGTCGCCACGATGATACCATCGGCCCAATACGAGTTCAGGAATTCGCCGTCGACGAAAGTATGCACGGTAATCATGGATGAGCTGTCCTTCCTGACGAGGGTAAAGTCATTGAGCGCATACCTGAAGCCTCCGAAAAGATCGCGATCGGAATGCAGGCTGAGCAGCACGCGCTCATCGATGTCGTATTCCTTGCGGAAGATCAGGTCCATCGCTTCGTCGATCTCTTCGCGACCTATCGTCGCAAGGAATCCCAGGCGGCCTGTATTGATTCCGAATATGGGCACACCGGTCTTGCCCACGTGGGTTACTGATTCCAGCAACGTGCCATCGCCGCCAAGGCTGAAGAACAGATCCATCTTTCGGAGGCTGTCCCCCGGTTCGTAGGTCTTGAACCTGAACTTCTTGAACTGGGCTAGCCGCAAATTTTTTTGAAAGCGCGAGGAGACGTGTACATCTACATTTTCCCTGGCGAGACGCTCCAGAATCTGTTCGATAAAGGGCGCTGATTGGCGTGTAAAGTCCTTTCCATGTACACCAATCTTCATGGGCTGGGAGTTTGATCAGAAGTGACGGTAAATCGCGCCAAGATACTAAATATCGAGGTAGCGCAGCAGCATGTCGATGCGCTCTTTTTCGCTGGCGATGGGTTTGCTTTCCTGGTAGCGGCCTATGACCTTATATCCGAATCGTTCCAGCGTGGCAACAATGCGTGACAAATCGAGTTCGTTGATCTTGAGGGTCAGGCGGATCTTTCCCGGGTCGAGCGGATCTTCTTTCACGATGCTGCTAAGCACTTTCGCGTGGTTCTCCTCGATGAGGCGACTGATCTCTGCTAGTGAGTAATCGACCAAAGGAAGTGAGAGCACGAGAATCCCGCCGGGAAGCTGTACGGCTGCCGTCTGGGCGAATGATGTCAGCGTATCCTGCACGGTAATGACACCACAGTACGTCTGATCCTCATTTAGGACAGCAACAAGTTGAAGTTTATTCTCGGCGGCTACTTTCAGAATATCGTAAAAGTGCGCGTCAAGACTGACAAAGCAACGCTGTCCGATCAGGTTGAATGACTTAACCTGATTCTCGACATCGTTTGCCTCGAGAATGATTTCTTCTGAGATGAAACCCAGCAGCTGATTGTCTTCCACCACCGGCAAATGATTCACCCGGAATTCCTCCATCCAGACGATGGCCTTGTGCGCATCGTCCGTTCCCTTAAGGGGCGGAATCATGTGGTTTATGAGGTCTTCGGCGATCATTATCGTTGGGATGAGCTGCTGCCTAAATCTAACAAAAATCCTTCCACAATTTCGTTAAACCGCTCCGGGTGCTCCATCATAGGTGCATGGCAGCACTGGTCGATGAATCTCAGCTCCGAATTGGGAATAAGCCGCCCAAATTCGTGGGCTACCATGGGCGGTGTGATCGTATCGTTCAACCCCCAAACCAGGAGGGTAGGCACCGTGATGGCTTTGATTTCGTTGGCGAGGTTGTTCCGCTGCGCCGACTTTGCGATGGCCACGATACGCATACACTTGGGAATGTTCCGGGTGGTTTCAAATACCTCGTCGACCAGTTCTTTTGTCGCGACCTCCGGGTCATAAAAAGTATACGCTACGCGTTCCCGCACATACTCGTAGTTCCCGCGCTTCGGATATGATCCTCCCATGGAATCTTCAAACAACCCTGAGCTGCCTGTCAGGATAAGGCGCTTGACCTTGTCGCCATTTCGCAGTATATACATTAGCGCGATGTGACCTCCCAGGCTGTTCCCCATCAGGATAATATCGCGGAGATCCATGAACGCTACAAAGTCTTCCAGAAAGGTTGTGAGTCCGTCAAGGCCGGCTTCCTTGATGGGCATTTCGTATATCGGCAGCATGGGAATGACAACGCGGAATTTCGAGGAAAATCGCTCGACCACACCTTCCCAGTTGCTTAGGGCTCCAAACAACCCGTGCAACAACAACAACACGGGACCGCTGCCTTCGTCTACAAATTTAAAACGGTCCGATTCCTTGACTACCAGGCCCATCTTTCTCCGGAGTTATCCCGGTAAAAAAACAAAATATACCAAATACTATCCAAAAGCCACGCAATCACACCTGGAACACACTTTGGAAAGCCGGGATAAGCTTGCCGATCCAGCCTGCCACCAGCGGGGCAAAGTCTTCAATAATAGCGTACAGGCGCGAAGACGCAAACCAATCGGCAATATCAATCTTTAAGGCGTCAAGTATCCAGATGGCAACACTGAGCATGAATGCGGTTTTCACCATTCCCACAATTGCGCCAACGGCCTGGTCGATTCCCCCGAGAAACGTGTGACGCACAGTATCCCGCAGCAACCTGCCGATCCACGACACCAACACTACAATGAGCACAAATACCACCGCGAAGGCGATATAAGGGAGAACACTTTGGTCGATGGTAAAATTCGAATCCAGCATCAGCATCGCCTTTCCCAGCAACATAAAGCCCCCCAGAATACCCAGAATGATGGCTGCCAGGGAAATTACCGTCATGAGAAATCCTTCGCGATAACCGGAGATGGCGCCGGACAGGATAATGAGAGCCAGTATGATATCCGGCCAACTCAAGCGGAAAGCAATTCCTTCACGATGGCGGAGATGGCCTTGCCCTCGGCCTTCCCGGCCAATTGTTTTGTGGCTGTGCCCATTACCTTTCCCATATCCTGCGGTCCCGACGCGCCCAGCTCGCCAATGATACGTTCGAGTTCCTTTCGCAGGTCGGCTTCGGAGAGTTGCTGGGGAAGATAACGGTTGATGATGTCAAGCTGGAAGAGTTCCCGGTCTGCAAGGTCCTGCCGCGACTGGGCCAGGAAGATATCGGCCGATTCGCGGCGTTGCTTCGCGGCCTTCATCAGCAGCTTCGCTTCCGCATCAGCCGTCAAGTCGCCCTTGCTCCCCTTTTCGGTTTCGGCCAGTAGGATCAGCGATTTGATGCTGCGCAGCGCATCCAGTTCACCCTTGTTCCGGGCCAGCATAGCCTTCTTGATATCGGCATCAATCTGTTCCTTTAGGCTCATATCAATTTTTCTGTTGTACCTTTGAATCCAGGATAAAACCCTTCCCTTGGCACGACTTAGCGTCAATATTAACAAATTTGCCACACTCCGGAACTCGCGTGGCGGGAATAATCCCGATGTATTGAAAGTGGCCGCCGACTGTGAGAAATTCGGCGCCGAAGGCATCACCATACACCCGAGGCCCGACGAACGCCACATCCGATACACCGATGCGATAGCGCTGAAAGACATCGTTACCACCGAATTCAATATCGAAGGCTACCCGGACGAGCGTTACCTGCGCATCATCCGGGAGGTTATCCCCGCCCAGGCCACCCTGGTCCCCGACGCTCCGGATGCGATCACCTCCAACAGCGGGTGGGATACGCTCCAGCACGCCTCATTTCTGAAGGATGTCATCGCGGAGATCCACACGCTCGGGGTTCGCGTTTCGGTATTTGTCGACCCCGTCCCCCGGATGGTTGAAGGCGCCGCCCACGTAGGAGCGGATCGCATCGAACTCTACACCGAGCCGTACGCGCGCGAGTTTGCCGTGAACAAGGAGGTGGCCATCAAGCCCTATGTCGAGAGCGCCCGCGTTGCGCAGGAAGTCGGGCTGGGCATCAATGCCGGACACGACCTCAGCCTGGAGAACCTGGGCTTTCTTGCCGCGAGCCTTCCCCGGCTGGATGAAGTGTCGATCGGTCACGCGCTGGTATGCGATGCCCTTTACCTCGGCCTGGAAAATACCATTCAGCTCTACCTCAGGGCGCTGAAGACGGCATAATCCCGGTTTTCACCAGGGGTAATTCCAGCGACAAACCCTTAGCTATTGTCTGGGCCATCTCTTATTTTTGCGGCCGGTTCAAACCACCTCCATAAAACCCTGCATCCGCTTAATTATACTTCTCAATGAAACGCGACAAAGTTGTATTTGATCTTATTGCACAGGAAAAGAAACGCCAACAGGACGGCATCGAGCTGATTGCCTCGGAGAACTTCACTTCGCCCCAGGTCATGAAAGCCATGGGCTCGGTTCTTACGAATAAATACGCCGAGGGCCTTCCCGGCAAACGATACTATGCAGGATGCCAGGTGGTGGACGAGGTTGAACAGCTGGCCATCGACCGGGCATGCGAATTGTTCGGCGCTACCTGGGCCAACGTCCAGCCCCATTCCGGCGCACAAGCCAACGCTGCGGTCATGCTCGCCTGCCTGAAACCCGGCGACAAAATTTTGGGATTCGATCTTTCACACGGCGGCCACCTTACACACGGTTCGCCCGTCAACTTTTCCGGGAAATTGTATCAGCCCGTTTTCTACGGCGTGGAAGAAGAAACCGGAACGATCGACTTCGACCGCGTGATTGAGATCGCAGAACGCGAAAAACCGAAACTGATCATTTGCGGCGCGTCGGCCTACAGCCGCGACTGGGACTATAAGAAATTACGCGAAGCCGCTGATCGCGTCGGTGCACTGCTCATGGCCGACATCGCGCATCCCGCGGGCCTGATCGCACGCGGACTCCTGGCCGACCCCATGGAGCACTGCCATATCGTGACAACGACCACGCACAAGACCCTGCGTGGTCCGCGCGGCGGGATGATCCTGGTAGGGAAAAATTTCGATAACCCCTGGGGTCTGAAAACGCCGAAGGGAGAGCTTCGGAAGATCACTTCCGTACTCGACTCAGGTGTCTTCCCCGGCACACAGGGCGGACCCCTGGAGCACGTGATCGCCGCTAAGGCGGTTGCCTTTCATGAAGCCTTGTCCGATGCATACATGGAATACGTAGTGCAGGTAGCGCGCAACGCAAAGGCTATGGCTCAGGCACTTGTGGAGCGCGGCTATAAAGTGATCTCAGGTGGCACCGATAACCATCTTATGCTTATCGACCTTCGCCCGAAGAAGCTCACCGGTAAGCAGGCCGAAGAGGCACTGGTTCGGGCCGACATCACAGTCAACAAGAACATGGTACCCTTCGACACACAATCGCCTATGGTTACATCCGGTATCCGGATCGGTACGCCCGCGGTGACCACACGGGGCATGAAGGAAAAAGACGTAGTGAAGATCGTAGACCTGATCGATGAAGCCCTGCAGAAACCTACGGACGACAAGCACCTGAAAAACGTACGGCAGAAAGTGCGTCGGTTGACACGTCGTTTTCCCTTGTATGCCTGATCGTCATAATTGTCCGGGGCAATGAAAGAGGATGAAAAGGAGATGTCTTTCCTCGATCATCTCGAGGAGCTGCGGTGGCACGTAATCCGTTCGCTGGGCGCGATTCTCGTTTTCATGATCCTCGCTTTTGTCTTTCACCGGGAGATTTTCGACAACGTCATATTCGGCCCTGCCCGGCCCGACTTCCTCTCCTTCCGCGCTTTGTGTAAACTAGGCCACCTCATCGGGTTTGAAGAAGCCATGTGCATAAAGGAAATTCCGATGAAGATCCAGAATCGCCTGATGACCGGGCAGTTCACTATGGCGCTTACCTCGTCATTCATTATCGGTCTCATCGTGGCGTTCCCCTACGTGGCCTGGGAAGTCTGGCGGTTTATCAAGCCGGGATTGCATTCCAATGAGCGGAAGTATTCAAGGGGCGCTGTTGGTGCAATTTCAACGCTATTCTTCCTGGGCGTATCATTTGGATATTACGTGATGTGCCCCGTGTCCGTATACTTTCTCGCGTCATTCCAGATCAGCGAGCTTATCCAGAACGAGTTCGACATTGTCTCTTATGTAGGGACCGTAGTAACGCTCGTATTTGGCAGCGGGCTCCTCTTTCAACTCCCTGTGGTTGTCTATTTCCTGGCCAGGGTCGGCATTGTAACGGCCGATATGCTACGGGCTTTCCGCAGGCACGCCATTGTTGTGATCCTTGTAATAGCGGCGGTCATTACGCCGCCGGATCCTATTAGTCAGAGTATCGTCGCAATCCCGCTATACATGCTATACGAATTCAGCATTGTCATCGCACGCTTTGTAGAGCGTCGTAAGGCTGAGGACGAGGCGGAAGAAGAAGCGCGCGACGCAGCAATGAACAACACCGATGAAACCTAAGATTATGCTCGGAAGCGATCACGCCGGCTTCCATATGAAACAGGCGCTGAAAGAGTGGATGATAGCCAAAGGTTACGAAGTGGAAGACTTTGGCGTGCTGTCCGATTCCCCGGCAGACTATCCCGACATCGCACACCCGGTTGCGGAACGTGTGTCGGACGACCCCACATGCATGGGCGTCCTGCTTTGCGGCAGCGGCAATGGTGTTGCCATCACGGCGAACAAGCACGCCGATATACGCGCTGCGATTTGCTGGAACGATGAGTTGGCATCCCTGGCGCGTCTTCACAACGACGCCAACATACTCTGTATTCCCGCGCGCTTCGTGACTAACGAAACGGCCATGAGTATGACGGATCGGTTTCTCAACACAACCTTTGAAGGAGGCCGGCACCAAAGACGCGTCGATAAGATGCGTTGTATGTGAGGCACGCTGGGAACTATTGAACCGCTACGTAGCGTCCCGGTCCTGCTTCCCGATACATATCGCGAAGGCGCGGAATGCGATCGAAGACCGCATCCATCCGACGATCAGGATCGATAATAACATCAGGCCGGTCGCTGAAGCCCTCGTTGATCGCGATCACATTCTCGTAATAGTTTAGCCCGGTAAAGACAGGTTCCGCCAGATTCCAGTCAAGAAAAGGTGTTGCGAGCGAATTGCCCGCATACCAGGAAACGTCGGCCGTCAGCACCAGCACTTTCTTTCCCGATACATCGCGATCTTCCTCGACAACCCGCAGTCGACTGTAATCGATCATGTCAATCTTGTCGTATCGGCTCAGCATGCTTACAACAAACACGCCGATCAGCAACATCCAGAGGCTCCATTCGGCCAGCCGTCTACGGCGGATGAGCAGAAAAAGGTGACTCACAAAATAGCTGAATGCCGGCACCAGGGCAATGAGGCTTTGCGGACGCCGATCGCTGGTATGCATGATGTATATCACGGCGAACGCGGTCCACAGGAGCATGCTCTGAAAAATCTGGGACTGGTATTTAGAGAATCTCGCCTCGCTGTTCATCATAAGGATGGCCACTGCAAGGAAGAATGCGGGCACAAGACTCAGGTAGATCAATCCGCGCACCGACATCAAAGCTGTTGCGCCAAACGTCAGATTCGGCACATAGAAATACTGCATGAGCGGTCTCATATCGTCGGTGACGAAGTAAAGGGAGATCAGCAGGAGATGCGGCAGGGCGAAACCCATCGTCAGCAGCACGAATATCCTCAGGTCTCGTCGTGAATACAATATCACGATGATGCCGGCCACCGGGTAAAAAAGCCAGTACTCAAAGCTGCACAGCGACGCCAGGCTGACGAACACACCCATGGCCAGCACACGGTCGTCGCGCTTGGTTCGAAATTCCAGTTCTGAGAGGAGGTGATTGAGTGCCAGGAGAAGAAAGCCCAGGCCGATCAGTTCGCCCGTCAGCGCCAGCGTATCATAGGAAAAGGCCATGAATACGATAAAGACCAGCGAGGGAACGTACGTGTTCTCGGAAAACACTTTCCGGTTAATGAACATCGAGCCGATGTAGACAGCCTGGCTCAGGATAATGAGAAAAGCCACCACATGACGCGCAGTCAGGCTGCGCCCGAAGATCAGGTCCATGAGACCGTAGAACCACGCAGCAAGCGGGCCGGTCGTGTCGGCAATACCGGTGAACGGCGCCGCACCGGCACTAATTTTCTCGCCGATAAGGATACTCACCAATTCGGGCACGCTCATCGGCGGTGAAGCAACGATTCCCGGAATGAACAGAATTCCTGCGATCACCAGGAGACCGATAAGCCGGTACGGATCATTGATGCGAAAGTAGCGAAGCAACGGATGCGCGATTTCGGCATAAATTAGAGCAGCTTTTTCAAAGTAAGGAAGCAATTAACCGAAATTTTGTACATCTGACAGACAACGGTAAACAACCCCACTGCCGTTTATTATGGTATATTTGCAGTATGCCAGGGACAACACGTCAGCATAAGTTCGCCCGCCTGATCCAGAAGGAGATCAGCGAGATTTTCCAGCAGGACAAGCGCGGGTATCTCGGCAACGCATTTGTCACGATCGCCGATGTCCAGGTCAATCCAGACCTGAGCATTGCCCGTATCTATGTGAGCATGATGTTGCAGGACGACAAAGCGGCGATCCTTCGGCGCATCGAGTCACACAAAAAGGAAATCCGCCGCGATCTCGGCAACCGCATCGGGAAGCAGGTGCGCATCGTGCCTGAGCTGATCTTTTATGTCGACAAAGTGGAGGAGGAGGCCATGCGTATTGAAGCGCTGATTCGAAGCCTTAACATCCCACCCGCCCCGGACGACTCCAACAAATCAACGTGACCTGCATTGAAACTGCCGCTTTTCATCGCCGGACGATATCTCTTTTCAAAGAGGAAAAAGAACTTCATTAATATTATTTCGATCATTTCAGTGCTGGTGGTAGCTATCATTACCGCGGCGTTGATTATCGTGCTTTCCGTGTTCAACGGCCTGGAAGAACTTCTTCGCTCATTGAACAACTCGTTTGATCCGCCCCTCAAGGTCGAAGCCGTCGCAGGCAAGTCGTTCGAAGTAACGGATGCGCTGCGCGATAAGATCAAGGCGATCGAGGGCGTAGACGTGGTCACTGAAGTGGTGGAAGATTTCGCCTACGTCCGCTACCGCGATGCCAACCAACTCGTCATGCTGAAAGGCGTAAGTGAGAATTTCATCGAGCAGCAACGGATAGATGAAAACATCGTTATCGGCGATGTCGCCTTGCATCGCGACGGTGTTCCCCTGGCGATCGTCGGCATGGGTATCCGCAACACACTTTCCATCGACGTGGGGGAGACGCTGCACGCAATGCACGTCTACTACATTCGGAACACGCAAAGTGCAACCATTGACCCCTCGCGACTTTACACACAAAAGCGAATTTATCCCGGCGCCGTCTTTTCCATCATTCAGAATCTTGACGACAACTACGTCATCGTTCCACTGGACTTTGCTGTCGACTTGCTCGACTATGGCGACCGGCGAACGTCACTCGAAGTCAAGGTCACGAATGAAGGTTTAACGAACCGGGTACAGGCTCAGTTGCAACAGGTGTTGGGTGACGGCTTTCGTGTACTGAACCGTGAACAGCAACACAAAGACCTTTACAAGCTGTTGCGCATGGAGAAGTTGTTCGCCTTTCTGGCTTTGGCGTTGCTGCTTTGTATCGGATCGATCAACATCTTTTTTACCCTTATGATGCTGGCGCTGGATAAGAAACGCGATGTCTCCATCCTTGCCGCTATGGGCGCTCAACTCAAGACCATCAGGAACATATTCCTTCTCGAGGGGGGACTGATTGCCATTATGGGAACCATGCTCGGTCTTGCAATAGGCAGTGCGTTATGCATCCTTCAGCGCAACTATGGGCTGGTGTCTATGGGCATGGAATCCGCCGTCATGGAGGGGTACCCGGTGAAGCTTGTCTTCCACGACATCCTTTACGTGGTCATCACCATGTGCATCATCACTTTCTTCATTTCCTACCGCCCGGCTACGCTCGCCACCCGCTTTTCCTCTGTGCAGCATCTTTAACGAATCCAGACGAATTATTTCGAAAAAATCGCGCAAATCCTCGGCATTTCGACGTATTTTGCAGGTTCGTTAAGTCACCCGAAGCCACGGTTTCTATGAAGGTGTCTGCTTCCCAGCCGTTCCAAATCGTCTATTCGTTGTATTTACACGAATACCTGGGATTTATCTTCGAATCTTACGTGGTGCATCTGGACGAAAAGGGAAAGCTCACCTTTCAGCATCAAAACATTTCAACGAAGAATGCCCGCGAATTCTCGCGTGGTCTCGACGATCGCGATTTCGAGCTGATCGAGATTGTGGATTCTATGCAACAGGAGACCGTCGTCAGACGCTTTCACAATAAGTTCGTTAAACCTGAGGAATTTTTTCCCAAGGTGTACGACAAGGACAAAGGCAATGCCGCCCTCCGCGAGGAGATCGAAAACTACATGGAGCGGCACAGGAGTCGAATGCTGGAGCGGCTACGCGGCAAGAAGGTGTTCGAAATGGGCAACGATGGCGAACCCACATGGCGTCGGCTCGAAGTCCTCGAAAAGCGCGCCTCCATCCAGTTTCATTTCGTACGAACAGCGGAGCATACAAACTACTATCCTACCGTATACTACGACGGGAAAAAGCTGGATCTGCTTAACAAGAATGCTTATTTGATATGCAAAGATCCGGCATGGATGGTGTTGAACGGCAAGTTGTACGGTTTTGAAAAGCATGTCGACGGCAAGAAGCTGCTTCCTTTTTTCACCAAGAAGTTCGTCGTCATACCCAAGAATGTCGAGGAGACCTACTACAACCGGTTCGTTGCCCCGCTTATTGCAAGTTTTGATGACGTGGAGGCCAACGGGTTTCGGATCAACAAGAACGTGTATGACCCGCTTCCTGTCTTAACGCTTTCCGAACTCAGTACCGCACAGGGCCCCGATCTCTTTGGCAAGTCGGGTGAAGATAAAAGCGACGAGTCCGGAAAAATACTATTCGACCTGTCTTTCAAGTACGGCAAGCATCGCTTTCGCGGCGACAATTTCGGCCCCGTCAGCGTCACAGTAGAGCGACAGGGAAGTGATTACATTTTTCACCGCATTGCACGGCATACCGAAGCGGAAAAGAATTTTCTTCATACACTTCAAAAGCTCGGTCTTCCGATGAAGGGTTTCCGCGTGGCCATACCCAAGTCGGAAGCTTTCTCATGGCTGAACGAGAATCGGGTGAACCTGCTCAACCTCGGCTTCGAAGTAAGCCAACCAGAGGCGCGCGACAAAAAATACTTTGTCGGCAAGGCCGTGATTGAAGTCGAGGTCAAAGAAAGCATCGACTGGTTTGATATCAATGCCCGGATACGGTTTGGCGAATTCGAGATTCCGTTCAAGGATCTGCGCAAGCTGATCCTTCGAAAAAAAGTTGAGTTCAAACTTCCCAACGGGGAGATTGCAATCATTCCCGACGTCTGGCTGACGAAGTACGCCGATCTGTTTGCCCTCAGCGAATCGGAAGGCTCCAATGAAAAGCCCGTCCTCAGAAAACACCACCTTAACCTGGTACGCGAACTCGAAGAGGGCAACCTGGCCAAGGTGCAGCTTAGCGACCGGCTGCGTTCGCTCACATCGTTTTCCGGGATAAAAAATTATCCGGTTCCTGAAGGTTTCGTGGGCGAACTGAGACCGTACCAGAAGGCCGGCTACAATTGGCTTCGCTTCCTCAACGAATACCGGCTCGGCGGCTGCCTGGCAGACGACATGGGGCTGGGAAAAACCGTGCAAACACTGGCGCTGCTGCAATCAGAGAAGAACGCCGGGAATGGAACCACACTGCTTATCATGCCCACGTCCCTCATTTACAATTGGGAGATGGAGGCCGCTAAATTCACGCCCTCGCTGAAGGTCCTGACCTATACCGGCACGCTGCGCAATAAAGACATCCAACGCTTTGCACGCTATGACCTGGTGCTCACCTCGTATGGCATTACGCGGCTCGATGTGGATCTGCTCAAACAGTTTGCCTTTAACTACGTTATCCTCGACGAATCACAGGTAATCAAGAATCCTACATCCAATATTGCCAAGGCGGTCAGGGAACTGCGCTCACGCAATCGGTTGGTTCTCACCGGGACACCTTTGGAAAACACCACGCTCGATCTGTGGTCTCAGATCAGCTTTATCAATCCCGGGCTGCTGGGGACGCAATCTTACTTCCGGAACGAGTATCAGAATCCGATAGAAAAGAAAGGCGATGAGGCGAAATCAAAACGCCTCAATGCGGTGATCAAGCCCTTCCTGCTGCGGCGTCATAAATCGCAGGTGGCCACCGAGCTTCCCGAGAAGGTAGAGCATGTCCAGTATTGCGAGATGACGGCCGAGCAAGAGCGCCGCTACGAAGAGGTTAAGGCCTACTACCGCGGAAAGATCCTGAATATGATCGATCAGGAAGGGATCGGCAGCAGCCGTTTTATGATCCTGGAAGGTCTCACCAAGCTGCGTCAACTTGCTAACCATCCTCGCATGGTGGAGCAGTCGTATACGGGCGATTCGGGAAAGCTCGAAGACATTACCCACATGCTGGAGAACGCGCTCTCGGAAGGGCACAAGGTTTTGGTGTTTAGCCAGTTCGTCAAGCACCTCGGCATCGTGCGGAATTTCCTTAAATCGGCGCGCATCGATTATGCCTACCTCGACGGCTCAAGTGTCGACCGAAAGGAGCAGGTCCAGCGATTCAATCGCGATCCCAACCTAAGGGTATTCCTGATCTCCATTAAGGCTGGCGGGTTGGGCCTTAACCTGACGGAAGCCGACTACGTCTTCATCCTCGATCCCTGGTGGAACCCTGCGGTAGAGGCCCAGGCTGTCGACCGGGCGCATCGGATCGGCCAAAAGAAGAAGGTGTTCACCTACAAGTTCATCACCCGGAATTCCGTCGAAGAAAAAATTCTTACCCTCCAGAAGAAAAAACTCAAGCTATCTTCGGACCTTATCACCACGGAAGAAAGCTTCATGAAGCAACTCACCCGTGAAGACATCGAGCTCATGCTTGACTAATAGATCAAAAAACGTACAGTCTGGTTTTCAGGCCTATCATTTTTTTGAGCGCATCAACTTCAGCACTTTCAACACTTCAACATATCCATGAGAGATAAAGTCGTCATCATCACCGGAGGATCTTCAGGCATTGGCAAGGCACTGGCCGCTGAATTCGGGCGCCGGGGAAGCCGCCTGCTGATAACGGGTCGGGATGGCGCCACGCTGGACCAGGCCGTGGCCGAACTCCGGCAGCAGGGTGTAGATGTGATTGGGTTTCGCGCGGACGTGTCGCGCGAGGAAGACAACCGACTCATGGCCGAAGAAGCCGTCAGGCATTTTGGAAAGATTGACATCCTGATCAACAATGCCGGGATCTCCATGCGCGCCCTGTTCTCTGAAGTCGAGCTGGATGTTATCCGAAAGGTCATGGAGATCAATTTCTTTGGGGTGTTGTACGCGACCCGCTATTGTCTGCCGGAAATTGTCCGCAACAAAGGCTCAGTTATCGGCATAAGCTCCGTTGCAGGCTTTCGGGGATTGCCCGGCCGCACGGGCTATTCAGCTTCCAAATTCGCCCTCAACGGATTTCTCGAGGTATTGCGCACCGAGCTGCTGAAATCGGGAGTCCATGTACTGACTGCGTGTCCGGGATTTACGGCCAGCGGTATACGTCAACGCTCACTCACGCGTGACGGAACGCCTCAGGAGGTCTCACCCCGTAATGAAGAAAAAATGATGACGGCCGAGGAATGCGCGCGTCATATCTACCGGGCTACCGTGAAGCGCAAGCGCATCATTATACTCACCACGCAAGGCAAACTTGCTGTCTGGCTCAACAAACTCTTTCCGGGAATAGCGGACAAGATGGTATACAACGTTATGGCACGGGAAGCGAACGCGCCGATTCGCTGACTACGTCTTGTTTATCAACACCAGCTTCGTATGGTCCGCCTTGCCGATTGACCTGCGGAACTCGACATAGTCGTTGTATTTCGCAGCGGGATACCGCCCTTGCCTGAGCATAAACTTGCGGACATAAACCAGACGTCCTTGCTCCGCCGTGCACGTTGCCTCATACCAACCGAAAGGCGTTTCCAACTTAACCGGGCGAGGAAGGTGTTCCGGATAAAGGTGTTCGGGAATGGTATATTCTATGGAGTCAACGTGTACAAATCCGTAGTCGATAACAAGATCGGACTTTCTGTCCTCGATAGCCTGCGGGAGGCGTCCGGAGCGGTTCATTAGATTGGGTATGAGAAATAATCGCTTACCGCTTGCCGAGGCCAGCCGGTCCAGTTTCAGGTCCAGACTTACGATGGCCTCGGGGATCATTTCCCTCCGTTCCTCGAAGGTGAACTTCTTAAGATCAAAGCTGGGTATGTCGGTGTTCTCCAGTGCCCAGTCTTTCTGGGCATCGTAGCGTCCGTTGAGTACCCTGCTCAGGCCCCCGGCATCATACTGCAGTCCTGAGTACGACGTCCGCACCGTGGCGGTAGCGTTTCCGGTGGCGTCCATGACTACCTGCGCGCTTCGAACACGAACGTTCAGCGAGTCTGGATAGCGCACGGTGTTAACCAGCTTTCCACCGTCTTCGGTGATCAGCAGCGCTTTCCTGTCGCTGGTGAACGACCCCATGAAACCGAAGGGGCGCGTCTGGCTGGTACATTCCAACCACAAGGTGTCTGCCGCTTCGGGGACCGCCACGATAACGTGATTGGTGCTTTGATGGCTGGGGAAATCTTCGATCAGCGGCGGTACATCATCTCCGGCGGCCACGATAGCGTAATACGCCTTGATGCCGGCCTCTTTCAGGAGCGCCACCATATAATTCGAAAGGGCCTTACAATCGCCATAACCGTTTTGATCGACGACTTCGGCCGGAAACGGCTGTAACCCCCCGATGCCAAGCGATATGTTCACGTACCGCGTTTTGCCCTGAAGGTAGTCATAGAGCACGCGGGCCTTTTCTTCGTTGCTGGAAAGCCCCCTGGTTAGCTCGGCGACCCTGGCTTTCGTCTCGGCAGGAAGGGCGTCACGTCCTTCGTTAAGCAAGTTGAACCATCTTCCAAATGATTTCCACGAGGACATGTCGCCGACATATCCCGCGTACTCGAAATCGGTCGGCGCAGCCAAAATGCCGGGACGCAGTTCTCTCGGATGCGGACCGTGAGGTTCAGGGACCACCGGGCCGATGTTTTCGAATGTCCACGTCAGAGAGACCATTCCATTATCGAGCGTTTGGCGGACCGGCTCCTGCTCGAGGTTCACGAGACGGTACCTCGGCGTGAGTTCAGGTGGGAAGACGAGACTGTAAACAGCCTTTTGCGTGGACGTATGCCGGCCCGAGAACCAGCTGTCGGGCATATCATAGAGATATTTTGCCTCCAGTTCATATTCAAACTCGATGGTGTATGGATACGATGCTGACGACAGGTCTGCGATTTTTAGGCGATCGTCGCGGTAGAGCGTCATGCCATCGTTAATGCTCTGGTCTTTAATGTCCTTGTTTTTGAGTCTCCTGATCTGCACACCGGCCGAGTTGTAAGCCGCGCCACGGATAAAGTTGACCTTCTCCATCTTGCTGTAGTGAACAAACTGGGTGGCATACGCCGAACCTTTGCTATTCAGGATGGTGGCCACAAATCGAACGTAGTGCACCGCGCTACGCCTTGAGACGATCTTGTGGGTCATGACGTCTTCCCGCACAACCACGTTGACGTCTTTCATGAGCGCTTCGGGGATATCCTTGACGGGATAGCCATAGTCGCGTGCTCCTGCAAGCACAGGCACGAGGAATACGAAGAGCAGTATTCCGGGAATTTTCATGGTCTACAATTTCTTTAAAATAATCTGACGGGATTGCGTTGCCACGACCTGGTTGTAGAATTCTCTAAGGTGAGGGTATTCGAGTTGGGTGTACATGGCTTTGTTAATCCACAGAATGCTGGTCACTGATATCTCATCGCCGTTGACGGTGCTGTTGAACGCATAGCGGGCAGCGTTATCGGGCAATGCAAGCAATTTGGCGGCAGGTATTTCTTCGACCTTGTATCCCGGAGGAATTTTAACTTTGAAGGTAATGACCTTTTCAAAGGGATTACCGAAATCAACCGGATACTCCCGCTCCTCCAGTCGGAACGGATTTTCACGTTCGGCATTCATTAACATCGGATCGATGTAAAGGATATCGGGAGAGTCTTCCGCTTCATCCTCGGCCACAATCTCATACTTTTCCCTGAAGGGCTTGTAAATGTCTTTAGCATCTTCAAAATGTTTCTCCCTCACATTCCAGGCGCGATCCGCAAGCAATGACTTTACATACGCTTCCTCGCCGTTGTCCAAATACGCGGTACGGGACTCGTGGGCATAATACCCTTCCAACACCCGTGTTAGTGAATAACACGCCTCACCCTCTTCATCAAAATGGAGTTCGGCAGAGACGACCGATCTTGACCTTATGGTTGGGTTCAGGTCAACCCAGGCGCTTCCCTGGCCATTTATAACAAGGCCCCTCCCGTTGAGGCAGTTCCGCGGCAGAACACCAGCGGGCAGCAATTTCTGTGTCGCGTCAAGTACCAGCTTTTTGCCCTCTACCGTCACCACGCAGGCCGTGTAGTTGAACTGTGACAATAGCGGAAAATTTTCGTGGACAAAGCCATTATCCCGCGTACTCAGTATGACCGGATGGACAGTAAGCCCCGCCTTTGCCAGCATGCAAGCCATCAAAAGGTTGATATCAGCAGACGATCCCTTGCCTTCGTCGTGTACCTTCTTGAGGGAACTTTGTGCTGCAATACGGTTACGCCCATTCCATTCCATTTTGGTCCTGACGTAGTCGTGGATTACCTTAATCCGCTCCTCCGGAGTCGAAGCTCCGGCGATCAGCTCATCCACAATCTTACCGAGGAAGGCGTTACCTTTGAGCTGCCCTCCCACATCGCTGTGCTCCCAGAGTTTTTTATTGATTTCCTCCCAGGTACCCAGTACGGGTTCTATCGGCTGGTTCGGGAATTTAATATATGCGAGCTCAAAATTGATCTTTGAAACGAAATCCCTATACGTTGTGATGTGGGGTTCTTCCCTGAACGCCGGCACATCTTTCGCGACCAGTCTCAGATAATGCTCGTTGTAGTCGACGCGTCCGTTGCTATAAGACGTACTGTTCCACGAGCGTTGCCGGGAATGTAGCGTGATCACCCGTGGAATATGCTTTTCTTCATGAATGTGAGCGGCAATATATCCCTGCATATATCTCTCGTAATAAAAGAAGTCCGGTATGCGCGTACGATACTCGCTCCATACTACGGGTATCTTCCATTGAAAGTCCCAGTCCTGGAGGTTCGGGATATAGGTCGAGGTTATTCTATACGTAATCTCGACTACCGAGCCTTCCCTCACATCAGCAGCCGCCACTTTCATCACATCAAAATTCTCGTTGAAGTCCTCCTGGTACATGTCCTTATTGGTTACCTGCGTCTTCACGATCTTGCCGTCGACCAGGTTGTACGTGACGACCTTAAGGTTGGACAGCTTGTCACGATACTGATGATTTGCCGTGTACAACGGGATCATGAAATCGACATAGGCATATCCCTCGCGCTTAAGGATTTTGAGACGGGTAATGCGCTCGAACACCAGGAAAAAACCCTGGGACTGATCATACTTCAGTTCCGACTCGCCGTAGTCACAAAGGACTACAGCAGTGGCCGCTGAATCGAGTTCATACTGCGACATCTTAAGTTCATCGACCGTGACGTCGCCAAATTTTGTTGGTGGCTTTTGCGCTGATGATTCAAAATAATTGAAAACTAAACACAACGCTGCCAGAGCATACGCTTTGCACATGGCAAGGATCTTAGGTTGAAAAAATTATGAAATATTAACGCTTTGTTTTTAAGACTGCAACTTGAGTGCAGGTGCGCTTACGTAAGGTTTTTATACCTTTGGCACAAAAAGGTAACCGTTTGGCTAAACTTCGTTCCCTGTTCTTCTGTCAGCAATGCGGCTATGAGTCGCCGAAGTGGCTTGGCAAGTGTCCTGCATGCGGAGCATGGAACACTTTCGTTGAAGAAGTCGTCCAAAAGCAGGATGTAGGTAAAACCGACTGGCGAACATCGTCCGGCGCCACGCAACGCATGGCGCAACCGAAACGCCTTGACGAAATCGGCGAGGGAAAAGAAGTACGGCTGGCAACACGCGACAACGAATTAAACCGCGTTCTGGGCGGCGGCATCGTCCCCGGATCGCTCATCCTGATCGGTGGCGAGCCCGGTATCGGGAAGTCTACATTGATGCTTCAACTGGGTACATCGCTTACCGGGAAGAAGACCCTTTATGTATCGGGGGAGGAAAGTGAACAGCAGATCAGGATGCGGGCGTCCCGCATGGGCATTGACGGAACCGATCAATGCTATATTCTTACCGAAACACGAACCCGAAATATTTTCCAGGCCATGGAGTCGTTACAGCCCGACCTCGTCGTCATTGACTCCATCCAGACGTTGTATTCCGACCTCCTGGATTCCGCAGCCGGAAGTATTGCACAAGTGCGGCAATGTGCGGGCGAGCTCCTCAAGTTCGCCAAGGAATCCGACACGCCGGTCGTACTGATCGGGCACATCACCAAAGACGGAATGCTTGCCGGACCCAAGGTACTGGAGCACATGGTCGACACCGTACTTCAATTCGAAGGCGACCGACACCTGGTATACCGGATTCTGAGAACGGTAAAAAACCGCTTCGGCCCTACCTCGGAAATGGGCATCTACGAAATGCTCGGCAACGGCTTACGCCAGGTGTCCAATCCTTCCGAAATACTGATCTCGCAAAAAGACCCCAACCTGAGCGGGATCACCATTGGCGCAACCATTGAAGGAAATCGCCCGCTCCTCATCGAGGTCCAGTCTCTTGTCAGCCCTGCGGCTTACGGCACGCCGCAACGCACTACCACAGGATTCGACCCCAAACGACTCAACATGTTACTGGCTGTTCTGGAGAAGCGATGCGGCTTTCCTATGGGCCGTTACGACGTATTTGTCAACATGGCGGGGGGTATTAAGGTTGAGGATCCCGCCATCGACCTGGCCTTATGTATTTCGCTTATCTCGTCCCTGCAGGAGATTCCGGTATCCGATAAGATTGCTTTTGCAGCTGAAGTGGGGTTGGGTGGCGAATTGCGCGCGGTACATCGCGCGGACCAGCGGATATCCGAAGCTGAAAAGCTGGGGTTCAATGAAATTTACATCTCACGATATAACAAAAAATCTGTCGACCTGGAAAAGCCGGGCATTGCGATAAAAGCACTCGGTAAACTGCCGGAAGTCATTCAGGATTTAATGGGATAATCAGCTAACTCAGCAACATGGACACTCAATTTCTCTCCAGCCTCGGTATTTCGGAAGACCTGTATCGGTACTTCTTGTTGCCCCTGCTGATCTTCGCGGCGCGCATTGCCGACGTGTCAATCAACACCATCCGAATCATTTACGTCCTGGGCGGCAGAAAAGCCACGGCAACCATTATGGGTTTTTTCGAATCGTTTATCTGGCTGATGGCGATACGACAAATTTTTCAGCATCTCGACAACTGGGTATGCTACGTTGCGTACCCCGCTGGATTTGCGGTAGGCATCCTGGTGGGTATGATCATCGAAGAACGAATTGCATACGGAAAGGTGATCGCGCGGATCATCACCCGAAAAGACATCACGCCATTGACAACATTTCTTACCCAGGTCGATTTCCGGTATACCTCGATCAACGCGCACGGACGCGATGGCGATGAGAACGTCGTGTTCACGGTACTCGAACGCGAGCGTTTGGACGAACTGCTTGAGTTTCTTCAGCGATCGCTGCCCACTGCCTTCTACACTATTGAGAAAGTGAATCGCGCGTCTGACGATTATGCACTGGCCACGGCCCGCCGGAGCGGCATCGTGTCGTGGTTGCGTTCCATTCGTCGCGATTGACTACAGTGACGTATGGAACCGTTCGAAACATTCGCGGTTCAGTTGCTCGCGATGATCCGGGTGCGCTATCCGGATCAACTCCTTAGCCCGTTCCGCGATCGACTTGCCGTACAGGTAAGCAATGCCGTGCTCGGTAACAACGTAGTGTGCATGAGCGCGCGTGGTTACGACGCCCGCACCCTTCTGCAGATAGGAGACGATCTTGGACCGTCCCTTTGACGTCGTCGACGGCATCGCGATGATGGGCTTGCCGCCTTCCGACAGTGACGCGCCGCGCATGAAATCCATTTGACCTCCCACGCCACTGTACATGTACTCGCCAATACTGTCCGCGCAGACCTGACCGGTCAGATCAACCTCGATGGCGCTGTTTATCGCGGTCGTTCGCGGATTCTGTCGAATGATTGCCGTGTCGTTGGTATAGTCCACCTCCAGCATCGCCAGCCCGGGGTTGTCATGCATGAAGTCGTACAACTTTTGCGTACCCAAAGCGAATGTGCTGACGATCTTACCCCGGTGTTTCTTCTTGAACTTTCCGGTAATCACACCCTTTTCAACCAGGGGGATTACACCGTCGGAAAACATTTCCGTGTGTATACCGAGATCTTTGTGGCTATGCAATGCGGCCAACACCGCGTTGGGAATGCTGCCTATCCCCAGCTGAAGTGTGGCGCGGTCCTCTACGAGCGAAGCAACATTGCGACCGATTTCCTCCTCGATGGGCGTGATCGTTCCAGGGTCATGGGTATACAATGGCGTATCATGCTCTATGATGCGGGTAAGTCGCTGGTAGTGGATCTGTGCGTCGCCGTGCGTACGCGGCATGTACTTATTGATCTGTGCGATCACAACGCCGGCCGTATCGATTGCCGCGCGGGTCGCATCGACGGAAGTACCCAGAGAGCAGAACCCGTGCTGATCAGGTGGTGATACCGTCACCAGCGCGACATCGATAGGCACGATGCCCCGGCGTATCACGCGGGGGATCTCCGAAAGAAAGACCGGGATATAGCTTCCTCTGCCTTCATCGATTGCCTTCCGCACATTGGCTCCGATAAAAAACGCATTATGATGGAATACGCCTTCGTACTCGGGTAGGGTGTAGGGCGCTTCGCCTTCCGTGTGAAGGTGAAAGATCTTTACGTCTTTGAGATGCGCTGCCCGCCTCACCATGGCGTCTATCAGGATCCTGGGCGCAGCCGCCACGCTGTGAATAAAAACATTTTGCCCGGGTTTGAGCAGTTCCAGCGCCTCGTCAGGCGATGTGTGCCTTATTGTATTCGTCATTTCTAGGTCGTTATGCTTTGTCGGCCGGTAGGTGGCCGTTCACCATACTCAAAATGTCCTCCACATACTCGCGCGAATTCGATAAGCGCGGCACCTTGTTCTGTCCACCCAGCTTACCGCGTCGCTTCATCCAATTGTAGAACGTGCCTGCATCGACCCGGTGCAGGCGTGGACACGTCAACGCCAGGTCGTTAGACCGTTTCGCATCGTAATCCGAATTGATTTCCCGCAGCGTCTTGTCAAGTATGAGTGTAAATTCGTCCAGGCTGGGGGGCTCTGTCTTGAACTCGATAATCCATTCATGGCTGCCCTTCTTGCCCTCTTCAAGATACACTGGCGCTGCTGTAAAGTTGCTGATCTCGGCGCCAGTTTGTGCGCAAGCGCGTGTGATGGCCGCTTCGGCATTTTCCACGATGACCTCCTCTCCGAATGCGTTCATGAAATGCTTTGTGCGGCCCGTGATCCGGATGCGAAAAGGCGAGAGCGACGTAAACTTTATCGTGTCGCCAATGTTGTATCGCCACAAGCCCGCATTTGTTGTTATCAGCATCGCATAGTTGGTCCCCAGGCTGACTTCGTCCAGTCCGAGCGCGCGTGGATTTTCTTTTTCAATTTCATCCATGGGGATGAACTCATAGAAGATGCCGTAGTCCAGCATCAGCAGCATGTCTTCGCTTCCGGGCTGGTCCTGTATCCCAAAGAAACCTTCACTGGCGTTGTACGTCTCCCAGTACCGCATGGTACTCCGTGGGATAAGGCTTTGGAAAAGGCTCCGATACGGACCGAATGAAACGGCGCCATGGAAGAAAACCTCCAGCTGGGGCCATACCTCGGTAATATTTTGCTTGCCGGCTATTTCGGTAATACGTTGGATCAGCAACAGCGTCCAGGTGGGTACCCCCGATATATTGGTGACGTTGACCCGTGACGTCTCGCGCGCCATCTTTTCAATCTTCTCCTCCCAGTTGCTCATTAACGCAGTCTCCAGGCTGGGCGTCCGGATAAACTGTGCCCAGTGCGGAAGATTTTGCATGATAACGGCCGACACGTCGCCGTAGTAGGAGCTTGCACTCGCGTCATATTCATTGATTTGGTGACTGCCCCCCACCGCCAGGCCTTTACCATCAAAGATCCTGGTATCGGGGAAGTTGTTCACATAGATGGAAAGCAAGTCCTTTCCTCCTTTGAAATGACAGTCTTCCAGGGCCTCCTGCGACACGGGGATGAATTTGCTTCGCGCATTTGTCGTGCCCGACGACTTCGAAAACCATCGTATCTCCGTCGGCCACAACACATTCTGTTCTCCCCGCATGACGCGGTTGATATAGGGGAAGATCTTTTCGTAGGTGTGAATGGGCACACGCTCGCGGTACTGCTCGTAGTTTCGGATGTCGCGGAATCCATGCGATTTTCCGAACTCGGTTTGTTCACCCATCGTGAGGAGCTTTCGCAATAGCTCTTCCTGTACTTCATGCGGATACTTCATGAAAAGCCCAATCTGATGAATGCGCTTTTTCATGACCCAGGTCAGTATGGAGTTGATAATGCCCATCGCTACAACCTCAAAAATAGCTGACTTTTGGCAATTTCACTGTGGAACGAAGGCTACTGATTGTCTCCCTGCTGAACGATCCGGGCCCGGCGGAGTTCAAAATTCTGGCCGAGGTAGACTTTCCTGACTTGCGGGTCGCTGGCAAGTTCTTCGGCTGTGCCCGACTTGAAAAGTTTGCCATCCACCATCAGGTAAGCACGGTCGGTTATGGAGAGGGTTTCGTCTACATTGTGATCGGTAATAAGTATACCGATGTTCTTGCTCTTAAGCCTGGAGACAATAGACTGTATCTCTTCGACGGCAATCGGATCCACACCCGCAAAGGGCTCGTCGAGCAACACAAACTTGGGATCCACCGCCAGGGCGCGCGCAATCTCGGTGCGACGCCGTTCCCCGCCGGAAAGCGACATGCCCAGGTTGTTCCGCACCTTCTGGAGGCTGAACTCGTTGATCAGCGCCTCCACCTTATCACGCCGTTCCTGCCGGGTATAATCGCGCAATTCCAACACCGACAAAATGTTCTCCTCGACGGTAAGCTTCCTGAACACAGAGGCCTCCTGAGCCAGGTAGCCTATCCCGCGTTTGGCGCGCTGGTACATGGGCAAGGCGGTAATCTCCTCGTCATCCAGAAAAATCCTGCCCTCGTTGGGCTTTATGAGGCCGACGATCATATAGAACGACGTGGTCTTACCAGCGCCATTGGGACCGAGAAGTCCAACGATCTCGCCCTGGCCCACTTCCAATGACACGTCGTTGACCACTGTCCGCGTCTTGTACTTCTTCACCAGATGTTCTGCTCTCAGTATCATCCTATCCCTTTGATGTCTCTGACGCGGAGTTGAATGCTCGTCACCTTGTTGTACGTATTTTCTTCGATGGTGAAGGCCAGAGAAAACCGCCCGCCGGCCTGCAATTTTTCATAATACTCTGCAAGATTGAAGCCAACTGCCTGAAAAACA
The DNA here is from genome assembly GCA_035304385.1 of Cyclobacteriaceae bacterium. Classification (GTDB taxonomy): domain Bacteria; phylum Bacteroidota; class Bacteroidia; order Cytophagales; family Cyclobacteriaceae; genus ZC4RG29. The sequence continues at coordinate 107,239 of DATGQD010000041.1, forward strand.
TTCCGGGCGCCATCCTGGCCTGCCAGAAAGCGGATATGCTTTTCCTTGAAACGCGAAAGCGAATTGAAGACATAAACGTTGTGGGCAACGAATACGGGCGTTGTGTTCTCAGGGCCGAAGGGCGCCATTTGCTTCAGGATATTCACAAATTTGGGCGTAATGGCATCGAAAAAGACCTCCGTGTCAATATCGATCACCGGTACAAGCATCTCGGGGGTAATATTGGCAGCGACAACCTCTTCGAATTTTTGTCGAAATGCAGTCAGATTATTCGGATCGAGGGTCAGCCCCGCTGCGTACTTATGGCCTCCGAACTTTTCCAGCAGGTCGCCGCACGCGCTGATGGCGCTGTACAGGTCAAAACCATGTATACTTCGCGCCGAGCCGGTAAGTTTATCGTTGGAGGCCGTAAGGATGACCGTGGGCCTGTAATACTTTTCGACACATCGCGCAGCTACAATCCCTATTACACCCTTGTGCCACGTGTCTTTAAACAGGACCGTCGACTTGGCGATCTTATGCGTCTCATCGCCCTCGATCATGCGCAGTGCTTCCTCCGTAATGTTTGAGTCGAACCGCCTGCGTACGTCGTTATTCTCGTTGAGTGCCTCGGCAAAGGTCATCGCCTCTTCGACCGTGCCGGCCGTGAGCATTTTGACAGCGGCGCTGGCGTGATCGATGCGACCGGCCGCGTTGATGCGCGGCCCCAGCGTAAATACAATATCCGTGACATCGAGCCCCGACTTCACACCGGCAACATCCATTAGCGCTCGTAGTCCGGGCACCGGATCGGCATTGAGTTTTTTCGTTCCGAAATGGGCCAGCACCCGGTTCTCATCTGTCATGGGCACTACATCCGAGGCGATGCTCACAGCGACGAGGTCGAGATATCGGTACACCTCCTGTTCATTACGATGCCGTCGCGCATAAGCCTGTATCAACTTGAAGCCCAGCCCGCATCCACTGAGTTCCTTGAAAGGATAGGGACAATCGTCCTGTTTGGGATCGAGTACCGCGATGGCATCCGGCACAGCCGACCCTGGCACGTGATGGTCGCAAATGATGAAATCTATACCGTACTCAGTGGCCAGCCCCACCATTTCGAGGGCTTTGATGCCGCAATCGAGCGCTACGATCAGTGTAAATCCATTCCGGTGTGCCCAGTTGACGCCTTCGCGTGAAACGCCGTACCCTTCAGAATACCGGTCGGGAATATAGATCTCGCAGTGATCGTAAAATGTTTTGAGATAGCTGTACACCAGTGCGACGGCCGTCGTCCCATCGACGTCGTAATCACCATAGATCAGAATGCGCTCGTTATTTCTGATCGCAGTGTTAAGCCGGTCGACCGCGGGGTTCATACCCTTCATCAGGAAAGGGTCATGCAGCATATCCAGCGTGGGCCGGAAAAAGGTGCGGGCTGCATCATAGGTGTCGATGCCGCGTTGCAGGAGAATCGTACAGAGATAAGGATTGACATTGATCTGGCGCGACAGTGCACGTATAGCCTCGTCTGGCGGTTTGCTGATGTGGCGCCATCGTTTTTCCATGGAATGGGTCTGGTAATATATAGGAATGCGCTTGCGGTGCGGTACGCGCAGGCGCTTAGTTGATCTCGAAGTTTAATGTGCCCTTTTCTCCGGGCTTTCCATTCGGGCCGTCGTAGCCGCTGTCGCCGGTTTGACCGTTTCGATTTTTCGGTCCGAGCCCCGGAGCGCCGGCATAACCACGCCGACCGCCAAAACCGAAATGACCGCCCGTACTTCTGAATGTCATTTGCTTACTCACAAGCGCCCGAACATCCGGACATCGCGAGCAGTTGATCGTTAACCTTCCGCCGTTACCACCGCTTCCGCCTGCGCCGCCGCTCCCACCACTTCCACCATCGCCTCCATTGCAGTGCAAGGTTCCCGGACTTCCACCGCCGCCGTGTCCACCGTCGCCGCCGCGGCCGCCAACGCCACCGGACAAATCCACCAGCACATGACCGGTAAGGTATAACTGCTCGAAGTAGAGGAACAAGTTGTTGCCGTTCCCGCCATCCAATCCTCTGCCGCCGTCGCGCGCATCGGCTCCATCACGACACGGCCCGGTAGCGGTATCGCCGTTTTGTCCGTTTCTCCCCGGCGCTCCATCGACACCGCGTCCGTCGATCCGACTTCCGCTTCCCAGGTACGCAACCTGTGCGCGAATAAAGTTGTCACGCTTAAGTGGATTGAGCTTGATGCAGGACGAATCCATCATAATGAGCGTGTCCGCCACGATGATGTCCGATTCTTTGAGTTCGTATACTTGATTAGACTTGATAACAAGTGTACCCACCCTCACTTGCGCAACTCCGGCTATTGAGAGCAGGGACGCGCAAAGACACACCACCGAAAACTTACTCATTTGTACAAAAATAACCGGATGCCTGATTATACAAAAACTATAATGCCGGACCCCGAAGTCAAAAAAAAAGAGCGGCACCAGTCGCGTGCGGCTCTCTTATTATGTTTCAGTGAATTGAAGCTGTCATGACTAACCCGCGCCCTGCGGCCGGTCTGCCACAACGCCTTCCAGTACATCTTTGATCTCTACCCGGTTGCCGTCGCGATAAGGTACTATCCAGGCATCCTTTACACCCATTTCACGCATGTACTTCTTGAAGGTATCGGCTTCCCAGTAGTCTCTGAAGATCCCGATGGTGTAACGTTGCGCACCATCCTGTCCCAACTCGCCTCCGAAATTGGGATTGTTTTGAAAGTACTTGGACAAATCCTTGTTGCGAAAAGCGCCGATCTGAACTTTGAAAACGATCCCCTTAGAAAAATCCATCGGGTTGGGGTTCTGACTTGCTTGTGTCAATTCCGCCCGCGCTGCCGATAGTTGATTCTGAGCCTGCGCCAGCTGATCCTCAAGTTCCGCGATGCGGGAGTCCTTTGAACTCATGGTCGACTGCAACTGATTAACCCGCTGGGTTAGCGAGGACACCTGGCCGTCGGCCGCTTGCTTGTCTTCTTCCAGTTGCTTCAGGTTTGCAGGGTTCCGGGCGTATTCTTTAGCCTTTTTCTTCCACTCCTTCTTCTCCTTTTTGGAGAGTTGGCTATAGCCTTCTGTGGACGCAAAAATCAGGGCCAGACAGAAGAGGAGGACGAGTTGATTTTTCATCGGTGTGGGTTACGTTGAAAAAATGAAGATAAAAGTAACAAAATATTTTGAAATCAACTATTTGGCTTCCCCGACCCCGCCTGGAGGTTGCCCACCATACTCGCCGGTTGAACCCATTCGTCGAACTGCTCAGGTGTGAGCAGACCTAACTCAACGGCAGCCTCGCGAAGTGTCTTGTTCTCTTTGTGCGCCTTCTTCGCAATGCGGGCCGCGTTCTCATATCCAATGTGAGGATTCAATGCAGTCACAAGCATTAATGAGTTTTCGAGGTGCCGGCTGATTACAGGAAGGTTTGGTTCGATGCCCACCGCGCAGTTGTTATTAAAGGAAACGCAGGCATCGCCGATCAACCTGGCCGATTGCAAAACGTTGGCGGCTATCAGTGGCTTGAATACGTTGAGTTCGAAGTGGCCGGAACTGCCTCCCACCGACACCGCGACATCATTCCCCATCACCTGGGCACATACCATCGTCATCGCTTCGGGTTGTGTCGGGTTAACCTTGCCGGGCATAATGGACGATCCGGGTTCGTTGTCCGGGATAACAATTTCACCGATGCCACAGCGCGGACCCGAACTCAGCATCCTGATATCGTTGGCCACTTTCATCAGCGACACGGCGGCGCGCTTCAATGCTCCTGAGAGTTCCACCATCGCATCATGGGCCGCCAGTGATTCAAACTTGTTCGGCGCGGTGACAAACGGATAGCCCGTCAGTTCCGCGATCTTCTCAGCAACCCGTACGTCATACCCCTCGGGGGCATTGAGGCCGGTGCCGACAGCCGTACCCCCTAAGGCCAGCTCCCTTACACCTTCACGTGCTAATTCGATCGCACGGATCGAGTAAGCAAGCTGTTGGGCATAGCCGGAAAACTCCTGCCCCAACGTGAGCGGGGTGGCATCCATGAAGTGGGTGCGGCCGGTCTTAACAATATCGCTGAACGACGCAGCTTTTTGTGCCAGGGTCTGTTGCAGAAGTTTCAGTCCGGGCAGCGTCACTTCCGTAACCTGGCGGTAGGCGGCGATATGCATTGCCGTGGGGAAGGTATCATTGGATGATTGCGATTTGTTGACATCATCGTTGGGATGCAACACCTTCTTCGCATCATCCAACTTTCCTCCGTTCAACACGTGGGCGCGGTTAGCGATCACTTCGTTGACATTCATATTGCTCTGTGTTCCGGAACCTGTTTGCCAGATCACAAGCGGAAACTCGTCGTCGAGACTGCCCTCCAGGATTTCGTCGCACACCCGGCCGATCAGTGCTGCCTTTTCAGCTGGCAACACGCCAAGTTCCTCGTTGGTAAGGGCGGCAGCCTTTTTGAGTATAGCAAAGGCGTGAACGATTTCCAGGGGCATGCTGGCAGCATTGCCGATTCGAAAATTGTTACGCGATCTTTCGGTTTGTGCGCCCCAGTAGCGCGTGGCGGGCACTTGCACTTCGCCCATCGTGTCCCTTTCAATACGGAATTCCATTGCAGATCATTTTGATAGGTTCGCAAAATAAAAAAGCCGGCGTTACTCCGGCTTAAACTCTCAGGGTTAATTTTCTTTGGTCTAATCCCGGAAGTATTTATCCTCCTCGAACTCGAACCCTTCGCCGGTTTCTTCCTGGATGGTTCTCGGCAGTACACCCACCTCGAGAATTTTAAATTCAGTTCTCCGGTTCTTGGCACGCCCCGTCGGGTTATCGGTGCCATCAGGGTTGGTGTTCGGGGCAATAGGCTGGCTTTCACCATACCCTCTTGCCGTCAGCCTGTCAGGCGAGATGCCTTTGTTGATCAGGTACCGAACGGTGGACTCGGCGCGACGACGCGACAGGTCGATGTTATACTCGAACGACCCCACGCTGTCGGTATGAGAGCCCATCTCGATCTTGATCTCAGGGTTGTCGCTCAGCAGCTGGGCCAGCCGGTCGAGCTCCATCGCCGCCTGCGGCTTGATGTCGGTGCTGTCGAATCCGAAGTAAATATTTTCAAGCACAAACTTCTCGTTGACCGCCTTGCGATCAAGAACCATAATGGTATCGAGCGTGATATTGGTGACCAGATCGCGTAAGGTGCTCGGGTCTACACCCTTGCCCTTCATGGTCCATTCCTGGCGCTTGGTCAGGTATCCGTCGCTTTCGGCGATAAGGTTGTAGTCTTCGTTTTCGAAAACGCGAAAGAGGAACTTACCGTCGTTACCGGTAACGTAGTCCTGCATTGCTTCTCCCTGGGCATCCAAAAGTGTTACGCGCGTGTTGGGCAATATCTGAAGGTTGTCGTCCTGGTCTTTGAAGTATGTAATACCCTGGAGCGCGTAGTTGATTACTTTCAGATTAGGATCTTCGTTAACGAAAGTGTAAATGTCGTCGTCGCCTTTGCCTCCTTCTCGGTTAGACGTGAAGAAGCCACGATCGGCACGGAACAGGTAGATCCCGAAATCGTCGCCCGGACTGTTCATAGGCTGGCCGAGGTTTTCCACGACATTCTTGCCGTCGCGCCGGTTAACGACGAATAAGTCAAGGCCGCCATATCCCGGGTGTCCATCGGAAGCAAAGTAGAGCCGTCCGTCTTCGGATACGTATGGAAACATTTCGTTGCCGGGTGTATTGATCTCGGGTCCCAGGTTACGTACGCGCGTGAATCGCCCGCGTGAATCCATCTGCGCAACGTAGAGGTCGGTGCCGCCCTGGGCATTCTTGTCTTGCCGGTTGCTTGCAAAGTAAAGTGTACGACCGTCCGGACTGAATGCCGGCGTTGAGTCCCATCCGAAATTCCGTTCAAGTTCGGCAACATTTTCACCCCGATACTGCACGTTTACCGGAGCGTTGATCTTGGTGGGCTCTGACCATTCGCCGTTGCGCCAGCGCACCAGGTACAGGTCGACATCTTCGCCACCGTTCTTCTTGCTTGTATTGCCCTTTGCAAACACCATGATCCGGCCATCGGGGGTGAAGGTCACACAGCCCTCGTTGCGTATCGGATCATTGATGGGCGAAGGCAGGGGTTGAATCGTTGCAACATCTACGTTCGCGCCGCGGGTCGCCACTTTGTACAGATCGGAGTAAGGTGTACCGGTCGCTTCATAGATGCGCCCGTTGCCTCGGGTACTCGAAAAATAGAGTTCGTTGTTCAGGTAGACGGGGGCATATTCGGCTGCGGGCGTGTTAATCAGTTCGAGATTTTTTACACGATAAAAATTCTCGTTGCTGTTTAGTTTTTCGAGATAGGCAAGGCCTTCGAGTTCGGCGCTGGCCCGTTCCTTCAATGCCTGTGCTGTTGTATTTTCTATCAGCGCGTCGAGCTCACGCCGGGCATCCTGATACTTGCCGTTAGACTTCAGCGACTGGGCATAGTAGAATCTGACCGTGTCACGGTTGACCCCACGGCCCCCGGCATTGATATAATAGGATTCGGCGTCCTTGAGACGGTTCGACAGGCGGTAAGACTCCGCCACCATATAATTATAGTAGCCATTGTTGGGATTCTCGGCCAGCAACTTGCCATATAGGTCGATAGCAGTCTGGTATTTGCCCAGCTGAAACGCCTTGGTCGCTTTTTTCTCCGTTCCGCAAGCCATCGCCAGCAATACGAAAACGGGAAGGAGCCTGATGAGCCTCATATGCCGCAATGCCTTTTCACCAAATCTAACAAAAATTTATCGGGCAACCGTATCCGCCTGCCTCGGTTCCAGATAACGCTTCAGCCAGGTGGAGCTGGCGGGGACCCTCCACGCCGATCGGTACTCGCCAACGGTTTTTGCCAGAATATTAAACGTCTCGCTCCGGGCATTCCATACGCCGTCCAGATATTTTTGTTTGAGTTCACCCAGTGCGATAACGGTTATCTCATCGCCGGAAGAGAAGGGAACACCTTTGCGGTCGAGAAAGTCGATGCCGGTTGCTTCCCGTATTTGTCGGAGGGCACCTACCGAGGAGTCGATGGAACATCCGCTGGGACTGTGGTGCGCCTCATCTACGGCCAGGATCAGGAATCGGTCCTCCGCCAGCGTATATGAAGTACGGAGCGGCACGCCATGCGCGGCCCACTCATTGGTGAACGCCTTCATTACGCCGTGCACTACATTAAGATCTTCGGATGGAATGGCGCGGTCCGCCATATAGATCCAGACCCGCGCATGGTCTGGCATTTGATCGAATTCAACAAACATTTTTTTCCTCGGTTGCTTTTTTTACAAACCCTGCCGTTCTGCGATAAGTTCTGCGATATCTTTCACGGCCACTGATGTTTCCTTCTCACGCGCCTTCACCCCGTCGCGCATCATGGTCATGCAAAATGGACAGGCCACCGCTATGGTGTCAGCGCCGGTGTTTAACGCCTCGTCAGTGCGTTCTACGTTTACATCCTTTTTTCCCGGCTCCGGTTCCTTAAACATCTGCGCGCCTCCCGCACCGCAACAGAAGCCCCGGGCCCTGTTCCGCTTCATTTCCACCAGGTCGGCATCCAGCGCGGCGAGTACCTCGCGGGGCGCTTCATACACCTGATTGGCCCGACCCAGGTAGCAGGAATCATGATATGTTATCCGACGCCCCTTAAAGGAACCTCCTTCCTTCAGTTTGATGCGCCCCTCGTTGATCAGACGCTGCAGAAAGCTTGAATGGTGTTCCACCGTATAGTTGCCTCCCAGCTGGGGATATTCATTTTTGATGGTGTTGAAGCAATGGGGGCAAGTGGTCACGATCGTGCGGATGTTGTATCCGTTGAGCACCTGGATGTTGTTGAGCGCCTGTACCTGGAAGAGGAATTCGTTTCCCGCACGGCGGGCAGGGTCACCGGTACAGCCCTCCTCCGTGCCCAGCACGGCAAAATTGATGTTCAGCGATTGCAGGATCTTGACAAAGGCGCGCGTCACCCGCTTACTGCGGTCGTCGAAGGAACCGGCGCAGCCAATCCAAAATAGAATATCAGGGCTTTTCCCCTGGGCGGCAAGCTCCGCCATTGTCGGTATTTTTTGTTCCTCTTGCTCCACGTCTGTCAGTTAGTTAGTGCTTTCCTGCTTCATTCGCCCAGTTAAAGCGGTCGGAAGGCGGAAATTTCCAGGGGGCAAAATTGTTTTCAATATTCTGGAACATGGCGTTCCAGGCTGGTGGCGCCCCCGATTCCTCCATGGCTATGTAGCGCCTGATGTCCAGGATGATTTCAAGCGGACTGATCATCACAGGGCATGCCTCGACGCACGCCTGGCATGCCGTGCAGGCGTTGATCTCTTCGCGCGTGATGTAGTCACCGAACAAAGACTTCCCGTCGTCAAGACCGGGACCGCCTTTGGCCAGGCTTTTCGCCACATCCTCCATACGGTCGCGCGTGTCCATCATAATCTTCCGCGGCGAAAGCGCTTTGCCCGTGATATTTGCCGGGCACTCGTCGGTGCATCGGCCGCACTCGGTACAGGCATACGCACTCAGAAGGCTGATCCGGGAAAGGTCGTTGACATCCCTGGCGCCGAAGCGTGCCGGCGCGCCGGTCGACGGCGCGTCCCCAAGTCCGAGCATGGCCCGCACTTCCTGCGTAACAACCTCCATGTTTTTCATTTCCCCGCGGGGTCGGAGGGGAGCGAAATACGTATTCGGGAAAGCGAGGACGATGTGAAGGTGTTTCGAATAGGTGATGTAAATGGCGAATCCAAGAATACCCACAATATGAAACCACCAGGCAATACGTTCCGTAACCACAAGCGACGCGGTGGTCAGGTCTGCGAACGCCGGCATGATCAGGCCGCTAAAAAACAAGGCGCCTGAATCGGGATATTGTTCCGGGGCGCGGACCTGCAACCATTGGTCGGCTGCGTTCATCGTCAGGATGGCCGCCATCAACAGGATTTCCGCGGTGAGGATAAGATTGGCGTCAAGTCGCGGCCACGCGGTCATTTCGGCCGACCAGAAGCGGCGAACCTTCGCCACATTGCGTCGCAGCAGGAAGATCACACAAGACACCAACACCGCAACCGCGAGAAATTCGAAGATATTCATCAGAACCGGATACAAACCACCCAGATAGGGCGCGAATATCCGATGTGTTCCGGCAATGCCATCGACGACAAACTCCAGGATTTCTATGTTGATTACCAGAAAGCCGACGTATACAAACAGGTGCAACAGGGCAGGCCACGGTCTTTTGAACATCTTCTTCTGACCGAATGCGACGAGAAGCATATTGCGCGCGCGCTCGGCAGGACGGTCGCCTGACAATTCGCCCTGCCCCATTCGGATGTTCCGCGCAATGCTCCGCGCCCGTCGTGCGACTACGTAAATGGTTACGGCCAGGACAACGACAAACACGATCTGCTGGACAGCCATTGGGCTAACAAGTTAAATTTTGCGCGAAATATAAAATTATATACTTTTGGCCCCTATTCGCGCGGCTGGCGCCGTTCTGGTGATGTAGCTCAGTTGGTAGAGCAAAGGACTGAAAATCCTTGTGTCGGCGGTTCGATTCCGTCCATCACCACACCCTTCTGGTTTCGCGGTTCCGCGGACCGTTTCCCGCCTTTCGGTATTTTTTTCCCAACGAGTTCTTCTTAAAGTCCAATTTTACCTTATTTAGTTAAAACTATCATTTTCTTTGTATTAGTTTTTTCGGCTTTAGTCTTCCTTAATGCATTTCAGACAGTTATTCGGACTCGCCGCCGATCCAGCTGCCGCTTATGTAGCCCAGGCAACGCTTGGGCTGGTGATGTTTTTCATCTTCCGGCACTTTAGTCTTGTGTACGGCCGTCGCTTTCTTCGCACCTGGTCGCGCAGCTGGCTGGCGTTCTCTATTTACATGATCAGCACGGTGATCCTCATGATCAACCTTGAAGATGAAAACTACCCGCCGCCTGGCTGGATCCCGCTTAACATCGTCGCGCAGGTAGGCTCGTTCCTCCACATCGTCTATATTCTTATCGGCTCCTACCAGCTCGTGCGATCACGTCCCGTGAACAGGAGAATATATCAAGCCATTATTATCGGCGTTGTCATTCTGGGGATCGCAACAGTGTTTGCGTTCGGACAAAGTCCCGAAGGCGGTTACGAGCGTTATCTCTTACGTATCGGGTCGCGCTCATTGATATCCGGGATCGGGTTCCTGCTGGCAGGCATCGTCGTATGGAGGAATCCCAAGTTCACCCGTGGTGTGGGGCACAAGCTTTTGACGGTTTCGTTTGTCGCGTACAGCGGGTATCAGTTCTTCTACATTTTGATGATCGTCTTCGATACCGGCTCTGAACAGGCGATGCTGCCCGGGTCGCGCGGACTTATCAATCTCATGATGATTGCGATCATGAGCATGAGCATGGTTATGTGGTTGCTTGAAGATGAACGGGAAAAACTCAGACAGGTGAACAAGGATCTCGACAGCTTCCTGCACAGCACATCGCACGACCTGCGGGCGCCCATCACTTCCATTCTTGGGCTCACCTACCTCGGCAAGGTAGAACTCACAGAAGAGAAGGGACGAAATTACATGGAACTGATCGAGCAACGCGCGCAAAAGCTGAACATGATCCTCACCGATGTCCTCCGTCTGTCAAAGACGAAGAAGCTCGGGATAAAATTGCAAACCATCCGCTTCAGCGACCTGGTGAACGACGTCGTTTCCGACATTGAATTTCTGAAAGGAACTTCCCGCATCAGACTTGATTACGAGAAGAACTCCGATAGCAGCTTCTATTCAGATCCCGCACAGATCTCGATCATACTGTCCAACCTGATCACCAACGCGGTTAAGTATCACCGTCTAAACCAGGATGATCCGTATATCCGTATTGCATTCAAAAGGATTAGCGACACCGTCATCTTTTCCGTCGAAGACAACGGACAGGGTATCCCTGCTCACAGTGTCAACAAGGTCTTCGAAATGTTCTTTCGCGCTTCGCAGGAAACAGACGGCACCGGATTGGGATTGTATATCGTAAAGGAGGCACTCGCGAAGGTGAAAGGCAAAATCGAAGTCGAGTCGGAGTTTGGAAAAGGCACGATCTTTACCGTGACACTGGAGAACGCCTGATCACTTGTAGTGTTTCAGGCGGACGATCTCCTGGGGCGTGAGGTGGCGCCAGGTGCCGCGGGGAAGGTCACGTTTATCGAGACCGGCGTACACGGTTCGGTCGAGCTTGCGTACTTCGTAACCCAACGCTTCAAAGATACGGCGGACAACCCTGTTCCACCCGATGTGAAGTTCAAGCCCGATTGTTTTCTTATCGTCAGAAACAACAGCAGCGTCGTCTGGTACCGCACGGCCCTCTTCCAACTGAACGCCTTTGACCAGGCGGTCGAAATCCGCCGCGGTGATCGGCCTGTCCAGCTCTACCTTGTAAATTTTCTTCACGTTATGCGAGGGGTGCGACAACTTTTCTGCCAGCGCGCCATCATTGGTGAGCAGTAGCAAGCCCGTGGTGTTACGGTCGAGCCTTCCCACGGGATAGATGCGTTCGCGGATAGTATTGCCCAGCAGCGACATGATTGTATTTCGCTCGCGGGGATCCTTTGTTGTGGTAAGGTATCCCTTTGGTTTGTTCATCAGGATGTACACCGGTTTCTCGGCGGTGAGCAACTTTCCTTCGTAACGCACCTGATCGCCAGGGTTAACTTTGTAACCGAGTTCCGTTATGACCTTGCCGTTAACCGTGATCACACCCATTGTAATCAGGGTATCGGCTTCCCGGCGCGAGCATACGCCGCTATTGGCAATATATCGGTTGAGCCGTACGGGGCCGTCCTGCGCAAGTGTCTCAGGTACCCTCGATAGCGCCTTCTTTCCACTTGGCTTGCGGCCGCCCTTTGTGCGAGGGGGAGCCTTGGGCGACGTTGATTTTGAAGATCCGATTTTAGATTGTGGTGCAGCGCGTTTTGATTTGCTGACGTCTTTGCGCGGCGTGCGTGAAATTTTTTCGGAAGTCCTGCCCTTACGTGGAGCGGAGGAACTTCTACCCTTCTTGCGTATCGGCATCCTTAAGATCCAAGTTCTCGCCGATGGTATTCACTTCGTGTGCGAAGTCCTTCGGAGTCGGTAATTCACTGAGGTCGTTGATCCCGAAATACTCCATGAATTTTTGCGAGGTGCCGTAAAGCATGGGGCGTCCGATGGTGTCGGCCTTGCCTTTGATCTCAACCAATCCCTTGTCGAGCAACTTCTGCACGGCATAGTCGCAGTTCACGCCGCGTATGCTTTCGATTTCCGATTTCGAGATCGGTTGCTTATACGCGATTATCGACAAGGTTTCCATGGCAGATGTTGACAGCCGTTTTTTCGACTGCTGTTTCAACATGATACCAATGCTCGCCTGGTACGCCGGCTTGGTAAGGAACTGATATCCTCCGGAAGACTTGAAGAGTTGGAAGGAGTATTCTTCCTGTGCATACTTTTCCTCCAGGCGCTGAATCGCCCCGGTTACATCCTCCTCGGGGACTTCGGTGCCGAACATTTCTGACAAACAGGCAACCAGTTCACCGATGCGAATGGGTGTCGGCGAACAAAAGATGAGCGCCTCGATATGGTTTTGAAGGAAGTCCAAGGCCTCTTAATCCTGCTTCATCATTTTTGCTTCAATGGACTGCGTCGTATGCGGTACAGCGATGAGACGCTCCTTTGAAATCAGCTTACCTGTCACCGAGCATATGCCGTATGTTCCGTTCTTGATGCGGATCAAAGCGTTCTCAAGATTGGTGATATACTTCTGCTGACGCGCAGCAAGCTGGCTGAGGTTTTCCTTCTCGGCGGTTTCGGCGCCGTCTTCCAGTACCTTCGTATTTCCTCCCGACGTGGCGTCGGTGCCTTCGTCGTTGGTTCGGTTTAACGTATCCTTAAGGATCTTGTATTCCTCGCGGGCCTTCTCCAGTTTTTCAAGGATGAGTTTTTCAAACTCACGCAACTCCTCTTCCGAATAGCGGGTGCGTGTGTCATCCGTCGTAGTGCGTGCAGGCTTATGGGCAATCGGCCGTTGATTGGGAATCTGAAACATGTGCTGTGCAACAGGAGGTAACGGCTTTGACTCCGTAGCAGCTGGCTGCTCCTTTTGCGGTGCCTCAATGCGCACTTTTTCGGGCTGCGTGCCCTTCGGTTCTATCTTTTTCACCTGGGGTTTCACTTTCGTCTTCGATGCGGTCTTAGAAACCGTCTTTACCGTCTTTGTAGTTTTCGATGTAGTTTTCGATACGGGCGCCTCGGCTGCCTTCGTAGCCTTTACACTTTTCTTCTTTGCCACCTTCACACTTTTCTTTTGATTGGTCACTGCTTTCTTCACCGGCTTTTTCCTGGCGGCCTTCTTGGCCGTCGCCTTGCGCGTGCTGGCCTTCTTTGCCGCTTTGACAGCCTTGCCCTTCTTCGCCTTCGCCGCAGTCTTTGTTTTCGACTTAGCTGCCGTTTTCTTCTTTGCTACCTTAGCGGGAGTTTTTTTCTTCTTGGCCATGTCCCGTAATTCTGGTTTGATAAAAGATGCGCAAAATTACGCCGCGGTGACTAAAACAAAAAATATTGCCTCCATTATTCCTGGAAGCGCTGTTTCCCGTCGTTGTGGCCGACAATCGCTCGTTCAAAACTCTCCCGCAACGATGATCCGTTCACGGAATGTGCGTACATCGCCGTCCGGTGAAAACACTTCAAACCAAAGCCAATAGTATCCCACCCTGGCGCGCGAGCCATCGTTACGGTCGCCATCCCAGCGGTAAAATCCTTCTGTTCCCAGAAGATCATTATTGGCAATTGAACGAATGGACCGCCCTTGCTGGTCCAGTATCCTGGCGTTGGCCACATACCCGGCTCGTTCAAAGTTGTAACGGATAATTGTGAAATTCGGTTTCCCATACACCGGCCTGAACGCTGGCGGATCAACAAATACCGCATTTGGCCTAATCCCCGGCGGAGCCGCATGAACCGAATTCAAGCGCCCTGGCGTCGCCCCGCCGGCATGCGACGAAGCGGAGTGCCAGTTCTCTGCATCGTCACTTGCGGCGTCCGGAGAAAGCCGCTCGAGTGATACGCCGTCTTCCGTCGTAACAAACACAGAATGCATTGCCCGGTTGTATATCATGGCGTCGATCACGTTTTGGGATGAGTCTACCAGTGCCACCGATCCGTTGTCGTCGGGCAGCGTGATCAGCCGGGTCTCCAACAGCGTTTCCGGTGCCGTGTGCGGATAGTGATCCGTCAAAATCCCGACATCCGGTGTGAGCACCACATAGCCCCCGGGAGGGAAAAGCCAGTCCTTTTCGGTGATCGTCCGCAAGTCCTTTGGAATTCCTTCCGAATAACCGGCCGTGCTCCAGTTCCGCAGGTTGATAAACTTGTTCGAACGGTTATAGAGTTCGAGAAAGTCAACGCCACCGGATTTCGGATTGAACAGTATCTCGTTGATCACAACGTCAAGGCTGTCGGCCGGCTCCGGCACAGCAAATGACGCGGGCTCTCCCGATGCCAGATTGTGATTACAGTCCCTGACGTTTTTCACATGTACGGCGTACATCGTTCCTGGCCGCAACGCATCGGAAAGGGTTACGTGCAGCGACCTAAGGGCTTTTCCTACCACCACAGCCAGCGCATTCACAGGCGGTTCGATAACCACATTTCCAGGTGGCACGCTTTCCGCCACGAGCTTCTCGTTGTACTCGATCCGGACGCTGTTGGGCCCCGTAACCGTAACGGCCACGATGTGAGGGCCGGTATTGTCCGGTTTTGTCGCGTAAACTGAATTCTGTTTACCTGGCGTTCCGCCTTCGGCAGCCTCCGACTGAGCCCAATTGTCTTCTTCCGCGCAAAGGTTGGACGGATCGATAAGTTCCAGCGTCCAGCCTCCCGCTCGCTTTGACGCGTCGCGGAACCACGTGCCCGAGTAACGTACCGAGTCGATCGTCAAACCGGATGGCGCGTGAAGCACAATGGCGTCACCCGAGTTATTGAGTGTCGGCATGCCCGGCACAGGAATAACCCGAACGTTATCGAACAAAGTAGTGTTATGCGACGACGTGAGTACCGCATATTCCTGCGGAGCAATTGGAACCGGGGGAAGCGTGGCCGTTGTTGCCTCATCCGAGATAGTCCACCCGTCGAGATAGACGGTGACTGTGCTTCGGTTGTAGATCTCTACAAACTCGGCATCCGGGAGACCCACGGAGGGAACAGGGTCCGGAAGAATTTCAGTAAAGATTACGTCCTTAAAGGAAGCCTCGGTAGGTTGGCCAGGGTTCTCCTGAGAGAAAGCGGGGATGAAGTGGCTCGAACTAACAATAGTTAACCCGAGAGCCCAAACAATTTTACTCATAAGCGGGGGTCTTATTGTTTTTGGGCTCTTTCAAAAGTACTATTTTTGCAATTCTAAACACAAACACGAATCATGAAACTTGCGGTTGTTGGAGCCACCGGGCTCGTCGGGCAGGAGATCCTGCGCGTAATGGAAGAAAGAAATTTCCCGTTCACTGAACTGATTTTGGTTGCCTCTGCCAAATCGGTTGGTCGCACCGTGAAGTATAAAGGTTCTGATTACACCATCATCGGGATGGAGGAAGCGGTGAAAAAGGCGCCTGATATCGCCATCTTCTCCGCTGGTGGGGGCACATCCCAGGAATGGGCACCCAGGTTTGCCGAAGTCGGCACCATTGTAATCGATAATTCTTCAGCCTGGCGCATGGATCCGGATAAAAAACTTGTCGTGCCCGAAATTAACGGTCACGTTATTGGTATCGACGATCGGATCATTGCCAACCCCAACTGCTCCACCATACAGATGGTGCTTGCACTGGCGCCGCTGCATGTCGCCTACAAGATCAAGCGGATTGTTGTATCCACATACCAGTCCGTTACCGGAACAGGCAAAGACGCAGTCCAGCAGTTGATGGACGAAAGGGCCGGCGTTGAAGGCGCCCGGGTCTATCCTCACCCCATCGACATGAATGCCCTCCCTCATATCGACGTATTCCTCGACAACGGCTACACGAAGGAGGAAATGAAGATGGTAAACGAAACAAGGAAGATTCTCGGAGACGATAGTATAGGCGTTACCTCAACGACCGTACGCGTTCCGACCATCGGCGGCCATTCTGAGGCGGTGAATGTCGAATTCCACAAGGACTTCGATCTCGAAGAAGTACGCCGATTGCTCGCCGCCACGCCGGGTGTGGTTATCCAGGACGATCCTTCAAATAACGTATACCCTATGCCCATCCACGCGAAGGGCAAGGATGAGGTCTTCGTGGGAAGGCTGCGTCGTGACGAATCGCAACCCAACACGCTGAACATGTGGATCGTTTCCGACAACCTGAGAAAGGGTGCGGCCACGAACACGGTTCAGATCGCCGAGTTCATGCTCCAAAAAAGTCTTGTCTATTAGCGACGAGCCGGACGTTCCCGATGCGCGGTTGCTCCATCCCGACGTGCAGGCGTTTATCCGCGCACATTTGTCGTCGGATGTCCACGCGCTTTCGCTGAAGCAGCCTTCGCAACGATTCGGAATTCCATTTCGTGACATTACGGCACAGATTGCCGGCTTGCAAAAAGCACGGCATAAGCTGCCTGTATATTTCTCCACTCAGGGTATTGTGTATCCGCCAGCGGTAAACCTCGAACAATGCTCTTCGGAAAGGACGGCGGTATTTAAAGCACAACGTGCCGCTGATTTCAGCGCTCCCGCTCATGGACGTTGCGTGGATCTGACTGGCGGCTTCGGTGTAGACGCTTACTTTCTCAGCCGCCATTATGCCGAGGTGCATTACGTGGAACCCGATCGGCACCTGTTGCAATTGGCTCGTCACAGTCATCGCCAACTCGGCTCGGTCAATATTATCTACCATGAAAAGGATGCCGTCGCTTTTCTGAACGAGACGGGTCTTTCGTTTGACCTGGCCTACCTCGATCCTTCCAGACGAACCGGGGATAATCAGCGAAGAATTGAGCTGACAGGCTATTCACCGGACATACGGGCGATCGTCCCCTTCCTGGGCAAAAGCTTCAGCCGTCTGATCCTGAAGACGTCGCCGATGCTCGACATCGACCGCGGGCTGCAGGTGTTGCCCAACGTAGTTGGGGTTAGTGTTGTAGCATACCGGGGTGAAGTGAGAGAGTTGTTGTTCTTCTCGGAAGCGGGATCCACGACAGAACCCCTGCTGGAGGCCATAAATTTATCCGGCGATCGTCCCGCGTTTTCCTTCAATCGGCAGGAAGACAGCGCCGCAGAAGTTCGGTACGGTGAACCCCTGCGGTATGTGTACGAGCCTGCGCCCGAGTTACTCAAGGCCGGAGCGTTTCGTCTCGTCGCTTCACGGTTTGGGCTAACGAAACTGCATTCCAATACGCACTTGTATACGTCTGCCGATAGGGTTCCGGAGTTTCCCGGACGTGTGTTCGAGGCAGGGGTATTGTCGCGTCGTATGGGACCAGAATTAAAAGCGGCCTTTCCTGACGGCATGGCGAACGTAGTCGTGCGCAATTATCCGCTCACTGCCGATCAACTGAGGAAACACGCAGGCCTGAAAGAGGGTGGCGATCATTACCTGCTCGCGTTTACGTCGCCCGGTGGGCCCATGCTCATGTCCGCAAAGCGGTTACATTAGAGGTGCCGAATAATTTCTTCAATGGGGGTTTCGCCATCGAGGTGACGGACCAGCCTGCGCTCTTCCGAATAAATGTATAGAGACGGCGTAGAGATCGGACCCAGCTGGTCGAGGATTTCGTTGACCGAAGTCTGAACAAAGTGCACGTTTCCTTTGTTGTCGAGTCCATAGTCGCTCGCAAATTTTCGCGACGCCTCATGCCCATCGGTGGTGACGAAGTATAGCTGGTATTCCGTGAAAGCGTCGAGGTTTTTACTGATGGCTTCCGCCTCACGCTGACAGTGGTCGCATTCGGTTCGATAGAAGATCAGGACATTCTTGCCTGCCAGTTCACGCGCGCGCAGGATTTGCTGATCCATGGTCTCGAAATTCATTGCGGGCAATTCATTAACAGGCGTCGAATCCTCGGGCGCGGTGACCTGGCCGCGTTCGGCTGACCGGGTACATTGCAGCATTAGGGCGCTCGCCGCGAGGAGGAAGATACAGGTTAGTGGTTTAATCATGATACAAGAATGTCAAGGTTGAAACTGGCCGGCTATCCACAGGGCCAGCGCACTGACCAGCAACGAGGTGCCGTACCACTGCAGCACCATCTTCCGGTTTTGGTATGATCGCCACCAAAGCACCACCCACGGGCGCCATAATCCGGTCAGGAGCAGCAACGCAGACAGCACAGCTGTGAATACAAAGAAATGTTGCCAGGTCATTTTGTCAAAATTAACTCAAATTTGTTGTGATCCCTTTATCTTTGCACCCTCTATTGCAACCGGGATTGAGGGCGCATGATTTTTTGAACCTGTATTCCGCGGAGGGTGTGATCAAGACCGTAGCCGCAGGGATAGGTGCGCCCGGTCCGTCCAGAATTCATATCCGGGGCGCATCCGGAAGCCTGGACGCCGTTATCGCAGCCGCCGTATTTACACTCGACCCGCGCGACTCCGTTTTCATAATGCAGGAGAAGGAGGAGGCAGCCTATTTCCAGAACGACCTGCAAAGCCTCCTCTCCCGCGAAGTGCTCCTGCTCCCCATGTCCTACAGGCGGCCGTATGAATTCGATGAAACGGAAAACGCCAATGTCCTGATGCGTGCCGAGGTGCTGAGTCGCATCAGCGAGTCAGGACGGTCGCCGCTTATTGTCGTAACCTATCCCGAAGCTCTGGGTGAAAAGGTGGTGAGCAGAAAATCGCTTTCGGCCAACACGTTCACTATTGGGATCGGAGAAAATCTGGACATCGAGTTCCTTGAAGAGTTCCTCAGAACGTATGGGTTCGAACGCACCGACTTCGTGTACGAAGCCGGCCAATACGCAGTGCGCGGTGGCATCATCGACGTGTTTTCATTCGCTCATGAACTTCCCTATCGAATCGAGCTTTTTGGGCATGAGGTGGAAAGCGTCCGGACTTTCGACCCGGTCAGCCAGATATCGGTGGGTGAATTTCCCCGGCTGACCATCGTACCCAACCTGCAGTCGCAAACCCTCCAGGCCGAACGACAATCTTTCTTTTCTTTTCTCTCGCCAGATGCCGTACTGTGGTTCAAGGATGTCCAGCTGACCGGCGACGTCATTCAGAAAAGCTTTGATGCGGCCGACGAATCGTTTCATCATATTGCAGGTGGTGGAAAAACCCAGGTTGTCTCCGGACCTGAAGTGCTCTTTGACGACCGCGACGTTTTTCAACGCGCCATCGAATCGTTTCCCTGTGTCGAGTTTGGCAGCCGCTTCTTCCTTTCGGCCTCTCAGTCGTTTCAGTTTGCTTCGGGTGCCCAACCGTCGTTCAATAAAAACTTCCGGCTCCTGACGGCCGACCTCGAAAGACTTCAGAATGATGGCTATCGCACGTTCATCGCCTCAGACCTTCCGCATCAACTCGATAAGATCCAGTCGATGTTTGCCGAGATCAGCGCGACCCTGAAAGTTGAGCCGCTCGAGTTCTCGCTCCGTGCCGGGTTTCAGGATGCCGACCTGAAGATCGCGTGTTATACCGATCACCAGATATTCGAGCGGTTCCACCGGTATAAGGCCCGCGAGAAGTTCAGCAAATCCAAGGCGCTCACACTCCGTGAACTTCAAACACTTCAGCCCGGCGACTTCGTCACGCACATCGACTACGGAATTGCAAAATTCGCCGGACTCGAGAAGAAGATGGTACGAGACCGCGAGCAGGAATCCATCCGGCTCGTCTTCAAAGACGACGACATACTATACGTCAGCATTCACTCACTGCACAAGATCTCACGGTACGTCGGAAAAGATGGAGCGCCTCCTTCGATAAGTAAGCTGGGCAGCCAGGAATGGGCTACCAAGAAGTCGCGCGTGAAGAAGCGCGTAAAGGATATCGCTAAAGAACTCATCGAGCTCTACGCAAAGCGGAAGTCGTCACCCGGTTATCCCTATTCACCCGACAGCTATCTGCAGGCAGAGCTGGAGACTTCGTTCATATACGAAGACACACCGGATCAGGCCCGTGCAACGGCGGACGTGAAGCGCGACCTGGAGGCACCGCATCCGATGGACCGCCTTATCTGCGGCGACGTCGGCTTCGGAAAAACAGAGGTGGCCATTCGTGCCGCGTTCAAGGTGGTCAATGAAGGAAAACAGGTAGCGGTTCTGGTACCGACTACGATCCTTGCCATGCAGCACTACCGGACGTTCCGCGAACGGTTATCGGGTCTTCCGGTCAACATCGAGCACGTATCACGTTTTCGTTCCGCACAAGACATAAAAAGGATTCTCACGGAAACACGGGAAGGTAAGATCAACATCCTGATCGGTACACATCGTATCGTTGGTCGTGATGTCGTGTTCAAAGACCTGGGACTGCTCGTAATAGATGAAGAGCAGAAGTTTGGTGTACGGGTTAAAGACAAGCTCAAGGAGATGAAGCTGAATGTCGATGTGCTTACATTGACGGCCACGCCCATACCCCGCACACTTCACTTTTCGCTTATGGGCGCACGCGATCTCAGCATCATCATGACACCGCCGCCGAACCGTCAGCCGGTAACGACGGAACTTCACACCTTCAATGAAGAGATTGTCCGCGATGCGATCAGCTTCGAGCTTCGTCGCGGAGGTCAGGTCTTCTTTGTTCACAACAGAGTAAGCGACATTGAACAGGTCGCGAACATTATCTTTCGCCTTGTGCCCGACGCACGCATCGGCATTGCACACGGACAGATGGAAGGTGCAAAGCTTGAAAAGGTGATGATGCGGTTCATCGACGGCGAGGTTGATGTGCTGATCTCCACGAACATAATCGAATCGGGCCTCGACATTCCCAACGCGAACACGATCATCATCAACCAGGCCCATATGTTCGGCCTGTCGGATCTCCATCAGATGCGTGGCCGCGTGGGACGTTCAAACAAGAAGGCATTCTGCTATTTGCTTACGCCTCCTGCTTCGCAACTGTCAGCGGATGCGAGGAAGCGACTCTCCGCGCTGGAAGAATTTTCCGAACTCGGCGACGGGTTCAAGGTCGCGATGCGCGATCTCGATATTCGTGGGGCGGGAAACTTGCTCGGGGCGGAGCAAAGTGGATTCATTTCAGACCTGGGCTTCGACACGTATCACAAGATTTTGGACGAAGCGATCCAGGAATTGAAGGAAACGGATTTCAAAGATCTGTTCGCCGCCGAATTGGCGGAAAAGGCAAAGATCATCGTACAGGACTGCGTAATTGAAACCGATCTGGAAATACTGATCCCGGAAACTTATGTAAGCAGTGTCACCGAGCGGCTCCAGCTGTATTCACGTCTTGACAACATCAAGACTGAAGAAGAGCTGCAAGGGTTCACCGCGGAGATACGCGACCGCTTTGGTCCCGTTCCGCAGCCTGTATTGGAGTTGATCAATTCAGTACGCCTCCGGTGGCTTGGTGAAAAGCTCGGCTTTGAAAGGCTGGTCCTGAAGGGTGATCGGCTCCGTGGTTTTTTTGTTTCTGGCAATGAATCTTACTTCAGTTCGCCGGTTTTTGGCGACATCCTGAAGTATGTTCAGCAACAGCCGGGGCGGTTTAGAATGCGCGACCAGGCGGGCAAGGCCCTCCTCTCTATCGATCAGGTCCCGTCTGTCGACGCCGCGATCGCCATCCTGGATCAGATGCAGTCGACGAGGTCGCCCAGCGAGATCTTGTCAAGGTAGGGATACAACCCCATGACATTGTCGAACGCGTTGATCATGAGCACCTTTTGATGCGTGGTCGAGAAGAACACCTCGATAAAAAATTCGCTGGTGTGATAAAGAAATACCTTGCATTCGCCCAGATTCCGGTGGAGGAGGTAGTTTCCCTCGAACGTGATTACGTCACATTTCTTCTCGAAAGGCATAACTCTGAAGTCGTAAAGCGTGAGTGCCATAGCAAAAAGTTTTTCAGAATTTTCTGACACTATCCAAAAAAGCATGCCATAGGAAGGTGGGCCGTAAATACTGCGATCTGACGGCTTCTAACGGCGGTTAATCCCGAAGGCCATCCCAAAAAGGGAAGCTCCGTTCCCCAAACAATACTTTAGGGCCGGCTACGTTTAACTGAAGCATGTGAATCTTACATTCCGGAATTGCCTGTTCGACCGGGGGTTCTTGGAAAACACGCGTCTATGTAGGTATCTTAGCATTTATTTTAAAAACTTTTTCAGATGAGGTATTCATTTAAGAGTCTTTTTTATCTCCTGGGCGGGTCTGTGGCGTTATCAGCCTGTTCACTTTTTGGAGGCGGTGGCAGCAAGCCCACGGCGCAGAATCCTGGCCAGCTCAGTAATGTAACCCGATTGGCTTTCAACGATGAAGATGCGGGTGGCTTTATGGTTAAGCCCTTTAAGGGTCAGCCCGATGCCCCCAATATGGTGTTCATTGAAGGCGGTCGTGCGGTTATGGGTTCTTTTGAAGAAGATGTGATGTCCTACCGCGACAACCTCGAGCGTACGGTTTCGGTGGCTTCCTTTTATATGGATGAAACTGAGATCGCGAACATCAACTGGCTTGAGTACCTGCACTACCTCGCCAGGGATTCGTCACAGGAAGTATACCAGGCAGCACTGCCCGACACCACGGTTTGGGTAGGCAAGCTGGCATTCAATGACCCTTATGTAGATCACTACCTGCGTTACCCCGGCTTCCGCTATTTCCCCGTTGTTGGCGTTAGCTGGAACCAGGCAAGCAAGTATGCGGTATGGCGTACGAACGCTGTTAACAGAGCACTGGCCGAAGCTGCCGGAGAAGATTTTGCTGAAACGGATGGCCGTATCCCCCTGGAGTCCGGCATCGTTGTGCCGTCTTTCAGGCTCCCGACTGAAGCCGAATGGGAGTATGCCGCACAGGCACTCATCGGTACACAGTGGGTGGAAGAACTTCAGACCCACCAGCGTGTCTATCCGTGGGATGGTCACGCCGTACGTAATCCTTACGGTAAACAAATGGGTTACATGCTTGCGAATTTCAAGCGCGGCCGTGGTGATTACGCCGGTATCGCCGGTCGCCTCAACGATGGTGCACTTATCACCTCATACATTTATGAATATCCGCCCAACGACTATGGCTTGTACAACATGGCCGGTAACGTAAGCGAATGGGTTCAGGATATTTACCGTCCGATGTCATACCAGGACTTCGATGATCTGAACCCTATTCGTCGGGATGGTTTCCTTGATGAGTCAAGAGGATACAACAGTGACTTCGAGAATAATCCGGAAGGCTTTACTTCACTGATTACCGACCGCGCCCGCGTATACAAGGGTGGAAGCTGGAAGGATGTAGCGTACTGGATGTCGCCCGGTACACGCCGGTACCTGGATCAGGATTCGGCAACTGCTACAATCGGATTCCGCTGCGCGATGATCCGTGCGGGTTCTAATTATTAATGCCTGAGGAATACCAACTCTGATTCAAATAACAAAAGGGCTGCAAGTTTGCAGCCCTTTTCATTTGGTCTGAGCGGAGGGTCGTTTTTTACTTTACCTTTTGCAGCAGCTCTTTCGCCTGACCTGTATAGAACACTTCTCTTTGGCCTAACTCTTCCAGAACGGTGCGCGCCTTGTCGACATCACCCTGCTTCAGATAGCAAAGACCCAGATACCATTTTGCGGGTGTATCGTAGTCGTCAAAATCGCGGATCAGCGTCGTGAGATGCTGCTCGGCAACACGCGTGTTCCCCGCAGCCAGGTGTGCATTGGCACTCAGCAGCAAGAGATCCGGACCTGTTTCCTGACCCAGCATTTCATCGAACAGGCTTGCCGCAGTAGCATAATCGCCGTGGTCGTAATACCGGAACGCCTCGGGCTGTGAAGGAGTATCGCTGCCGCGCAACGCAGGAGCAAAGGTGTTGCTGACCGGCGTAAAGTAGTCGTCGAAAAGTTGGTCCGGCGAATTACCCGGAGGAAGTATCCATAGCGCAGCCACGACAAACAATGCCACAGCTGCGGCAGCCGCAAAGTACCAGGGTTGAATCCGGAGTTGATGTCCTTTGTCAGCCGCAGAGATGCCACGTTCAATTTCCTTCAGCAGTTGCAAGTCGCGACTGAAGCCGGCGGAGCGGATGCTGCGTATCAGGGCGCGCTCGCGATTGAAGAAGGCCCGGAATTCAGCATCGGTCTTCAGCCGCTCATCGACCAGGGCCGACTCTCCTTCCGAAAGCTCATTGTCAAAATATCTTTCAACAAGATCGATGTCGTATTCAGTATTCATGATTGATTGTTATTGAGGTTCTTTTAATTTCTTCTTCGCAGAGTCTGCGGAGGCGCTTCATGCATTTGCACTTCTGATTCTTGGCGACTTCCGCATTCTTGTAATTGAGGATGCCAACAATCTCCTCCATGCTCTTCCGTTCATAGTAGAACAATTCGACAAGCTTGCGGCAAGGTTCTCCCAATCGTTCGAGTGCACTTTTCGCAGATGCGAAAACATGCTCAGGTATAGCATCGCCGGGCTCATCGATCAGGTTCTCATTCAGCCACCGTTCCTGGTCAATGGCAATGTGGCGCGTAGATTTTCTCATGGTATCTCTGACGATGTTTTTGCCGATGCCGAACAGGTAGGTCTTTATACTGCTTACCAGATGTTGCAGCTTCCCACTCCGCACATTATCGTAGAACGCCAGTATGGTGACCTGGTAAATGTCTTTACTGTCGTCTTCGGAGCAACCGTACTCTTTTCTAATCCAATGCAGAAACTCGTCGCGATGCTCCTCATAGATCATGGCCAGCCCGGCCGGGCCGCCGGATCGGATTTTCCCTATGATGTCCTCCCTGGCCATTCCCAATATGCGCTTAATGACAAAAACCCTCGCAGGTAACCCAATGCAAGTAGTGTATTACGAAGATACGCCATTTTAACTGAAGACTGGGATGCCGAATGCCTGAAAGCTGGGGCGTTACCTGGCGCCGGGCCACGCATTAATGGCCACATAAAAACATATCGATCATGAAAAAGACCATTGTTTTGACCGCCCTGCTGGCCGCATGCTTTTGCCACCTGCAGGCTCAGCCGGAAGACCGCATTCCGACCACCCTGGCCACCCGCTTCGCAGCCGATTTCCCGCATGCCGACAGCCCCCGCTGGACACGGGATGTCTCCGGCGTCGCCCTTGCTTCCTTCCAGTCCAACGGAGAGGTGATGGTTGCCTACTACGATGCCCGTGAACACCGGATCGCAACGGCGCGAAAAGTTGCCCAACCTCAGCTGCCCCTGCTCGTACGTAACGCGCTTGACGAGTCCGTCAATAAGCTCGGCAGCGACACCAGAATGGGACCTATTTTTGAGCTCGTAATCGCCAGCGCTACCCACTACATCGTCTCTGTAGAAGGTCGGGAAAAGACCTGTACGTTTAAATTCGACCCGACGGGAAACCGGACAGTAATGCATAAGCGCGCCTCGACGCGACCGGGGGCAGCTGCGCCGCAGCCTTATCTCGCGCGTCAGCCAAAGCGATGACCCCGTTGCAATTTTTTTTGAATAATCGTGGGTTACCTTTCTCCCTGGCATCCATTAAGGCCACTAGCACAAAAGACCATGTACCCAACAACCGTAAAGGAAAGGGAAGTCCTGTCGCTCATTGCGGTGGGATTGACCACCAAGGAGATCGCCGGTAGGCTCAACATTAGCCATCACACCGTGGAGACGCACAGAAAGAATCTGCTGCGTAAGTGTCAGGCGAAGAATTCGGCAGAACTCATCCAAAAGATGATCGCCGCTATCATGCCGCAAAAACCTTCTCAACTCTGACCGGCAGGTTCATGCCGGCGCACTGTCTATAGTTGCGGGAGCACGCCACGGCGGCGTGCTCCCTACTTTAATCTCCTTCGATCTCCACGCGCACTACTGGGCTATCGCGATACAGGCAATACCCAGCCCGGTACATTCTGCGTTCAGCAAAACCTGGCCGCAGGCTTCCAGGGTCGCGCCCGTAGTCACCACATCATCCACCAGCAGAACATTTTTTCCACGTATCGCGTCAGCGTTCCGCATCGCAAAAACATCGCTCACATTTTCCCATCGGTTGATCCGGCTGCGGTTGGTTTGAGTTTTTGTATTGCGCAGCCGCAAGAGGGCTTGCGGATCGAAAGGAATGCCTGTCGCCTCCGAGAGACCGCGTCCCCATTCTGCGGCCTGGTTGTAACCCCGAACGCGAAGTCTCGCCGAATGAAGCGGCACGGGCACAATCAAGTCGAAGTCCTTGCAAAAGCCGCTCGCTGCAAGTTCGCATCCATAGACATACCCCAATTTGAACCCGATCTCGGGACGATGGTGATATTTCAGGGCATGGAGCAAGCGCTGTACCTTCCCTTTCTTTCGGAATCGGAGAAAAGCAGCCGCTGCGATGACAGGAATTCGACCTCGCATACGGATGGCCAGCGCATTGTTGGGGTCGAGGTGCATATCCGTCCTCGGCAGATCGCTGAGACATTCGGTGCAGAGGAGGTCTTCGCCCTTTACCAATGTGCCCAGGCAACCTTCGCAGCATTGCGGGTACACCAGTGAGACAAAATCGTCGGCAATCTCGGCTAGAAATCTTTTCACCTCAGGAGACCTATATTTGCACTTATTACCATGGTACAACGTCTTCGGGAAGGAGTTCCCGAATATAATTCGTGCAGTGTGCCATTTGTGCCGGCGCAGCGTCACTGGCTTAAAATTTTCAGACATGTTCAAGAGAGACCTCGAGTTGGATAGGAAGTGGGAACGGCTGATGCGCCTTGTCGAAAGCCGGATCGGCCGCCGCCCAAAAGATATGCACGGTGTCCTCTTTCTGATCGGCGTTCAGGAATTGGGAAAAGGAAACCGAACCTTCACAAAAGAAGAAAAGCAGGACCTCATGCACATCGCCATCTGCAAGGTGATGAGCTATGCCGGTTACTACGAGCTGGAAGGCATCGACCAGGAAGGATGGCCGCACTGGAAGATGGTAAAGAAGCTGCCTCATCTCGACCTGATCGAGCAGGAAAAAATTCTCAGGATGCAAGTCCTCGAGTACTTTCACCGGGAACACCAATGGGACGTCGACGAACCGCATTAATTCCATTTGCGGTTTGGACTCGTCACCTAAAAATGAATTATCTTTAGTGAGCCTCAACACGGCGCTTCCTGAGTTCGTTGATAAGTCAGGAGGTAATATTGAACCTGGCTACAAGCCGGTTCGGCAAACCTGGGTGGCATGGGTGAAGGAATGGACAAAATTCATGAGAAGATCCGCGCGTTTCAGCGGAAATACTATCTCAATGTATTCATTAGGGGCGCGCTTCTTACGCTGACCCTGGTTATTGCCTATTTTGTCCTGGCCGCCGTACTCGAGCATAACCTCTGGCTGGGGCCGGCGTTCCGACTTGCCATCTTCATTAGCTTTTTCCTGCTCGTCGCCTACTGCGTAATCCGTTTCCTCCGCGATCCGCTGCGATGGTGGATTGCCAGGAAAGGTCTGGAAGACGAGCAAACCGCGCGCATGATCGGAGAGCGCATGCCTGACGTAAAGGACCGTCTCGTAAACTTGCTTCAGTTGGGAAGAGCGCGGCAGGATTCTCAGCTCGCTTATGCCAGTATCCGGCAGAAATCCAGCTCCCTGGAGCCGCTGCAGTTTGATTCGGTCATTGACCTGAGCCAGAACCGCAGGTTTTTGCGGTACCTCGCCGTGCCCTTTGGCGCTCTTGTGATCCTGTTCCTGCTGAACCAGCGCATCATTACCGACAGCACCAGTCGTATCATACATTTCAATCAGGAATTTAGTCCGCAGGCTCCGTTCGAATTTATTGTAGAGAGCCAGGATCTTGCAGGCTTCTACAATGAAGACTTCGAACTGGTGATCCGGATGGAGGGCAGCCAGATCCCCGATCAGGCCTACGTTCACACCGGGAATCAGCGGTACAAACTGGACGACCTGGGGAACAACCGCTTTTCCTACACCTTCGAGAATATGCAGCAGCCCATGGAGGTTCAAATTGCTGCGGCCGGGTTCTTTTCGCCGGTGTACCGAATCCGGCTCCTTAACCGGCCCGAACTGACAGGCTTTGAGGTAGCGCTGGACTTCCCCAATTATACGGGTAGGCGCGACGACAAGGTCAGTAATGCCGGCAATCTTGAAGTACCCGAAGGCACCACCGTACGGTGGAATCTGCTTACCGCCCACGCCAGCCAGGCCGGTATTTCGTTCCGTTCGGATGGCCAGCGTCATGACTTTCAAGCAACTGATAATCAGTCGTTTACTTACTCAAAGCGCTTTGTCGAGACAGATCAGTACGAAATTTCACTGTCTAATGATGCCAGCAAGAACCGCGATCGGATTACGTACCAGGTAAATGTCGTTAAAGACCAGCGCCCGAGCATCTCGGTCAATACCTACAGTGATACCGTATTGTACAAGCGCGTGGTATTGGGCGGTATGATCGGCGACGACTATGGTCTGACCGGGCTGGAATTGCATTATAAGATAATGGATGAGGCGAAGGAGCTTCTTAGCCGGAAGGTCAGCATTCCAATCGTACCGAATCAACCCCAGCAGAGCTTCGCCTACAATTGGGTCCTCGACTCGCTGCGGCTGGCGCCCGGCCAGCAGCTGGAATATTTCCTGAGGGTTTGGGATAACGATGGTATTAATGGCCGAAAGGCTTCACAGTCAGCCGTTTACAGGCTTTTTGTTCCGACAGAGGAGCGTATCGTAGCGGAGATTAATGAGTCAGGCCGGCAAACGCAAAGCCGCATTGACCAGGGATTCAACAAGGCGTCCGAGTTGAAAGACCAGATTCAGAATGTCAGTGAGCGCTTGAAGGGCAAGCAGGACTTGGACTGGCAGGACAGGAAGATGTTGGAAGACGTGCTCAAGCAGAAAGAGAGTCTGGATCAGCTGCTGCGCGAGCTTGCTCAGCAGAATCGGCTGAACGAGGAAAAGAAGGATGCATTCACAGAGCAGAACGAGCGTATCCGGGAGAAAGCCGAGCAGATTCAGAAGCTTATGGATGAATTGCTTGACGAAGAGACCCGAAAGCTCTTTGAGGAACTGCAGCGCCTTTTGAAGGAGAAAACGGATATCTCCCAACTCCAGCGGCTTCTGGACAAGCTGACTCAGAATACAAACAACTTAGAGAAGGAGCTGGATAGGATGCTGCAGCTGATGAAGCAAATGCAGTTCGAAACACAGTTTGACCAGACCATTCGCGACCTGGCGCGGCATATCGAAGAACAAAAGAAGCTCCTGGAAAAGACAGAATCTCTTACCCCCGATGAAAAGGCGAATGACCGGAAGGCAGGTGACCGCAAAGGAGAAAAGGAAAACCGCAGGAGCAATGAGTCCCGGGACAATTCCACAGATGAGGCTGGCGGTGAGGAAAATGCCAATCAGCCCGATAGTGCCGAGAGCCTTGCAAAGGAGCAGGAACAGCTGAAAAACGAATTCCAGAAGCTCAGCGAAAAGCTCGAAGACCTGCGGGAATTGGGTGAAGACATCAACCAGGGCGACGATGTCCCTTCTGAAGACCAGCCCCAGGAAATTCTGCAAGAGCAGGAGCAAAGCCAGGAAAACCTGCAGCAAAACAAACCCTCCCAGTCGAAACAGAATCAGCAGAAGGCCATCGAGCAGATGCAGCAGATGCAGCAGCAAATGGAAGGGGCTCAGAGTTCTGCCATGATGGAAATTGACATGGAGAATCTGGAGTCGTTGCGTCACATTCTGCACGGTTTGATCAAGCTATCCTTCGATCAGGAGGATCTCATGAAAAAATTCAGTGAACTGCATTCCAATGATCCGCGTTTCAACAGCTTGGCGGAGAACCAGTTACAGCTACAGGATAACGCTAAAGTGCTGCAAGACAGCCTGTTAGCGCTGGCTAAACGGGATCCGTTCATGGGTTCTTTCGTTACCAGAGAGATTTCCGAACTCAACGAGCACCTGGATAAGGTGACCGACGCGAACAAGGAACGGAAACGGCCGCAGGCTCAGAGTGAGATGCAGATGGCGATGACCTCCATCAACAACCTGGCGCTGATGTTGGATTCGCATTTTGATATGATGATGCAGATGATGGCGAATGCCAAGCCGGGGATGGGGAAGAATAAATCCGGAAAATTGCCGAAACAGAACCTCAGCCAGCTGCAACAGCAATTAAATGAACGGATTGAGGAGTTGAAGAATAGCGGCAAGAGTGGAAGGGAGTTGTCGGAGGAACTTGCCGAGATGGCCGCGGAGCAGGAACGCATCCGGAGGGCTATGCAAGAGCTTCAGGAGCAAATGAAGCAGGACGGCCAGGTGCCCGGTGGCGATCTTCCGGCAAAAATGGAACAAACGGAAATGGATTTGGTGAACAAGCAGCTCACCGACCAGTTGATCAAGCGGCAGCAGGAAATCCTCACACGGCTGCTGGACGCGGAAAAGTCGCTTCGCGAGCAGGATCTCGACGATGAGCGCAAAGGAGAGACCGCCAAGGATTACGACGAAACCATACCACCTGCTTTCGAGGAGTATTTGCGTCTAAAAGAAAAAGAAGTAGAATTGCTAAAGACTGTACCTCCCAAACTGTATCCATATTACCGAAAGGAAGTAGACGAATACTTTAAGCGATTGAGCCAACCGTAAATCCAGGCCAGTTAATGAATACGATCAGCATTCAGATTCCCTCCATCGCAGAAAATATCCGGATGATTGAAAGCTTTATTGACAATGCTAAGGAACGGTTCAACCTCGAGGACGACATTTACGGCAACATTATGATTGCCGTCACGGAGGCCGTTAACAATGCGATAAAGCACGGTAACAACAGCAACAAGCTCAAGAACGTGTTTCTAAGCCTTTCCCTGGAGCCGAGCATGATCAAATTCATAGTTAAGGACGAGGGGCGTGGCTTTGACTATGATAACCTTCCTGATCCAACCGCCCCGGAGAATCTCGAAAAACCCGGGGGGCGCGGCATTTTCCTCATGAAACACCTTTCTGACGAGGTGAAGTTTGCCGACGGGGGAAAAGTCGTCGAGATGAGTTTCTATATCAACTCCTGATGCCAGCAGCGGCCATCCGCTATTTCAGCGAAGACACGGATTTCACTATTCCCCATCCCCGTAAGACCGCGCAGTGGCTCAAGAGGGTCGCCGCCCAGGAGGAGGTCGAGCTGGGAGAAATCAACTTTATCTTCTGCTCGGACGCCTACCTGCTCGATCTGAACCGCCGGTACCTGCAGCATGACTACTATACCGACATCCTCACCTTCGACAACAGCGTCGGGGAAGGGCCGATTATGGGCGACATATATATAAGTGTCGATCGGGTCAGGGACAATGCCGGCCAATTTGGTGTTCCTTTCAATCAGGAACTTCACCGCGTGCTGGTACACGGAATACTCCACCTGATCGGGTATACCGACACCACGCCAGCGAAAAAGAAGGCCATGAAGAAAAAAGAAGATGCTTATCTATCTTTGCTCCCCTGAAGGAGATGCTGCGCAATCCTTCAGGCCAGAGTTCCACGTGGAACCTACACCTGTAAGGTTTTTTGTTCGTTCCACGTGAAACCCTGAAGGGATGCGCAGCATCTCCTTCAGGGAGGATGTGGAATTGTGGAAGAATTTGTGGACAACTCTTGAGTGAAATAAATGTTTCCGGAATATGACGTTATAGTAGTCGGTGGGGGCCATGCCGGCTGTGAGGCTGCATGGGCCGCAGCCACCATGGGATCGCGCGTGATGCTGGTCACCATGAACATGGCCACCATCGGGCAGATGTCCTGCAACCCTGCCATGGGCGGGGTAGCGAAGGGCCAGATCGTGCGCGAAATCGACGCCCTGGGTGGAATGTCCGGGATCGTCTCCGACAAATCCATGATCCAATTCCGGATGCTCAACGCTTCCAAAGGCCCGGCCATGTGGAGTCCCCGCACCCAAAACGATAGGGTGGAGTTCGCTCAGCAATGGCGCCTGGCACTGGAAAGCAACCCCAACATCGACTTCTGGCAGGACATGGTCAGGGAAATCATCGTAAAGGACCGCCGTGTCACCGGGGTACGAACCTCGCTCGGTCTCGAAGTGAAAGGCCGCGCTGTGATCCTGACCAACGGCACCTTTCTCAACGGCAAGATCCACATCGGGGAAAAGAACTTCGGCGGTGGCCGTACCGCGGAAAGAGCGGCAACCGGCCTGACCGAACAGCTGGTGTCCCTCGGGTTCGAGGCGGGACGCATGAAAACGGGAACACCCCCGCGCGTGGATGGCCGTTCGCTCGACTACTCACAAATGGAAGAGCAGCCCGGGGATAGCAACCCCCGCAAATTCTCCTTTTCCGATACACAACCCCTGCAACGGCAAAAGAGCTGCTTTATCACCTATACCAGCCAGGCCGTTCATGAAGAGCTGCGGAAAGGCTTCGAAAAGTCGCCCATGTTCCAGGGACGCATCCAGGGCCTGGGACCGCGCTATTGCCCTTCCATAGAAGACAAAATCTGCCGCTTCGCAGAAAGAGAACGCCACCAGATATTCGTAGAGCCAGAAGGCTGGAATACCGTCGAGGTCTATGTAAACGGGTTTTCTACCTCACTGCCAGAAGACGTACAGTACGAAGCGCTCAGGAAAGTGCCCGGATTCCAAAACGCACGCATGTTCCGGCCCGGGTACGCCATTGAGTATGACTTCTTTCCGCCCCAACAGTTAAAATTGACGCTGGAAACGCAACTCATTGATAATCTTTACTTTGCGGGCCAAATCAATGGGACAACAGGCTATGAGGAAGCCGCAAGCCAGGGACTTATGGCCGGTATCAATGCCCACAATCGCCTCCAGGAAAAAGAACCGCTTATACTCAAGCGCTCCGAAGCCTACATCGGGGTACTTATCGACGACCTCGTCAACAAAGGCACGGACGAACCTTACCGCATGTTCACCTCGCGAGCCGAATACCGGATCTTGCTCCGTCAGGATAACGCCGATCTCCGCCTTACGCCTACCGGACATCGTTTGGGCCTTGCATCGGACGAACGTATGGAACACGTAATTGATAAAACAGCGGATGTGAAAAGGCTCCGAAAGGCACTCGAAACCTTCAAGGTGACCCCGGACGACGTCAATGAACCGCTGGCACGCCTCAACACCGCCACTGTGCGAGAAAAAGTACCGGCGCTCAATCTTCTCAAAAGACCCCACATCGGACTTAAGGAGCTCCGCACCCTTCACCCGGAACTCGATCGGCTGATCAGCCAATACAATGCGGAAGTCCAGGAACAGGTGGAGATCGGTCTGAAATACGAGACCTACATCGACCGGGAGCAAAAATTAGCGGAAAAGATCGGCAGCCTGGAAAACTTCCGTATCAGCGCTGACTTTGATTACACCAGAATCAAGGCGCTCTCCGCCGAAGGTCGCGAAAAGCTTATGCGCGTGAAACCGGAAACCCTCGGACAAGCGTCACGCATCAGCGGTGTCTCGCCGTCCGACATATCTGTCCTGACCATCTACCTGGGCCGATAAATGCAGGAAATCCAAGCTTGCCCTGTCTGCGGAAATACGCATCTTCACGAATTCCTGCGCACGCGGGATTATCATTATACACAGGAGGAGTTTGCCCTGAAGAGATGTGAGGCATGTACCCTGATCATGACATCACCGCGGCCCGATAATGAAAAACTGGCCGGCTATTACACTTCGCCGGAATACCTGTCGCATGCCTCACGCCCCACAAGCCTTATCGGTCGCGTCTACAACCTCGCCCGGCACTTCACCATTCAACGCAAAGTCAAACTCGTCGAAGGGTCCCAGAAACCAGGAACCCTACTTGACTTCGGGTGTGGTACCGGCGAATTCCTCTTTCAGGCGCACAAGAAAGGCTGGAAGACGTACGGCGTTGAACCGTCCGACGCCGCCCGAAACGTAGCCGCGGCACGCCTCCCGGACGTAACCCCAACCCTCCAGGATGTTCCACGTGGAGTATGCAATGCGATAACACTCTGGCATGTACTGGAACACGTGCCCGACCTGCACGACACCCTCTCGGAACTTGCGGAAAGGCTCACACCCGATGGAACGCTCTTCATAGCCGTACCCAACATTGCCAGCGCCGACAGCCTCTACTACGGAGACAAATGGGCCGGTCTCG
The DNA here is from genome assembly GCA_035304385.1 of Cyclobacteriaceae bacterium. Taxonomy (GTDB): domain Bacteria; phylum Bacteroidota; class Bacteroidia; order Cytophagales; family Cyclobacteriaceae; genus ZC4RG29. The sequence goes on from DATGQD010000041.1 coordinate 141,458, forward strand.
ACGTGCCCCGGCATCTCTGGCACTTCAACCGCCAAAGTATGGAACGCCTCTTGCAGGCAACAAACCTGAAACTCTCGCGTACAGTCTCAATGAAACTCGACGCCTACTACGTGAGCTTGCTTAGCGAGCGATATAAGAATAACAACAGGCTTACCCCACGTGGTTACGTACGGGCTATGCGAACCGGTGTATTGTCCAACCGCGCCGCCCGGAAATCAGGAGAGTACTCCAGCCTCATCTATGTTGCCCGGAAATGAGATACGCACCCGTCGTCATACTCCTTGTTATTGCTGCATTCTCCCGCTGCGCACAGCAAACGACGCCCTCCGGCGGGCCGCGCGATACGATCCCACCCGTGCTGCTCCATGTCACACCACCCGACCAAACCACCGGCTACACAGGCCAGCGGATCACGCTTACCTTCGATGAAGATGTCATTCTCAACAATCCAAGACAACAACTTCTCATTACACCCGCTGTCGGCACAGACTTCGAAATGACCGTTCGCCGCAAGACCGTCTACCTCGACCTCAACGCAACCTTACGCGACAGCACCACATACACCATCAACTTTCGCGAAAGCATCCAGGACATCACCGAAAAGAACCCCACCCGCAACCTTCAACTCGCATACAGCACCGGAACTTATATCGACTCCCTCTCCATCCAGGGCAATGTACATCACCTCCTCCGTGGCACACCCATCAAAGCGGCAACAGTAGCACTGTATGCTAACGCCGACACCTTTAATATATTCAACCACCAACCCGAATACCTCACCATCGCCAACGACAGCGGAAACTTCCGCTTTCAAAACCTCAAGGGCGGTACCTATTATATCTACGCCTTCGAAGACAAGAATAGAAATGCAACAGTCGACGCTCGCTCCGAACCCTATGGATTTCTCGCCAATCCCATCGAACTCACACCCGATACTTCCATACACGTACACATTCCGCTGATCAATCTAGATGCGCGACCCCTCCGTATGATCAGTGCGCGACCTTACAACACCTACTTCAACATTCGTACATCAAAACTGCTCGCCGAATATTCGATAAACACCATAGAACCATCCGACACCACACGCCTCCGGCACACCTATGGCCCGGACCAGGCTAACATTCAAATCTACCTCCCACAAATCGCTGTCACCGACAGCATTCCCTTCCAGTTCACGGCAACCGACAGCATTGGACAACGCATTGATACACTGCTCTTCGCCAAAGTGTCACCCCGCCCCGCTACACCGGAAGCTTTCAGCATCTCCATTCAATCCGCTGAACTCGTACACCCACACTACGAGCTAAATGCTACCATCCGGGCCAACAAACCTATTCGCTCGATTACCTACGACAGCATCGTCTACTTGCTCGACTCAACCACTACAATTCCCCTGACGCCTGAGGACTTCACCTTTACCGGACAGACGTCCGTCGCCCTGCACAAAATACTTTCAGCCGACTATTTCCCCGACCCGGAAACCGGTCCCGCGCCAGACGACTTTCGTGTCGCTCAACCCACCAGTGACAAAAAGATGATCAACCAATTCCGGTTCGGGACCGGCGCCATCATTTCTATAGAAAATGATACATCAGCCGCAACCCAGGTCAACACCGCAGTAAAGCGCCCTGACAACACCGGTGTACTTTCAGTCGCGATAGAAACCGACGACCCCAATTTCATTGTCCAACTCCACCGCAAAGACTACAGCCTGGTACAGGCAGTCATCAATCAGAAGAAAGTGACATTTCGCAATCTGGCCCCCGGCGACTACCTCATCGCTTACGTTTCCGACGCAAACGGCAACGGAAAATGGGATCCGGGAAGCTTCTTCCGCCGGGAACAACCTGAACCTGTCGTGTACTACCGCAACGAACAGGGTCTATCTTCCATTAACCTAAAGGCAAACTGGGAGCTGGGACCTTTGTTGATAACTTATCCGGAACCTGTGGATAATCCGGGCAATACTTCACCTCGCTAGATGGAAGGCTGACAAAATCAACGAACCCCTCCTGATCGTGTGGATCGATCCCCGGTTATGCACACTAAAACACAACGCGAGATGCCAACAAACCGCTTGTCCACATTCTACATGCACCGTGGATAACCTTTCAAGTACTTGAACAACAAATCCTTAAGCGTGCCCCGGCTTCCACATAAATTAAACACGCCCGAAATACGTTATATTGTCCACATATCCACATGACTTATTATTCTTATTATATCTATAAATTAATATATAATAAAAAGGCACTCTGGATTAGTGTACTGCTCCTCTCCGTTTGCCATTCTCTCAAGGCTCAGCAATCCCAGGACATTCAGATAGCCAATGAATACCTGCTGCAGGGGGAAAAACAAAAAGCGCTGGAACTCTATCGCGATCTCGCTAAAAGCGCGCGCAACCTGCCGGTAATCCATCACAATTACATGAGCGTGTTGCTCGATCTCGGGATGTTCGACGAGGCGAAGGATCACCTCAGAAAAGTGTCACGCCAGGATCCCGCCAATTTGCAATACAAGCTGGACCTGGGTCTCGTATATGTCCGGTCAGGCGACACAAGCCGTGCGGAGAAGCATTTCGACGATCTCATTTCACAATACAAATCGAATGTCCAGTCCATCAAAATGATGGCCGACTACCTTTCCGCCCGCTCCATGAACGAGTATGCCGTAAAGGCGCTTACCAGCTCGCGCAAGTTCCTGGGAAATCCCTATCTGTTCGGGCTCGAACTGGCCATGCTTTACCGGCTGCAGGGCCAGAAAGACAAAATGGTGGAAGAATACCTCAGCTATGTAACCCAGAGCTCGGCGAACATTCAGTACGTGAAGAATGTCATGCAGGCGCTCCTCACAAAGCCCGACGAACTTGAGAGCCTTGAGCGGATCCTATACGCGCGAATCCAGAAAAATCCGGATGTGGAGGTGTACTCGGACCTGCTCATTTGGGTGACCATTCAGCAAAAGAATTTTTACGCCTCGTTCATCCAGGCCAGGGCGTATGACAAGCGCTACAAGCGGGAAGGCGAAAAGAGCATGGAGGTCGCCCAGGTTGCGCTGGACAACGAGGATTTTGCGACAGCGGCGCGCATCTACCGATACGTTGCGCGGGAGTACCCGGGCACCTCGAATTATCTGATGGCGCGGCTGGGTCTGATCCAAACCCGTGAAGCGCAAATCCGAAAGCATTATCCCGTGAGTCGCGATTCCGTTCAGATCCTTGTTGAAGACTACAAGAGCTTTATCCAGCAATACCCGGACAACGCATACTCCCTGGAAGCCCGACGAAGCCAGGCCACACTTCACGCCATGTACCTCGACGAGAAGGACGAAGCCATTCGGCTCCTCGAGGAGTTGATTGCCAACACCAAGGCAACCCTTTATCTGCGTTCCAAGGCGAAATTGGATCTTGGTGATATTTACCTGCTCAAGGGTGAGCCGTGGGAATCGACTTTGCTCTATTCGCAGGTCGAAAAGGTCCAGAAGGAAAATCCGCTGGGCTACGAGGCCAAGTTAAAAAATGCGAAACTGTCCTATTTCAAGGGCGACTTCCAGCTCGCCCAGGAACACCTGGATATCCTCAAAGAGGCCACGACGCGGGAAATCGCAAACGATGCGATGGATCTCAGCATGCGCATCAAGGAGAATATAGCATTCGACTCCGTCGGAGAGGCATTGAAGGAATATGCTGCCATCGAGTTGCTGCTGTACCAGAATAAGATCGACGAAGCCCTGGCGGCCATGGAAACGTTCCGGGCGGGCGGAACCAAGTGGGTGACTAAGGAAGCCGCATTTGCCATGAACCGTCCACCCCTTCAAACGCGGGGCGACTCCGCATTGGTACAGGTAAGGTCCGCGGGCCAATTAGCCACCATTCTGGACGACGTATACTGGCTGGAATCGAATATCCGACTCCAAAAGGGCGAATTTCTGAAAGCCATAGACCTGCTGCAGAAAATCATCACCGATTATGGTAACGACATCCTGGCCGACGACGCCCTCTTCCGCACAGGCGAGATCTACGAGCGCCAGTTGGGCGATCTCTCCAAAGCCATGGACGTCTATCGCGAGTTTCTGAACCGGTTTCCCGGAAGTGTATACGCCGCCGAAGCCCGGAAACGCTTCCGATCGCTCCGCGGTGATTTCGGACCACCCACGCCTACGCCCTGACTTTTTCCTGCATTTCCGGACCGTAAAATAATTTTGCATGTATTTAGTATGCATGCATAACAATTTTTGCTAGATTCGTTCCTCTGATTGACGATCATGAGGCGTGAGGAGACTGTCGACTACAACATCAAGGCCACCTGGCATGCGATAGCGCGCATGTACAACCAGCAAGCGGCCCGGTATGGTGCGACGATGTCGACAGGATTTGTCCTGCTGAATGTTGATGCTGAGGAGGGGACACCCGCAACGAAGATTGCTCCGCTGATGGGGTTGGAAGCGAGGAGCCTCACCCGCATTCTGAAGACCATGGAGGCTGATGGTCTCATATACCGGGCGCCGGATCCTAACGACCGACGGTCGGTGCGAATATTTCTCACGCCCGAGGGGCGCGAGAAGAAGGAGAAAGCGCGTGAAGTGGTGCTGTTGTTTAACAACACGGTTTTGCAGCAGGTAGCGCCGGAAAAGCTAAAAACTTTTTTCGAGGTGCTGGCTGAGATTAACAAGGTAGTTGAAAGCCCCGATTTGTTCGAGGGCATCAACGCATAGGCAACGAATCCTTGTAAGGGTATGAATCGCTCAATACGCAAGGTAGCTGTTCTTGGATCGGGGGTGATGGGGTCTGCAATCGCGTGCCACTTCGCCAACATCGGTTGCAAGGTACTCCTGCTCGACATGGTCCCTCGCGAACTGAACGACGAGGAGCGTGCGAAGGGTCTGACGCTGGAGCGTAAGCAGGTCAGAAACAGGATTGTAAATCAATCGCTTGAACGGGCTATCCGTTCTAATCCTGCCCCCCTGTACAACAAGGCGTTCGCCTCAAGAATCCTTACCGGCAATTTCGATGACGACATGGCCCTGATCAATCGCTGCGATTGGGTACTCGAAGCCGTCGTCGAAAATCTTGAAATCAAGAAAAAGATCTTTGCCCAGGTTGAGAAGCACCGCAAGCCGGGTACGCTCGTCTCATCCAACACCTCGGGCATTCCCATCTCGAGCATGCTGGAAGATCGGAGCGAAGATTTTCGCAAACACTTCTGCGGCACACACTTCTTTAACCCGCCGCGCTATCTCAAACTGCTTGAGATCATACCCACCGCACATACCGATCCGGAGATTGTCAGTTTCCTTATGCGGTATGGCGACCTCTACCTCGGCAAGACTACCGTGCTTTGCAAGGACACGCCGGCGTTCATCGCGAACCGAATAGGCGTCTTTGGCATCATGAAGGTGATCCGAACGATGGAGGAATTGGGACTGACTATCGATGAGGTGGACAAACTCACCGGTCCCGTTATTGGCCGTCCTAAATCGGCTACGTTCCGGACTTCCGATATCGTGGGATTGGATACGATGATCAAGGTGGCCAATAACCTGCATGCAGGGTTACCCGACGATGAGGCACGCGATGTCTTTCGCCCGACCGAGGCCATCCTGAAAATGGAATCGAACCAGTGGCTTGGCGACAAAACCGGCCAGGGTTTTTATAAGAAGACCAAAAACGCGAAGGGCCAGACTGAAATCCTTACGCTCGACCTGTCGTCCTTTGAATACAAACCGAAGGCCAAGTCGTCCTTTGCTACGCTTGAATCGACCAAGCCGATTTCCGAAGTGCGGAAGCGATTCAAGGTATTGCTCGACGGCAAAGACAAGGCAGGCGCGTTTTATCGCGAGACATTCTATGCGCTCTTCAGCTATGTGTCGCACCGGATACCGGAGATCGCGGATGAACTCTACAAGATAGACGATGCTATGCGCGCGGGATTCGGTTGGGAAGTAGGGCCGTTCGAAACCTGGGATGCAGTTGGGCTGAAAGAATCGCTGTCAGCGATGAAAGACGTTGCCGTCGCGCCCTGGGTTCGGGAGATGGTTGAGGCTGGTCATGACTCGTTCTACAGGGTGGAAGATGGCAAGCGTCAATACTACGATATCGCTACGCGTTCATACAAGGATATCCCCGGTCGCGATGCATTTATCATCCTGGAGGATTTAAAGAACCGCATTGTATGGCGCAACGCCGAGTCGGCGATAACCAATCTCGGCGACGGCGTACTCAACTTCTCCTGGCATAGCAAAGGCAGCACCTTAAGCAGTCCCGTGATCGAGGGCATGAACCGGGCCATTGACCTGGCCGAAAAAGAATATGAGGGCCTGGTGATCGGACATCAGCAGGCCGATTTCTCCCTGGGTGCAAACCTTGGAATGGTGTTCATGTTTGCCATAGAACAGGACTACGATGAGCTTGACTTTATGGTGCGGCAATTTCAACGCACAGTCATGCGGATCCGATACTCCAGCGTGCCGGTTGTTGTATGTCCGAAGGGAAGGACGCTGGGCGGCGGTTGCGAGATGACCCTCCATGCCGACCGCGTGCAAGCCGCCGCCGAATCGTACATCGGTCTTGTAGAGATTGGTGTCGGACTGATCCCGGCAGGCGGAGGGACGAAGGAAATGACAAAGCGGGTTAGCGACGCGTTTGAAGAAGGCGACGTCGAACTCAACGCATTGCAGAATGCTTTTATGACGATCGCGACGGCGAAGGTGAGTCTCTCCGCCGAAGAAGCGCGGGCCATGAAGATTATAAGAAGCAATGACCGGATCTCGGTGAATGTCGACCGTCAGCTTGCTGACGGTAAGGCCGCAGTACTCGATATGGCTGCAGCCGGATACACGATGCCGATCCAGGCAAACGACATTAAGGTGCAGGGACGTACAGGCCTCGCGCTGTTTCTGGCTGGCGTACACGGCATGCGTGAAGGAAACCACATCACCGAGCACGACGCAAAGATTGCAACCAAGATTGCCCATGTAATGTGTGGTGGCGACCTGACCTCGCCGCAGCAGGTCAGTGAGCAATACCTCCTTGACCTTGAACGTGAGGCATTCGTCTCCCTATGTGGAGAAAGGAAAACGCTTGAAAGAATTCAGGCCGTGATTACCGGCGGAAAGCCGCTTAGAAATTGACGTTAACCTAAACGTGATGTACCGCGCAAGAGCAACCCGGGAGCACAAGACCTAAACGTAGCGACGATCTGTCGGCCAATGTGAAGTTGGCTACATTAAACATGTGCACGGGTTCTCTTGCTGTGGTATCATAAGGGTAAAAGATACAATCACCTATGGACGCATACATAACGGCGGGATACCGGACGGCGGTAGGAAAAGCAAAGCGTGGCGGCTTCCGTTTCACGCGTCCGGATGACCTGGCTGCCGATGTTATCCGGCACCTGGTGAACTCGGTTCCTGGTCTGGAGCCACACATGATCGATGACCTGATCGTAGGCAACGCCGTGCAGGAAGCAGAACAGGGCATGCAGATGGGACGCATGATCTCGCTGCTGGCGCTGGGTGAAGATATTCCCGGGATGGTGATCAATCGTTATTGCGGTTCGGGCATCGAGGCAATACAGATCGCCTGTTCACGCATCCATGCAGGACTTGCAGACATCATCATTGCAGGAGGAACGGAGTCCATGTCGCTCGTTCCCGTTATGGGGTGGAAGACGGCATTGAACTACAAGATCGCAAAGGATAACCCCGACTACTATACGAGCATGGGCCTGACTGCTGAAGCGGTTGCGAAACAGTTCAACGTTTCGCGCGAAGATCAGGACGAGTTTGCTTACCACTCGCACATGAAAGCGGCTGCGGCCATTCGCGACGGCAAGTTCAAAGATGAGATCGTGCCCATTACGGTGAAGGAGGTATACGTTGGCGAAGATATGAAACGGAAGACCCGTGAGTTCGTCGTGGATACCGACGAAGGGGTACGGGCCGACACAACACCTGAAGTGCTGGCAAAGCTGAAACCCGTGTTCGCTGCGGGCGGAACGGTGACGGCGGGGAATTCGTCCCAGACTTCAGACGGTGCTGCGTTTGTCCTGGTTATGTCAGAGCGCAAGATGAAGGAACTCAACCTCAAGCCCGTGGCCCGCATGCTGAGTTACGCGGTAGCAGGTGTCGAGCCCAGGATCATGGGTATCGGTCCGGTGCGTGCGGTACCCAAAGCGCTTCAGTTGGCGGGGATGAAGCTTGATGATATCGATATCATCGAATTGAACGAGGCCTTTGCCGCGCAGTCGCTTGCCGTGGTACGTGAGCTTGGCATCGACCAGGCAAAACTGAATCCGAACGGAGGGGCTATTGCCGTAGGACACCCTTTGGGATCGTCGGGGGCACGCCTCACGGTTCAGATCCTGAACGAACTGAGGCGTCAGGGGAAGAAGTATGGGTTGGTTACCGCGTGCGTGGGTGGCGGCCAGGGAGTCGCCGGGATATACGAGTTATTGAATTAGCATTAGCCATGGGAGCAAACACGAAAAGAGCAGTCAAGGGTGGGGAGTTTCTCATTCGGGAAACAAACGCGTCGGAGATATTTATTCCGGAAGACTGGAACGAGGAGCAGCGGATGATTGCGCAGACGTGTCATGAATTCCTTGATCAGGAGGTCTTTCCCAGGCTGGATGAAATCGACTCGATGAAGGATCCCGGGTTAATGCCGTCGATCCTCGACAAAGCAGGTGAGCTTGGGTTGTTGGGAACATCGGTGCCGCAGGAGTATGGTGGCTTTGGAATGGATTTCAATACAACCATGCTCGTGGCGGAAATCATAGGCGGCGGTCACTCAGTGGCGGTTGCGCTATCAGCACACACCGGCATCGGCACGCTTCCCATACTGTACTATGGCAACGACGAGCAGAAGAAGCGATATATTCCGAAGCTCGCCACCGGCGAATGGAAGGCCGCGTATTGTCTGACGGAACCGGACTCGGGGTCGGATGCGAACAGCGCAAAGTCGCGGGCGGTGCTCGATGCCGATGGCAAGCACTACCTCATCAACGGGCAGAAGATGTGGATCACCAACGGCGGCTTTGCCGACGTGTTCATAGTCTTTGCCAAGATCGACGACGACAAGAACCTTAGCGCATTTATCGTAGAAAAGAGCTTCGGCGGAATCACGATGAATGAGGAGGAGCGGAAGATGGGCATCAAGGGTTCGTCGACACGCCAGATATTTTTTAACGACTGTAAGGTGCCCGTTGAAAACCTGTTGTCAGAAAGAGGGAACGGGTTCAAGATCGCCGTCAACATATTGAACGTAGGGCGCATCAAATTGGGTGCGGCTGCTTTGGGTGGCAGCAAGCGTTCGATATCCATTGCGGTCGAGTATGCGAAGCAGCGGAAACAATTCGGAACGGAGATCGCCAATTTCGGGGCAATAAAACATAAGATTGCTGAAATGGTTACGCGGGTGTACGCGTCTGAAGCGGCGTGTTATCGCGCGGGCCAGAACATCGACGATGCCTATGCGGCGTTGGTTGCCGGGGGTGTGGCTGCCGGAGAGGCAAGGCTCAAGTCGCTGGAGGAGTTCGCGATTGAGTGCGCGATCATGAAAGTCCACGGTTCGGAGGTTCTTGATTTTGTTGTGGACGAGGGCGTACAGATCTTTGGAGGCATGGGTTTCTCGGCTGAGGGTCCGATGGATCGCGCGTATCGCGACGCACGCATCAACCGCATCTTCGAGGGGACTAACGAAATCAATCGCATGCTCACGATCGACATGTTGTTGAAGCGTGCGATGAAGGGGCACCTCGATTTGATGACCCCGGCCATGGAGGTTCAAAAGGAACTGATGGCCATTCCCGACTTCTCGTCGGAAGAGGAAGGAATGTTCGCGGCCGAAAAGCGGGTATTGGCCAATGCGAAAAAGGCCGGCCTGATGATCGCAGGTTCTGCAGCACAAAAATTTATGGCTAAGCTCGGGGATGAGCAGGAGCTGCTGATGAACCTGGCCGACATACTGATCGAAATCTATGTCGCCGAATCATGCCTGTTGCGTGTGGAGAAGATCCTTACTGAAAAGGGGCAAGACGCCGAAGGCCCGCTCACGGAAATCGCAATGATCTACCTTCACGGGGCGCTGCAAAAGATAGGCACATGTGGCCGGGAGGCGATCATGGCATTTGCGGAGGGCGATGAGCTGCGGTTGATGCTGCTTGGGTTGAAGCGGTTTACCCGGATCGAGCCATATAATCTTACCGCGGCGCGTCGGAAGGTTGCTGATTACACGATCAGCAAGGGAGCATATCCCTTCTAACACCCCGGCAAAAGGGAATACTATCGTTGTTGTAACCGTTTCGGCCGGATTTTCGTGAATTGCCTTATAACGCCACTTCCATGACCAAGTCCGCTGCCGTCCTAATTCTGATTGTCGTCCTTGTATTGGCGTCCCCCATACTATTTGGAATTGCAGGCGCTCTTTTTGGCGTTGTCACGGGTCTGTTCGGAGCCTTTATGGGCATTATCGGCGGCCTGTTTGGCGCCTTGTTCGGCGTGATCGGAGGGATATTCGGCTCAGGCTGGGTTCCGGTGCTGATTGTAGCGATTATAGTCGCCGCAATCCTCTCGGGACGTCGTTGACCTTACGTAGTGCTGTGCCGGTTATACAGTGACGGGTCAAGGAAGTACTTGCTGTATACCGGATAGCGACGAACCTCCCGGAGTTCAGGACGCTTCCCTTTCTCGAATACAATTTTATAGTAGAACTCAAGGCCTTTTTCGACCCGTATGTCCTTCGTCACAACGTAGTAGCGTTTGTCGTAGGGGTTAAGCACACGGACACTCACATGGAACAAGCCAGGCAGGCTTTTTACGCGCACAAAGCTGTTGGGCGTCTTGTTATACAATTTCCCGTTCACATATACCTGCATCGCGGTGCGGGCCTCTGAACTTATCGCGATTCCTGAAATGTAGGCTTCGGACGTGAAGGCTACGCAGGAAAATACCAGGGAAAGAATTCCAACAGCTACTCCTTTCATATCACTCAAAAAAATGGTTCGACTCTACCTGTTTACATCAAGCTTTGTGCCAGTTGTAAAAGCATAAAAATAGCCCTGGAAGGCTCCAGGGCTATTTTTCCCATTAGGATAGCTGATGATCAGGCGTTACGATATTTTATTCCGCATCCAACGGCCTTCGTCTTTTTTGTGGGTACGGCCTTACCGGAAAGCAGGGCGTCGATCGCCTCTTCAACGTAGCGTTTGTCGGCGCTCTCGGCCTGACGGGGATTATTGTCGATCGCCCCGATGTATGACACGACAAAATCGTTACCGGATTTGGTCAGCAGGTACACGTGCGGCGTATTCGTGGCGCCGAAAGCGCGGGCCACTTCCTGCGATTCATCGATCAGGTATGGGAACGTGTAGTTCTTCGACTTTGCACGATCCACCATGTGTTCGAATGAGTCGCCGGGCGACATTTGCGGGTCATTGGCGTTAATCGTGATCACAGGAAACCCCTTGGATTCGTAGTTCGTGTGAAGCGCAATGATGCGATCGTTGTACGCCTTGGAGTAGGGGCACGTGTTGCAATCAAAAATGAGGATGACGCCCTTCTGATCTTTGTAATCGGCGAGCGAAACCATTTTCCCGTCGACATTTTTCAACCGGAAATCCTGAACGCGGTCGCCTACCTCATATCCTTTCGGAGGGGTAAACGACAAGAGGGGTGCGGCAGTCAGCAGCAAGAGAATTAGCTTTTTTTTCATATAGTTAAAAATTGGGTGTCTGTGGAATTAACAGGGCGGTCAGGCGTGTGCTGGCATTTTCTCAGCGGACTTTGGCCAGCATCTTCTCAAGTTCACCTTCCTTAAGTTGACCTTCAACAAAAATTCTTTTACCGGTGTGTGGGTTGATTACCAGGGTGGCGGGTAATGCACCTGACCAGGATGGTTCGACCCGGCCGATCCAGGAGTTTGGGTCGGACGCATTGAGCAGCAGCACCTCCGAACGGAGTTGCCTCCGTGCGATGAACCGATACACCTTTTCAGGGTCGGGGTCGAGGTCCAGGTCCATGCTCACCAGGAGCACGTCCACGTCGGGCGATGATTTGTTGAGTTGTTCCAGCAGCGGCAACTCCTGGATGCAGGGCGCACACCAGGTCGCCCAGAAATTGAGCACCATAATGTTCCCGGACGGCCTGGACATGAGATCCGTGAATTGAGACAAATTGACGATGCGTGCATTGGCCGGGGCCTGCGCCGGCGACGAAAACCAGGCGAGGCTCATGACAACAAACCAAAGGATCTTTTTCATGTTACCTGTGCAATAAAATCTGCGTTTTCTGTAACAAATTATCTATGATTCAAGCAGTTAATTATCGCTCTGATTTTCCAAAAAAGAATTCCACAAAATAGAGCAGTTATCCACATGACGGGCCGGCTACCAGTTAAAATCCTGATTATCAACCCGTTTTGAAGCATGCGATCAATCAATTGTTTGTGGAAAACTCCAGCCCGCCATCTTGCTCAGTAAAATGCCCTTGCCGATCGCGCTCCGCCGAGCAAGCCAAATGCCATTAATTCGGGGGTCGGACAGGCGTTAGATTCCGCGTGAAATCATACGGAACATAACGTAATTATTCAGCCCGCGGTATTCCTTATGCTGTGAGCGGCGCGATGCAGCAAAGGTGTGGTATAGCGATGCGCCCCCGATGAAGGTAGGCCGGAGCAAGGTATATTTGAAGGGGTTGCGGCAGAGGCCGGAGCATCGGAAAAAAAGATCAACGAATGAAGTTTACGCAGATCAAAGAGACATGCCTTTACATCAACGACCTGGAGGCGGCCAAAGGGTTTTACGAGGGCGAACTGGGGCTTTCAGTAATTGATTATCTCCCCGACAAGCACCTGTTCCTGCGCGTCGGCACATCTGTGCTGTTGTGCTTCAATCCGGAGGATTCCCGCCAAAAGACAAGCCCACCACCTCATTACGGTGGTGGCAAGCAGCATCTGGCTTTCGAGGTGCCCGGTGCCGATTACGATCGGGCCAAGGAAGAGATCATACAGCGGGGCATTCCGATTGTGGAAGAAGTGACCTGGGGAAGCGGAGCACAATCGTTCTATTTCGAAGATCCCGAAGGCAACGTACTGGAGATCGTTCCGGAGAAGGGGATCTGGGACTAGCGCCCTTCGCTAACTCTTGGCAATGCTGATATTCAGGGACGCGACGTCTGCAGGCGTTGTCGCAGGTGCCGACTCGCTCTCGGAAGAGATACTATAGACATTCTCGAACCAGCTCCTGTAATCCTTGTACAGGATACAGTCCTGGTGAAGTTGTCCGTCAATCAAGATCTTGATGAAAAGCTCGCGACTCAACGATTGCTTAATCTTCTGCTGCTGATCCTCCGGGAGCTCCTTGAGTTGTACATACTCAATGCCCTTGTATAATTTAGGGTTTTCCATCGCAAACGACTCCGGGTTATTACTCAATTGCTGATAAGATTAACCACGGAAATTAAAGACACTGCAATTTAGAAGAATTGTTTCAGGTGAGTTACCAATGCTCTGCAAATTTTTTGTTAAGATTTGCTTCTTAGACATGGCGGCTTTTTTTGAAACGTCGGTTGAATTTCTTAAAGGCGTCGGACCACAACGGGCAGCGCTGTTGAACCGGGAGCTTTCCATCTTCACGTACGGCGATCTTCTGCAACACTACCCGTTCCGTTACGAAGATAGAACGCGCTTCTATTCCATCAGCGACATTACGGACGAAATGCCCTATGTCCAGTTAAGAGGAACAATTAGGCGCGTGGACTTACATGGAATGGCCAGGAGCCGGAGAATGACTGCGCAACTGACTGACGGCACCGGCACACTGGAGTTGGTATGGTTTCAGGGCATCCGCTGGATCGCAGAGAAAGTGAAGCCCGGTATGGACTTTATCGTTTTCGGAAAACCCACCCGGTATGGGACGAAATGGACGATGGCGCATCCTGAACTCGAAGTTCCCGGCACCGCGGTTGAAAGCGGTGGATCGTTTCATCCGGTGTATCCACTGACGGAAAAGTTGCGGGCACGGCATATTGACAGCAAGCTCTTTTCGCGACTCATGCGAGAGGTGTTGCACCAGGCCGCAGGCCGGATCCGTGAGACACTCCCGAGACAACTGTGTGCGGACAAAGCGCTCATCTCCAGGAACGACGCACTGCACGCAATACACTTTCCTCCCGACCTGGACACATTGAACCGCGCACGGCGGCGACTTAAGTTCGAAGAGTTGTTCTTCACCCAACTGCGGTTGATCCAGTTGAAACTCCTGAGGAAGGACAAGTTTCCGGGGCAGATTTTCAACAACACGTCATTCGTTAACACCTTTTATAATGAGGTGTTGCCCTTCCCGCTTACCGGTGCGCAGAAACGCGTCATCCGGGAAATATACTACGACATGAAATCGGGAAAACAGATGAACCGGTTGCTGCAGGGCGATGTGGGCAGCGGAAAGACCATTGTAGCATTCATTTGTATGCTGATTGCATGCGGGAGTCATGCACAGAGTGTCCTGATGGCCCCGACGGAAATTCTTGCACAACAGCATTACCAAAACTTATCGCGGTATGCTTCCGCGATGGGCATGCCCATCGCCCTCCTGACCGGCAGTACGCCGAAACGAACCCGTCAGGAGATGCACCGTCTGCTGCGCGCCGGCCTGATCAAGATCCTGATAGGAACTCACGCCCTCATTGAAGCCGAAGTTCAATTCCATCATCTCGGTCTCGCCATTGTCGACGAGCAACACCGCTTCGGTGTGGCCCAACGCTCTAAGCTATGGTCGAAGAGCGACAAGGTCTTTCCGCATATACTGGTGATGAGCGCCACGCCAATTCCCCGTACGCTTGCTATGACACTCTATGGTGATCTCGACGTATCTGTTATTGACGAGCTGCCCAAGGGGCGGAAGCCGATCAAGACTGTACACCGTTACGATACACACCGACTGCAGGTCAATCAATTTATACGCGATCAGGTGAAAGAAGGGCGCCAGGTGTATATCGTATATCCGCTGATCGACGAATCGGAAAAGCTCGATCTGAAACATCTCATGGATGGTTATGAGAGTGTCCGTCGGGCATTTCCCGATTACGCGATAAGTATTGTTCATGGGAAAATGAAGCAAGACGCCCGGACTTATGAAATGGATCGGTTCGTTCGGGGCGAGACCAACGTTATGGTAGCCACTACCGTAATAGAAGTTGGCGTCGATGTGCCCAACGCTTCCGTCATGATTATAGAAAACGCCGAGCGGTTTGGGCTGCTGCAACTTCATCAGCTTCGGGGGAGAGTCGGAAGAGGCGCCGACCAATCGTATTGCATTCTGATGACGAGCGCCAGGCTATCCGCCGAATCGCGGAAGCGTATCGATACCCTGGTACGGACGAATAACGGATTCGAGATCGCGGAGGCTGACCTGACACTTCGCGGCCCTGGCGATCTGATGGGAACACAGCAGAGTGGGGTTCCGGATCTCCATATTGCTGACCTCGCGCTTGATGGCGATATACTCAGGGAAGCAAGGGAAGCGGCCATCGAAATCCTGGACAAGGATCCCGACCTGCGCCAGGCCGAACATCAGGTCATTGCGGCCAGGATCAGGAGCCAATCCAAATCGTCGATGAACTGGAGCCGCATCAGTTAGTCCACAGTTCCTTTCAAAGCGGGCATTTTCCTTACATGGGCGTAGCTTGAGGCCATTAGGTTTGACGTCGTGCAATGGCTACATTTGATAGACGGCGTATTCCTATGAGGAATTTTTTATACGTGCTCATCCTGGTGTCTACTTTTTGCCGGGCTCAACCGGGACACTATTTCCTGTCACATTTTGCCCCGTCCGATAAAAAGATAGATCACACTGCCTTTGACATGGTTCAGGACAGCAATGGCTTCATGTACTTCGCTACCCGGGCAGGCATTCTTCAGTTTGACGGCACCCATTGGACACTGATCCCGGCCGGGGGCGCGGTGTATGCCCTCGAGGCGGACGGTAATGGAAAACTGTACTGGGGGGGATCAGGCGGTTTTGGTGATTTGCGGCCGGGTGTCAACGGAGCCCTGGAGGCACACGTCCATCCCGGAAGTGTGGAGGGCGATTTCTTCAACATAACGGCGGTCTCCGATGCCATTTATTTTCTCAGCGATGAAGCGCTAGCCGTGGTAGAGGGAGACCGTGCCCGCATACTTAAGGCACCGGAAGAAGCGGGCGCCTTTACTTCGCTGGCGGAAGTCTTCGGCACCATACTCATCAGCAGCGACCGCCTGGGCATCCTTAAACTTGAAGGACCCAATGGTTTGCTGCCCGCGCGGCTGGGACCGCCGAGAATTCCAGACATCCTGTTCTCATCGGGAAAGAAGGAAAACAGCCTTGTGGCGACATCCGACGATCGACTCTTTGTGTGCGACAGGAACCTTCGGTTAACGCCGACGCTCTCTAGCGAACAGGATCTTCTCTCAGCTGGAAGTATTGTCGAGGCGCATTGGATTAACGAGCGTCTCATCGCAATCGCAACCCTACGTAGCGGCGTTATCTTCGCGGATCCGGTTTCCGGCCAAATTACCGAAGTGTTGAATTACAATACCGGCCTGCCCGACAACGAAGTGTACGCGTTGTATGTCGATCGCGGGGGAAATGTTTGGGTGGCCCACGACTATGGATTTACGCGTATAGCGCCGGGAATGCCTTTCCGCGACTACAGCAGCTACGAGGGCCTGAATGGAAACTTGTTGTGCGTTGAAACTTTTGACGGGAATGTGTACGCGGGGACATCCGTCGGGCTATACAGACTTACAAGGGAGGCGGTATACGAGGAGATCACCTGGTACGAGCCGGCGGATAACCGGCCAGCCGCAAGCCCTGACGATGGGAAAAAGGAGCGGAAGGGATTGTTCGCCTTCCTGCGGCGGAAAGACAGCAAGACATCGCGCGCGTCCCGGCGGGAAGCGCAGCCGCGCTCAACCCGCGTGTTAAAATCGGAACGCTTTGTCTACAAGCCTGTCAAGGGGATCTCAGCCAAGGTATCAGGGCTCAATTCGGTAAAGGGCAGGCTCCTGGCATCCGGTCTTGGAGGTGTCTTTGAGGTGAACGGCAGCACGACACGGCAGGTGTTGAACATCCCGGTACGCTTTTCCTATGCTACGCAAGAGGGTAACCTGGTGGTGTCGGCATATGATAACAGTATGATCCTGCTCTCGCGCACCGCCGCCGGCTGGAAACAAATGGATGCGCTCGACCAGGTCGATGATCTGATCTCCCAGGTATTTGAGCATGAAGGCGCATTGTGGTTGTGCGGAATCAACACCCTATATCGAACGACGATAGAAGACAATCGCTTTTCCGTTCTTCAGGCAATGCCGGTGGACAATCCGGGGTTTTCCCGAACGATCGGCTTTGTGTGGCGGAACCGGCCGGTGTTTGTCAACCGCAGCGGCTTTTATTACTCGGAAGACCCTGCCAGACCTTTGATTCGAATCGACAGTCTGCCTGCCCCTTACGCATACTTTGCATCGAATGGCACGGTATGGTATTCCGATGCTCACGCGTGGAAAACTCTTGGGCTGCGCACCGACCCCGGCATTAACGTACTGCGACTTCTGGACGACATACGTGCCGTAAACGAGATTGAGGGCAACCGGGATCTCTGGGTGATTAATGGCAACAACGGATTGTATCGCGTGTCGCCGCAAAGCAGGCGCAGCTTTGCTCCGGCTTTTCCACTCATACTGTCCGCGGTCATCCAGGGCGACCGCCGTTTCGATCCGCTGCGCCCCATAGCGGTGGAACAGGATGGCGGACCGGTAGTCTTCCAGGTCGTACGGCCCAACTACCTGGGTACGGCATCGTCTGAATACAGGTATTTCCTGTCCGACATTAGCGATGATTGGTCGGAGTGGTCCGTTCTTAACAACCAGGTCAACATTCCCTACCTGCCCCCCGGTTCATATACGCTCCAGGTACAGTCGCGCGATATTCTCGGCGGCGTTCACGAGATGACACCGGTACGGTTTACAGTACGACCGCTGTTCTGGAGAAGCACCTGGTTTTACGCTATGGAATTGACCGTTTTCGCGCTGCTCGGCTGGTTGTCGTTAAAGTTGAGCTTCCGATACCGCTTTGTGAGCCGGGTGCTGGCGCTGCTTACCATCATTCTCTTAATAGAATTCGTACAAACCCTGGCGGGTTACTCGTTTTCCACCTCAAGCCCGCTGGCCGATTTTCTGGTCCAGGTGGTGGTCGCGTTGCTCATTCTGCCCGTAGAGTCCTACCTGCGACGAGTTATGTTCCGGGATGGCAGGAGAAGCAAACTTCTGGCAGTAATCGATGATCTCGACCGGCGGGAAAAGGGGCAAAAAAGTGTATCGGGCTGAATAAGGCGAATGTCGCTATCTTCACGCCACTGATCCCCAACAACGATACATGCCATTGGCACGGAAGTACGGTCTGGTTCTGATATTATGCGCCTATGGATGCACCTTCTCCACGGAGCAGAGTGACAACGAGTACACGCCCGAACCCGGTTTTAACCTGGCCCACTCAGATCCGGCTGCCGTCGAGCTTGCGGACAGCATTATGTCTGCCCTGGGAGGACAGAAGAGCTGGAACCAGGCGCGATATCTGACCTGGGACTATGACACGCTCCGCTCTATAGCCTGGGACAAACGCGAGGGTCGTGTGCGCATCGAGTCACATGCCGACAGCACCGTGTACTTGCTTAATGTGACCACCGGAGAGGCGCGTGCCAGCAGGGCAGGTCGCGAGATGACCGCGATGCGTGAACTACGCTCCGATGCTACATCACTTTGGCATCACGACTCATTTTGGATCAGGATATTGTACCAACTCAAAGGAGACGGCGTTACTTTGCATTATCTTGGCGAAACGCGGACGGATACGGCGCGATATAACTTGCTGAAAGTTTTACTTGAACCCGAGACCGACGCGCCCGTGGCGGAATTCCTGGCATATGTCGATTTGAAAGATAATCGTATCAGGTTGTGCACCGATTTACGAAATTCAGGGCAGGAGCCGATTTGGTACGGAACGGGGTACAGGCAACACGGAAATCTCAGGCTTCCATTACGGGCAGGCGCCGCGCATAATATTCGTGTGCACCGTAACTTGCCAAACGAACTGTTCAACACGTTCTGAGCAATTCAGAACCTATTCTAAAGATGACCGCAGAACATCCCCAAATTGAGGACCGATCTGAATACGAGGCCATCGTTGTTTTCAACCGGACGGGCAAGATTGTATCGGCAAACAGGGTTGCACGTAAACTCTCGGGTTATGGCAACCGGCTTACGGGGCAATCGCTTGCTGCGCTCATCCACCCCGACGACCGCAAGCGCTTCAATCAAACTATTAAACCGATTCGCGCCGGCGAAAAGCGTCAGGCGGAATTAACATTCGTATTGTACGACAGCAAGGGCAGGGGAATCCGAGTACGTGGTGTGGTAAGGCGACATGCACAAGACTTTCGACTGAACTTCATCGCGCAACCACCAGACAAATCCGCTGCCAGCGTATTGGGGAAACTTGGCGACGAGCATGGCCTCGCTACATTCAGCGTGATGGCAGACGGGCGCATCGATCAGGCAAACCGTGCTTTTCTTCGGCTTACTGGCTATACCTCGATAAAAAGTCTGCCAGACCTGAGCGGGCTTGTTGCTTCTACCAAATCCTACAGAGCACTGATGCGGAAGTTGAAACAGGATGGTGAGGTGACAAGTGAGCCGGTTTCGGTGATCACACGACGCGGTGAAGAACGCAGCGTGCGCATATCACTTGTCGGAAATACGGCAGACAATCCCCCGCAACGCTATTACGGTACCCTCAGAAACGACCGTGATGGCGGCCGGCACGAATCCGTAGTGGTTAAAGTGCTTGACAGTGCCAAGGATCAGATTCTGGCACTGGATGCCGACAAGCGGTATGTCGTATTCAACCAGGCACATGCAAACCTGATGCGGGCGTTGTCCGGGAAAGACATACAGGTGGGCGACAAAATGCTGGACGTGATACCCCGCGAACTCGTTCCGTTAGCGCGAAAGGAATTAAGGAAATCGTTCGCCGCCGACCGACACCAGTCTGAGATCACCTTGCCGAACAAGATGATACTCAAGACATCGTCCTATATCATCCGGGATGAAAACGATCGAATTGCCGGTGTAGCAATTTTTTCGGAAGACATTTCCGAACGAAAGAAAACCGAACTTAAACTAAAGGCGCTGAACGAGGAACTCACTTTCCAAAACTGGCAGCTGGCAGCGCGTGAAGAAGATCTTCGCATGGCCATGGATCAGTTGTCGGAGCGAAACTTCGAACTCGATCAACTGATGTACAAGACGTCGCACGATCTCCGTTCGCCATTGAGCTCAATCCTTGGACTTGTTAACCTTGCCAACCTCGATCCTAACCCGGCGAATCTTGCACAGTACCTGAAGAAGATCGAGGGCCGAATCAAGAAACTCGACGAGTTTATCAGTTCCATGGTTAACTACGCCCGTGTCAACAGGGGCGAAATAACTGTGGGTGAGATTGACCTGGAGCGCATGGTAAAAGCTGCTATTCACGAGTTGGAATACCTGGACAACTTCCAGGCGGTGAAGACCTCCATCGTGGTTAACAACGGAAACATACCTTTCCGCAACGACCACTTCCTGATGAACATCATTATCGGGAACGTGATTTCGAATGCGTACAAATACTACAATCCCGAGGTTGACAGCTACCTGCGTATTACCATTGATATCAGGGAATCCCAGGCGACGCTTGAGTTCGCAGACAATGGCATCGGCATCCGCAAAGAGCATCAGGATAAGATCTTCGACATGTTCTATCGCGCAACGGACCGGTCGCAAGGTTCAGGCCTCGGGATGTACATTGTAAGGCAGGCCATTGAAAAGGTGGAAGGCGTCATCAGTGTAAAGAGCACGTATGGCTCCGGCACTTCCATACGGATAGCGGTTCCTAATCTGTAACAGCATCGCGCTTCAGGCGCACAAAGAACGCAGCGCCTTTCCCCGGTTCGGACTCGCACCAAACCTCTCCTTTCATCAGATCGGTGTAGCGTTTAACGATAGATAGGCCGAGGCCTGTAGAGTGCTCGTTACCGGTAGGCTGGGCGCTGAGGCGTTGGAATTTCCTGAAGAGCTTTTGCTTGTCCGACTCCGTAAAGCCGGGTCCATGGTCGCGCACGCACAGTTGTACAAACCCGTTGTCGGCGCTGAGGCTCACGTTCACAGTTTTTCCTGAGGGCGAAAACTTGATGGCATTCGAGATCAGGTTTTCCACAATCTGTGTGAGGTACAAAGCATCCGTGTTGACGACAAGCGGCTCGTCGCTGATGCCATAAGTAAGGCTGATGCTTTTTTTCGCGGCCTGCTTTTCGAAACCCGTGACAATTCGCTTTACCTGGTTTGCCATGTCGACGGGCTCGGGTTTCAGATTAACACGGCTGGACTCGATAGCGTCAATGTCAAGGATCTTGCTGATCATCTGATTGAGCCGCGAGGCCGCATCCTTTATCTTATCAAGAAGATCGATTTGCGTCAGGGTCAGATTCTCATCGTCCATCTGGATCAGGTGCGCGAGGCCGTCGATGTGCCCGATAGGTGTTCGCAGATCGTGCGCCAGCACTTTGATGAGGTGGTTCTTTTCCTCATTCAGGTCCATGAGTTTCTGGTTGCGTTTTTCGAGCTCGGTTTTTCTCGACTCGATATCCAGCCGCTGCGATTCGATCTGACGCTTTTGTTCTACAAGGATCATAGCCGTTTTGGTGCGGATGCGATACATCTGGTAGATCACGACAAGGAAGATCAGGAAGATTACGATCGCCAGGATGAGGAAGTTCCTGACGCTGGTTTCGCGACGGATCAGTTCCGACTTGCCCAGCAGATCGCGATTCTGTATTTCCTTTTCCTTGGTGAGAAGAAGTACCTCACGATTGCCGCTGTGGAGATAGACACTTTCAAGGAACCGATACACGTCGGTGTCGATGTAGCGACTGGCGATCGTTTCAATGTCTTCCTTGAAGGCATTGCTGAGAAAGTATTCTTCGATGGGCGTCTGCCAGTCGCTGTTCTTCGGGTAAATAAAAGAATACCCTTCCCGTTTGATCGGAAAGACATTCTGCCGCTTGACCCGAACGGACGCGTCGCGGGAAAATTCTGCGAGGTATATGGGAAGGTCAATGAATCCGAACGCGCCATTTTGCTTTGCTATGGCGCGCAGAATGTTGTCGCTGCTGGGAATATGCTCGATCTTAAAATCGAGCTTACGCTGGTCGCGTACGAGGAGAAGATCATGCTCATAAGTTGTACCCTCAATGGTGACGGCCTTGAGGTTCCCAAAAGCTGCGTCGAATTCCGGTGCATTTTTTACTATGGGCACATCGTAACTCGAGATCAACACAGAAATGTCTGACATGTAAGGAGGCGTAAAAGCCACTTCGCGCTGTCGTTCCTGTGTAATGGAGAACACCGAGGCGCCGAATGTCCCGTTCACCGAACTGTCGCGTACGGTCTTGTAGGTGTCGATGAAGCTTTTGCACTTAACCCAGTGTAGGGTCAGCTCGATCTTGTACGCATTTCTGAGGTATTCCTGAAAACTCTGCATGATCTCCACTTCGATACCATGCATTTCGCCATCGCGACTCTGGTAAATAAAAGGCCTGGAGGTGTACCAGAATATGGTGATATCGCCCCGGCCGGTCTGGTATACCTGCTCCCAGGCATCGGCGTGCGGAAGCGGCTGGGCGCGGACAGTTTGCGCCAGCAGGGCAAGAACCACATAAATCATCAGAGGTCTCATCGTAAACCCACTGAAAACCAAATACTTAGAAGGGGCGGTCCGTCAGGGTTTGCTCTCAACCTTTTAATTCTGCCAACGCACAAAAAGAAACCGCAAAACTGACAGGATGATTGCGCCGGTGAATTTCGAGCCTTTCTCCTAAAAAAACCTTGATATTTGGACACGAATATGACACGGCGCAGATTATGCAAAACACTGACCTAATTATCACTGACTTTTACTGGCGTTACGTTGAACCCATTCGGGAAATGGACCTCTTTTCCGCGCTGGAGCTCTCAGAAAAGCGTTTTAACGAGTCGACACTGTTCACTGAAGAACAGCGCCTGCACCGTTACCAGGCTGAAAAATGGACGGTAAGCGAGGTCGTAGCGCACATGCTCGACACAGAGCGGATCATGGCGTATCGTGCGTTGCGGTTCGCGCGCAACGACCAAACGCCCCTGGCCGGATTCGAGGAAAAAGACTACGCCCCTGAGTCGAATGCAAACAACCGGGATTTGGCCGGTCTTCGCGAAGAATTCGGTAGCCTGAGACGATCCACGGTCGACCTGTTCCGCAGCTTTACCGAAGCGATGTTGGAGCGCGCCGGCGCGGTAAACGGCAACCGTCTTTCAGTTCGCGCATTAGGTTATATCATTGCAGGTCATATGATCCACCATTGCGTCATCCTCGACGAACGTTATCGATCGGGATTGCAATGACACGCAACACTGCCCTCCTCCTGGCCGGTCTCTTTCTGTCTTCCTGTGGATCCGTACCGAGGCGGGCGATCGAAGGGCACCTGACCGGTATGGAACAGACGTTTCAGGACTTCACCGGCTTTATGCTGTATGACCCTGACAAGCGCAAAGTACTGTTCGAGCATAACGCGTCCCGTTATTTTACCCCGGCTTCGAATACCAAGATCTTTACGCTGTTTGCGGCGCTGAGTGTATTGGGCGATTCCGTCCCCGCGCTCCGCTATGCCACCGTGGGAGACTCGCTGATCATCACCGGAACGGGCGATCCGTCTTTTCTGTACAAGCCAGTGAGTGAAAGCAAGGTGTACACATTCCTCAGCAGGGCGCCCGAAGATCTTTACTATACGGAGCGCAACTGGACCACGCCACCTTTTGGGCCGGGCTGGTCATGGGAAGACTATGACTTCTATTATTCCGCGATGCGTTCACCATTCCCGATCTATGGCAATACGTTCGAGACCATCTATCTCAACGGGAAACTGAAGACCAGACCGCGGCATTTCGAGAAGTTCATTGTGATGAGTGGTGACACTGCAGAGAGGTCGATGCTCATCCGGTCCCCCTATTCGAACGTGACGCGTTTCACACCGGGAAGGTATGACAGGATACGCGATTGGACGAAGCCCTTTCTCACGGACTCATCCATGGTCGTACAGTTGTTGTCGGATACGCTGCACCGTAAGGTTACGCTGGTACACAATCCACCCGTGAGCGCCTGGCAAACGCTGTACAGTGTTCCGGCCGACAGTCTGTACCGTGTGATGATGCAGGACAGCGATAACTTCATCGCGGAGCAACTTTTGCTGCTGTGTGCCGGTGCGTTACGCGATACGCTGGACCCCGAGATTGCCATAACCTATGTTAAGGATGAACTCCTGGCCGACCTTCCGGACGAGCCCCTATGGAATGACGGCTCAGGTCTGTCGCGATACAATCTGGTTACGCCCCGATCTGTGGTGATGCTATGGGAGAAACTGTTGAACGCTGTAGAACGCGACCGACTTTTCAGCATGCTCGCCACCGGAGGTGTTTCGGGTACGCTCAAAAATTATTATACCGCCGACGAACCTTACATCTACGGAAAAACCGGAACCCTTAGCCATGTGCATTGTCTGAGTGGGTATATTGTAACACGAAAAGGAAAGACGCTTATATTTTCCCTGATGAACACAAACTATTCCGTTCCAACGCGACATGTGAGGGAATCGATGCAGCGTTTACTTGAAATGATCCGGGATCGTTATTGAAGAAATATGTTATTGATCAGACAATGTATCGCTCTCATGGCGATGATAACTCCGGCTTTAGTGAGCACAGGTCAGACGGTCGACAGCCTCGACATCAAGATCGGCCAGATGATCCTCATCGGTGTGCCGGGCACAACCGTCGATCAGGCTGTCATGGCCGAAGTCCGGCAGGGCAAGGTGGGCGGCATTTTGTTCTTTGAGAAGAACATCCCTCCTTCGAATTCATTCGATGCCTTTAGTCGCGTGATCTGGCAATACCAGCAAACAGCGCCTGTACCGTTATTCATGTGCATCGACCAGGAGGGCGGAAGAGTGAACCGGCTGAAACAGAAGTACGGATTTCCGCGGTCAGTCACTGCCGAGGCAATGGGCGCTGCCGCGACTACCGACACAGTTCGTTACTATGCCCGGACCACCGCGGCTACCCTTGCAGGGCTGGGTCTTAATGTCAATTTCGCGCCGTGTGTCGACCTTGCATCCAATCCCGACAATCCTGTTATCGCAAAATTCGGCAGGGCGTTTTCTCCTGATGAAGCCAGGGTCGCCGAGCTGGCTGCCGATTTTATTCGGGAGCATCGCAAACTGAATGTGATCACTGTTCCCAAGCATTTTCCGGGACATGGCAGCTCGGAAGCCGATACGCATCTGGGTATGGCCGACGTGACCGCTACCTGGGAAGAGCGCGAACTGGTCCCTTATCGCCGACTCATAGATGCCGGCCTTGCCGATGCGATCATGTCGGCACATATCGTAAACCGAAAACTCGATCCCGAAGGTCGTCCCGGAACACTATCAGCTCCGATCCTGGACGGCATGCTTCGAAAGAAGTTGGGCTTTCAGGGCGTCGTCTTTTCCGATGACATGCAGATGCACGCCATCACGCGCCACTATGGCCTTGAGCAGGCCATTATGCTGGCGATAAACGCGGGTATCGACGTCATGACGTTTTCGAACAATATTGATCAAAGTGAAGAGCGCACAGTAGATCGGGTACACCGGGTCATCAAAGACCTGGTTCGTTCCGGGAAGATTCCAGGCGAGCGTATCGACCAATCCTATCGACGCATTATGGGCTTGAAGCGGGAATACCTGTATGACGACCCCGGCAACACCAACTAAATCCAGGGAATATGAAAGTACGCTGGGGAATATTAAGCACGGCCAAAATCGGACTTACCAAGGTAATTCCGGCGATGCAACGGAGCGGCCTGGGGGTGGTAACTGCGCTGGCGTCCCGATCAATCAATCGGGCGCGTGACGCCGCACAGGAAGCTGGTATACCCAAAGCCTATGGATCGTATGAAGAACTGTTGAGTGATCCCGACATCGATGCCATCTACAATCCTTTGCCCAATCATCTTCACGTCTCCTGGTCGCTGAAGGCCCTGGAAGCCGGCAAGCATGTGCTATGTGAAAAGCCCATAGCAATGGATGCTGCCGAAGCCGAGCAGTTGCGGGATGCGGCGGAGAGATTTCCGAATCTTAAGATCATGGAGGCGTTCATGTACCGGCTGCATCCGCAATGGGTGAAGGCGAAGGAGCTCGTAAAAAATGGAAGCATCGGTAAACTGCAGACCGTGCATTCCTTCTTTTGCTATAACAATACCGACCCGGCCAACATCCGCAACATCGCCGATATCGGAGGTGGTGGTCTTATGGACATCGGGTGCTACTGCATCTCCCTCTCGCGATTCATCTTCGACGCGGAACCAGCCCAGGTTCTTGGCACGATGGAATTCGATCCCAAATCAGGTACCGACATCCTGACGTCCGGAATGCTGCAATTTCAAAACGGCTCCGGAACCTTTACATGTGCTACGCAACTCCACCCCTATCAGCGCGTGAATATCTTCGGCGACGCCGGGCGCGTTGAGATAGAAATCCCCTTCAACGCCCCTCCCGACAAGCCTACCCAACTTTGGCTGCATGATGAAGGCGGCACGCACACGATCAGTTTTGATGTTTGCGATCAGTACACCATTCAAGCGGATGCCTTTGCGCGGGCCGTACTTGAAAACACCCCGGTGCCTACCAGTCTGGCAGATGCGGTGGCCAACATGAAAGTCATTGATGCGATTCGCAAGAGTTCCAGCGAGAAGAGCTGGGTAACACCTTAGACCGAGGCGTTTCCGGTTTCTTCAAGCGCCTGCATCACGCTCTCCAGTGGCGCGGCTTCCGGAAAGAAAGACAGAATCTTCAACATCACACGGTCAACCAGCGTATCAGGACATGATGCTCCGCTCGTGACGACGATGCGCACCTTGTCCTTTTGCGGAAGAAATGCAGAGGTGGCCTGTCGTTGTTTGGTGTGAATATTGAAATGGTGGATTAGGGAAGGCGACTCGATCTCCCGCTCCGACTCTATGAAGTAGGTATCGAACGCGGGCTCACAGAGCTCCACGATATGTGAGGTATTCGAACTGTTGTATCCACCTACTACGATAGCGAGATCGGCCGGGGTCTTCAAGAGCCGGTAGGTGGCTTCCTGGTTGTCGTTGGTGGCGTAACACAGTGTATCACGCGTGTCGGCAAAATGCTCACGCAGGTTTTCAGCGCCATACACCTTAATCATCAAGTCGCGGAAGTACGTGGCGATTTCCTGTGTCTCGGTGGCAAGCATAGTCGTCTGGTTCACAACGCCGACCCGTTGCAAATGCCTTTCCGGCTGAAAGCCTTCGGAGTATCGCTGTGCGAACTCGGTGTAGAATTCATTATAGGGCCGTTCCCCGGTAATGTATGCGCCGAGTCGCCTGGCTTCGGCCAGGTCGCGCACGATCACAGAAGGCCCATGGCTGGCGCCGTGCGAAAATGTGGCACGCGTTTCCTCATGCCGCGGCCGTCCATGGATAATGATGGTGTGTCCGGTATCAGCAAGTTTCTCCGAGCGGTTCCAAACCTTTTGAACAAACGGACACGTAGTGTTGTACTGCTCCACTTGCACGCCGCGCTGCAGCAGGCGGTCTTCGATTTCAAGCGTGGTTCCGAAGGCGGGTATGATCACGATGTCATTCGGAAGAATCTCTTCCCAGGGAATGAACTGCGTGCCGTCGGTGTCCATAATAAATCGTACACCGCGATTGCGCAGATCGTTGTTCACTTCCGGGTTATGGATCATCTGGCTCAGCAGGAAAATGCGGCGACCTGGATTTTCATCGATCGCCCGGTAGCTGATCTCAATCGCGTTTTCTACTCCGTAACAAAATCCGAAATGACGCGCGAGATAAAACGCCACCGGCCCGAAATCCAGACTGCTGGGAGTGAAGTCCTGCTTCCGCGGATCGCGTAGTTTCCGGATCTCTTTAATCCGTCCGGTGATGGTCGACCGGTAGTAAACCGGGATATCGAATTTCTTGATGGCTTTTCCTCCTTTCAGCTACGCCGCAAAGTTAGCACAATGTTCTCTCCTTACCTACCCGAGGCGGGGTATGGCGGTTTGTGGCAAATAAAAAGGACCAAGCTAAATGTCTGGTCCTTTTTTTTCGGTTCATGCTGCCCGGGAGAGCATATCTTCCGGGATTCTGTTTTTTCTTACTTCTTTCTTTTCCAGGTCAAACCACATCACCTCTACTGTCTTATCCCGGATGTACCGTAGTACTTCCATTACTCTGCCGTCGATCTTGCTCCTCACACGTTCACCTTTCTTAAAAAGTCTTCTGCTCATACAGTTTAAAGGGTTTTACAATTACATGCGGAATGAATATAGAAACTCCCTCGGGAAGTCTTCGTACGTCCCCGAGAGCGTAACAATTTCTCCTTCTTTTATTTTCTCCAGCGCCTTGTTGAGCTCTTCGGGCGAATTCACAGGCGTGTCATTAACCTTTGTGATGATGAAGCCATCCCGGATGTCGGTGTAGCGTGCTATCTTGCCGCTGCCCCTGCTCGTAACGCGAACACCATTCTTCAGTTCAAGCTTCTTCAATACACTCGGTTCAGCGGGTTCAACCGTTATGCCCAGCGCTGCAAGGCCTTTGCGTTCTTCGACCTTCACAGCGGCGATCTCGCCCTTACGGTTCTTAAGCGTTACATCGAAATCAAGTTCCTTACCCTTACGGTTCACGGTTATCTTGACCTTGTCGCCCGGGCGGTGTCGACCTATGGTTTCGATCAGCGCCGAGTTGCCGGAGATCTTCACATCGTTGATTTTCACCACGACGTCTCCTACCTGGATGCCTGCATCGGCGGCGGCGCTGTTTTCAGCGATGCCTTGTACATAGGCGCCCTCGAATACTTTCAGGTCATGCTCACGCGCCAGCGTACTGTTTACGCTCGCGATCGTAACGCCCAGCCAGCCCCGCTGCACGACGCCGTAGTTGAGGAGGTCTTCAACAATCTTACTAACGATGTTTGCCGGCACGGCGAATCCGTATCCGGAGTATGAACCCGTAGGACTTGCAATGGCTGTGTTGATACCCAGCAAGCCACCGGAGAGATCTACGAGCGCGCCACCGCTGTTTCCGGGATTGATCGCAGCATCGGTTTGAATAAACGATTCGATTGCAGTATTGCCGCCTTCACTTGAACTCGGAATGATATGAATGCTGCGCCCCTTCGCACTGACGATTCCGGCGGTTACGGTTGAGGTAAGGTTGAAAGGATTTCCAACCGCAAGTACCCATTGCCCTACCTTGGCCTTATCCGAATCGACAAACGCCAGGTGCGGAAGATCTTTTTCGTTGATCTTCAACAGTGCGATGTCCGTGTCGGGATCGGTACCCACAATCTCTGCTTTGAAGGAGCGGTTGTCATGCAGGGTGACCTCCACGATCTCTGCGTCCTGCACAACGTGGTTGTTTGTCACGATATAACCGTTCGCGTTAATGATAACACCTGACCCTGTACTCTGAAGGGGTCCGCGATTCATGGGAGGCGCCCAGTCGGGACCAAAGAAATCGCGAAAAGGATTGAAGTATTGTGTGTCCCGTTGCGGGCTGGTCCTGCTCCGGGTTGACCGGATGTGGACGACGGCTGATGTGACTTTCTCGGCCGTCTGAGTAAAGTCGAGGGGAACGACCTCCCCGTCTTCGTTGACATGATAGGCTACCTGGGACGTGGGAACGCCACTGGAATAGTCCAGCCGGACCACACGGTCACCCTTATCCATAATTTCGTAAGTACCGATCGTGATCCCGCTGCCTAATACAGCAGCCAATAGCAGTGAACCGAATCGTTTCATATCACTATATCTTTTGAATTAAAAATATAAATGCCGCTTACGGCGATGCAAAAACCGGGCAATTTAGTGGGACGGAAATTTTGTCAGCCCCTGCTGCCCGCGGCGGTGAATTCCGGAGGGCTTCCGAAAGCTCTATTTTAATTACGAAATATTTCGGATTTTAGTTTCCCTTGTTTTTGGGAGCGGCAGCCCTGCTAACGGTGATTAGGCGGGGGAAAGTTATAGCTAAAATTGCGGTATTTTCTTTCGAAGATTAGACCCCCGGCCAACTTTTACGTTTGAAATAACGTCAGTAGACACAACACGATGTCGCAGGTTTACCAAGCTCCCACTCCCCCACCTATGGAAAACAGACAATCGTCTGAGCGATCCTTACGACGCCTTAAACGTTTGCTGTACGTTTGGGTGATTCTCTTTCTGGCAGCAATGTTGGTTTCATTCTTCGGTCGGGGTGTACTATGAAACACCGTTCGGTCCGTGCGCGCTATTTACTCGATGTGAACATGTAGTGCAGCGTCACATTCAGCATGGCCTTCAGGCCTGTGATCATAGCCGATTCATCGATCATAAAGTCCGGTGTATGATGTGAGGGCACCGTGGTCGGATCAATGTTGGTCGGTCGCGCCCCGACAAAGAAGAAGAAGCCGGGTACCTTCTCCTGGAAGAACGCAAAATCTTCAGCCCCGGTAACGGCATGGATTCGCAGGACCTGGTCTTTGCCCGCCGCGCGTTCAAGGGCGGGAACCACCAACGCAGAAAGTTCAGGATCGTTGTAGGTGACGGGCGTTTTGCCATCGAACGTAA
This sequence comes from Cyclobacteriaceae bacterium, assembly GCA_035304385.1. GTDB lineage: Bacteria > Bacteroidota > Bacteroidia > Cytophagales > Cyclobacteriaceae > ZC4RG29. The sequence goes on from DATGQD010000041.1 coordinate 172,224, forward strand.
CCTCTGCCACAGCCCCGGCGCTCTCAGCGATGCTGGTGGCGATCTGTCGTATCTTTTGATGCACGCTTTGCTGCATTGTCTTGTCCAGCGTCCGTATCGTACCGGACATCACCAATTCTTCGGGGATAATGTTCTCTCTGATCCCGGCATTAATTCGTGCCACGGTCACGACCACCGGCTCCTGGGTAAGGTCCATTTGCCGGCTTACGATGGTCTGCAAGGCGTTGATGATCTGTGCAGACACTACGATCGGGTCGACGCTCATCCAGGGCGCTGCGCCATGCGCCTGTCGGCCTTTTACTTTGATCGTGAACCAGTCGGACGCCGCCATCAGTCCGCCCTCCTTGTAACTGATAGTACCGAGCCTGCTGATCGATTGAATGTGCATGCCGAAAATGACATCCACCTTGGGATTGTCGAGTACGCCTTCCCTGACCATCAGGTCAGCGCCACCTTCTTCGCCCGGCGGCGGGCCCTCTTCTGCGGGTTGAAAAATAAACTTAACGGTCCCTCTAAGTTGATTTCGATTACGTGACAGAATTTCTGCGACGCCCATCAGAATGGCAACGTGCGTATCATGACCGCATGCATGCATGACGCCCGTTTCCATTCCCGCGTATGTGGTGGTCACTTCAGACCTGAAGGGAAGGTCGTTCCGTTCCGTTACAGGCAATGCATCCATGTCGGCACGCAGGGCGATCACCGGACCCGGCTTTGCCCCTTTTAATAATCCCACCACCCCGGTGTGCGCAATGCCGGTGGTGGTTTCGATGCCCAGTGCTCTAAGATGTTCTGCAACCTTTTCGGCAGTCTTGAATTCGCGGTTGGAAAGCTCCGGATACTGGTGAAAATGCCTTCGCCATTCAATGATCTTTGGTTCCAGCTCGGCCGCCATTCTGTCAATCTTCGACTGAAGTGCCTGGCTTACCTGTGCGTGCACGGTGTAACATGCGCAAAGAACGAATAGGGAGAGGAGGTGCTTCATAGTGAATGGGCGTTTAACTGGTGGGGTAAAGTACCAAAAAAATGCACATTCAGAATGTTTTGCGTAACTTTTGGCGGTGGCTGATTTTTTGCGGTCGGATGAAATAGCGGGCGCCCGACAACGTTTCTCTTTTTTGATTCCATTAATATTAAGGTGAGAACACTTCTTTTAATTCTCCTGCTGTCATTACCCCTCGCTGAAATTCCCGCTCAGGAGATTCAGAGTGAAGATCAATTTCTTTCCCTACTTCAGACTAACGGCGCGCTTCCGGAAAAGCTGTTGGCAACGCGTACGATCGTCGTCTATACACCCAACGTCACCACGAAGGAAATGCACGACGTTCAGCGGTCGTTTGCCGACACGGGTATCGATGCGATCGGTTGGTTCGACATCGACCTCTTGCTGGCGGGCACTGACGCAGTACGCGCGTTGTCGCTCTACCTGGTGCGACGGAACGTGGAGCATCTTGTGTTCCTGCGAAAGAACGAAGAGGGGTATCGGTTGCTGATCACACCTTTCAACAAGAAGCTCACGTTTATTGAAGCGGGTCAGTCTGCATGGACGGTGCATCATCCCGATCTGGACGAGATGTTGAAGCAAGTGTATCGCGCCGCTGCCAATAGCCTCGTTCGTCAAAACTTCCTGATCAATACTCAACCGGAGACCAGTCTGACCGTCAATCCGATCGTGGGAAGACGATCGGAGTTCTTCGCGATCGATCTTAAGGTCGATCAACTCGCTGTACCCAAGTTCGGTGACGAAGCGCTGGACGCCCGCCTGGCCGAACTCTTTTCAACGTATCCCCTCAAGTATCAACTGACAGAACCGGGCATGTCCGAACGGGAACTGCGTTCAAAAGGATTTCTTTACGTGCTGCGCTTTGTTCATGCCCGTGGATCAATAGCACGACAACTGCTGGGGTACAATACCGGTAGTGGAGAAAATGAATTGATATCAGTTGCGTTCGAAGGAACAGAACCCATTGAAAAAAAACTGCCCGCGGATGAGAAGGTATTCAAATTTTATTTCAAACACATCGAATCGGGTAATGTGTTCCTGGGAACCAAATGGGACGCCGACACCACCTGGGATCAGGCGCTGTGGAATCACCTGATGGCGTTTAAGGCCGAGTTGAACTTGAATTAGGAAGGCTAACGCGCGAGTGTCAGCAGCGTCGTAATGCTGGTATAATACAACGTAGTGGTGCCTTCAAATCCGGAGTCCGTGCCGACCACCAACCACAATTCGCCGTCGGCGTTCGTGGTTACCGTAAACGATGCGCCGTTATTTCTTTCAACCAGGCTGTAATCGAAGCCTCCTTTTTGCGAAGTGATATTACCAATGAGCATCATGTGCTGGCCTCCGCTGAGCTGGTTACCCTTGTCGATATTCATCTGATAGTAGCCGTTCACGTCGACCTTTACAGGTTCGAACGGGGCGGCTCCCGCTTTCAGGTAAACGCTTTCACCCGGCGAGCCACCCACACCAACCTGGTCCTTCAGCGCATTTGAGGCGAACTTGATCTGAAAAGCGACTTCGTAGGCGGTGGAGGGTTTCAGGCCATCGAGTTTCTTTTTCACAAACATGAAAAGATCGTCGCTGTAATTCGTGCCCGACAGCTTCAGTCCTTTTGTCGTACCCAGGTTTGGGGGCAGAGGGTCATGGCCAAAGTAAAGCCCGTAGGCGACGGAATCTCCCACGGGATAATCTGCAAAATCGCCCGACCACCCGTAATCGTTTTCTGAGAAATCAAACTGATGGGTAATCAGCAGCAGATCATGCTTTTCCGGTCCCATTTCGCACGACGTGACCCAGAATAGTACGCCGGCAGCCAACAATAAACGCCTCATAATTTCCAATCGCTACAATCCTTTAGACACGGCGCAATGGCATTCCGTTGGAAGGATGTCCCCGGTCTCCGGGACGTGGCGTTGGTTATTTTTTATGTGCCTGCACTAAAACTTTCGGTGATACGTCTCCAGGGGAGAACCCGCAGCACGGTTTTCACGTTTCGATTCCACAAGCGTTGATACAAGGCGTATGGATGATTATACCCAATTTACGAAGGTTCCCTACCGCTCGTATTTTAGTCTGAAAGGACTCGTTGAATTCTGGGAGGAAAAGCTCAGAAACGGGCCGAAGGTGGCATGGGCAACCCAACTCCTCGACAGGATCTCGAACTCGCCCCTCAAGCAGCCGCTTGGAGAGGAGGGAATACCGGCCGGATACGAGGAACTCGTCGAATTCATGATGGGCGCGGTGTTTCCGTATTCCTTGGGAAAGGCCGATCTGGCAGCAGCAGTTGTGCCTTTTGCCGCAAAGCCGTTCTACACCACTCCAGCCTTTAACGACCTTCTGGCAGGACGGAACCTTGACACTGATATCTGTATCAACGTCCCCGGCGGACAGTACGCCGTCGCCGCAACACTTCAGGCCAGCCTCCAGATCCTGAGAAAGTTTTACAAGGCCGATTTCGACTTCGACCGACCGATGCTGGTCACACTCGCCGACCGGAAGTCGGGACTGGAAAGAGTCTACAAGATCCAGGTCGACAATCGCTTCTGCGATATCGTGGCGATCCGTGAACCGGAACCCATCGATCCCCACGTGCTCAAATTCCTTACGGAAAAGATCTATGATCTCGACCTGATACTGCAGTATATACGTCCGGATAACTTCGAGTTCCACGGCTTCCTGATTATGCGCCTGACCGACGTGACGCTGGAAGAAATGCTGTCGTCGATCAAATACGAACTCATTGCCAAGGATTCAATCGGGAACACTGAAACCTTTAAGTCCATACAGCAAAAGCTCCGTTCCATCATGGAGCAGCCCGACCTGAGGGTAGGTCTGGCGTACTTCGATCCCAATAACAATTTGGTCCTGAATACCAGTACCAGCGACTGCTGGAAGAGCGTCGCCGGGCATACGCCTGCGGGATGCGACTATGCGGGATCCGTATATGAACGGAGTTGGGTCGAGAAACGCAGCATCGCGATCGACGATGTAGCGGAGTATCCTTACCGGTCGAAGGCCGAAGACGCACTGCTGGAATCAGGCGTACGAAGCTTGATGCTTTCCCCATTGGTGGATGGCGATGAAACAATAGGTTTGCTGGAGTTGGCGTCGCCCCAACCCGGAATGTTAACCGCGGCAAGCGCCACTAAGCTGGAAAATGCATTACCCATGTTCACTGTGGCGGTGAAGCGGGCCAAGGCGGATATGGAAACCGGCATTCGCGCCCTGATCCAGGAAGAATGCACCGCTATCCACCCGTCAGTACAATGGCGCTTTTTCGAAGCCGGACTTCGCCTGTTGAACCAACGCCGTACCGATCCTACGGCGCGGCTTGAGGAAATCGTGTTCCGAAAAGTATATCCGTTCTTTGGGATGATCGACATCCGTAACTCTTCCCGCGAGCGGAACGCAGCAATTCAGCTCGACCTGCAGGAGAACCTGCGGATGGCTGTCAACGTCCTGGAACGGCTTTCCGGCAAGGTCAGCCTTCCGCTGCTGGACGAACTGATCTTCCGCGCTGAAAAACACATGGCGCTTACCAAAGGAAGCCTTTCATCTGGCGATGAGATCCGTATCCTTGAGTTTCTCAAAGGAGAAATTCACCCCGTGTTGCAACACTTTTCTGAAGATGAAACACTTGGCAAGTGGATACAGGAATATAAGTCGCAACTGGATCCCAAGTTCGACGTAGTCTACAAGCGGCGCGGCGCTTTCGAAGACAGCCTGAACAAGATCAACTCTTTTGTCGCCGGTATCATCGACCAGGCAGAAGACAGTGCGCAGCGCATGTTCCCGCACTACTTTGAAAAATATAAGACGGATGGCGTTGAGTTCACACTTTACCTGGGCGACGCACTCGTACAGGACCGGAAGTTCAATGAATTTTACCTGCGCAACTTCAGGCTCTGGCAACTTATCCTGATGTGCTCAGTTGAGCAACAGATGGCTTTAATCCGCCCTGAACTGAAAACCCGTCTCGATATCACCCAGCTTATCCTGGTTCATGACCAGCCGGTCACGATCCGGTTCCGTCCGGATGAAAAGCGCTTCGATGTTGACGGCGCGTACGACATCCGGTATGAGATCATAAAGAAGCGGATCGACAAAGCGAAGATCAAAGACGACAAGGACGACATGCAAAGGCTTACTCAGCCGGGCAAGATCGCGATCGTCTACAGCCAACCCAGAATGGCACAGGAGTACAAGGAATACTTCAGCCATCTGCGCAGCAAGGACCTCATCACAGGAGAGATCGAAGACTTCGAACTCGAAGAACTTCCTGGGGCCATCGGCTTGCGTGCGCTACGCATTACGGTTTCGCAACCCGCTGCAACCAGGAGTATCCCTTCTGAAAAGGACCTGCTCAAGGACATCGAACAGGTGATCAGAATCAACTAGCGACCGGCGTCCTGTTTATCGAGTTTGCTGTTGCTCACGAATGCGACCTTCTTACTGTCAGGCGACCAGCTCGGCACATTGATGGTACCTTGTCCGCCGTAAATGTAGGCGATGGTTTTCGGTACACCCCCTGAAGCCGGCATAAGCCGCAAGTATACCTTTTTGTAAAAGGGATGATCCGTGGGATTGATGTCTTTCGGAAACGACAGGTAGACGATCCATTTTCCATCCGGAGAAAAGTGCGGAAACCAGTCGTTATATTCATCGAACGTCACCTGTTCTTCTTCACTGCCATCGGCTTTCATGCGCCATAACTTCATCGTCCCGGTGCGGACTGAATTGAAGTAGATGTATTTTCCGTCAGGACTATACTCCGGGCCGTCGTCAAGCGTCGCGTTCTCGGTTAAGGGTGTTTCCTTTTTTGTCTCGACATCGACGGCCCATATGTTGTATTCGTTGTTTCTGTTCCCCGTAAATATGAGGCGCTTACCGTCTGGCGACCAGCCGTGCAGGTAGGAATGGCCGGCGGCTTCGTCTGTGATCTTTGTGGGGTTGTCTGACCCTTCCACGGGAAGTATGAAGATCGTTGACGTACGCTTCTCGCCGACATGGTGGCTGATGCCGAGCATTTTGCCGTCGAAAGACAGCACGTGGTCGTTGTTATTCTGGTTGGCGAATCCGGTGTTTAGCGGTACGATCTTTCCGGTGGCGAGTTCGTATTTGTACAGCAGCCCTTGCGCGTTGTAGATGAGGTATTTGTTGTCGGGTGTCCAGTTGGGCGCCTGAAGGGAGATCGGTTCACTGTGGAGAATCTTACGTACGCCCGTTTCAATATCCATGACCTCTACGTGACTCCCGATGTAATCGCGGTACGGCACGAAATCATCATCCGCCGGAATGATGATGCGTACGTTACGGAAGATCGCTTTCTCAATGACGTCTTCCACGTGAGAGCAGATGAAGAGTCCGGCGTAGACTTCTTCATTCAATGCCACCTCCTTCGTTACGGATTTGTAATTCTGCCCAAAGGTTGCTGCTGAAAAGGTAAAGGTGTTTCCCTTTCGCTCGAGTTCAATGTGCGTGGGATGATACACGGAAAGTTCGACTTGTTCCGTAATACCTCCTTTCTGAGGCCTGTATTGAAGGCTGCTCAGAATATCGCCATGGACACAGGCGTCGGCGTACCGCGAATCTGTGGTTAAATCGTCTCGTGCAATGATACCGATCTTGCGATGGTCGGCCGTACCCTCACCGATGAATTCCACGGTGGCCTGGATAATGAAATCCCCTTTGATCTTCTTCCACAGGAAATGAAACTGATCGGCATTGGCCCACATGTTGAGCCCGGCGCCGGTGACTTCGTAGCTCTGGTCTTCAGGATGGTACACGGCGGAGCCCTTTAGCTTGGGATCACCTACGTCCTGGTGATGATCAAAAACTCCAATCGGTTGAAGTTGCGCCATTAGCATATCGGGCGCTGCAATGCAGAAGGCGAGAACAAATCCTACAAGAAATGTCCGGGGGATTCGATGGCTATTCATGGTTTGCCGGCGTTAGGGGTGGTTTAGTGGAGTGAACTTAACGCCGTGCACGATTGCCCTCAAACCGGTATGGGATGGAAGGGGTATAAGAGATTTGGATGCCGGCAATCCGGTGATCCCTACGCATGCCGTGAATAAGTGTAAAAATTACATGGCCCCCGACTAACATCGGAGGCCATGGAATGGTTTGGAACGATTCCGAGTATTTCGGATTGCCGAGGGAAAAATTTATCGGCTACTGTTGTTCCCCCGGTTGGCGCATTGAAGATCAATGAAGAAAGAGGAAGCGCTATTCCAGCACCTCTTCAATCTCATCCATCTTTTTGGACGAGTATTTCCCGGAAGTAGCATAGACAATCTTGCCGGCGTCGTCCAGGACAAAAAAGTAGGGGATGTCCTTCTTTTCAAAATCGAGCTCGGCCTTGTAACGCTTCAGCTCGCCCCGATAGAAGAGAATATAGGGTTGTAAATTCGGATCTATGTTCTTGAGCGCTTTCTTCTTGGCCGCTCCTGTTGCCGCCGCATTCACGCCCGTAAACATGGGGACAAAGTAGACGTTCACATCGTAGCCAAACGCCTCGAACAACCCCTTGTTTTTCTGAATGAACTTCTCGAACACGGGCTGAAACCACGAATTGAGTTCATCTTCCGATTTCTTTGAATAGGCCAGACCCAGCAGCGTATACTTGCCGGCCACATCGGCGGGTAGCATCACCTTGGCGTCTTCAATGGTTTCCGCTTCCATGGCTGGGAATTGCTTTCCCACGACCTGCCCGGCAACCCAACACGGCAGCGCCAGCAAAAAGAGTAAAATCAACGTTAACGGTCTCATAGCAAAAAAAAGTTAATGGCAGCATCCTCAAAATAGGGAAATCCGATGCCGTCATTATGATGAATTACCAAAAACGTGCCTCTTTTTCGGTGAACGAACTATTTTTCCTCTATCTCACCCATTGTGTCTTTTCCCCTACCGGCTTCCTTCTTCCTTCGCGTGGCGGGGTTTTGGGGATGCCGATATGAAGAAATCCGAGCAGGACATCATTTTCGGAAAAGCCGAATTGTTTCGCGGCGTCGTCGAAGTAGGTGATGCCGCCCGTGCTCAAATAACAGCCCACACCATAGGCGGCTGCCGTCAGGTACATGTTCTGGATCGCGCAGAATACAGCGCCGGCTTCCTCGATGGCCGGCACAGACTCCGACGGATCGCGCTTCATTACCACTGCAATAATGTGCGAGGAAAGCAGCGGCTTTTCCTGAAGGTTGCGATACCGTTCTTCCTTGAAAGTCCCGTCGGCGGTAGTGTACGACTTGTAGAATTCCGATTGAATCCGCGCCAGCTCTTTTAATCCTTCGCCCGTAAAGACGACGAATCGCCAGGGCTCGGTCATCTTGTGCGTCGGCGCCCAGTTGGCATTTTCGAGCATCTGCTCGACCACCGCATCGTCTACAGCTTGTCCGCTGTACTCGGCCTGAAACACCGACCGGCGGCTTTGTATCAGCTTGTTAAGATCATCAACATTCATGTCTCGAAAATAAGAAGAAGACAAAAGAAAAGCTGCCCCCAAGATAAGGGGCAGCTTTTCCGAAATCGGGTTGTTATATATCGTTACGCCAGCTTGAAGGCGGCGCGAACCTTATCGACATAGTCGAGCTTCTCCCACGGGAAAAGTTCGACCTTCATCGTCAGTTCATTCCGTTTTCCTTTGTGGAATACCTTCTCGACAACGCGGGGTTCACGGCCCATATGTCCATAGGCCGCAGTCTCAGCGTAAATCGGCGTCCGCAGTTTAAAGCGCTGCTCAATAAAGTAAGGGCGCATATCGAAGAGCTTCTCGATCTTCTTCGCGATGTCGCCATCGGATAGATTGACCCTGGCCGTACCAAATGTGTTGACATAAAGGCCCACCGGCTTTGCTACCCCAATGGCGTAAGCTACCTGCACGAGCACTTCATCACATACACCGGCGGCGACGAGGTTTTTGGCGATGTGCCGTGTAGCGTATGCGCCGGAACGGTCGACCTTTGAAGGGTCCTTGCCGGAGAATGCACCACCGCCGTGAGCGCCCTTGCCGCCGTATGTGTCGACAATGATCTTCCTGCCGGTGAGACCGGTATCGCCGTGGGGTCCTCCGATAACAAATTTACCAGTAGGGTTTACGTAATATTTTACCTTGTCGTCGAAGAGCGCTTGCACGCGCTTGGGGAGTTTCTTTTTAACCCGCGGGATCAGGATGTTGATCATGTCTTCCTTGATCTTCTTGAGCATGACATTGTCGCGCGCAAAATCATCGTGCTGTGTTGAAAGGACGATCGCATCAATGCGCAACGGCTTGTTGTCATCACCGTATTCGATAGTCACTTGCGATTTGGCATCGGGTCGCAGGTACGGGATCGCCTTGTTTTCTCTCCGGATCGCTGCCAGCTCACGCAGCAAAAGGTGCGCGATCTCCAGCGACAGCGGCATATAGTTGTCTGTTTCATTGGTGGCGTAACCGAACATCATACCCTGGTCGCCGGCACCCTGATCTTCTTTCTTCTTTCGTTCGACACCCTGGTTGATATCGGGTGATTGTTCGTGAATGGCCGACAATATTCCGCAGCTGTTCGCTTCGAACATGTATTCGCTACGGGTATAGCCAATGCGGCGGATCACTTCCCGGGCAATATCCTGAACGTCGAGATACGCTTCGGATTTAACTTCGCCGGCGAGCACCACCTGTCCGGTTGTCACCAATGTTTCGCAGGCCACTTTCGAGTTGGGATCGTAGGCCAGGAAGTAGTCAATAAGAGCGTCAGAAATCTGATCCGCAATCTTGTCGGGATGTCCTTCGGAAACGGACTCCGACGTAAACAAGTATGGCATATTGATTGGCTGAGTTTAAAGTATGGGAGAACACAGGTGGCAAATTTAGGCTAATTGTCCAAATTCGAAAATGATGGAAGTTGCGGCGCAACCTCTTTTTCGATGATCATTGTTATTGCATCTTACCCGATGCGTTGAACAGAAAGATCGCGGGAAGGCGGGGTAGCGTAGGCGGATTTTTGTGCCATTGTCCGACCGTCCTGGTCCTTATGAACTCAGACGCGCCCGTCAGGTCGACGGCGATGCAGAGGGTGGTCTCTGCTGCAAGTGTCGACAAAAAGGTTTGCAGCAATCGATTGTTCCGGTACGGTGTCTCTATAAATATATGCGTCTGCCCGGATTGGGTGGAGTCCTTTTCGAGGGCCCGAATGATGCGCGCACCCGCTCGCGTTTCTATTGGCAGATAGCCGTGGAAGGCGAAGTGTTGACCGTTCAACCCCGAGGCCATGAGGGCCAGCAATATCGACGAAGGCCCTACCAGCGGAATCACCTCGATTTCGTGCTCGTGGGCAAAGCGCGCTGCCAGGGCGCCAGGATCCGCAATGCCCGGACACCCGGACTCCGACAAGACACCCAGCGGATGACCATCGAAGGCCGGCTGAAAGAGCGCCGGCAAATCATCATAAGCGGTATCTTTATCGAGACGCTCGAACGACAACGGCCCGACGCTTTCATACACCTTAAGACTGGACAGAAAGCGGCGGGCGGTTCGAACGTCTTCAGCCAGGAAATGACGTATGGACCGAAGCGCATCCTTAACCTGATTCGGTATAACTTTGTCGGCGGTCGCGGTCGCGACAACAGTCGGTATCAGATACAGTTTACCGCGGCGATTCATTCACAAAAAATTACAGCGTATGGGGATAGGAAAGATTTTGATGATTGTGGGCGGCGTGCTTCTGATTGCTGGTCTGATCTTTCATTACTCGGAAAAGCTTTCATGGTTTGGGCGCCTGCCGGGTGATATCCTGGTGGAAAGGGAAAACTTCCGGCTGTATATACCCATCACGACAAGCATTCTGATCAGCATCCTGCTCACACTCATTCTATACATTGTCAATCGATTCCGGCAATAGGTTGTCCTCCTCCTTAAGCATTATTGTACACCGGTGACGAACGATCTGACCCGGTCGACCAGTTCGCGGGGCTTCTCCGCCTGTATCCAATGGCCGGTATCAAAAGTTTCCAGCTCGGCTTCCGGGAAGAGTTCGCGGATACCCTTCAGGTCGTCATCGGTAACATAGGGCGACCTGGCACCCCGCAAGAACAACGCAGGTCCCGGAAACGGAGATTCGCTTTCCACCGGCTTGCTTACCTCGGACATATTGCTGGAGATCGTATCAAGGTTCATTCGCCAGCTGAATCCGCCAGCCGATTCCCGTTTCAGATTCTTTAAGAGAAATTGCCGCACTGCCGGCTCGGGCACGTACTCGGAAAGGGCTTCGTCCGCTTCCTGCCGCGTCTTCAGTTCGGCGGGTTGCAGTGCCAGCAATCCCTCAACAATTCTGTCGTGTTGATCGGGGTAGCGTCGTGGCGCGATGTCCACCACAACGATGCCGGCGGGAACGCCCGGATTCCTGAGGGCAAGCGACATGGCCGTCTTACCACCCATGGAATGACCAACCAATACAGGCGATGAAATGCCTTCAGCGTCGATAAGATTCGCGACGTCATCCGCCATGACATCGTAATTGAATTTATCGCTATGCGGCGACTGTCCGTGGTTACGGAGGTCGACCAGGAATACACTCGCGTTTTCGGCCAGCATGCGCGCCTGTGGCAGCCAGTTGTCCGATGACCCGAACAAGCCATGCAGGATGACAATGTTGGGTCCGCTACTACCTTCTTTCCGGTAAAATAATTTCATAGTTCAAAGGTAAGACTGAAAATTAAATTCAGGCATTGGTATATTTGGCCTTTTATCAAGCGTGCTATGGAGTTAGTGGACTATAACTATGTGATACAAAAACTTCCGGTGGAGGATATCTGCAGGGAGTTTGGAACTCCATTGTACGTTTATGATGCCGACAAGATCGTCAGCCAGCTCAAGAGCCTTAAGGGTGCATTCTCCGGCGCTGACGTACGGATAAAATACGCTGCCAAGGCGCTGACGAATGTATCCGTGCTCAAGTTGCTAAGGAAACACGGCGCCGGTATTGACGCCGTTTCGATTCAGGAAGTGCAGATCGCAATCGGAGCAGGCTTTAAGCCTTCCGAAATCATGTATACGCCCAACTGCGTTGGCTTTGATGAAATACGCGAGGCCGTGAAGCTGGGCGTGGCCGTGAATATTGACAATCTCTCCTCGCTTATGAAGTTCGGCGAGACGTACGGATCCGATTATCCGTGCGGGGTCAGGTTGAATCCTCATATCCTGGCGGGAGGCAATTACAAAATCTCAACGGGACACAGCAATTCCAAGTTCGGCATCTCCATATACCAATTGCCCCGCGTCATGGAGACCGTATACAAATACGGGATGAAGATAAACGGTCTGCATGTGCATACCGGGTCGGATATTTCGGAGACCGACATCTTCCTGAAGATGGCGGACATCCTCTTCGGCGTCGCCCGCGATTTTCCCGATCTGCGTTTCCTCGACTTTGGCAGCGGGTTTAAGGTGGCCTATAAAGAAGGCGATATCACGACGAACATCTACGACCTGGGGCTCCGGTTGACCAAGGCGTTTGGGGAATTCTGCGAACAATACGGACGAAAGCTCGAACTGTGGCTCGAGCCCGGAAAGTTTCTTGTCAGTGAAGCGGGTGTTCTCTTCGCCCGCGCCAACGTGGTGAAAGCCACTCCCAGTGTCACTTTCGTGGGCCTGAACTCCGGATTCAACCACCTGGTACGACCCATGATGTACGATGCGTATCATCACATTATTAATGTCTCTAATCCTACGGGGTCGCGGAGGCTCTATACTGTTGTAGGATACATCTGCGAGACCGACACATTTGGCGCGGATCGTAAGCTCAACGAGGTGCGCGAGGGCGATACGATCGCCATTCTGAACGCCGGAGCTTACGGCTATTCAATGGCCTCAAATTATAATTCGCGTTTACGGCCCGCAGAAGTGTTGGTTATCAACGGCGAAGCCAAACTGATCCGGAAGCGTGAAACCATTGACGACCTGCTTCGCGGCCAAATTGAGATCGACGTATGAGCGCCTGTCGTCTCAGAACTATAGCGCGCCTCAACGGGTTGTAATGAAGCCACCGTTTACAGATATGAACAAACGATTTCTGGTTGCGCTCATTCTTCTTTGCTGTTTCTCGCTCCCTGCCACTTCGCAGATCCTGAAAAAGGTCACCTGGACCACGGAAATCTCGAATACCGATGTAAAGGTGGGCGACGAAGTAGAGCTGGTCTTCAATGCGGTTATTGACCCCGGATGGTATATCTACTCGGTAGATTTCGATTACGACTGCGGACCGATTCCCATGACGGTCTCATTTGATAACACCGCCGGTTTTAGCCTCGCCGGTAATCTTCGGGCACCGGGAGATAAGGCCAAACACGACAGGACGTTTGGCTGTGATGTAAGAATATTCGAAAACACAGGCCAATTCCGGCAGACCCTGAAGATCCTCTCGGCCGAGGCATCCATCATCTCCGGATCTTTTGAAGGGCAGGTTTGCTCGGAAGCGGAGGGACTTTGTGTCCTCTACGACGGCGACTTCAGTTTCAAGCTTAACGTGAGCGGCGGCGCGCCCCCGGCAGTCCGGCAGGAACCCGAACCGTCTGCGCAGGAGCCTTCGGCTGCCCCGATAACGCCTCCTGCCGCCGACAGTGTTACCGTAAGCGCATCACCGTCTGAGGCACGCCCCACACGCGGACCCACGCTTGATCCGGCCATTCTCGAAGGAGAGGCGTCGTATGGGACAAGTTCTTTTGCGGCGCTGCTGCTCGTGGCGTTCCTTGCAGGTTTTGCGTCGCTGATCACGCCGTGCGTATTTCCGATGGTGCCGATGACGGTCACCTTCTTCCTTCGTGACAACCAAAGCCGGGCGGAGGGGATCCGCAAGGCGTCGCTGTTCGGTATTTCCATTATCACCATTTATACTACGGCCGGAACGCTGTTTGCCGTGCTGCTCGGTACCGACGGCCTGAATGCCCTGGCCACGCACTGGGCGCCGAACCTTTTCGTGTTCGTCATTTTCATTGTTTTCGCACTTTCGTTTTTCGGCCTTTTTGAAATCACCGCCCCGCATCAGCTGGTCAATAAAGCGGACCGGCAGGCGGAGAAGGGCGGCCTTGTAGGAATATTCTTCATGGCGGCGACCCTCGTGCTGGTTTCCTTCAGCTGTACGGTGCCGATTGTGGGAAGTGTGCTGTTCCTGTCGGCAGGCGGCGAGATCATCAAGCCGATTGTGGTGATGTTCTGCTATTCTCTGGCGTTCGCGCTTCCTTTCACATTTTTTGCGATGTTTCCGGAGCTCATCAAGAGCCTGCCGAAATCGGGAGGCTGGCTTAATTCCGTCAAAGTCACCCTCGGCTTCCTGGAACTGGCCCTGGCCCTGAAGTTTTTCAGCATCGCTGACCAGGCCTACCACTGGGGTTTACTCGACCGGGATATTAACATTGCGCTCTGGATTGTAATTTTCAGCCTCCTTGGGTTCTACCTATTGGGCAAGATCCGCCTGCCGGGCGATACGCCTATGGAAAAGGTGGGGATTTCACGCCTGCTGCTCGCTATTGGCGTTTTTACCTTCGTGGTTTATCTCGTTCCCGGGCTTTGGGGAGCCCCGTTAAAGGCGCTTGCAGGTTATTTGCCTCCAATGCATACGCACGATTTCAATCTTGCGCAACGCCCGGGATCGGCCAGCGCGGACCCCGCCTGCGAGGAGCCGCTGTATGCCGATTTTCTGCACCTTCCCCACGGCCTTACCGGTTACTTCGATTATGACCAGGCCATTAAATGTGCCAGGGAGCTGGATAAGCCACTTTTCATTGACTTTACCGGGCACGGTTGTACGAACTGCCGGGAAATGGAGGCGGTGGTGTGGTCTGATCCGCAGGTACTGGAACGGCTCCGAAATGACTTCGTTGTTGTGGCCTTGTACGTTGACGACAAAACCATGCTTCCCGAATCCAAATGGTACACGTCGACGCATGACGGGAAGGTGAAGAAGACGATCGGAAAACAGAACGCCGACCTTCAGATCTCCCGCCTGGATAACAACGCCCAGCCGTTCTATGTACTCGTCGGCAAGGATGAGCGCGTGCTTGCATGGCCGTATGCCTATGACCGAAGTGTGGCGAATTTTGTTGAGTTCCTGGAGTCGGGCAAACGGAAGTACCGGGAGTTATACTAAACGGCGGGGCGCGCCGTTGGACAAAGTCAGGTTTTGATTTTCTGTTAACGACTTTATCTTTGGGACATACGCCGGATGGCCGGCCAGTATTTTTTTGATTTTTTTAGACTAATATTACTACGCGTCTATTTATACAATACGGATGCTAACTTTGTGGCCTTGAATATTTTTTGACCAGCAAGAGACCTCTTTCATGAAAAGACTGCCGATCCAGCTTCTGATTTCCGCCGCCACCTTTTGTATCGCCATTATCCTGGCCGTTGTCCTCGGATCGAAAACCGAGTTGATGACAGAGGCGATGGGTAGTTCGGACACCGATTCCCTCCATATCGACATTGCGATCAAAGAGCCAACCATACTTTTCGGGATGTTCGTCGATGATCTCGTAGTAGTGGAAGACAAGATCAAGCGCAACCAGTTTCTGGGGGATATCCTGATGAGTTACAACGTCCCGGCCGGACTTATACATCAGCTGTCTACTGTTTCGAGGAACGTCTTCGACGTCCGTAAAATCGCTCCCGATAAAAAATACACGGTGCTCTGCAGCCCGGACTCCATGAAGACGGCCCGCGCTTTTGTGTATGAGCCCAACCCGCTGGAGTATGTGGTCATACGTTTTGATGATTCGTTGTCCGTCGATCTCCAGCGTCGTGAGGTCACCCGCGTGGAAAAGAGCATTGCCGGTGTCGTCAACAACAACCTGTCGCAAACCATCGAATCCCTCGGCGTCACCCATGAGTTGACGAATATGTTTGTCGACATTTTTGCCTGGCAGGTGGATTTTCAGCGCTTACAAAAGGGCGATAAATTCAAGATCATTTACGAAGAAAATCAGGTTGAGGGTCAGACTGCCGGCATCAATAAGATCGTCGCCGTCTATTTCGAACACTTCGGCAATCCCTACTACGCCTTTCCATACGACCAGGGCGAAGGGGTGGATTTCTTCGATGAAGAGGGCAAGAGTCTGCGAAAAGCCCTTCTGAAATATCCCATAGAATTCACACGGATCAGTTCCCGCTATTCAAAGAGCCGCTTCCATCCTGTGCGGAAGGTTTATCGCGCGCATCTCGGGACGGACTTCGCGGCCCCGACAGGTACGCCTATTCGTTCTGTGGGCGACGGTGTCGTGCTGGAGGCACAATACAAATCCAACAACGGCAATTACGTCAAGATCCGTCACAACAGCACCTACACTACGCAGTACCTTCATATGTCGAACATCGCCAACGGCATAAGGCCTGGGGTTCGGGTTCGGCAGGGACAAACAATAGGCTACGTAGGAAGCACCGGCCTGGCCACCGGGCCACACTTGTGCTACCGTTTCTGGAAGAATGGTGTACAGGTCGATGCATTAAAGGTGGAATTGCCCCCGTCCCAACCGATCGAGGACGAACACCGCGCAGCTTTTGAGACGGTGGTCAACGGCCTTACCGGACGACTTAATGCCATTTCGTTCCCGGAGGCTCTTGAGGATCCCCTGGCCGCCTTGAACTAGCCGCATTTTTCGCGAAAGTCCGGAAGGTCTGGTAATTTTCCCGCGCTGTTTGTAGTTAGGGAAGTGGACTGATGTTTACCGGTATTTTCATGCGGCTTCTTCTTACCCTTTTCTGGATACTGTTGTCGCTGCCACTTTGTGCGCAGAAGGTCGCGTTGGTTCTGAGCGGAGGCGCCGCCAAAGGGCTTGCGCACGTGGGCGTGATCAAGGCGCTTGAGGAGAACGACATTCCGATCGACTACATCGTGGGAACGTCGATGGGTGGCATCATCGGCGGGAGCTACGCGGCCGGAATGAGCCCCTACAAGATCGAAAACATTGTAACGTCAGAAAATTTTATTCGGCTGATCCGCGGCCTGCCACGGGAGGGTTTTAACTACTACTATCATAAAGATACGGACCACCCGGGATTCCTCAAGCTCGACCTCTCGCTCGACTCCACGCTGAATGTCCAACTCAATTCCAGTATTGCGAGCGACGTCTCCCTGAATTTTGCGCTCACGGAATCCATGGCCCAGGCCTCCGCCATTGCGCGCAATAATTTCGACAGCCTTTTTGTGCCCTTGCGTGTTGTTGCGGCTGACATCTTTACGCAACAAGAGGTCATCCTTTCGAGGGGCTTACTCAGCAGTGCGCTCAGGGCCACACAGACCGTACCCTTCTTTTACAAACCCATTCGCGTGGACGGTCGCTACCTTTTCGACGGCGGCGTGTATAACAACTTTCCGGTGGATGTGGCAACGGAAGAATTCAACCCGGATGTCATCATCGGGGTGAACGTCTCGACTAAGATCTTCACCGAGTATCCCTACGAAACCGACGATCGGCTCATCAGCAACTCGCTCATTTACATGTTGCTCGACAAGTCCGACCCGACCGCCGTCGGTGACCTGGGCGTTTACATTCAGCCGAACATAAAAGGTTACACTTCGTTTGATTTTGAACGCGCCGAGAGTCTTATCGACAGTGGTTATGTCGCGACCATGCGCAAGATGGATGAGATCAAAGCGAAGATAGCCCGACGGGTATCGTGCGATGAACTCGCGGAACGGCGCAACCAATTCAACGACCGGAGTCTGCCGTTTATCTTCGATGGAATCCAGTATCAGGGGTTTACGGAAAAGCAATCCCGTTATATCAACAGGTTGTTCGGGATCCGTCCGGAAAAGCCGCGTCTGCTCTACTACGGCGACATACTCAGCGGTTATTATGAGCTCGTGTCCGAAGAGTACTTTCACAATGTGATCCCGACTATTGTGCTCGACACGACAACCAATCACTTTGTGTTAAACCTCGCGCGTCGTCCACAACAGAATTTTCATGTCGACTTCGGAGGCGTCATCGCGACACGCAACATCAGTAACATTTTTCTGGGCGCAAGTTTCTACCGCTTTAACAAGTCGCTGCTCCAGACATCGGTTTGGTTTCAGACAGGAAGTTTTTACAAATCGGCGACCGCCCGAATGCGCGTCGACAACCCGTTCATCACTAAGTTTTATATCGAGCCGTCGGTGACGTTCAACAGTTGGGATTATCTTGAATCTGAAGACTTATTGCAGGATGTGACGGCTACCGTTCTCCGCCGTGTAAACCGTAAGGCGGCCGTCGACTTTGGATGGCCGGTGGGCAGGCACCTGAAAGGCACACTTCGCGTTGAAGGGATCAGTAACCTTGACCGTTATTCTAACGACACAACTTTTACCAGCACCGCGGTACTTGATGAACTCAAGTTGAAAGGCTTTAAGACTGGCCTGCAATTCAGCACCAGTGACCTCGACAGAAAACAATACCCCCGTCGCGGCAAGGCCATGAGCCTGGCGGCAGAATATTTTTCGATTACCGAAGACTACACGCCGGGCAACACTGCCGTGAACCCGACACCTTTTTATGGCAGGCACAACTGGTTCCGGTTGCGGTTCTCAGCGGAACAGTATTTCAACGGTGGATTCTATCATCCCGGGTACTTGGTGGAGGGCGTGTTCTCTAACCAACCTTCGTTTCAGAATTACCGGGGTACTATCATTAACACGCCTGCCTTTCACCCATTGCAGGACAGCCGTACCCTCTTGCTTGAGAAGTTCCGGTCATTTAATTATCTGGCGGGTGGTATCAGAAACATTTTCGTTCTGAGAAGCAAGCTGGACTTCAGGCTCGAAGCGTACCTGTTTAAGCCCCTCGACTATCTGGCTTCCGATGAAAATCAGGATGTGGTGACGATTAACGACGTTACAAAAGCCTACCTGGCGGCGTCTGCCGGTTTTGTGCATCATTCGCCCATCGGACCGATCAATCTCAGCGTGAACTACTACGACGACGACCACAACAAATGGGGTGTGTTGTTGCATGTCGGCTTCCTTCTCTTTGATCGTCACTCCCTCGAATAGCGTGGTCTGCCAGTCTTATGGGCAGACGTAATTTTTGGGCCATTTCAGGGCCATTTTCAACTGGATTTTAAAATTTTGAGTAAGTTTAACTTCGAATTCCTAAATCACAGGCATGAAGAAAATTCTACCTCTCATCATACTTGTAGGTGCGTACGCAATGGCGGAAGCCCAGGTAGTGCAGTGGGCGTCAAGTGTCATCGAGGTTTCCTCAGAACTTACGCCGGTTCAGTACGCTGCCTATCAGGCTCTGGGTAAACCCAATGTGCTTCCTGCTGGTGGACAAAATCCGAATGCCTGGACTCCCAACAGACCCAACCGCAAAGAATTTATAAAGGTTGGGTTCAGCAACCCGATGAGCATCCGCCAGGTGGCCATCGCCGAATCGCACAATCCCAGCGCGCTTTATCGCGTACTGTTGTATGATGAGGCGGGCAACGAATATGAGCTCAATATACTTAACCCAAGTTCCATACCCCTCAAAGGAAGGATGCTGAACATATTCACCGAGCCGACGCCGTACAAGGTTGCCGCGGTGAAACTTGAATTTGACGGCGCGGCTGTCCCGGACTACTTCGCCATCGATGCGATCGGCATCACCGACTCAAACTATCCGATCATTGCCGATATCCCCAAGCCTCAATTGCTGGCTTCGGGAATCGTCATCGAAGCGCTCGACGAAAATGTGAACACCGATGTCAGTGAGTTGAATCCGCTGCTCTCGCCGGACGGGAAGACGCTTTACTTCAGCCGCAAGAATCACCCTGAGAACGTCGGAGGTGAAGACGACATAGAAGATATCTGGTATTCGGAACTTGACTCCACCGGCCGTTGGACGCTGGCGAAGAACCTTCGGCAATTCAACAACGCAGGTCCCAACTTCATCAACACCATCACTTCTGTAACGCCCGACGGCCGCTCGGCAATCATTCTTCTCGGGAACAAGTATTTGCCGAATGGCAAAATGATGGCAGGCGTTTCGATCAGTTCTAACGTAGGCGGTACCTGGTCTACCCCGGTCGCACTCGAGATACAGAACGACTACAATTTCAGCGACAAGGCCAACTACTTTCTGGCCAACAATCGTCGCACACTGCTCATGTCCGTCGAACGTGAAGATTCGCGGGGTGGCCGCGACCTCTATGTTTCGTTCATGAACAGCGATAGTACGTGGACAGAACCGAAGAACCTCGGAGACGCGATTAATTCAGCGGGCGAAGAGTCGGCCCCGTTCCTCGCGTTGGATGATCAGACGCTATACTTTTCCTCCAATGGTTTCAGCGGCTATGGCGGGAGCGACATCTATGTGTCCAAGCGTCTCGACGACACGTGGACGAACTGGTCGGAGCCGGAAAACCTCGGACCTGAGATCAACTCTTCCCTGGAGGATCTTTTCTTTAACATTCCCGCAAACAGTGAATACGCTTACTATTCGCGTGGTGTCACAGAAAACAACACGGACATTTATAGGGTGAAGCTGCCTATCCTCAGGCAGCCCGAGGTGTGGGTGACAGTACGAGGTAAGATCGTGGACAGCGAAACGGGTCAGCCGATCGGTGCGAAGGTCATCTACGAGAGACTTCCGGGTGGCGAAGAGACGGGCATCGCGCAGACCAATCCGGAAACGGGCGAATATGAAATCCGTATTCCCGGAGGTAGTATGTATGGTATCCGTGCCGAGGCGACCGACAAGATATCCGAAAGTCAAAACCTGGACCTGACCGGCGTGACGGAAGACCGGGTGATCGACGTCCGCGATTTCCGCCTGGCCGACATTCGCGTTGCTGATATACAGGAAGACGTAACCATCGTGCTTAACAATGTGTTCTTCGATTTCGACAAATCGGAACTGAAACCGGAAAGTTTTCCGGAGTTGAATCGCATTGTAAGCCTTATGAAAGAGAGAACGGAGATGGAAATTGAGGTAGCCGGCCACACCGACGCGACAGGGCCGGAATCATACAACGAGGGCCTCTCCCGTCGTCGTGCGCAGGCTGTAGTTACCTACCTGTCGCGAAATGGAATTAATACGAACCGGCTCAAAGTAACATACTTTGGGGAAAGTAAACCGATTGATAGTAACGAAACTTCAGAAGGCAGGAGCAGAAACAGGCGAGTAGAGTTTAAGATCCTCAAGTTATAGCGCGTAACCCAATGTAATATGGCTTTGACTTTTTTTAAACTTGTCTTCCTGTTGGCAATTGCTTTGCCATTATGGGCACAGGAAGTCGATAGCCTGACCTACGCCGAGGGCACTATCCTTAGCGCCGAAACCCGCGAACCGGTAACAGCCCGTATCGTCTACAAGAGCTTACCGTACGGAAACCGGATCGGAATCATCAATGGCAGCGAGTACTCGTTCGCCATGTTCGATAACGATAAGTATTCCATTGAAGTCATTGCCACAGGGTATGCTCCAGCTAAGTATATGCTTGACCCGGCCGACACCAATGAAAACAGAAGGGTGATCCGTAACATTGAACTTGTCGCGGGTACCAACCATGTTCACGCACCGGGACAGGTCATGTTGCTTAGCAACCTTATCTTCGAAGTAGGTAAGTCCAGGATCACTCCGGAGTCGTATCCCGAACTCGACATTGTCGTCGGTATGATGCGAGAGAACACCAACATGATCATTCAACTCGAAGGACATACCGACTATCAGGGCGACCCCTCCGAGAATATGAAACTTTCACGACACCGCGTGAAAGCTGTCAAAGACTACCTGGTCTCCAAAGGCATTGCCAAAAAGAGAATTCACACCAAAGCCTTCGGTGGTACCATGCCCCTGTCGCGCGACAACACACCCGAAGCGCACCGGATGAACCGGCGCGTTGAATTGCGCATTCTTGATAATTGATTTGATGCGATAGAGACACCCAATTTGGGCGTCTGGACGTCGTTTCACATTCCTTTCCATACCTTAGAGAATGATCATGCCGGACGGTTCTGATGTATTTCGTCATTTGGAAACGATGCGGGCGAAGGCATTGTCGATGCGCGGAGAATCCCTGGTCGTCCGGAGGCAACGCCTGCGAAAGATTAGAAGATGGATCGTCGCGCATGAATCGGAATTGATCGCCGCCGCGGCAGCGGACCTGGGCAAGCCGGCCATTGAGTTTGTCGCTATCGAATTGTTGAACATCCTGGAAGAGATCCGCACCATCCTCAGGAACCTGGAGCGGTGGGCGAGACCTGTTCACGTTCCGTCGTCACTGACGGTGGTCGGCACACGCTCCGAAATACGCTACGAGCCTAAGGGGCTTTGTCTTATAATCGCTCCCTGGAATTTCCCTTTTCTCCTTGCGGTCGGACCGCTGGTTTCCGCCCTGGGTGCTGGCAATGCCGTGGTCGTGAAACCGTCAGAAATGACACCTGCCATATCGGATTGCGTTGCCAGGATGGTATCCGAATGTTTTGATCCTTCCGAAGTGTATGCCGTCGAAGGAGGCGTGGAGGTATCAAAGCAACTATTGTCCTTCCCTTTCGATCATATCTTTTTCACGGGGAGTGCAGCGGTGGGGAGCGTCGTCATGAGCGAAGCCGCACGCAACCTTACGCCGGTAACACTCGAACTCGGCGGTAAGTCGCCCTGCGTTGTGACATCCTCCGCGCGGATCGATGAGGCGGCACTCAGAATTGCGGTCAGTAAGTTTACCAATGCAGGACAAACGTGCGTCGCCCCGGATTATGTTCTCGTGGAAGCGGCGGTGCACGACCAGCTCGTAGACCGGCTGGTCTTTCACACCCGCGAGCGTTTTTCTGACGAAGGCACCTATACGCGTATTGTTTCGGATGCGCATTTCAGCCGGCTTAAGGATATGCTGGACGCATGCGGAGCCGAGGGTGCAAGCGTCGCCCAGGCCGAACCGCTCAAACCTGATCAGCGCTACTTCCCGCCGGCGATTCTACGGGACGTGGAACCCGGTTCCAGGATAATGAAGGAGGAGATCTTCGGTCCCATCCTTCCGGTGATATCCGTTCGCAGCCTGGCGGAGGCCGAATCGATTATCAACCATCAGCCGAAACCGCTTGGTCTGTACGTTTTTTCCAACACCCGGGCTGAAATTGAAAGACTTCTCGCATCCACGTCGTCGGGAGGTGTTTGTATCAATGATTGTGCAATACAGTTTTTCCACCCCGGGCTTCCGTTTGGCGGGGTGGGTAAAAGCGGCTTCGGAAGAGCCCACGGGCATGCGGGCTTCATGACCTTTTCCAACGAGAAATCTGTTATCAGACAACGGCATGGAATAACGTCGGTATCCATGCTGTATCCGCCCCATACCACCGCGAAACAGCGGTTGCTGAAAAAGTTTATGGCGTTGTTTTACCGATAATACCTGAAGGTCCCCCGGACAAAGCAGACGCTTTTCCCCGTAGCTTGCTAATTTTGTGTCATTTACCATAGGCCGAAGACCATGAACAAAGCATTGAAATGGACCCTGATCATTCTGGGCAGTTTTTTCCTCATCATACTCCTTGCCGCCTTTATTATCCCGGTAGTATTCAAGGATGACATTCGCAAGGCTGTCGATGCGGAACTGGCAAAGTCGGTTAACGCCGACATCGTTCTGGATACGGATGATTTCAGCCTTAGCCTCTTTCGTCATTTTCCGAACGTAACGGTAGAAATGGAAAATCTCGGGGTCATAAATCGTGAACCCTTCGAAGGCGAAGTTCTCTTCGCCACAGAACGGCTGGAAGTCGTGGTTAACCTGGGCGAAATACTCTTCGGTGATCAGCTGCGCATTAACGGAATCCGTCTCATTCGCCCCATCGTAAACATTAAAGTTCTGGAGGATGGAAGGGCCAACTACGATATTGCCATTCCCTCGGCCGACACTATCGCTGATGAATCCAGCAGCGAATTTTCATTCGCTATCAACCGGTGGGAAGTCGTCGATGCTGATGTCGTTTACGATGACCGGTCCATTCCTTTCACGCTTACCCTGAACGGCCTGGATCATGAGGGGAGCGGCGACTTTTCAAATATCGAATTTGATTTGACCACCCATTCCGTTGTCGACACACTTACCGTTGCCTATGACGGTACCGAGTACATCACCAATAAAAAAGCACAGATCGACGCGGTGCTCGGCATCAGTGAAGAGTACTCGTTATACACGTTCCGGCAGAATGTTGTTAAGATCAACGACTTTCTCACAACGTTCGACGGTTGGTTTCGAATGAATGAGGACAACTATGAAATGGATATCAATTTTAAGACTCCTGAAAACACTTTCAAGAGCCTGTTGTCCCTGGTACCCGGAATGTACACCAGCAGCTTTGACGGCATTGAAGCTGACGGCGATGTGGCCTTTAGCGGAATGGTAAAGGGAACGTACAGTGAAAACCAGATGCCTGCATTTAATATCGCTCTGCAGGTAAACGATGGAATGTTTCGTTATCCCGACCTGCCCCAACCGGTCGATAAAATCAATGTCGATCTCGTTGTCGACAATAAGGATGGGGTCGTTGAAAATACTTCCATCGACCTGAAACAATTTCAAATGAATTTTGGATCTAACCCGCTGGAGGCGCGGGCCACCATTGCCAATCTTCGCGATTACCGTATGGACGCTAATGTGCTTGCTCAGGTCAACCTCGAAGAGATGATGCGGGTGTTTCCGATGGAGGGGCTTGAACTCAAGGGCAATTACACACTCGACCTGAAAGCAAATGGCATCTACGACTCGGTGCGCAACATCATGCCCTCGGTACAGGCCCGAATGGTGCTGGCCAACGGTTACGTCAAATCAGATTCCTTACCCGCCCCCCTGGAGGATGTTAGGTTCAGGGCGATGGTTAACAACCAGTCGGGCAAGATGCAGGATACCCGCATAAATGTTGAGGATTTTTCAATGCTCCTGGAAGGCGAACGCCTCAGCGCCAATCTTTCGCTTGAAGATTTGGTGGACTACAAGTGGGACCTTGACGTCAAGGGTGCGGTAGATCTGGCAAAAATGATGAAGCTTTTCCCCCAGGAGGGCATGACGCTGTCCGGAAAAGTGCTTGCCGACATTACCACCAAAGGAAGATACTCCGACCTGAAAGCGGAACGGTACGACCGGATGCCTACGAGCGGCACGGCGTCTCTTGAAGGATTTACCTATGCCTCTAAAGACCTTCCTTACGAGGTGACCGTCAGTCGCGCTGCAATGAATTTTGATCCCCGTCAGATTAACCTTCGCGAGATGACGGGTGCCATTGGAAATAGCGATTTCAGTGTCAACGGATCGGTGCTCAATTATATTGGTTACGTCCTTGGCAAGGGCGAAACCATTCGTGGTGTCGTCAACTTCAGTTCAAAGTTGCTTGACCTTAACCAGTTCATGACGGACGGCGAAGAGGCGGTTGCCGATACTTCCAGCTACGGTGTCATTCCGGTGCCGCATAACATTGACTTTGTTCTTCATTCGTCTGTCGGGCGTGCGCGCTTTATGGATTTCAATATTACAGACGCCACCGGTGATATCGTCGTGAAGGATGGTATGGCCAACTTGCGTGGCCTGAAGTTCAGGATGCTGGGCGGTGCCTTCGCCATGAATGGCACTTACGATCCCAGGAATCTGAAGCATCCGAAGTACGACGTGGATGTGAAGGTGGAAGGATTGTCCATCCAGCAGGCTGCACAATCGCTGACGCTGGTCCGCACGTATGCGCCTGTTGCCGGATTGGTGCAAGGAAGCTTCTCGACGGACTTCAAGCTTAGCGGTGAACTTACCCCCACTATGTCGCCTAACCTGGGTACCATCAATGCAGAAGGCCTCATCCGGATTGCACAGGCGGCACTCACACAATCGAAACTCATATCGGGTATCACGTCGTTGACGAAACTCGACAATACCGACCAGGTCACCTTGCGCGACGTCCTTATGTCGGCAACCATTACGAACGGAAGGTTAAGTGTAAAACCTTTTGATATCAGACTCGGCGATTACAAGACATCAGTAAGTGGCAGTACGGGTTTGGACGGCTCTATCGATTATACCCTCAAGATGAATGTGCCGGCGGGCAAGGTGGGCTCCCAGGTACAAGCGTTTATCAATAAGAATACAGCGTCCGACAATCCCACCGATGTTATTCCGGTCACCATCGCACTGGGCAATACCTACGACAACCCTGAGTTCCGGCTCATTGCCGACGAGCAGAAAGAGCAGGTAAAAGAGGCCGTTGCAACCGCTGCCAAAGAGCAGGCCGGGAAGGCTATTGGAGAGGCGGTGAAAGGGACAGAGGCGGAAGACCTCGTAAAGGGCATTCTGGGGGCTGGCAAGAAGGATACAACAGCTGCCGGCAGCCAGCAGGATACGACGGGAACAGCGGCCACTCCCGATGTGAAGGAACAGATTAAGGACGAAGCCCGAAAAAAGATACAGGACCTGCTGAAACGGAAATGATTCGCACGTTCCGCTACCTTCTCAGACACCCGAAAAACCCCGTTTTTCGGGTGTTTTTTTGAGTTTTTCTCTGAAGTAACCACCTGTAATCGCTTTCCGTCGGTTCCATCTTCCTCCTGTCGCCGGAAATCCCCCCCAACCGGCATAATCCGGGTGTGCATGGGGTAGGTCGGTATAAAGTACCAGACCAACCCACATGCCTATGAAAAGGACATTTTACGTGCTGATTGCGTTTTTGCTGTTGTTTACGGGGGTCGCCATGGCCACCGGTGGCGGTGGCAAGAAGAAACATTACTGCGATGAGGACGATTTTTCAACCCGCGTAGTTGAGGCCAAAATCAAGGATAATGGCTGCATTCGCTACACGCTGGAAGTGACGCATGACGGTAAGGTGGCACGCGCGCTTTCACATTATACGGTGGCCGTATCGTGTGGTAAAGTATATCACGTCACCAACTCGGAAGGGTGGAAAATTGAGTACGGATATGACCGCAAAACCGACCTGACCGGTTTCAAGATCGATGATATACCGAACTTCGGTGAGACGCGCCTGAAAAAGTTCAGGGTGTCTTTCACGGTATGCCAGGACGATGGACGGAAGTGCGCTACAAAGGATGGCTGTTGTTATCCCATTGTCGCCTATAAAGCCGGGCAGTGTGTGTACTATGAGAAGCTCAAGAATGCGTGTCCCGTTCCGCCCGACGATCCTCCGGCCGCTGAGTTGAAGGCGTCTCTAGAAGCACAGCATATCGATTGTGATGAGAACGGCACCGGTGCACTCTGGGTCAACATTGAGCAGGGAACTGAACCCTACACCTACCTCTGGTCAACAGGCGCTACCACAGCCCGCATTGAAAACCTGGCCGCGGGTGAATATACTGTTACTGTAAAGGATGCCGCAGGCAAAGAGCTTAACCTCTCCGGTACAATCAGTGCGCCGGAAGCGCTGGAACTTACGGGAGCCCTCACGCATGAAGGATGTGGCAACGGAAACGGAGGAATCGACCTCACCGTCGCCGGAGGGACCGCGCCCTACACGTACACGTGGAGCAACGATCAGACGTCGGAAGACCTGGCGGACTTGCATGCCGGAGTTTATAGCGTAACAGTGACGGATGCCAATGGCTGTTCTGCAACGCAAAGTTTCGAAATACTCAACCAGCAACAACTTGCGATTACCACACAGGTTACGCCGCCTGCCTGTGGGCACACCAACGGCTCGATCGACGTAACGGTAAGCGGGGGCGCCGAACCGTATACCTATGCCTGGTCAAACGGTGCAACGACGAAGGACCTCGCTGATGTCGGTCCCGGCAACTATAAAGTAACGGTTACGGATGCGAATGGCTGTAGCGCTGAACGCCTCCTGAATGTTAAGGAAAACAATACGCTGAAGCTGTCATGGGCAGCAACCCAAACCAGTTGCCAGGACGACGGATCCGGTGCGATTGACCTTACGGTACAAGGCGGCACCGCGCCCTATACTTATCAATGGTCAAACGGACAAACTACAGAAGACATCAGTGGCCTCACTGCGGGCATCTACGACATCACCGTGAAAGATGCCGCCGGATGTGAGGTTACCGGAAGAGTGAGTGTTTCGAAGAAGTCGTTCGTGGTCAACGATAACATAACCCAGCCCGCATGCGATGGTTCATTCGGTGGTACGATCGAATTGTTCCCTGGCACTTTCGGTGAGACCTACATGTATGAGTGGTCTAACGGGGCTACGACAAGCAGTATCTCCGATCTGGAGCCCGGAATCTATGAGGTGACGGTAACAGATGGCACCGGTTGCAGCCGTCAGCTGATCTACGTGATCATGAATCCCTCAGGCATCACGGCCAGCGCTACGGTGACGAATGACCAGTGTAATGCCGAAGGCGCTTACCATGTTGACTTGACTGTAAGCGGGGGTACCGCACCGTACCAATACGAGTGGTCCAATGGCAGCACGTCGGAGGATCTGACCGGGGTGAACACAGGTACTTACACGGTGACCATAACGGATGCCGGTGGGTGTTCCACTACCCATGAAGTTCATGTTACCGGGACACCGCCCGCCTGGGCGTGTACGATCAGCCCTGCAGAAGGCGACGTGATTTGCTCTTCCGAGGGGAACATCCTGAACTCAGCTGTGGTCGGAGCTGATAGCTACCAATGGTCAGTGGCGAGCACTGACAATCAGTGGGTGATCACCTCGGGATCCGGCACATCATCCGTGACTTATAATGCCGGTGCAGCAGGTAGTTCTGCTACTTTTACGCTGACAGTCACGAAGGACGGATGTACACAAACGTGCGAATACGAGGTTGCTTTGTGCCGCGATGATGAAGAAAACCCCGGAGAAAACCCAGGAGAGGATCCGGGTGAGGATCCCGGTGAAGACCCGGGAGAGGATCCGGGCGAAGATCCTGGTGAAGAGCCGGGTAGTCCCGGTGGTGGCGATGAAAGTTGCGAGGAATGCTTCACAACGGAAATTGTAAGCGTGGATCGCGACGGTTACTGCAGGACGTACACCATGAAGGTAAATACAAACGGTGCCTGTCGTTATGAACTCTCCCACTGGACGATCGCTCTTCCGTGTGGCAAGCCGAAGCATTACACCAACTCGCAGGGTTGGAAGATGGAATATGGCAAAGATCCGACGACTGGCTTGTATGGGTTGAAGGTCGATGACATCGATGATTTCGGGAAGACGCCTGACTATTTCACCGTGACCTTCACCGTCTGCGCGCAGGACTTCGAGTGCAAGGACAAACTGAGCGATTGGAGTCCCAAGGTTGCCTACAAAGCCGGCAAGTGCGTAGGATATGAGCGGATAGAGGGCGCCGACGAAATTGACGAAGATCCTGATGGCCCCGTATGTAAGGCCTATCCCAATCCCTACGTGGACAGGATGTGCTTTGAATGGACAGCTGACCGGGATGACGAGGTGTGGCTGGATCTGCTCGACATGAACGGCAACCACGTTAAGTCGCTTTATCGCGGCAAGGTGTATCGCGGGGAGCGCTACAAAGTTGAGTGCGGCGATCTGACACGTTCGATGTATATCTACCGGTTCAAGTCGAAGCACAAGACTTCATACGGAAAAGTATGCAAGATCAGGTGATGTAAGGTTGAGGCGAACTGAAAAAGAGAGGCCGGCACCATGAGATGCCGGCCTCTTTTCTTTTTGTCCCGGACAAGTTTGGGGTCAAGTCTCAGGCAAGCTGAATTTCCTCTCCCTCACGGTTGAGGAACTTGAATTCTGTTATAGCGAGGGAACTATCTTTTTCCATACGGAGCCATCGCTTGTACTTGAAGTACCAGCGCATGCGAATTGAAATCAGGCCATTCGTAAAGTATGCATAAAGGTACGGGTGCAACGCCAGCAATAAGTACCGTTCATTTTGTTTGGTGATCAGGTGCTCGATATATTTTTCTATTTGATCGGACACCAGGATTGAAGCGGTGATCTTGCCGGTGCCATTGCACGTGGGACAGTTCTCCTTAGTGGTGATATTCATCTGCGGCCTCACGCGTTCCCGTGTGATCTGCATAAGGCCGAACTTGGAAAGTGGCAGGACGGTGAATTTTGCCTTATCGTCCGCCATCTCCTCTTTCATCGTCTTATAGATCAACTTCTTATTCTCGGGGTTCTTCATGTCGATGAAGTCGATCACGATGATACCCCCCATGTCGCGAAGGCGCAGTTGCCGGGCGATTTCCCGGGCGGCTTCGAGGTTGACGGAAAGCGCTGTTGTTTCCTGGCTTTCCTCCCGGTTCGACTTGTTACCACTGTTGACGTCGATGACGTGGAGCGCTTCGGTGTGTTCGATGATCAGGTATCCGCCTCCGCGCAGGCTTACCGTCTGCCCGAATGCGGTTTTGATCTGCCGCTCGATCCCGAAGGCCTCGAAGATCTTGGCCTTGCCGGAATAGAGCCGCACAATTTTTTCTTTTTCCGGAGCGATGGTTCTGATGTACGACTTGACCTCGTCGTAAATTCTCCGGTCGTCAACCTGGATGCCGTCGAACGATTCGTTGAGGAGATCCCGAAGCAGGGCTGATGTTTTACTGATTTCGCCGATGACCTTGTCGCGGGGACTGGCGCCGATAAGGCGTTTGATTCCGTCTTCCCAGGTCTTTACGAGGTTGCGGAGGTCGCGGTCGAGTTCTGCGACCTCTTTGTTTTCGGCTACCGTCCTGATGATGACCCCGAAATTGTCGGGCTTGATGGATTGCATCAGCCGGAGGAGGCGTTTCCGCTCCTCGCTGCTGGTGATTTTTTTTGATACGCTTACAGTGTTGGAGAAAGGCACCAATACCAGATACCTTCCTGCCAGGGACAACTCACAGGATAGTCGTGGTCCCTTCGTGGAGATAGGTTCCTTGACAATTTGAACCGGGATGACATGACCCTTGGTCAGTTGCTGACCAATTTTGCCATGTTTGTCGATGTCCGATTCAAGTTTAAATTTTTCCAGCTTGATACCGTTGATCTTGCGGTTGCGTGCCAGCTTCGTGAATTTTTGCAACGAGCTGAATTGCGGTCCCAGATCAAGGTAATGGAGGAAGGCATCCTTGTCGTATCCGACATCGATGAAGGCGGCGTTTAACCCCTGGACAACCTTTTTAACGGATCCAAGGTATATGTCGCCAACACTAAATTTGCTTCCTCCTTCGTCCTGGTGAAATTCTACAAGCGTCTTATCTTTTAGAAGGGCTATTCGACATCCGTTCTGAGTTCCATTAATGATCAGTTCATTACTCAAAACGCAAGAATGTTTAAGTCAATCAAGTTCCCTTACTTTTTCTTGTGCCTGTTCTTTCTCAGGCGTTTCTTCCGCTTGTGGGTTGCCATCTTGTGTTTCTTCCTTTTCTTTCCACTTGGCATAGAAATTTTTTGGTTTAACCGCCTTGCGGCGGAACGTTGAACAAAATTATTTCAGGTCCTTCAGATAGGAATCGACCTCTGCCTGCACGGCGGGGTCTCCATCCATGGACTTTACTTTCTCAAACTGTTTCCGGGCCCGTTCTTTTTCGCCGGCATTAAGGAGCGCTACACCCAGCAGTAACTGTCCCTGGAGGTGGGTAGAGTCCACCTGTGTCAGCATCTCGAAGCGCTCAATGGCGAGTTTGTACTGCCCCGACTGAATAGAGAGCAGCCCCATATTGAAAAGGGCTTCGGGATGTTGCGGATTGGTTGCCAATACTTCCCGCAGCATCGCGATACCCTGCATCGGATTATCCGAACTCAGGTAAGTCATGGCCATCCTGGATTTTACGTCGAGGTTGGAAGGATCAGCCTCCAGTACCTTTGCGTAATACTCGCGGGCCCTGGCAGCCATTTCCTCCTGACGGGCGGGGTCCAGTGCGAAGGTATACGCTTCATAGTACTTGTCACCCGCCCGGATCCAGCTTTCCTTTGTGTCGAAGAACGATGCAGCCTCCCCGGCGAACCAGGCGGCGCTGTCAAATCTGCCAGCTTCCTTATACCGGCCTGCCAAAGAGTCGGCAAAGATAGCACTTTTTTCTTTCTGTGCAGAGGTCTCCCAGGCCTCCCTTAGGGATGCAATGGCGGATTTCAGCTCCTCAGGCGGTTCAGCATGGGCGGCCTGCCCTACAGAATCGGCAGGTGTGCCCTGGTCTTCATTGCTTACTACGTGTTTGGGCAATTGAAACAGCAGCCAGACCACCAGTAGGCTGACCGCAACAAGCAGAATTCGGGTTTTCAGCATGGCAGGGGCGGATGGGCGACATCAATCCACATCCATATCCTTGAGATTGGCCTGCTTCTCGGCCATCTCCTTTACTTTTTCACTCGTCTTGATCTTGTTGACGAAGATCTTGGCTGGCTTGAAGCTTGGGATAAAATGCTCGTCGATAACGAGCGCTGTGTTTCTGGATATATTTCGGGCTATTTTCTTCTTGCGCTTCTTGTTGACAAAACTCCCAAAGCCGCGAATGTAGATATTATGCCCATTTGCCATCGACGACTTAACCACACTAAAGAACGCTTCAACAGACGCCGTCACATCGGCCTTGTCAACACCGGTTTTCTCCGCAATCTCGTTAATTACATCTGCCTTGGTCACTTTCGGTAAAAGTTTTAATGATTGAGAAAAAATTAAGGGATCGCAAAGTTAATTTGCAGCCGCCGATTATGAAATCAATATTGAAAAAAACTGATAATCAGGAGGATGGAAGCCGATATTTATCCGAAAAAATCGTTGAATGGTATCATGTGAACCATAGAAAACTGCCCTGGCGGGAGACCTGCGATCCCTATCGGATCTGGTTGTCCGAAGTAATCCTCCAACAAACGCGGGTCGCGCAGGGATTACCCTACTACAATCGCTTCACGGCCCACTATCCAACCGTGTATGCGCTGGCCGCGGCACCCGAGGAAGAAGTGCTCCGCCACTGGCAAGGCCTCGGATATTACACGCGCGCGCGAAACCTCATTCGCTGTGCACGGGTGATCGTCGAGGAATACGGGGGCATCTTTCCAAAAACTTTTGAAGAATTGCGACGGCTCCCCGGGATTGGCGACTACACGGCGGCAGCCATCGCCTCGATCGCCTTCGGAGAACGCGCGGCCGTGCTCGACGGAAACGTGTTTCGCGTTCTCGCACGCTATTTCGGATTGCAACACGATATCGCCGCACCATCGTCGCGAAAAGTGTTCGCCGACCTCGCCGCCACACTGGTGCCCGCCGATCATCCCGGCACCTACAACCAGGCGATCATGGAGTTCGGCGCGCTCTGCTGCGTGCCAAAAACGCCTCAATGCTCCGATTGCGTGCTTGCTGCAGGGTGCTATGCACTGCAAAACAAGGCCCAGGCCTCCCTGCCCGTTCGGAACGTCAAAAGGGGCGCCCGCAAGCGGTATTTTTACTACTTCGTTTTCATCAGCGGGAACCGTATTGCCATGCGCAAGCGATCTGGAAGGGATATCTGGGAGAATCTTTACGATTTTTATGCTGCCGAAACTTCAGGGCGGCAGACGCTCCGCAAAGTGGTCGAAAACGACGAAAGATTGCGTGCGCTGGCGGCGCGACTGCCGGAGCTCGAAGTAACGCCCACCTACAGGCACAAACTTACGCACCAGGAAATCTATGCGCGGTTTGTCGTAGTCCGGCCCCCTTTCAAACGTGCAGCACTACCCGGCGGTCTGACTTTTTTCTCCCGGCAGGGCCTGGATAAGCTCCCCAAGCCTGTGTTGATAAGCCGTTTCCTCGCAGATCGGAAAATTTTATAGTTACCCCTAACTTTGGTACTTTTACCCTAAGCGGATGGCTGCGGGAAACCGAACCCGACGGCAATCTGCGACGTTCTACCGAGTAACAAGCAGTAAATCCAACTATATGTCAGGTGTAAATAGAGTAATCTTGGTGGGTCGGCTTGGAAAAGACCCTGAAGTAAGAAATTTAGAGAGCGGGGTCGCCGTGGCAAACTTCAGCCTGGCTACCTCTGAAACGTATAAGGACCGAACCACGGGTGAAAGAAGAGAAACCACCGAATGGCACAATATTGTATTGTGGCGTGGCCTCGCCGAAGTCGCTCAGCGCTATCTGCACAAGGGCGATATGATTTATATCGAAGGCAAACTCCGCACCCGGTCCTGGGAAAAGGATGGCATTACCCGTTACACTACGGAAGTAGTCGGCGACAACATGACTATGCTCTCTTCACGGCAGAGTGGTGGCGGCGCGTCTCAGCCCGCGGAAATGGGCAGTTCATCAATGCCTGATCGTAGTCAGGAGCCGTACCGGGCGCCTGTCGACACGAACAGTACGGATGATCTTCCGTTCTGATTGTAGTACCAATGTCAATCCGCTTTGGACGAACCTCCCAGTTACGCATTATACCTTCCGGCTAGTTCAGGCATCGGCTTGATTTACATCCTGGGCATCGCAGCCCTGTTGCTGCTTGGGTTGTCAGCCCTGATAACCGCTTCTGAAACCGTGTTGTTGCACGACGAAGGAAGCAAGCGCAATGGGCGTTCCGCCTACCTGAAGGACACGTCGCTCCTCCCGGCAACGATTCGAATTGTCCGGCATGCGCTAGTCATTGCCGTGATCACACTCTGTGCCGGCATGCTCTGGATATCATACGGAGAAATGTACGCCCGTAACGCCACGACGCTGGCCATCATTATTGTTACTACGTTCGCTCTCGTCGCTTTCGGAGACCTTACACCGCGGGCTGTCGCATCACGATACAAGACCCGCGTGCTCCGCGTTATGCTTCCCTTCTGGAAGTTCGCCCTTAACGCGTGCAGGCCATTGGCTGTGGCGCTTTCCGGCATGGACCGTGCCGTGGAAAAACGACTGCAAAGCCAGGTGCACATCGCACCCGGTCCGCAGGCTTCAAACGGCATTAATGGAAACGAACCAGACTTTCTGAAAAGGATCCCCGGCTTTGGTACATTGACGGTCCGTCAGGTCATGCGCTCCCGCATCGACATTGCCGCAGTGGACGTCGCGATGAATTTCCATGAGTTGATGGATTTTATCAACAAGACCGGGTTCTCGCGGATGCCCGCCTATCGTGAAACGATAGACCACATCGAGGGCATCCTTTACATAAAAGACTTATTGCCGTTTACGGAAGAAGATGAGAACTTCAGATGGCAGGACCTTCTCCGCCCCGGGTTCTTCGTGCCGGACAATAAAAAAATTGATTCGCTGCTGAAGGATTTCCAGGAGAAGCGCGTTCATATTGCGGTGGTCGTCGACGAATATGGTGGAACGCTGGGGCTGATCACCCTTGAGGATATTATCGAGGAAATCATCGGCGAAATCAACGATGAGTTCGATGATGAAAGCGAAGGGTTTCGAAAAATCGACGACCATACCTATGTGTTTGAAGGAAAGACGCTGTTGCATGATCTTTGCAAGACACTTGAGGTGGATGGAAGCACGTTCGACGAGGTCAGAGGCGAAAGCGAGTCACTGGCAGGTCTGATCCTCGAACTTACCAACGACCTGCCAAACGTAGGCAAGAAGATCACGTTCAAACAATTTATGTTTACTATCGAGGCGGTCGACAAGAGAAGAATTAAGCGCGTGAGGGTACATATCCATGAACATGAGGAATCCTGATTTCGGCAACGGAAAGCCGACTGTGTATGCGGCACTCGTCATGCTGTCGTGCCTCATGTTTTCATGTGAACGGAGTTATGTTCCCAAGCCGATCGGTTACAATCGTCTCGACCTTCCGGAACCGGCCTATCACGCCATGCCCGACACGTTGCCATACTGGTTCGAATATTCGCGGCATGCGAAGATCCTGAAGGACACTTCTTTTATCAGCGACCGCGAGTGGATCGAGGTATACTACCCCTTGATGAAAGCGACGGTGCACATCACCTACAAACCCGTTAACGATAACCTTGAACTGCTTAAGGAGTATGTTGACGACTCCTACCGGCTGACGGCAAAGCATCAGATCAAAGCTTACGCTATCGACGAGATACTCGTGAGCACACCGTCCGGAAAGACCGCAGTCATAGAAGAGATCGAAGGGGAAGTGCCCAGCCAGTTTCAATTTACGGTCACCGATTCCACACGCCACTTTCTCCGTGGTGCACTATACTTCAATACTAAGGTCCAGAACGATTCCCTTGCACCGGCGATCGAGTATGTAAAGAAGGACATTATGCACATGATCAACACACTGGAGTGGAGCAGCGAGAGAAGGGGGTCGTGAAGATGGAATTTGCCCGCCGCTTGGTCTGCAGGTGAGGAATATATAATTTGCCCGCGAACTATCGCAGAAAAAATTCCATCGATGAAGTACACACTCCTTGTTTTCGCTGTCCTCGCCGCGGCCAGCATTACATCCTCATACGCACAGTCGTCCGGTCGACAGATCTATGAACTCAGGGTGTATGAGCTTACCATGGGCTCACTGGGCCATATGGAAAATTACCTCGGCAAGGCGCTGATCCCGGCGCTTAACCGAAGTGGAGTAAAGAACGTGGGCGCGTTTCGCGAAACGGGAAAGAACGAGCCACCTAAAATATACGTCCTCATCCCCTATGCGTCGATGGCAGACTACGCTCGTGTCAGGAAAGCGCTTGAGCGGGATGAAGCGTATCAAAGCGATAGCGAAGCCTATCGTAAGCTGCCTAAGGCCGTATACTTCCGGTACAAGAGTTCCCTGTTGGAAGCTTTTGCCGGACTTCCCTCGCTAGTCGTGCCTCCTTCCGGAGAGCGCATTTTTGAGCTGCGGATTTACGAAGGATACAGCGACGATGCGGTGTCGCGAAAAGTGAAAATGTTCAACGAAGGTGAAATCGATATCTTTCGAAACACCGGGCTGAACGCGGTGTTCTTTGGCGAGACCTTATCAGGGCCTGACATGCCCTCCCTTCAATACATGCTCACCTTCCGGGATATGGAGGAGCGCGATAAGAATTGGCAGGCATTTATTGCTCATCCCGACTGGGCGAAGATGTCAAAGGACCCGCAATACGCGAACACGGTATCAAAAATCATCAGGGTGTTTCTCGAACCTATGGCCTTCTCGCAAATCTGACCCGCTACTTCGTGTTGTGGTCCCGGGCATAGTGTTCCCTGAGGATGTCGTAGGCGAAATCGTCGGTCAGATCGCGGACGGCAGTATGCACGTGGTTGGCGTTGTTTTGCGTGTTGTCGTATTCGATCAGTAGCATAGGCCCCTGGATACGATAGTAATGTCCCGCACCGGGCTGGAGGCTGCCGGCCCATGCAAACGAGAGGTTCTCAATGCCGGCGTCCTGGATCTTTTTCATCAGGCGGCTCGAAAATCCGAACACATAATTTTTGACGTACACATCCAACAAGGTGAGCAGCATTTTCTGCTGGGCCGTTGTCATGTCGCGGTAGGAAAGTCCTTTGGGTTCGAGCGGGGTTGCTTCCCGTTCTGCCAGGGTAAACATTTCATGCGGGGCCGTGTCGGAGAACTTTACGGTCTTGAGTTGCGCGTCGGTAAACGAATTCACCAACTGGAAGCCCAGATCCGTCTCCAGCCTGAGAATTTGCTTTCCCTCCTGGGGGCCGCGCGGCACGGTTGCAGGATTGGCTCCAAAGGCCGAAGGTGTTGACGAAACCAGGCTACCGTCAATGGAAAAGAAATTAAGCGCGACGTGGTGGCCCTCCAGCCGCCAACCCCAGGGCTGTTTGGCCGACGGCGTTCCGAAGATGCTGACGTAATAGTTTTCCGGGTCGCGGTGGGTGTCGTCCGGCCCGCGTCCTTCCAGCTCACGCAGAATGACCTCGTTCGCCATAATTTCGGTGGCCTTCGTGTAGCCCTGCTGACTCAGCGACGCACGAAGCAGCTTGAGTGCAGCCTCCCGTTGCGAAGCATTCAGGTGTTTAAAAGGTACGCCTTTTCTGGGCCTGGGAACTATGGTCCAGTTGGTACGTTCTTCCGTTTCAACCGGAAAGGACACTTTTTCCAACTGTTCCGGAGTTAATGTCGAAATGAATGCCGTTGCCGTTTCCGCCAGATCCTGGGCTATGACCGAAGGTGACACGCTTGTAGCCAGCGCGAACAAAAGCACACAGGTTATTCGTTTCATAGGGGGTGCCGTTATCGGATGTGTTACTAAAGATAGACTCTTTTTCGCAACCGGGGTATTATTGTATGAAAGCGGTCACATAAGTATACAAGTCGTATTTTTGGCTATCCTTTTTGCCCGGAAATGCGAATGGACGCGAAGCAATGACTATGTATGATGTAATAATAATCGGCGCAGGTCCAATTGGACTTGCCTGTGGAATAGAAGCTAAAAAAGCCGGCCTGGAATATCTCATTATCGAAAAGGGATGCCTCGTCAATTCGTTGTACAACTATCCCCTGAACATGATGTTCTTCTCCACCTCGGAGCGACTTGAGATCGGCAATGTGCCTTTCATTTCCCATCAGCCCAAACCGAATCGCTTTGAGGCGTTGGAATATTACCGGCGCGTCTGTTCATCGTGGGAACTCGACGTCCGGCTATACGAACGCGTCGAACGCGTTGAAAAGAAGGCGGATATCTTTGAGGTCGAAACGATAAAGGGAAAGTATCGCAGCCGTGCCGTAGTTCTGGCGCTCGGCTTTTACGACCTGCCTTTTCTGCTTAACGTCCCGGGGGAAGATCTCCCTAAGGTCAGACACTATTACGACGAACCTCATCCCTACTACTTACAGCGCGTCGTGGTTGTTGGCGCGGCCAATTCGGCAGTGGATGTAGCGCTGGAGACGTATCGCAAGGGCGCTGAGGTGACCATGGTGATCCGCGAGTCAGGCATTCGCGACACAGTTAAGTATTGGGTGCGACCCGATATCGAAAACCGCATCAAGGAGGGATCAATCAAAGCCTACTTTAACTCGCAAGTCCTTCGCATAACACCTGAGACCGTGGTCATCCGCACGCCGGAGGGGGAGGTAACAATAGAGAACGACTTCGTCATGGCGATGACGGGCTACCAGCCTCCCTTTGAATTCATGGAACGTTGTGGTGTTCAGTTCCAGAACGACGAGTTTCATACGCCGGTGTACGATGAGGCTACTATGGAAACGAACGTTCCGGGCCTGTATCTCGCCGGCGTGGTTTGTGGAGGCCTGAAAACCAACAAGTGGTTCATAGAAAACTCCAGGGTTCACGCCGAAGTCATCATGAACAACTTAGCCAGGGTGCTTGCCTGACGGATCAGGAAAAGCTGCGCAGAATGCTCCGGACGTCGTGAAGATAGCCGCCACCGAAAAGGTTGACGTGTACGAGCAGCGGGTACAGCTTGTAGATATCGAGACGCTCGCTGAGACCCGGCGGGTTCGGGAATGCGGCCTGGTAAGCCTCATAAAATCTCCGGTCAAATCCCCCGAACAATTCGGTCATAGCCAAATCAATCTCACGGTGACCGAAATATACCGCGGGGTCGATGAGACACGGATTGCCCGCGTCGTCAACGATCAGATTACCGCTCCATAGATCGCCATGCACCAGCGACGGCGTCTCCGTGCTGAGGATATCCGGCAGCCGCTTGTAAAGTGCGTCGAACTGTGCGACCACGTCACGACCTATGCTGCCCGCATCAACGCCACGCTTTAGCTGAGGATCAAGGCGCTGTTCGATGAAGAACGTCACCCACTCCGCACCCGGCGTGTTTTGCTGGGGAAGCGCGCCGATGTAGTTGTCGTGATCGAGACCGTATTGATGCCAGGACGTCCGGTGCAGTTTCGCTAACTGCCCACCGAGCATCTCCCAGTAGTCGCCCACCCTCGGTGCAGAGGGGATAAACTCCATAAGAATAAACTGGTAATCATCGGCGATGCCCGTTGTCGAAACACGCGGTATCCTGATGGCCCCCGTGTTATGGAGCAGGGCGAGGCCTTTTGCCTCGGCTTCGAACATCCCCGGATAACGTTGCGCGGAGTTCCATTTTAGAAAGAAGTCTCCTTGCGCAGAACGCAGACGTCCCCCATTGTTGATGCATCCACCGCCGGTTGGTGTAAAGTGGAAGGGCCCGGAGCCTTTGTCCGTGTTTTGCAACACTTCACCGACGGCACGAAGGACGGGATCAGGAACGTGGCTCACCGCTGTCGTGGGCGAAAATTCAGGCTGCCTTTTACACCGACAAAGATCGTCCGGGGTGGTGCGGGATTGTAGTAACGGCCGCCGAACGCATTCAGGTCGTGCCCGAGGCTGTACGTCTCGTCCAGAATATTCTCGGCGCCGGCGAATAATTGCAGCGGAAGGCTGCTGCCAGCGCGAAAGCGGTATTCCACCTTTGCACCCAGTAGTGTGAAGGGATCGGAGAATGCCGAGTTTGCGTCATTCAGCGGTATGCGATCAGTATACGTACAGGTAATGTTGACATGCCAATCGCGGTGTAAAGAAGCGCTCGCGCCCCCCACTATAATGTTGGGCGCCACGCCCGTAAGCTTGTTACCGCTGTAGTCGTTGACGTCCTGGATGTACTCTGAGAAATGATAACGGTTAAGTGTGTAGGATAGCCAGGGCGTAATCAGCACGTCAGGTCCGATCGCGAGTGTTTGCCAGGTGAGCGTGACTTCCATACCACGCTGCGTAGTCTTGCCGGCATTCACAAAGTAATCGGCGTCGTCGTCGGTACGGCGGACGACTATCGTTTCATCAAGACGGAAGTCGTATCCGGTAATGTCAAAGAGCAGACTGTTTCGCAACAGACTTCCGCGTATCCCTATCTCGAAGTTGGTACCTTCTTCGGGGTTGATCTGGTCGTTGAAGGTGGAAGTCGAAGGATATATCTCGGCGACCGTCGGGGGTGAGAAGCCCTTGCTTACACTCGCGTGCGCGGAAATGTTTTCGCTGATCTTCTTTAACAGCGCGATGCGGGGCGAGAATACCGGGTCGAAGTCCTTGTGTTGTGAGAACGGCGGAACGTCCGACAGCCGCTGGTAGCGCACGTCGACAAAGTTTACACTACCGCCCGCGGTGAGGAAGAATTCGTGAGGCAGGAAGAATTCTATCTGGGAAAAGACAAATGCCGATGATGAAGAAATTTCGTCGTCATTCTGAATGGCACCCGAGATCCCCTGGTTGTTATCGTATACGCCAATGGAAGAGAAGCCATGTTGAAACTCCGCACCGAAGTCGAGTTTTCCTCCCTGGAAGGCAAAGCTGGTATTGGTTCGTCCACCGACACTAAGCTCACGGCGACGCTCGTAATTCCGAATGGCCGAATTGTCAAACTGAGAGTATGATCCGTACACGCCGGTGGTGTTGGACCACCGCGCGTTCCAGCGATACATATGGGATACGCCGGAGTAGAATGTTTTATTGAACACCGCTGCCTGTTGTTCGACAGCGCCGGGATTAGGCCCTGCGGCAGGCCGCGCCTGCCTGGGGTTTGCTGCGAACTCATCGGCGGTGAGACCCCCCGGCGTCTGATAGGTTAGGTCGGAGTAGACCACGTTCAGATCTACTGTTCGGGCCGATGAAGGTTTGAATGTTCCGATGATCTGAACGCCGTCGCGGGCCATCGCCGTTTGGTCACGCCAACCATCTGACCGCTGGTGCGCATAGCGCACGGCGAGGTCGACACCCTCCTGCCGGGTACGCGCTTCTGCCGTATAGCGTAACGATCCGAAGCTTCCCGCCGTCGCCGAGAAGTCGAGGGCGGCCGGTCCTGGATCTACATGGCTTTGCATCAACAGTACGCCACCCGTTCCCGCTCCGTAGAGGCTTCCACCCGGGCCCTTAATGATTTCGGCGCCCTGCATCGAGCCGAAGTCGAGCAGGTTGATGTACGTATTGCCGCCCGGATCTGTGAACGGAAGACCGTTCCAATACACTTTGACATTTCGAAGTCCAAACGGCGAACGTAGCGTACTGCCACGTATCGAAAGGCGATAGCTGCCCGGCGACCGTTCCTCCATTCTGACACCGGGTACGGTATTGATTACGGGCAGCAGCGAGCTGTTGTTAAAGCGTTGAAATTCAGTCCCCGTGAGTACACTTACAGACGCGGGCACTTCCAACAGCGCGCGCTCATGCTGATAGGCCCGAATTACTACCGGGCTGAGCACTAGCGACGAGTCGCCCGGAGCCGACTGTCCCCTGGCCGCTAAGCAGGTTAGCAAGGAGACGGACAGCGATAGCAACAATTTCCTGGTCATGGCGGCAATGTATAAAGGAAAACTGACTTCGATCAACCCGGTTACATGCCGACAGACTTCTTTAACAGGAGTGGATTAGTATTTAAATCAGAGGGAACAGTTCACCCATTGGAAGATTCGATTCTCTTCCCTGCATAAGGATCCCGTTTTTGTTCACACGTTATGACGGACGCTATCCCTTCACAATAACGCCGCAGCCCTCACGTGCCCCTGCGTTTCCTGAAGGTTGAGATACGAAGTCGTCAGGATCAGCATGGATAATAACAGCCTTGCCGATGATGTCCGAAGCGGTGCCCGTTCCTATGGTCCAGTCTTCGGCAACTATTTCAAGCGTGCCGGTGCCGTCTTCACCTACTTCGAGGTTATCAATGTCGCCGGCGTGGAAGGTGCCATCCTCAGCGCGGTTACCGTGATCGTGGTTCATCGGATTCCAGTGGGGCCCGGCAGAAGTTGCATCAGGCGCGCTGCAATCTCCGTTCTCATGCAGGTGGACGGCGTGTGTTCCGGGTGTAGCGCCCTGCACCTTCAGGACCATCTTCAC
The DNA here is from genome assembly GCA_035304385.1 of Cyclobacteriaceae bacterium. Classification (GTDB taxonomy): domain Bacteria; phylum Bacteroidota; class Bacteroidia; order Cytophagales; family Cyclobacteriaceae; genus ZC4RG29. The sequence goes on from DATGQD010000041.1 coordinate 214,779, forward strand.
GCCATTGCTGGTTTCTTCAAAGGTTGCCTCTCCGGTGAGGGTACTTCCACTCGCGCTCTGGATCTGGGCCGTTGCCGTGTTCTTTTTCGTCGAGCATGAAATAGTTGCGGCTGCAATAAAGGCCAAAGCGATAAAGTGAATCTTGATGAATGCTTTCATAATCTTATTTATTTAATACCCGCATTTCGCGGCGTGATACAATCAGGATCGAATTTATAACAAAAACACCGGAATATCCGGTTTTAATATCCTCTATAACATGAGCCGTGAGGGCTTCTTCTCTTGCTTGAGCCTTGTTTTTGTGTACATCATTTTCCACAACGACGATGCGGACCACCCATGCGGTTAGTTGCTGCGTGGATTGGGCTGCGAAATTGCGGCAGCAAGAGGAAAGTTGCGCAACGCCTGCCAGACCTTTCCGGTATGCTTTAACAGGGTAATGCTGTCGACGGCAAAGTCGGCATAGAATTCCTTGTCGCGAAACTCAAGCCAGGCCTTCTCGAAGTTGGGTTTCTTCAGATCGCGGAAGGCCAGGGTAAGGTGCGGGTAGAAGGGCTGTTCGGGTTGCTCCTTGTTCGTGGCATCGTACAGGTTCAGTTCGATGCAGTACCGGTGAAGCGCCTGATGAAGCGCGTGTAGCTCCGGATTGGTCTCCACATCGATAAAGATCACTTTGGGAGAGAAGCATGAAAAGTTGCGCAACGTCATGCGGAAGCTCTCCTGATCTCCTGCAAAGCGGGCCAGCTTGTCGCTGAGTTCTCCTTCCTTTTTCTCCTTCATCCTGAAGGGCGTGTGGAGCGTAATGTGCGGTGGGGAGTTGAGGGAAGCCTTGCTGTTGTAGGTATCACGGAAGTATTCCTTCAGCCGCAATGCCTCTTCATAAACCGGTGAAGGAGGAATTATAGCGATAAAATACTGTCGTGATTTGTCAGGTACCTTCCCTGCCATGGTCTTATCCAATGAATAAAACGGGAAATTCGCCAACAAAATGTTTATCTAATAGCGTTTCTGCCAAAAACTTCCACTGTTCTCCGCGGCTTCCGGAAATATTAGACATGCCGACCGCGTTTCGCGCATGCCGATTTATTACCTTTAAATACCATTTAACCTAAACTTATGAGCGACGACTATGCAGGCTTCTGGCTGCGTGTGGTGGCCTTCATTATCGATTCCATCGTCCTGTCGGTGTTGCATCTCCTTGTCATTATTCCGCTGTACGATTCTTTGCTTCCCTCTGCTGCTTTCGATCCCGATTCGACACCACCGACGGTTATTCAGCAGTTGGTGGCCCCAGATGTGTCAGTATTGGTATTGCTCGTTGTTGGCATACTGTACTATGCACTCATGGAGGCGTCGCGGCATCAGGCATCGATCGGCAAACTGGCGCTTGAACTGAAGGTGACAGACGCCGAAGGTGGACGTTTGAGTTTTTCGAAGTCGGTCCTTCGCAATGCGTCGAAGTTGCTGTCGGCGGCGTTGTTGCTGGTGGGATACCTGGTGGCAGCGTTCACGCGACGCAAGCAAGCCCTTCACGACCTGATCGCCGGGGCCTTCGTACTGAAGCGATAGGGAACGAGCGGGCTATTTGCAGTGCTTCTTGAGCAGCGGTTTGGCGTCGACCGATCCGCGGCTGTCGGCTTGCTTCAGATCCAGGCATGCATCGTACTGGTTGTTCATTGCGAGCTTGACCAGCGCGCGTTGGTAGTACGTTTCCGGATCCTGTGGATAGAGCTCGATTGACGTGGTGTAGTCTTCCAGCGCGCCCTGGTAGTCTTCTTTCTCCATCCGGCTCAGGGCCCTGTTGTCGTAGTAGATAGGATTGGTATTATCGATCTCTATTGCGCTGGTATAATCTGCGATGGCCCCATCCTGATCATCCAGGTTGTACTTCACCACACCCCGAAGGTTGTATGTGTCGGGCTCTTCCGGATCCAACTCGATGGCTTTGGTGTAGTCGGCAAGTGCGCCTTCGTAATCCTCCATGGCGCTGCGCGCCAGCCCGCGGTTCTCATACTTGAGCGGGTCCTCCGGGTCAAGTTTTATGGAGATATCGTAGTCGGCTATCGCCTCCTTGAAATTTCCAGCGCCATAATGCGCTACGCCGCGAAAGTTATAGAGGGACGCGTCCTCTTTGTCCAGTTCAATGGCCTTGGTGTAGTCGTCGATCGCGCTCACAAACTCGCCGAGCTCGGCTTTAAGAAGTCCGCGATTAAAATACTTGTCTGCGTCGGGCGGGCCGATGTCCAACGCTTTCGAGAAGTCGAAGTAAGCCCCCTGGAGGTCTTCGATATTGTATCGGGCCAGACCGCGGTTCGTATAGGCGTCGGCGTATCCCGTGTTTAGGCGAATGGCATTTTCAAAATCCTCTATGGCGCCTTCGTCGTCACCCAGCAGCATCTTGGCTTCCCCGCGCAGGTTAAAGGCCCGGTGGTCGGAGGAGTCAATGTCCAGTGCGTATGTCAGATCACTGATGGCGCCATAGTAGTCGTCCTGACCCATACGCGCTTCGGCGCGCAGCATGAGTGCGGACTTGTTTTTTGGGTCGGATTCGAGAACGGTGTTCAGAGCCGCACGTGCGCCGGCGAAGTCGCCGGCCTCAACCTTCTGCTTCGCGTCCGCCAGGGGGTCAGGCTGAGCCATCAGGAGAACCGGAAGCCAAAGTATGAGGAAGAGCGGTAGTGAGGACTTATACATTGTGTTTGGAGGTTATGCTACAAGTTAATGGATTTAATCAGCAGGGTAAAACGACATCGCGTTGCCACGGCATTCGTGAAGATAACGACCAGTTAAATACCCTATTTCCCGTACACCTTTTTTCAATGAGGGGCCGGGAGATAATTTCTATTTTTCAGAAAAATTAACCCCATGCACATCCGTTTCTCCGCCCTGGTACTCGCTGTATGGCTTGTTCAGCCCGTTGTTGCCCAGCAAATGGACTTCGAAGCGTACGATCCGCCCTCCACCCTGGTGGTGCCCGAACATGTAGTGACCCGGGCCAGGTTTCCCTTTATCGACGTTCATAATCATCAGTTCGGAATGGCCAGTCAGGATCTGTCCGGTCTGGTGGCTACGATGGACAAGCTTAATATGAAGGTGATGGTCAACCTGAGTGGACGGGGGCGCGGAGACGCTGAACACCTCGTCCGGTCTTTGGAGAATGCCCGCAAACACCCGGGCAGGTTTATCGTGTTTACGAACGTGAGCTTTAGCGGTATTGACGACCCGCAATGGGCAGCCCGTACGGTAAAGCAACTCGAGGACGATGTAAAGAACGGTGCATCGGGTTTGAAGATTTACAAGAGTCTGGGGATGAACGATCGCGACAGCCAGGGCAATCGCATTCGTATCGATGATCCACGCATAGCCCCGGTGTGGGATAAATGCGGTGAGCTGGGTATACCTGTGCTGATCCACTCGGCGGATCCGAAATCTTTCTGGGATCCCATGGACGCTAACAACGAACGATGGTTGGAACTGAAGACCCGCCCGGGACGGAAACGCGGCGACGACAATCCGGCGCCCTGGCAGACCATCATCGACGAACAGCATAACGTGTTCCGCCGGCATCCACGCACAAAATTCATCAACGCGCACCTGGGATGGTATGGCAACAACCTTCAAAAGCTGGGTGAACTCATGGAGGCCTTTCCGAATATGTACACCGAAATTGGCGCTGTCATCGCCGAGCTTGGTCGTCAACCCCGGTTTGCGCGCGAGTTCCTAATCAAGTATCAGGACCGCGTTATGTTTGGCAAAGACTCCTGGGTTCCGGATGAATACACCACCTATTTCAGAGTGCTCGAAACGGCAGACGACTACTTTCCATATCATAAACGCTACCACGCGTTCTGGAGGATGTATGGTCTTGACCTGCCCGATGAGGTGCTGAAAAAGATATACTATAAGAATGCACTGAAGGTCATTCCGAATATCGACGCAAGCCTTTTTGAATAGGTGCAGATGCAGGTGCAGATGCAGGGGTCCTATCCGCCGAATCGTTGGGTTACCCACTGCCTCTGCCTCTGCAACTAACGTCACACTCTTTGCAATTTTGCCTTGAAACGTTTCAATTTAGTGCTTAGTGTGTCTACCGCGAGGTCGGTCGCCGCCTCGAACGTCCGGGCTTTCTCAGTTACCATTATCTGATCGCCCGGCACATTGAGTTTGACTACCACGGTCTTGTTGTCAGTACCTTCATTGTTAAGACGCAGAAAAACCTCTCCGTCAATCACACGGTCATAGAACCGGTCCAGTTTATCCAGCTTTTTCTGGATGAAATCAATCAGCTTACGATCTGCATCGAAGTGAATGGAATGAACCTGCAACTTCATAGTTAAAAATTTAGTGAAGGATAAAACAACTTGTCCGGCCTGGGGCCGGCTTCGGTAGACGATGTTACATAGGCTTATCATTAATATTCTATCGGTATTCAGGCCTTCGGGTGTGCCTGTTCGTAAATCTTCCTGAGTTTTTCCATTGAATTGTGCGTATACACCTGGGTGGCGGCGAGACTGCTGTGGCCGAGAAGGTCCTTGACGGCGTTGATCTCAGCGCCGCCGTCGAGAAGATGCGTAGCATACGTATGACGCAGGATGTGCGGGCTTTTTCGTTTCGAACCCGACTCCTGTAAACATTGTCTTACAACCCGGTAAATCATCATGGGATATGCCGCACTTCCGTTATCCGTTACAATCAGGCGGTCACTTGCAGACCCGGGCACAGCTTCTTCTTTTAGTTTACGATATTCTCTTATAAGAGATACGAGACTTTCAGGAAAAGGGATTATCCTTTCCTTGTTTCTTTTCCCTAATACTTTTATCACACAATTTTTCAGGTCGACATCCGTTTCTTTCAGGCCGATTAATTCGGAAAGACGCATACCCGTACCGTATAACAGCTCAACGATCAGCTGCTTTCTTTTCAAAGCGAAGGGACTTTCGGGCTTCTTTTGAGTCTTTTGTGTGGCTGTCTCTTCAGATGGGGTGACGACGTTTTCCAATACCGTCTTCATGTTTTCCTCGCGTACAAAGTCGGGCAGGCGCTTCCTGGTTTTTAATACCCTTATCTTCGACATGGGATCCTTGTTCAATGATCCCTGAATACGCAGAAATTTATAGAAGGTACGGAGGCATGCGATCTTCCGGTTGACGGAGGCGGCATCCAGTCCGACGTCTACCAGGCTGATAATCCAGGACCTGATAATATTGTGTCCCGCACATTCAGCGGTTTCTTGTGGAAAGGTATTGGAGATGAATGTCTGGAATTGCCGGAGGTCACTCTCGTATGCCGCAAGCGTGTGGGGACTCACCCGCTTTTCATACCTCAGGTATTTAAGGAAGGATTCTGTCATACTGCGCACACGCCCCCCGGTGGTAGCTAATGTAAAAAAATAATCCCCTTCGGGAAAGCGGAAGGGGACTAATATGCCTTAGGGGCGCTGGCGCGATTAGCTCGACGCTTTCTGCCTTTGTTTTTCGCGATAGATGGCGCGGATTACTTCATTTCTGCGCCGGACCGATGGTTTTTCGTATGAAGTCCGCGAACGCAGTTCCTTCAAAACACCGGTTTTCTCGAACTTCTTCTTGAAACGCTTCAGCGCCTTGTCAATGGATTCGTTTTCCTTTACGTTAACAACAATCATAATCCTCCTTTACTCTTTCAAGGGCTGCAAATATAGTTTTTTTCAGAGAACCCCCCAATTGATTGGGGATTTTAGATTTTCGATTTCCTCCCCAAATCTCAAATCCCAAATCGATAATCATCAATCTCAAATCTCAAATCCCAATCACCTCTCTGGCTATAACAACCTTCTGTATCTCAGAGGTTCCCTCGCCGATGGTGCAGAGCTTGGCGTCGCGATAGAATTTTTCTACCGGAAAATCCTTCGTATAGCCGTAGCCGCCAAAAATCTGGACCGCCTCGTTGGCAACGGCAACCGCCGTTTCGGAGGCATGCAGCTTGGCCATGGCCGACGCTTTTGACACGGGCTGATCATTGTTCTTAAGCCAGGCGGCACGCAGGGTCAGCAGCCGGGCTGCCTCGATCCGGGTGGCCATATCCGCCAGCTTGAAGGAAATGCCCTGGAAGGTGGAAATGGGCTTGTCGAATTGATGGCGTTCTTTGGAATACCGGAGCGCGGCCTCAAAGGCTCCAACGGCTATTCCCAGACTCAGGGCGGCGATGGATATTCGGCCCCCGTCCAGGACCTTCAGGGCCTGGATGAATCCTTCCCCTTCTTCGCCCAGCCTTTGTGAGCGGTGGATCCTGCAGTCCTGGAAGATCATTTCGGCCGTCTCGGAGGCGCGCATGCCGAGCTTGTTTTCCTTCCTTCCTGCCATGAATCCTTGCGTGCCACGTTCCACGATGAAGGCCGTCATCCCGTGCGAATCGCGTTTCTCACCCGTCCGGACGATGACGACGGCAACATCGCCGCTGATGCCGTGCGTAATGAAATTCTTGGTCCCGCTAAGGACATAGTGATCACCGTCACGGACAGCGACGGTGTTCATATTCGCGGCGTCCGACCCGGTATTGGGCTCGGTGAGGCCCCAGGCACCAATCCACGTCCCGGACGCAAGTCCCGGCAGGTACTTTTGGCGCTGTTCTTCATTGCCAAATGTCAGGATATGATTCGTACACAGTGAGTTATGGGCCGCCATCGACAAACCGATTGACCCGTCCACCTGTGAGATGGCCTCCAGGGCGGTAACGTATTCCAGGTACCCGAATCCGGTCCCACCGTATTGCTCGGGCACGAGCATGCCCATGAGCCCAAGCTCGCCCATTTTCGCAAACAGTTCGCGCGGGAAGGTCTGCGCTTCGTCCCATTCCATCATATAGGGGGTGATCTCGCGTGCGGCAAAGTCGCGGATCATCTGGCGGATCATCACCTGGTGCTCGGTTTCAACAAAGTCGATTTCCCCGGTTTGGTTCATAGACAGGCTTTTTTTCCGCAAGGTCGGTCAAAAGCCGGGATTAGCCAAACGAATGTTAGGTCGATGATAAAGATTGTCGGGAAAAGAAGTTTTGGTCATGTCCGGCACCGGCCGAAACTTCTATTTTCGCAACTCAATTGTAATGTTCAGAATAAACAAAGTTCAGATCTAATGAAGATAGCTGTAGTTGGTACCGGGTACGTCGGTTTGGTAACGGGGACCTGCTTTGCCGAAACTGGAAACACGGTCACCTGTATCGACATTGACCAGGAAAAGGTCGAAAAATTGCGTGGGGGCAAAATAACGATATATGAACCCGGGCTCGAGCAGTTGTTTGAGCGGAATATTCGTCAAAACCGGCTGTTTTTTACCACGAACCTTGAGGAAGGCATACAGGGCGCCCAGGTGATATTCCTGGCACTCCCCACCCCTCCGGGCGAAGATGGCTCGGCGGATTTGAAATACATTCTCAAAGTGGCCGACGATCTGGGCCCTCTCCTGTCTGACTACACCGTGATCGTTGACAAGAGTACCGTACCCGTCGGCACGGCGGAAAAGGTGAGAGCACGGATAGCCGCAAACACCAAAGTTGATTTCGACGTCGTCTCCAATCCTGAATTTTTGCGTGAGGGCGTGGCGGTCGACGACTTTATGAAACCCGACCGCGTGGTGGTCGGAACGGCATCTCCGCGTGCTCGTAAGATTATGGAAGTGTTGTACGGCCCGCTTGTTCGGCAGGGTAACCCGATCATCTTTATGGATGAGCGCTCGGCCGAGCTGACGAAGTATGCCGCCAACTCTTTCCTCGCCACCAAGATCACATTCATGAATGAGATCGCGAATCTGTGCGAATTGTTAGGCGCCGATGTCGATTCGGTTCGAAGGGGCGTCGGCACAGATAGCCGCATTGGAAAGCGATTCCTGTTTCCGGGTATCGGGTATGGCGGAAGCTGCTTCCCGAAAGACGTCCAGGCGCTGGCCAAAGCATCTGAGGAGGCAGCGTATGATTTCCGGATTCTCAAGGCGGTCATGGACGTAAACGAAGGGCAGAAGGTCCGTCTTCTACCGGCGATGCGTGAGTATTTCGGCGGCAGCCTGAAGGGAAAGGTGATCACCGTGTGGGGACTCGCCTTTAAACCGCATACCGACGACATACGTGAAGCGCCCGCCTTGTACAATATCAATGCGCTGCTGAACGAGGGGGCGTCGGTTCGCGCGCATGATCCCGAAGCGATGGATAATGTGAAAAAGGTTCTGGGCGATAAAATATCGTACTTTGAAGATGCCTATGACGCGGCTGAAGGAGCGGATGCGATCCTGATCGCAACCGAGTGGCCGGAATTCCGAACACCTGACTTCGACCGGTTGTCGTCTGTTGTGAGAAATAAGGTGATATTTGACGGACGAAACTTATATGATCTTTCGCTGATGCGAGATTTGGGATACACCTATTACAGCATTGGGAGGGAGGTGATCAATGCCTAAGAAAGAACGGGTTCTTGTTACCGGGGCTGCGGGTTTTATCGGCTCCCATCTTTGCGACCGATTTCTACGGGAAGGGTACCAGGTCGTCGCCATGGACAACCTCATCACGGGCGACCTTCGTAATATCGAACACCTTTTCCGTGAACCTGACTTTGAGTTCTATCATCACGACGTATCGAAATTCGTCCACGTACCCGGCGATCTGAAATATATCCTTCACTTTGCTTCGCCTGCAAGTCCGATCGATTATCTGAAGATCCCGATTCAAACCCTGAAGGTGGGATCGTTGGGCACGCACAATCTGCTGGGCCTGGCGCGTTCAAAAAAGGCACGCATCCTGGTCGCGTCTACTTCCGAAGTGTACGGTGATCCACTGATCCACCCACAGCCCGAGTCGTATTATGGAAACGTAAACCCCATTGGGCCGCGCGGCGTGTACGATGAAGCCAAGCGTTTCCAGGAAGCGATCACGATGGCGTACCACACGTACCATAAACTCGAAACACGCATCATAAGAATTTTCAATACGTACGGACCCCGTATGCGCTTGAATGACGGCAGGGTATTGCCGGCCTTTATCGGACAGGCACTTCGCGGTGAAGACCTTACCGTATTCGGCGACGGATCGCAGACACGCTCATTCTGCTACATCGACGATCAGGTGGAGGGCATTTACCGCTTGCTCATGTCCGATTACCCTTATCCGGTGAATATCGGTAACCCTGACGAGATCACAATCCTCCAGTTTGCGGAGGAGATCATCAAGCTGACCGGCACGACGCAGAAGGTTGTATTCAAACCGCTTCCGGTTGATGATCCCAAACAACGTCAGCCTGACATCACCAAAGCCCGGGAGTTGCTGGGATGGGAACCGAAAGTAAATCGCCAGGAAGGATTGAAAATTACATACGAGTATTTCAAGTCATTACCGCAGGAGACGCTGTATCAACGTGAACACAAAAACTTCGACCAATACATCCGATAATCCCACCCCATCGCGCAACGTACTCATTACCGGTGGCGCCGGCTTCATCGGCTCCCATGTTGTCCGACGGTTTGTTACGCAGTACCCCTCATATACTGTCGTCAACCTCGACAAGCTGACGTATGCTGGCAATCTTGAGAACCTGCGTGATCTGGAGGGTACGCCCAATTATCACTTTGAGAAGGGAGATATTCTCGATGTGCGCTTTCTGGCGGATGTATTCAAACGGTATGAGATCGACGGCGTCATTCACCTCGCCGCCGAATCGCATGTCGATCGGTCTCTGCATAACCCTGCTGAGTTTGCGGTCACCAATGTGATCGGAACCATCCACCTCCTCAATGCGGCGCTGATCGCGTGGGATGGCGACTTTGAGGGCAAGATGTTTTATCACATTTCCACCGACGAGGTGTATGGCAGCGCGGCCGCCGGGACTTATTTCACCGAAACGACCCCCATCGATCCGCGCTCGCCCTATTCGGCATCGAAGGCCAGCAGCGACCACTTCGTCACAGCATTTAACAACAGCTACGGCGTCCCTACGGTCATCAGCCGTTGTTCCAATAATTACGGGCCGTACCAGTTTCCGGAAAAACTCATTCCCCTGATGATTAACAACATTCGCTTGAAAAAGCCGCTACCCGTGTACGGCGAGGGCGAGAACATCAGGGACTGGCTGTATGTGGAGGACCACGCCCACGCCATTGATCGTATCTTTCACAAAGGCGAGAACGGAGCAGTATATAATATCGGGGGCAACAACGAGTGGAAAAACATTGACCTCGTGCGACTGCTTTGTCGCATCATGGACCAGAAACTCGAAAGGGAGGAGGGCGAGTCGGCCAAATTGATCACCTTTGTCAAGGACCGCCCGGGGCACGACCTTCGGTATGCGATCGACGCGTCAAGGGTTATCAGTGAAACGGGCTGGCGCCCCGAAACGAATTTTGATGTAGGACTGGAGAAGACGGTCGACTGGTACCTGGCCAACGACAACTGGCTTAGCCGGGTCACTTCAGGAGAATACCTGAAGTACTACGAGGAAATGTACCGGGACCGCTGATTGCCTATACGCCTGAGCGCTCTTCATACAATACCTGGAGCACGGTTCTTCCAACGGCTTCCAGGGTTTCACGGCTGATGATATCCATATTGTCGTCCTGGGTGTGCCAGAAGGCCCCGAAAGACCCCAGGACGGGATCATAGTTGACAATATCGATCATCGGTATCCGCCCGATCTCTGTCACGAACTTGTGATCGTCGACGATCTCTGACTGGACTTCATTAGGGAAAAATCGTCCGTATCCCAGCCTGTGCGCGGTGTTCCAGACCTTATCGACAATGCTCGGGGCGTAGCGAATGGAGGACTCCTCGCGATAAAATCGGGCGTCCTTAGCCCCGACCATATCCAGCAAAATACCGTAATAGGCGGAATACCCGGGTTTATGCTTATTGGCAGCCCAGTATTGCGATCCGAGACAATACCAGCTTTGAAGGGGTGGGGGCGGCATCCGGCGTTCATAGTCCCTTTCCCCCCAGTCTTCGCCGTCGAAGAAAATAATGTCAAGCCCTACTTCCGGGGCTTCGGGCGCGGCGCTGAGCACCCGGGCGATTTCCAGGAGGACGCCCACGCCGCTGGCGCCGTCATTGGCTCCATCCATAGGGCCGTTTGGATTCTCCTTGTCCTTGTCTGCGAACGGCCGGGTATCCCAATGCGCGGCAAACAGGAGCCGCCGCTTTTTTTCAGGGTAAAACGAGGCAATAATATTTTTCAGCCTGAGACGGGTGTTGTCATACGTGGTCTGATCGAACTCCTGTACCGTGACCGAGGCACCCCATTCGGACAGTCGGCGGGTGAGATATTCCGCCGTACGTTCATGGGCTGTCGTACCCGGAACGCGGGGTCCAAAGGCTACCTGCTTTTCGACGAATAAATAGGCGCTGTCTGCATTGAAGGGCGGAACTTCAACGAGTACCGGTCTGTTACCTTCTGCAACCTGGTGCTCTTTACGGCTTTTTTGGCACGAAAGGAGCACAATCAGGAAAAAAATGGGAATTAATCGGCCCAGCATACGGTGGTTCAGAACGTCCAAATAACACAATATTTTGTGATATAATTAAAAAACGACTAATTTTGAAGCCGCTTCTACGAAGTCATTTTTGAGGGGACGATAAGTCCCCTCTTTGTTTATGGGGTTTGTTTATGGTTCCGGTAGAGGAAATCAGACAACTCGCTGAGTCCTCCCTGGAGGACGAAACGCAGTTCATTGTGGATGTGAAGCTGTCGGCGGGCAGAAGGCCGGCGCCGAAGCTGCTGGTAGTGGTTGACGGTGACAAGGGAGTCAGCATCGATTCCTGCGCCGAAATCAGCCGAAAGTTGTCCAAGGCGCTGGATGACGCCGGCGTACTGGATGGACAGTATGTACTGGAAGTGTCTTCACCCGGGCTGGATCAGCCGTTGAAGGGAGAGCGACAGTTCCGGAAAAATGTGGGACGTCGTTTGCGTGTAACCACCGAAAGCGGGACAGACGAAGGTCTGCTGGAACGCGTGACACCGGAAGGTATCCTCCTTTCAGGTTCTACAGGAAAAGGCAAAAAAGCGGAAGCTTGGAGCAAGGAAATTCCCTTTTCAGCGATCAGGAAGGCAATAGTATTGATTTCTTTCAAATAAAAAGGAGTTTAATTGAAAACTGCTATGAGTACGATAAGCGCAAGTACGCTCATTGAGTCGTTTGCGGAGTTTGCAAGGCAGAAGAATATTGATCGTCCCACGATGATCCGCATTCTGGAGGACGTGTTTCGCAACATGATCCGAAAGAAGTATGGTACGGATGACAACTTTGATATCATTATCAACGCCGACAAAGGCGATCTTGAGATCTGGAGATTCCGTGAGATTGTTGACGATGATTCTGAAGATATCTGGGATCACGATAAGATCAGTCTGTCGGAAGCCAAGGCTATCGAGGAAGACTTCGAGATCGGTGAGGAAGTTGCAGAGGAGATCTTTCTGGAAGACTTTGGCCGCCGTGCGGTAACCACCGCCCGGCAGACACTGCTTCAAAAGGTAAAAGACCTCGAAAAGGACATTCTCTTTCAAAAGTATAAAGACCTGGTGGGTGAGATCATCACCGGTGAAGTATACCAGGTGCTGAGCAAGGAAGTGCTGTTGATCGATGCGGAAGGCAACGAGATTTCAATTCCGCGCAGCGAGCAGATCCCCAAGGATCGCTATCGCAAGGGAGATAGTGTACGCGCAATCGTGCATAAGGTGGAGATGGTGAACGGTAATCCGAAGATCATTCTCTCCCGCACATCGCCGGTATTTCTGGAGCGACTGTTCGAACAGGAAGTTCCGGAAGTATACGACGGTCTCATTACGATCAAGAAAGTGGTGCGTGAACCCGGCGAACGCGCAAAAGTTGCCGTCGAATCTTACGATGATCGGATCGATCCGGTGGGCGCTTGTGTTGGTATGAAGGGATCTCGCATTCACGCGATTGTACGCGAGCTCCAGAATGAAAATATTGATGTAATCAATTACACCGACAACCTGGAGTTGTACATCCAGCGTGCGCTGAGCCCGGCGAAGATTTCGTCCATCAAAATCGATAAGGATGCCGGCCGCGTATCTGTCTACCTGAAGCCAGACCAGGTTTCCCTGGCCATTGGAAAGGGTGGATTGAACATTAAACTCGCGAGCCGCCTTGTTAATTATGAGATCGACGTATTCCGCGAAATCGACGGACAGGAGGACGAGGATGTGGACCTGGATGAATTCGCGGACGAAATCGAAGGTTGGGTTATTGACGAACTGAAGCGTATCGGTCTTGACACCGCCAAGAGTGTACTGGCGTTGTCGCCCGAAGAACTCGTTCGCCGTACCGACCTCGAAGAAGAAACGGTGACGCATGTGCTCTCCGTCCTTCGAAAGGAATTTGAATAAAGCCGTTAATCGGCAAAAAAGAGCAATATTTGAAATATGGCAGAAGAGAAATTGATCAGGTTAAGTCAGGCGGCCAGAAAGCTCAATGTAGGTCATAATACCATCCTTGATTTTCTGGAGAAGAAGGGTTTTCAGGTAGAGAATAATCCTAATGCTAAACTTACGCCTGAACAATTCGGTCTGCTGTCGAAAGAGTTCGCTGCGTCCGCGACCGAAAAGCGCGAAGCCTCCGGACTCACCATTGGCACCAAACACACCGACAACGTAGTTATTGAGACCGAGCCGGAATTACCGAAGAAGCGACAGGAAGAGGAAGAGAGCATCATGATCAAGAATCTTGGCTCGAAGGAAGTTGTCGCCAAGGAAGAGCCCAAACCCGACAAGATCGAGCGGGACAAACCGAAGCTGGAAGGGATTAAAGTCGTCGGCAAGATCGACCTCGACGCGAAAGAGGAGAAGAAACCCGAACCTGCCGAGAAACCCGTCGCCCAGGAACCTGAGGCGAAAACCGAGCCTGCTGAAGAGAAACCTGAACAGGAACTGATCAAGGCACGTGCCGACAAGTTGCAGGGGCTGAAGGTGGTGGATCGTATCGAACTTCCTGCCGAGAAAGAAAAGAAAAGAGACCAACCGGTTGCTTCTTCTGATACCAGTAAGGACGAACGCAAAGGCAAGCGGCCGCGGAAACGTATTCCCGCATCCGGAGATTCCGCACGCGGGCAAAAGTCGGGACGTGGTGCGAGGCCGCAGCGTTTCCAGAAGGAAGAACCTTCCGAAAAAGAAATTCAAGATCAGATCCGTGCTACGCTCGCTAAGTTGAGCACAGGCGGAAAGAAGGTGTCCGGCGCTAAGTACAGAAGAGAAAAACGCCAGGCGCTCTCTGATGCCCAGGAGGAAAGAATGCTTCAGGAACAGGAAGCATCAAAGACGCTGAAGGTTACGGAATTCATTTCCGCCAATGACCTCGCGTCTCTCATGAACGTTTCAGTCAACGAGGTCATTTCGACGTGCCTGAGCCTGGGCATGTTCGTGTCGATCAACCAGCGTCTCGATGCGGAAGCCATCACGGTTATCGCTGACGAGTTCGGATTCGATGTACAGTTTACCAGCACCGAGGAAGATCTCGACGTGGCGGAGGATGATGGATTGGAAGACACCGAACCCCGTGCACCGATCGTGACGATCATGGGTCACGTCGACCACGGAAAGACCTCGCTTCTCGACTATATCCGCAACACCAAGGTGACTGCACAGGAGGCAGGCGGAATTACGCAGCACATCGGAGCGTACGATGTTGAGACGAAGAGCGGCCACAAGATCGCCTTCCTTGATACACCCGGGCACGAGGCGTTTACCGCCATGCGTGCACGCGGTGCGAAGATCACCGACGTCGCCATTATCGTGGTGGCGGCCGATGATGATGTGATGCCGCAGACGAAGGAAGCCATTAACCACGCACAGGTTGCTGGTGTGCCTATTGTGATTGCGATTAACAAGGTCGATAAGCCGGGCGCCAATGCCGATAAGATCCGCGAATCTTTGTCGCAGATCAATATCCTGGTCGAGGACTGGGGTGGCAAGTACCAGTGCCAGGAAATATCTGCCAAGACCGGCCAGGGCGTTGACGATCTGCTCGAAAAGGTGCTGCTCGAAGCCGAACTGCTCAATCTGAAGGCTAACCCGGAAAAGAAAGCGTCTGGTAGCGTAATCGAGGCATCCCTTGACAAGGGCCGTGGCTACGTAGCGACCGTCATGATTCAAAACGGCACGCTGAATGTCGGCGACATCATGCTGGCAGGATCGCACTATGGCCGCGTCAAGGCTATGTTCGACGATACCGGTCAGCGCATCACGTCTGCCGGGCCGTCTACGCCGGTACTCGTACTGGGTCTCGACGGCGCACCGCAGGCAGGTGAGAAATTTAACGTCATGGAGACCGACCGCGAGGCGCGCGAAATCGCCACCAAGCGCGGACAAATTCTTCGGGAACAAACCATGCGTACGAAGAAGCACATTACGCTTGACGAGATCGGCCGCAGGCTTGCTATCGGTAACTTCAAACAGCTTAATGTGATCGTGAAGGGCGATGTGGACGGTTCCGTTGAAGCCTTGTCTGACTCGCTGCTCAAACTGTCGACCGACGAGATCGAGGTGAGCATCATTCACCGCGGCGTGGGTCAGATTTCGGAATCTGACGTACTGCTTGCCTCTGCTTCGGACGCCATTATCGTGGGCTTCCAGGTCCGGCCCTCAGCTGCTGCGAAAAGGATTGCCGAACAGGAGGAGATCGAAATCCGACTTTACTCCATCATCTACGACGCGATCAACGACGTGAAGGATGCGATGGAAGGTATGCTCTCTCCGGAAGTGGAAGAGGTCATCGTCGGCAATGCAGAAGTTCGCGAGGTATTCAGAATATCCAAGGTAGGTACTATCGCCGGCTGCATGGTTACGGACGGCTATATCAAACGTCAGAATCCCATCCGCCTCGTGCGCGACGGTATCGTGGTATACGCCGGCAAGCTGAGTTCGCTTAAGCGTTTCAAAGACGACGTAACTGAAGTGAAGTCAGGCTTCGATTGCGGTATCGGCATTGAGAGCGTCAATGATATCCGTGTAGGTGATATCATTGAAAGCTACGAGCAACGCGAGACCAAGCGGACGCTGTGAGGCAGTGGGGAATGAGTGAATGAGTGAATGAGTGAGTGAATGATTGAATAGATTAATCAGCGGCCCCTTCGGTCATCTTCTCTGCGCTATCAGCTATTCTCAATTGCTCGATGATCTCATCGAGGTTTCCGTTCATTATCGACGACAGGTTGTAGAGTGTGAGTCCGATGCGATGGTCGGTTACCCTGCTTTGCGGATAATTGTACGTGCGTATCTTATCCGACCGGTCGCCGGAGCGGATCATCGACCGACGCGCCGCTCCGATCTGGCTGTGTTGTTTCTCCTGCTCGATTTCGTATAGCTTCGCCCGTAACATCTGCAGGGCGCGTTCGCGGTTCGCATGTTGCGACCGCTCTACCTGGCACGTGATGACAATTCCTGAGGGCTTATGGGTGAGTTGTACCTTGGTCTCCACCTTGTTTACATTCTGCCCTCCCGCGCCGCTTGAACGGGCAGTTTGAAATTCAAGGTCTGCGGGATTAATCTCGATGTCGACATCTTCCGCCTCCGGAAGTACGGCTACCGTCGCCGCCGACGTGTGTACTCTCCCTTGTTGCTCAGTGGCCGGCACACGCTGAACCCGGTGGACACCTGACTCAAATTTCAGGAGTCCGTAGGCGCCGTCTCCTTCAACGCTGCTGATAATTTCCTTGTAACCGCCGGCGGTACCTTCCGTGAGGTCGAGCACGGTCAGTTTAAGACCATGGTGGTCGCAAAAGCGCTGATACATGCGAAACAAGTCGCCGGCAAAGATGGCGGCTTCATCGCCGCCGGTTCCCGCCCTGATTTCGAGGAGCGCTCCCTTGTCATCGTTGGGGTCCTTCGGCACGAGCATTTCCTTCAGCCGGCGTGTCAACTCCTCGCGCTGCGGATCCAGTTCATCCAGCTCGGCCTTCGCGAGTTCGCGCATTTCAGGATCTTTCTCCTTCTCCAAAACTTCACGGGCCTGCCGCTCGTTTTCAACTATGCGCAGGTAACGGTCGTATACCGACACGATTTTTTCAAGATCGCGGTACTCCTTGCTCAGTTTGGAAAACTTCTTCTGGTCTTTGACCATGTCGGGCTGCGCGAGCAATTGCCCGATTTCCTCGAAGCGATGTTTGATATCTTCAAGCTTTTGCTCCATACGATGCGAAATCAGGGTTCAAATCTAGTGAAATGACGCTATTGAGATTGTGCTTCAGCCCGTAACTTTGTGTTATGAAGTACATAGCTGCCTTCCTTGTTCTTGTTCTCACGGCTTGTGGCGGGTCGTTGTCGAGCGACGAGCGAAAACAACTTCATGAGGAAAGACGCAAGCATGAGATCAGGAGGGTAACGAAAGCCGAAATTGCGGAGGCGGCGCTGGTTAAAGGCAGGGCGGTGGCGGAGATTGCCAATGGATTCCGCGATGATCAGGAGCGTCTGGACTCCCTGGGGCACGCGCGTGGGGCGACGATCCGTTGGCGGGTGCCCGGCGTATCCAATGCACTGACGGTAGAACAGGAGATCATCGATGCCTATGTAATGAATCCCACGAGCGATCTGCCGGACAATGTGCAAGACCTGGGCAGCGATTCGGTGCTGTATTCCCGACCTGAAGTATCAGTCTTGCCGGACGGAGCCGTAGCGATTGAAGGGATTTGGAGTGTACGCCTTTCGAAAAAGGAATTGATCCTCGAAATGGAATAACGGCTACCGCTTGCCGCGCAGCTCGCGATGGCGGAAACAGGATGTCAGGTGATCGTTGATCAATCCACAGGCCTGCAGGTGCGCATACATTACCGTGCTGCCCACAAACCGGAACCCCCTTTTGATCAAATCCTTGCTTAGGGCATCCGATTCTTTCGAGGTCGCCGGTACCTGGTCATTTCGCGTCCATCGATTTACGATCGGCTTTCCGTCAACGAAACGCCAGATATAGGCGTCGAAGCTTCCAAACTCCTCCTGTACCTCCAAAAACCTCTGGGCGTTGCTGACTGCGCTGTTAACCTTCAGCCGGTTTCGTACGATGCCGGGATCCTGGAGAATTTTCTCGATCCTCTTCTCGGTATACCGCGCCACTTTTTCAGGATCGAAGTCGGCGAAGCACTTGCGATATCCCTCACGCTTGTTGAGAATGGTCGACCAGCTTAGCCCTGCCTGGGCGCCTTCGAGGATGAGAAATTCGAAATGGGTCCGGTCGTTATGGACCGGCACGCCCCATTCTTCATCGTGGTAGCGAATGTAGAGGTCGGACTTCAGCGACCAGTTGCATCGGGTTTTCTCTGCCATATGATCATGTTGGCGGACACTGTTTGGTTTTCCGCCGCTTCGGGTCCGGAAGTTAAATCAAAATTGTATAGCTTCACGGTCCACTGCGAGGGCAAATTCATACAGATTTGCCCGATGATAGCACGGCCCCGCGTAGGGATCAATGGAAAAGGCGATCACCGTATATGTAGCCGACGATCACACCCTGTTCAGGAAGGGAATTGTTCGACTGTTGTCCGCATTTGAGCGGGTGGGAGATGTACGTGACGTCGAGAATGGCAAGGAACTCTGTGCGCTGATTAAGACGGAGCCCCCGGACGTGGCGATCATCGATTTGCAGATGCCGATAATGGACGGTTTTGAAGCGTGCGGGTTTATTTTGTCGCGTTATCCGCAGGTAAAGCTGATTGTATTGTCGATGCACGACGATGAGCGTTACATCAGCCAGCTGTTGCAAATGGGCATCCACGGGTTTCTGCTGAAGAGTGCGGACCCTTATGAATTGGAGCGTGCGATCTATTCCGTTGTCGAGAATGATTTCTATCAAAACGAACTGATTAGCTCAGTCCTGCGGAGGCGCATCAAACGGCGGAAGACGCCCCTGGCCGCTGCGCACAAGGCCGACCTTTCTGAGCGTGAAAAGGAGATCCTGCAACTGATTTGCATGGAGCTGACCATCCGCGAAATCGGGACCAAGTTGTCGTTGAGCGAGAATACCGTGCGGAATCACCGCGTTCGCATCATGGAGAAAGTCGGGGTCCGAAATACGGTGGGGCTCGTCAAGTACGCTATCCAATCCGGCCTTTTCAGCTAAATCCGCCTGGTCGGGGAATAGTAAAAAAGTACTAATTCTTTAGGGGTTTTTAACTAATCGGGGAAACCCGAACCGGCCAAATTGGGGTAGAATCCCACTTTTTATTACACGCCTTAACGATTAAGGGAAATAACCGCCCCGGTCAAATTTTCAATATGTCCATATTGCAGGTGTCCGGGTATTTTAGCCCGGGCGTGACTGGTTACTATGAAAATCCTGGTGGTTCACAGGCAGAGGGATATTGCTGACCAAATCCGATCAGTACTGCAATCCGTTGGCTCCATAATACGATACTCCACTTCGGGGCTGGATGGGCTCCTGGCTGCCCGAATTGAGACTTTTGACCTTATTATCTGTGGTACAGATCTGCCTGTGATCACCGGATTTGAAATGGTTCGGTCGTTGAGAACGAACTCAGTGAACAAGAAAACGCCGGTGATATTTGTAGCGGAAGAGTTAAACAAGGAAATGGAGTCCCTTGGCATGGCATTGCACGCAAGTGACATGCTTACACCCGCCGATGTGACGACGCGACTAACCTCTATCGTACGCGACCAGGTCCGTGCGGCCCCCGATAATCGTTGGGAGGATTTATTGACGAAGGAGCGTGTAATGAACTAAACCCTCTCAAATAGCTATCGTTATAGCTAATAAACTTACTCGAAAAGCGTTGCATACTAAAGCAGGTGTGCAGCGCTTTCGAATAAGTTTGCTACCTTTAACGCGGAGATTTTTTGTTCGAGATCCAATTTTTTTAGCTAAAAGCCGATCGGATGACCTCCAAAACATTGCGTCATGTACGTTTACAAGCATCAGGAAGCCTTCGTTGGGTATGTTGTGTGGTATTAGTACTCCTGATGTTGCTGAGATTCTGGGGACCGTTTAATGACATGGTGAACCCTATGCTTGGCGAGCAGGCACTTCGAACAGAACGCCTGCCCTGATTCGGTTATGTCAGGGTTAATTCAACGTTCTATATCGTTGTTTCTGGCCTGAGACCCCAATCGAACCAGGTGCGCGCTGTCTTGCCTACCCTGGAGATACTCCATGGGTCGCCGCAATCTTGTCTTAAGTATAAGTGACATACTGCTCCCAGCGTTGGAGTACGGCGCTGAAGTCCGCCGGTAGCTCGGCCGTGAATTCCATGAATTCTTTCGTCGCAGGATGAATGAACCCAAGCGTATGTGCGTGAAGCGCCTGGCGCGGCATGATCTTGAAACAGTTGTCGACAAACTGCTTATACTTTGAGAACACCGTTCCCTTAACGATCTCCTTTCCCCCGTAAGGGGCATCAGCAAACAACGGGTGTCCCAGATACTTCATATGGGCGCGTATCTGATGGGTGCGCCCGGTTTCAAGACGGCATTCCACGAGCGAAACGTAGCGAAGATCCTTCAGCACACGGTAGTGCGTCACCGCTGTCCGTCCCTGATCGCCCTCGGGAAATGCCACTGTGATACGCCTGTCGCGCGGACTCCTTCCGAGATTGACGGCTATCGTCCCTTCAGAAGGATCAGGAACACCCCAGACCAATGCGAGGTAGCTACGCGATATCGTATGCTCGAAAAACTGCCGGGCCAGGTACGTCATCGCCCGCTCGGTCTTAGCAATAACAAGCAGCCCCGACGTATCCTTGTCGATGCGATGTACCAGCCCGGGGCGGCCTTCATTGTTCGGCATTTCCGGCAGTCGACTGAAATGAAAGGTCAACGCGTTCACAAGCGTTCCTGACCAGTTCTGATGCGCCGGGTGAACTACCATGCCGGCCGGCTTGTTAACGACCAATAACTCTGAATCCTCGTATACGATGTCGAGCGGAATGTCTTCGGGTATTACTTCGTTGGACCGTGGCGGCTCAGGGAAGGAGACGGTAATAACATCACCGGGACGTACGCGGTAATTTGGCTTGGTCGGTGTATTGTTCACCCTGACAAAGCCTTCTTTTATACCGGCCTGTATCTTTGTGCGTGTTACATTGGGAAGTCTGGCGAAAAGAAACCGGTCGATGCGAATAAGATCCTGGCCGGGATCAACAGTGATCCGGTGGTGCTCGAACAAATCATCGTCGGGTTCGTCAATGTCTTCCATATAAGGTTATAAATAACGGTCTAAGTCTTTTCTTTGGCAAAAAACTCGTGGCAAGCCTGTCAAATATGAAGCGTATTAAAATGATGGCACTCATCGTATTGCTGGTGCCGATGTGTAATACCCAAAAGTCCTTCGATAAGGGATATTTTGGTATGGGGGTACGACAGGGCGCCCTTGACAACCGCGAAATAGATGAGGCATCCGGCCTGGCGGCCAGTGTGGTCAACGAGGGCATGCTGTGGACGCACAACGATAGTGGCGATGAAGCGCGCATATTTCTTATCGACGGAAAGGGCGTTTGCAAAGCGGTGGTATGGCTTGAGGGCGTTACCAACCGTGACTGGGAAGAGATTGCCGTGGGGCCTGGCCCGGAAGAAGGTCAGTCCTATGTGTATGTCGGAGAGATCGGTGATAACCGCGCGACGTATAAGCACAAGTACCTGTATCGCTTTCCCGAACCGGTGATCCCTTCCCGTCCGGGAATGATTGATACGACAATCCAGGCGCTCGATTCTATCAAATTCACCCTGGAGGGTGGTCCACGCGACACGGAAGCGTTCGTCGTAGATCCGCTCTCACGCGATATCTATGTGTTCTCGAAAAATGAAAAAAGGGAAATTCGCATTTTCCGGTTGCCCTATCCGCAGTCTACGACGGAAGTGATGGAGGCTGAGTTCGTTATGACATTGCCGATCGTTAAAGTGGTTGCCGCCGATATCTCGCCGGACGGCCGCGAGATCCTCGTCAAGAATTACACGCATGTATATTACTGGCCCAAGGATCCCGATGAACCCCTCCCTTCCGCGTTGGCGCGACCGCCGCTCAGCCTTCCCTATACCACCGAACCACAGGGCGAGGCGATTGCCTTTGACAGGGCGGGAGAGGGCTATTTCACCCTGAGCGAGGAACACAACAACAGCGCGCCCTGGCTGCTCTTCTATCCGCGCGTGCGGAATGAAGAATAACCTGACAGATACCGGGGTTTTGTAGATGACTCCATTTAGTAGTTTCTTTGGATCAAATGCCCATACAACAATGAAAAAAATAGCCATCATAGGCGGGGGTAATCTCGGCACGGCAATCGCAGAGGGATTAATCACCAGCAAGTTTGTGAAAGCCGGCCACATTACGGTGACAAGACGGAATACCGCTCCCCTTGAGCATCTCGCCAAAAAGGGAGTAAATGTAACAAGCGACAATGCCAAGGCGATTGAAAGCAGTGAGATCATCATCGTCGCGCTCAAGCCGTACAACGTATGCGACGTATTGAAGGAGTTACGGTCAAGCTTCAACCCCAAAAAGCACGTCCTGGTCAGTGTAGTCACTGGAATCACACTGAACGACCTGGCCGCCATTGTCGACCACGGCGTTCCTCTGTTCCGTGCTATGCCGAATACCGCGATCGCCATCCGCGAATCGGTTACCTGTATCTGCGCGGTTGGCGCAAGCAAGAAGCAGACGGCGTTTGTTACCGAGTTGTTCGACCAACTGGGCATCACTATTTCGATCGACGAAAAACTGATGGATGCTGCCACGGTGCTTGGCGCCTGCGGCATAGCGTATGCACTTAGATTTATTCGCGCAGCAACACAAGGCGGAATTGAAATCGGCTTCGATGCCAGGACCGCCAATCTGATTGCTGCACAGACCGTCAATGGTGCAGCCGAGTTACTTCTCAAAGGCAATCGTCATCCGGAAGAGGAAATCGATAAGGTCACGACGCCGCGTGGGTGTACGATCGCCGGACTCAATGAAATGGAACACCAGGGATTCTCTTCGTCGCTCATCAAGGGGATCTGCACCTCGTTCGAAAAGATCAACCGCTAGGCCACCACGTTCACCGGCATGGTTGATCCCTTCCAACGGACTGGCCGAATTATTGTCACGTGCAGTAAAAGGCTGGCGTCCTATCTTGAAATGGAATTGGTAGGACTCGGCTACCGACCGGTACGGGTCTTTCAGACCGGCGTGGAGCTCCGCGGCTCACTGGATGATTGTATGGTGCTCAACCTCAATCTCCGTTGCGCCAGCCAGGTGCTCTACTCCATTGCCGAGTTGACGGTCCGGGATCCTGAAGCACTGTATCAGGGCCTGGTGCGCTTTCCCTGGGAGACGCTGATCTCATCGGACGATTATTTTTCCGTCACAGCCAACGTGAGGACACCCTCTGTCAACAACGCGCTATTTGTAAACGTCCGCGTCAAGGATGCCATAGCCGACCGGCTCAGAAAGGAGACGGGAAAGCGCGCCAATTCCGGTGCTCAATTGAGAGGTGCCGTGGTACACGTGTACTGGAAGGACCAGCAGGCCGAGGTGTTTCTGGATACCTCCGGCGAAACACTGGCGAAGCACGGCTATCGGAAACATCCCGGTAAGGCGCCCATGCTGGAGTCCCTGGCGACGGCGACGCTGATGGCTTCGCAGTGGGACATGCAGTCGCCCTTTATCAATCCCATGTGCGGATCAGGTACGCTCGCGATCGAAGCCGCTCTCCTGGCCACAAACCGGAAGCCGGGACTTTACCGCTCTCATTTCGCTTTTATGCATGTGAAAGGTTATCGGCCTGAAAGGTTCGCAGCGCTGGCTTCCTCCCTTCGTGAAAATGTAAGGGAGCAACCGCGGCTGAAAGTCATTGCCACCGATATCAGCCTGGAGGCCATCAGAACAGCGAAGGCCAACGCGGAGAGCGCCGGCGTTGCCCATTGTATCCATTTTGAAAAATGCGATTTTGAAAGCACGCCTATACCCGCCGGCCGAAAGGGCGTTATCTTTTTCAATCCCGAATACGGCGAACGTCTTGGAGATGTACGGGCGCTGGAGCACACGTACAAACGCATTGGCGACTTCTTGAAAAAGAAGGGCGAGGGGTATACGGGTTGTGTGTTCACGGGCAACCCTGAGCTGGCCAAAAAGATCGGTCTGCGTCCGGCCCGGCGCATCGAATTTTATTCAGCAAAGATCGACTGCCGGCTGTTGCGATATGATCTGTATGCCGGGTCGCGTGCCACGTAGCCGAATAATCGGCAGCGATACATTTAGGCGCGCAATTTTTCCTTCAGAAACCGCGCCGTATGGCCTTTGCTTTTTTTGACCATCTCCTCAGGTGTGCCGGCAAACACCAGGCGGCCGCCATTCTTTTCACCGCCCTCAGGCCCCAGGTCTATGATCCAGTCGGCGCACTTGATTACCTCGAGGTTGTGTTCGATGACAACAACGGAGTGCCCCTGGTCGATAAGCGCGTTAATTGCCGTCAGGAGTTTGGAGATATCGTGAAAGTGTAATCCTGTGGTCGGTTCATCAAAGATGAAAAGGATCTGACCCGTCGACGCGTTCTTCCCGAGGAAGGACGCCAGCTTCACACGTTGCGCTTCGCCGCCACTGAGCGAGTTTGACGATTGGCCGAGCTTTACATATCCCAACCCCACATCGAACAGCGGACGGATCTTGTCATGAATGGGTTTTCGTTCCTGGAAGAATGTCAGACTCTCCTCGACGGTAAGGTTGAGTACATCGTCGATGTTCTTTCCATTGTACTCGACTTCCAGGATCTCTTGTTTGAAACGCTTTCCGTTACACGTTTCACACTTCAGGTAGATGTCTGCCATGAATTGCATCTCTACCTTGATCTCTCCTTCCCCCTGGCAGGTTTCGCATCGGCCGCCTTCTACGTTGAAGGAAAAGTAGGCGGGCTTATAACCGCGTTGCACGGCCAGCGGCTGATCTGCGAAAAGTTGCCGTATGGCATCGTACGCTTTAACGTAGCTGACGGGATTGGAGCGGGAAGATTTTCCTATCGGATTCTGGTCGACGAACTCTACCTGTGCAATGCGGCCAATGTCCCCTTTTATGGTGTCGAAACGACCGGGCGTTTCACCCGGGTTCCCTGTCGCCCGCGACACCGCCGGGTAAAGAATCTTCCGGACCAGCGTTGACTTGCCGGAGCCGCTTACACCCGTGATCGCCGTGAGGACGCCCAACGGGAAAGTGACTGTAAGGTTTGCCAGGTTGTTTTCGCGCGCGCCCGTGATGGTAATGGAGTCCGACCATTTCCGTCGCTTACGGGGTGTTGCAATTTTTTCCTTTCCTGTAAGGTAGTCGGTTGTGTATGACCGGGTCGATCCGTTGAGATCGCGCAGTGATCCCTGGAAAACCAGCTGGCCGCCATGCACGCCGGCATCAGGGCCGATGTCGATGATCTGGTCGGCAGACCGCATGATCTCTTCTTCGTGTTCGACGACGATTACGGTGTTGCCCAGATCACGGAGGGATTTGAGCACCTCTACCATCCGGGCAGTATCGCGTGGGTGTAACCCAATGCTGGGTTCATCCATGATATACATCGATCCGACCAAAGAGCTGCCAAGGGCCGTCGCGAGTTTGATGCGTTGAAATTCGCCGCCGGAAAGCGTATTGGTCAACCGGTTGAGGGTAAGGTAGCCGAGGCCTACGCGCACCATATAGTCGAGCCTCGAATTGATCTCCGTCAGAATTCGCTCCGACACCTTCAGGTCATGGGCCGGCAACTTCAGTTTCTTAAAGAAGACCAGGGCATCTTCTATGGACATCAAGACGATATCGGTAATGGACCGGCCACCGACCTTAACATACTGTGCATCTTTGCGCAGCCGCGTTCCTTTGCAATCCGGACAGTCGGTCCGCCCGCGGTACCGTGAGAGCATGACACGGTACTGAATCTTATGTGACTTTCTTTCGAGGTATTTGAAAAAGTCGTTGATACCGTCAAAGTATTCATTCCCCGTCCACAACAGTTCGCGTTCAGCGGCGCTCAATTCGTTGTAAGGCCGGTGGATGGGAAAGTCGAAACGGATCCCGTTCTTGACCAGGGGGGTAAGCCACTCGCCCATCACTTCAGAGCGCCAGGGCGCGATGGCGCCTTCGTATACAGACAAGGTTTTGTCAGGGATGACCAGGTCTTCATCGATGCCCAGCACCTTCCCAAAACCCTCGCATGTCCGGCATGCGCCGTAGGGGTTGTTGAAGCTGAAGAAGTTGATGGAGGGCTCGGTGAATCGCATTCCATCGCGCTCAAAGCGATCGGAAAAACGCATCGGTTCGTGGCCTTCGGCATAGACGATGCATTCTCCTTCGCCTTCATAGAAGGCAGTCTGGATGGAATCGGCAAGCCGGTATGTTGTGTCCTGGTCGTCCGGCGCTACTACCGCCCGGTCGATGAGCACCTCGATGCCGTCTTTCGGCTTTTTCTTCTTTTTCGAGATCTCCTCGAGGTATTCTTCGATGTAATGAACTGTTCCATTGATGAGGATGCGCGCGAATCCCTTGCTCAGGAGGAGGGTGAGGTCATCCACCAGCTTTCTGCCCTTCGGCGTTCGCAGGGTGTGGGCAATCATGACCCGGGTTCCGGGTTTGAGCGCATTGATGGCGTCGACCACGTCGGTCACCGTGTTGCGTTTTACCTCCTTGCCACTTATCGGGGAAATGGTTTTACCTACCCGCGCGAAGAGCAACTTGAGATAGTCGTAAATCTCGGTAGTAGTTCCTACGGTAGATCGTGGATTGCGCGTGTTGACCTTTTGTTCGATGGCTATGGCGGGCGACACGCCCCGGATGTAGTCGACATCGGGCTTTTCCATTCGCCCAAGAAATTGCCGCGCGTATGAACTGAGGCTTTCGACATACATCCGCTGACCCTCTGCGAAGAGAGTGTCAAAGGCGAGCGAGGATTTGCCTGAGCCAGACAGGCCTGTGATGACGACAAGCCGGTTTCGCGGAATGGCCACACTCAGATTCCGAAGGTTGTTAACCCGTGCACGCTTTATGATAATGTAATTCCTGGGATCAAGCGTATCCAGGTGGGCGTCAGCGTTTAGTTTCTTGCTCATCGATCAGGACCGCAAAAATAGCTATTAATGTGGTGAAGTACCCGGTACCGATAACAACCGGAAGTGACGATTTGTGTCACGTACGATCCGTTATAGTAAGGTCTTTCGGGGAGCGGGAAGTTCCGGATGGCTGCGTCGGCAAAAGGAAAATTCGACGGGGTTACGGGTAACGGTCGATGGGCCGACTGATGGGTGGCGCCTGCATAAAAAAAGCCGAACACCACTCGCGACCGGTGGTGTTCAGGCTTATTGGGTGATTTGGAAAATATTCAACTGTCGAAATCCGGGTCGTAGCTGGCCTCGGAACTCTGTTTGTCGGATGCCGAATCGTAATCATCGTCCCCTCCAAAGTCATCCGTTCCATAGTCGTCCGACTCGGTGTTGTCAAAATCCTCTTCCGGATTCGCCTCAACATCGTACTCTCCGTCGCTGTTCTTGGTGGCCGGCACCTTTACCAAAATAATGGAGTCTTCCGTCTCCAGGGGGAAGACGAAAATAGGCTCCTTTTTAGCGTTGGTGATCCGGGTGATGTTTGCCTCATAGCCGTTCGGATACTGGCGACGGAGGAGCTCCCGTAGGTCTTCAGCGAGGTTGTCGAGGCTCTTAATGACGCGCTTCTTAGTTTCAGGCATAGCGATACCCAGCACTCTGATTTTGGACAAATACCCAAAGAAAATTCATTGAAGGCAAGAATTTTGAAAAAATTTTTTGTCGGCCCGGAGAAAGTTCCTATCTTTTCCAACCTGTTCCATTGGCCTAACCCCTAAACTATCGAAACATAGCTCTACGTTACCTAAAGCACGAACAGAATGATAGACAGCAGATTTGGCGACAGCAAGCTGGTGTCGCTCTATCAAAATGGTAACGAGGAGGCATTTGAAATTCTTGTGAACAGGCACAAGTCCCGAATTTATACCGCAATTTATCTCATCGTCAAGGATCGGTATGTAGCTGAGGATTTGTTGCAGGAAACGTTCATAAAGGCTGTGAATACCATCCGCAGCGGTCGGTACAATGAGGAGGGCAAATTCTCACCGTGGCTGAGCAGAATAGCCCACAATCTCGCGATAGACCATTTCCGAAAGCGCAAGCGCTACCCCGAAATCGTCCTGGAAGACGGCAGTTCTGTCTTTAACTCCGTGGATTTCAGCGAGGAATCCATAGAATCCCAGCAGATCATGCGGGATAATAAATCCCGTTTGCGGGCGTTAATAAAGGAGCTTCCCGACGAACAGAAGCAGGTCCTGATTATGCGACACTATCTACAGATGAGTTTTCAGGAGATTGCAGACCGCACCGGCGTGAGCATCAACACCGCGTTGGGCAGAATGCGGTACGCGCTCATCAACCTCAGAAAGAAAATGATAAAAACCAGAGCCTATGACAAAGACGTTTACCGAACGCGACTTGATCAGGTATTTATACCACGAAACATCGGAGAAAGAGGCGAAGGAACTTAGCAACGCCCTTCGCTGCGACTCAGAACTGCTGGCGCTTTTCAACGAACTAAGCGCTGTGAAAAAAATGATGGACGAGGCCGTCCTGGAACCGTCCTCGCAAACGGTTCTCAACATCCTCAGCCACGCCCGCGGCGTGAGCGCGAAGGACTGACGCCTCATCGTTCGACATTGCCTAACGGCCATAAAGTCGATTTCAGCTTCCAAAACCCCCTGCTTGTCAGGGGGTTTTTTTGTTTCCTGATACCGCTTTCTTTGCAGGGTGAACGTTGTCATCCTGCATCAGCATTTTAAAGCGCCTGACCGGGGCGGTGCCATTCGCTCCTATTACCTGGCGCGGGCGCTGATAGCCGCCGGATGCCGCGTGACGGTGCTGACGGGCCACAACGGACCCTACCAACGCGAAATGCTCAACGGCATCGACGTGCACTGGTTGCCTGTCGCCTACGACAACCGGTTTGGATTTACGGCACGGGGGTGGTCTTTTCTTCGCTATATCCTCCGGGTGCGGCGGCATCGCAACCTGTTCAGGAGCGCCGATCTATGCTATGCCATCTCCGTGCCGCTGACTACGGGCATTGCCGCTATGCGGATTCGGAAGCGCTATGACATACCCTACATTTTTGAGGTAGGCGACCTTTGGCCCGACGCCCCCATCGAACTCGGATTTATCCGGAACCGCCTCCTGCAACGAATACTGCAGACGCTGGAGCGAAGAATATACGCGAACGCCTCGGCGATCGTCGCGCTGTCGCCACCCATCCGTACGGCAATCGAAAGCCGCGTTGCAGGCAAAGAGGTACACCTCATTCCCAACATGGCGGACACACGCTACTTCACCCCGGAAGAAAAAAATCCGGATATCGCGCGCGAATACGGGGTGCCGAAAGGGTTCGTCATATCCTACCTGGGCGCCCTCGGATACGCCAACGGGCTGGACTACCTCTTGCAATGTGCCAGCGCCTGCCAGAAAAGCGGAATGGCGGTGACGTTCCTTATCTGCGGCGAAGGCGCTGAGTCGGATAGCCTCCGGGAACAAGCGCGTGCAGCGTCGCTCGCGAACGTAAAGTTTGTACCCTTCCAAAACCGCGAGGGCATAAGAAGGCTAATGAATATCACAGATGCGGTATTTGTCTCGTTCCGGCCCGTGCCCGTCCTCGAAACAGGATCTCCCAACAAGTACTTCGACGGCCTCGCAGCGGGCAAGCTTATCGTGGTGAACTTTGGTGGATGGATACGGGAGGAAATACAAGCCCAGGGCTGCGGCATATACGTCGATCCTCATGATCCTTCCAGCTTTGTGACGCAATTGGTACCCTTCGTTACCGACGCCGATATGCTGCGGCAATATCAGCAAAGGGCGCGGCACCTGGCAGAAACCAGGTATTCCCGCGACCAACTTGGCGGCCTGTTCACAAAAATAATTCTGTCGCAGCGGCGTCGACGATAGGCGGATCGCTGTCGGGAATTACTCCAGCGTTCGTTCTACAATCTTGCCGGTGGTCTTGTGTTTCAGAATGACCTTGCGCGCACCGTAGTGTGTCAACTCCTCCTTGACCAGGTAGTGCTTGTCATCGTACGATTCCAGGTGGCTGTCTTTATGTACGCCTGTTTTTCCGCGCCATACTTCCAGCTTCACCGGCTCCCATGCCCTGCTCTTAGCGGATGCGTACGCCGCGTCGAGAATGGCGTTGACAACGTACCCGTCGTAGAATGTTTCGCTGGGTTCGCGGCCCTCCTCGAAGCTGGAGAACATATCGGTAAACATATGGTTGTAGCCCAGGTCGTTGACTTCGTCGCCGACAGGGAAAAGCCATCCGCTTGAACTTTCCGCCTTCTCGGCAACATAGTTAGTCCCTTTCCCGGTTGTGAACATTTCAAATCCGGTACGGAGGAAATTATTGATCCAGATGGTGCCCTCCGTTCCCATTACTTCATCACGCAGATCCATTCCGCCACGGAACGTCCAGCTCACTTCAAATTGCCCGATCGCGCCGTTCTCGTATTTGACCAGGGCAATGGCATGATCCTCAGCTTCGATCGGCTTTACCTGCGTGTCTGCCCAGCACATAACCTCCACAGGAAGGATATCCTTTCCAATGTAACAGCGGGCGATTTCAACGCAGTGGCATCCCAGGTCGAGCATAGCCCCGCCGCCGGCCTGTTCCAGATCCCAGAACCAGTCGCTGTGAGGTCCGGGGTGGGTTTCGCGAGACTTTGCCCACAGTACCCTTCCGAGCGCGCCGTTGCGCACCGATTCAATGGCTTTGAGCGACTTGGGCGTATAAACGAGGTCTTCGAGATAACCATGAAAGATGCCCGCTTCCTCTACCGCCTTTAGCATGCGCAGCGCTTCGGCCGCGTTCCGGCCCAGCGGCTTGGTGCAAACCACCGCCTTCTTGTGTTTGCAACACAACAGAACGGCTTCCTCATGCTTGTGATTCGGTAATGAAATGCAAACCATCTCGACGTCGGGGTGGGCGATGGATTCCTCCATATTGGTAGTGACGTGTTCTACACCATAGTCTTCGGCAAATTTCTTTGCACTCTCGTCACGCCTCGAGTAAATGCTTACGATCTTGTCACGGCTCCGCTGTCCCTGTATCGAGTCAGCATAAAATCGTCCGATGAACCCGGACCCCAGCATGGCAATTTTCATGGTACAATACTTTTTGTGTTAAACTCTTATGTCAGGCTGTTGCGCTTCCCGATCCGGGCTGCGGCTGAATATCACGCTTTTCCCTGAAGAACAGAATGAAATAGATGAGAACGGCAATGGCGATGAAGGCCGGTACAAACCATATGTTCATCCATTGCTTCTCACCATCGACTGTATAGTAGTCCGTCGTCAGGCCGGAGAACCACGTGCCGATAAACATGCCTACCCCATACGTTGCGAACGTAAACAGACCTTGTGCAGCGTTCTTTATCTTCTCGCCCGCTTTCTTTTCTGTATACATATAGCCGGTGACGAAGAAGAAGTCATAACAGATGCCGTGAAGTATGATGCCGGCATATAACATCCAAAGATTGATGTCGACGTTGCCGTAAGCAAAACAGATATAACGTAGTATCCAGGCTGCCATACCGAGCAGCAGCATATTCTTCACACCGATCCGATTGAAGAGGAAGGGAATCGCAAGGATAAAGACGGCCTCCGAGATCTGCCCGAGTACCATCTTACTGGCGGCGTTCTCCATGCCGACTTCGTTGAGAAAGAGGTTTGCAAATCCGTAGTAGAACGACAGCGGAATACACACCAGGATTGCCGCGATAAAGAAGATCAGATAGGGCCTGTCTTTGAATAACAGAAACGCCACCGAACCAAATACATCAGAGGCGCTGGCGCTCTTTCCCTTGGGCGGCGTATCCGGCATGATGAAACTGGCCAGGCCGAGCCCCAGCGATGCGAGGGCGGCCATCTCAAACGTGAAGGGCGTCTTTTCAATCTTGAGCAGGCCGATCATGAGCCCGGCTGCAATCCAGCCGATCGTTCCGAATACCCGTATCCATGGGAATTGCTTTCCGGGATCTGACATTTGCTGGAAAGCGATGTTGTTGGAAAGCGCGATCGTCGGCATGTAAAGCAGGGAATAGAGCAGGATGATGACGTAAAAGGCAATAAAACTGTCGACGCGTGTAGCGAAGAACAAAAGGACGGCACCGAAGATGTGAAGCCAGCCCATAATGCGCTGAGCCGCGAAGTAGCGGTCGGCGATCATTCCCACGAAGAACGGCGAAATCATAGTAGCGATGGCCAGTGCGGAATAGGCCGCGCCAATCTGTGTGCCGTCAGCACTGAGGTATTGCGACATATACGTTGCCATCGTCACGTACCAGGCGCCCCACACGAAATACTCGAGGAGCATCATGACGGAAAGCTTCGCAAAGACGAGTGGTTTCATAGCAACCTGTTTCGAGTGGAGAAAGATAGGAGAAGGGGCGACGTTTCAAAAGTGATTTGATAAAATTAGTGGACCCTTACAGCGTGTGTATTAACACGTCGACCCGCTTTACGAAATCCTGGTCCCCATTGGGCGGACATCTTTATCGCTATTGGAATTCATGCGGCGACCGGCTAACTATGTGGTTGGGTGCCGTCGCCGCCGTATCTTACCCATGACGCAGGCCGGACCCTGCGACCAACGTCACCAAAAATGGACTCGACTCATATCGCAAAGTATACCGATGCACACCGGGAAGGCGTTCTCCCCAAGGTGGATGTGAACGAAGTGAACACGAGCTGTGGAATTTTATAACCGGTTCGGATTCGATGTCTATGAGCGAACGAGCAAGGACGATCAGGGAAGAAACTATCCATTGCTGCGAATGAAATTGGCGTCGAAATAAAATTTGAATGACGAACCCATGATCTATATCACGCAACTCGTTTACATTATTCCCGGACAGGAAAAGATCTTTCATGAATTCGAAGAGGTGGCGATCCCGATTATTTCAAAGTACAACGGCCGATTGTTGCTGCGTGTGAGACCGGACGAAAAAGCGGTCGTCTCGCATAGTGTGGAGAAGCCATACGAAATCCACCTCGTGGAGTTCGACACCGAAGAGGACTTTCACAATTTCATGAAGGACGAGGAACGGAAGAAATTCCTTCATTTGAAAGTACGGTCTATAAGGTCGTCTGTGTTGTATAAAGGCGTGCGGTTGTGACAACGTGGCCTTATATTTGATAAGCTCTTTTGAAATTTGTTCGCATATTAAAATACCATCACCATGAAAGTAGTCTATAAACCTTCCGGTTATAATTCCGTGGCTCCTTACCTGATCGTGCAGGGCGCTCAAAAGATGATAGACTTTTTGAAAGAACTTTTTGGCGCTACGGAATTGCGTCGGTACGATCTGCCGGATGGAACAGTGCTGCACATGGAGATGCGCCTGGACGATTCAGTTATCATGCTTGCCGAATCCAACGACAATTACCCACCCAATCGACATCTCCTGCATGTATACGTACCGGACGTCGACGCGACTTTTGAGAAAGCCTTGCGGCTGGGGTGCACAGAAGTCCAGAAACCAAAAGAACAGGAAGGCGATCCCGACCGTCGCGGAATGTTTCAGGATTTTGCCGGCAATACGTGGGCCGTTAGCACGCAGATGCGTTAGGACAAGGCCGCCTATGTCTGCCGATCCATGAGCAGCTGCGTAAATGTCCGCAGGTTGTCGCGGGCAGGAGTGGATGGCAATTGTTCAAGGAGCTCGAATGCCCTGGAAAAGTATCGGTCCGCCTTCCGTTGCGTAAGCACCGGAATCTTTAGCTTGTCGTAGATGGCGATTACCGCCTCGATCTTTTTCTTCTTGCTGTATTTTTTGGCGGTAAGCCAGTAGGTCAGTTCCCTGGTTTCAGCAGGGCTGGCGCGTTCAAGCGCTTTGATAAGAAGAAAGGTTTTTTTGTTGGCGAGTATGTCACCTCCCGTCTGTTTGCCAAATCTGTCCGGATCGCCATAAGCGTCGAGGAGGTCATCTCTCAATTGAAAGCCAGTGCCAATATGCAGGCCGAACTCACGCAATCGCTCGCGGGATTTTTCATCGGCGCCCGCCAGGATAGCGCCCAGCTCCAGGCTGAAGCCGAGGAGAACCGCTGTTTTGTTTTGGATCATCCGGAGATAAGCTGCTTCCGAAACGTTGTCGGCACGCTCAAAGTGCATGTCCCATTGTTGTCCCTCGCATACCTTGGTGGCACATGCGTTAAAGGCCTCTATGGTCGTGTGAAAAGTGGCCGGATCCAGCCGGCTGAATAATTCATACACCTTTACCAGCATCACATCGCCGGACAATATCGCTGTGCTGAGATCCCACTTTTCATGAACGGTAGGCTTTCCTCTTCGCAAGGGTGCACGATCCATAATGTCGTCGTGCATAAGCGTGAAATTGTGAAACACCTCTACGGCTATGGCATATGGCAGGATTGATCGCACGTTGTTGCGGAACATCGCGTAGCTCAGCAACGTAAGCATGGGCCGTATGCGTTTGCCCCCCAGGCGCATCACATACCGTATCGGTTCGTACAACGACGGCGGTTGTTTGCCAAAGGACATGGCGTTGATGTGGGATTCCAGAAGGGCGCTGTACGTGCCCAGAAAATCTTTCATTACCGGGATTTTGATTGTTTATCAGATTCGGGCTTTCGCCCGACAAACAGAAGATCGATCAGGCGGCGGTCGATGTCGGTCTTCTTAATGCGCACAACGACCTTATCGCCGAGCCGATATACCCTCCCGGTCTTGCGTCCGACGATGCGGTATTTTTTTTCATCATATTCGTAGTAGTCGTCATCAAGATCCGACATTCTGACCATTCCTTCGCACTTGGTGTCGACGATTTCAACATACACGCCCCATTCGGTGACACCGGAAATAAGGCCGTCATATTCCCGATCTTCGGCGTATGTCATGAACTCTACCTGCTTGTACTTGATGGAAGCACGCTCGGCATCGGCGGCACGTTTCTCGCGCTCCGACGAGTGCTCACATTTCATCTCATACGTTGCACGATTGACCGTACTTCCGCCATCGAGGTAATGTTGAAGCAGCCGGTGTACCATCATGTCAGGATACCGACGTATCGGCGAGGTGAAATGCGTGTAGTGTTTAAACGCAAGTCCGAAATGACCTTTTTCTTCCGTGGAGTATTTGGCTTTGGCCATTGAACGTACGGCGAGCTGTTGCAGCACGTTTTGCTCGGGCTTTCCCTCGATCTCTTCCATTAACTTGTTGAGCGAGCGGGAAATGGTATGGGGCTCTACCTGTAGTTTGTGTCCAAACTGACGGGCGAAAACCGCGAAGTCGCTAACCTTTTCGGGATCCGGGAAGTCATGAATCCGGTACACGAATGTATTCCGCACGGCTCCGCTTTTCTGATTGTACACAAACGTCGCCACCTGCCGGTTCGCCAACAGCATAAACTCTTCGATGAGCTTGTGCGCGTCTTTCCTGACTTTGGGCACTATGGCCAACGGCTTGCCCTTCGCGTCCAATTTGAATTTCACCTCGGCGGTCTCAAAATTAACCGCGCCCTTTGCGAAGCGATCCTTTTTGAGCTTTTGCGCGAGTTCGTTTAAAGCAACAATCTCTTCTGCAAAATCTCCCTTTCCTGATTCCAATATTTCCTGGGCTTCCTCATAGGAAAAACGTCGGTTGGAATGAATAACCGTTCTGCCAAACCACTCATTGACAACCCGTGCTTTCAGATCAAGCTCAAAGACCGCCGAAAAGGTAAGTTTGTCTTCTCCGGGCCTGAGGGAGCAGAGCTCATTTGAAAGGCGCTCGGGAAGCATGGGTATCGTACGGTCAACGAGGTAGACTGATGTCGAGCGATCGAATGCCTCCTCTTCCAGAGGGCTGCCGGGATTGACATAATGCGTGACGTCAGCGATGTGGACGCCTACCTCGACGTTGCCGTTATCGAGTCTACGGAAGGATAGGGCGTCGTCGAAATCCTTGGCGTCTTCGGGGTCGATGGTGAAGGTGGTAATATTCCGGAAATCGCGACGCTTACTGATCTCCTCGCGCGTGATGCCCGCCTGGATTGCCGACGCCTCCGCGAGAATGCTCTCGGGGAAACGGAACGGCAGTCCGAATTCGGCCATGATGGAGTGGATCTCCGCCTCGTTTTCTCCGGCCTTCCCCAGGATTTCGACAACTTTGGCTTCCGGGCTCTTGTCGCCCTCCGCCCAGGCCGTGACCTCGACGATCACCTTATCGCCCGACTTGGCCCCGTTGATATTTTCGGGATAGATAAAAAAATCGACGTGAATTTTTCTGAAGTCCGGCTTGACGAACGCGAAGTGTGGGGAGAGCTCCAGCCTTCCAACGAACCGGTTACGGTTCCGCTTGACGATCTCAACCACACGTCCTTCCGGGTGCTCGCCGCGACGCGTGGGATATATTGCCACCCGAACGGTATCGCCGTCGAGCGCAGAGCCCAGGTCGCGCGTCTTGACCAGGATGTCCGGCTGATCCGGTCCCATTTCTATGTAGGCGAAGCGGGAACTGACATGATCGACTTCGCCCACGGCCTCCCGCACTTCTTGCAGGGCGGCGTAGCTACCGTTAGCGAGCTGCCGAAGTTTGTGCCGGCTGGCAAGCTCCTGTACCACCAGTGTCGCCTGCTTGATATCGGCCTTTTTCTTAAGACCCAGTTTTCTGGTGATCTGCTTGATGTTGTAAGCCTGGCCGGAGCTCCGGGCAAACAGATCCATTATGGCGGAGGCAAGGCCGGCCCGGTTCAGCTTTTCTTTGCCCTGTTTCCTCTTTTTGCCCATCGGCCTTATGCTTGGATAATGTTCGTTTCTTCTATCAGGGGTTGCCCATGCAAACGCAGGTAGAGCTGCGCCAGGACAACCACGTCGCGCAGGCAATAAGATGCTATCCGGTCAAGACCATTTTCTACATAGTAAACGCGGTTAACCTGACTTCCGTCCATGCCGTCCTTACTGGAGGGAATGTTGAACACGGCAGCCAACAAATCGAGTGAGGTGTAGTGTTTGAAGTCGCCAAATTTCCACAACTCCATCGTATCCTGATGGAGTACTTCCCACGGCTTTTTCCCCGACAGGCTAAGCAGAGAAGGGAGCGCCAGGCCGTTGATGAGCATGCGCCTGCAGATATACGGAAAATCAAATTCCTTGCCATTGTGGGCGCATAGTCTCGTCGTCATTGGGTCGGTCCGTTCAAGCATACTCCGGAATTCAGAGAGAAGTTGCTCCTCATCATGACCGGAATATGCCTTGGTGCGAAGCATAAGCGTACCCTCTTCGTTCTCGATGAATTTCCCTACGCATATACATACAATCTTGCCAAACTCGGCGTAGATGCCGGCGCGTTCGTTGAAGAGGTCCGCATCTGTGGTGGATTCATCCCTGCGCATGTATGCCGACTTGCGGCCCCAAAGCACTTTAAAGCGTTCGTCCAGGGCCTCGTAGGTCGGCGCACAGGCTACTGTTTCGATGTCGATGAAAATGGTGTCGCGAAGTTCTGGCAGCATGGGCACTAAGGTATGTCGGAAATGGGGGATGAGGAAATAGGCAGTTACGAATCTTGCTATCCGGTCAGGGTAAAGCGCTGCAAATACCCAGGCGGAAAGTATATCAGCCAGCCCATTCAATCCCAAATACCCGCGCGATATTATTTCTGAGGATTGAGGCCACCACCTTGATGTCTTGGGGACTGCCGAGCAGCTCTGCCATGGACGTGACTTGCTTATCGGTTATACCGCAGGGAACAATATGGTTAAAGTAATTCAGGTCAGTGTTGACGTTAAAGGCAAAGCCGTGCATGGTGACCCAACGGCTGGTCTTGACACCGAGAGCGCAAATTTTTCGGGCAACGCTGCCATCGGAGATCCACACGCCGGTCAGGCCGTCGATCCGCTCCGCGGAAATGGAAAATTCGGCGAGCGTAAGGATGACGGCTTCCTCCAGGCAGCGCATATAGCGATGTATATCGGTAAAGAAGTTTTCGAGATCCAGCACGGGATATCCTACGATCTGGCCGGGGCCGTGGTATGTGATATCCCCGCCACGGTTGATGGGATAATACGTTGCGCCGATTTTAGTAAGGTCGTTCTCTGCGATAAGAAGGTTGCCCTGGTTGCCGTTCCTGCCGAGGGTATAAACGTGCGGATGTTCCACGAACAGAACGTGATTATCGGTCGGCTTCTGCTGCTCAGGGGGCAGTGACCTGTTGGCCAGCTTTACCTCCAGGGTCTGTTGGAAGAGCCGGGTCTGGTAGTCCCAGGCTTGTTGGTAGTCCATCAGGCCCAGGTCTTCAAAATGGGCCTTCCGGTTGATAACGGCATTCACGGTGTCTTGTTGAGCTCCTGTTTCAGGTATAACCTTGATTCGGAGGGTCCGGGTTCCACATCGTTTTCCCGGGCCAGCGCGTACGATATCCAATCCGTCAGATGGAGCAGGTAATAATACTGCTCGAGCAGGGAAGCCCCTTCCGCAACAATATCGATGATGGGATTGGATTTCCCTTCGAATATGCTCCGGCAGATTTCCATGCGTTTCTCGATGCGCTCATGATCGTGGTCCGAGTAGAGATAGATCACTTGCAGGAACGGCAGGAGGGCCTCCGGATGCTGCCAGCCGGTCAGCTCGTTGTGGTTCATCTCCGGGAAGACGTTTACGTGCGCCAGGTGCTTGGCGTTTTCGTTCAGTTGATGCTGAAAGCGCATAGCCATCGCGTTAAGGCGGGCGTCACAATAGATTACCGGCAGCTTCCCTTTGAGTTTCCGCGCAATGAGTTCGGCCTCGACCTGTATTGCCTTTGCACTGCGGTCAAGGTGTTCAATGGCATTTTCCGTTTCTTTGATGAAAGCCGCGCCGATGAGGTTGGTGTGATACAGCGCGTACAGGAGCGCGGTGATCATATGGCCGATCATGAACCTTCCGCTTTCTGCGCCGGCAGGTAACTGGATGTAAAAGAGGTTGTATTCGCGGGCGATGTCGAGGAGCTTTCCCCCCGATGCTACGGCGAGAATGCTGGCGCGTTTCAGAAGCGCCTTGTGCAAAGCGGCCACGGTCTCCTCGGTGTCGCCCGTATACGAGCAAGCGATGAACAGTGTATGCGGGCTGACGAACTGAGGCAGGCTGTAGCTTTTGCATACCGTGATCGGAATAGGAACGCGGCCGAAGGTGAGGGATTCCACGAGGTTGGCAGCGACGCCCGACGCTCCCATGCCTGAGATGACGATGTTGCGGGTATCACTCCCGGGGCGATGCAGGTCCATCGTCTGTCCCATTTTTAACGCATCGGCTAGTTGTCGGGTAAATCCCTCAATGTGTTTTAATGTCGCTGACATAATCGCTAATTTCCCGTATCAAAGGTATGACAATATCATGACCGATAAAATGGAGGCCGGAGCCAAAGGTGAGCAACTGGCTGCCGATTATCTGGTAGCTAAAGGCTTCACCATCCTCTTCCGTAACTACCGCTGCGGCAAGTCGGAGATCGATCTTATTGTGCAGCGCGACGACTGGCTTGTCTTCGTGGAGGTGAAGGCCCGCACATCTCTCGAATACGGGCAGCCTGAAGATTTTGTCGATTGGAGGAAATCCGAAAGGATGCTCCGGGCCGCCGACAATTTCATCCACGCGACCGACTGGCAGGGTAACGTCCGTTTTGATATTATTTCGGTACGGCTGTGTGAACCCCCGGAGATCGTTCAACTGGAGGATGCTGTTCACTGACCGCGCACCGAGGCGCGGGCTCCGCGTGTCCGGGTTATGTTGTTGCGGTAGATTTCCTTCCCCCTCTCATCCCATTCCATCTTAATGTAGGCGGGGATGCTTTCGTCAAATGGTTCTTCCGGATAGGCGATAATGCGTTTGCGCTTGCCGTCGGGATAGTTTTCGATCCATTCGCCCACCCGCTGGTCCCACTGATACTCACCCATAACGGCAATCTTTCCGTTTTCGAAAAAGCGGTAGTAAAACCCTTCTTTCTCTCCATACTCGATGGGGGTGATCTCTTTCATCTTCCGGTGTGTGCCGGGATCATAGTAAGAGACGAGCGATTCGCGGGGCCAGCCCTTGTAGTACTTCTCTTTGTCGAGCAACACGCTGTCGCGGTTGTATTTCATCCAGCGTCCGTGCTTGGTGCCTTTGTAAAAGATGCCCGTCTCCAGCAGAATGTCGCCTTGCCGTTTCTCATAGGGTCCGTGCAACAGCACGCCCTTTTGCGGGTCAAACGATGCGGTCTTGCGGATTTCGCGCCGGGTGTAATCGTACCAGTAAATATCGCGGACAAAGGTCTCGGGCCGCTCCGCCTCCTTCAGTACGTAAAACAGCTCGTAAACTACCCGGTCGCCCACGCCCTTCTTGGTAAAGCCCTTCTTGGTTTTGATGCCGTAGAAAACTTTCTTCTTCGGCTTCTTCTTTTTAATCTTTTTGGGCGCCTCTTCCTCTTTTGAAAAATCCAGCGTCACGGGCGTATCGATAGTAAACCGCTCGTCAGGAGGCGGACCTTCCTCCTGCCCGACGGCGATCAGGGGCAATCCCATGGCTACAAGTAGGAATACTTTTCTCATTACCGGATTAACGCTGAATAGGGGGACTTCGTACACGTCCCCCTGTTTGCCGTCAAGTTACGGATTTTCCCGGTGCGCTAGGAAACCAGTTCGACGCTCCGTCGGATAAACCGGGTGAGATCGGCACCTGTGAGCATATTCTGCGAAAGCAGCGCCAGGTCGTACGACTGCTTGGCGAGTTTCAGCTTGTCTTCTTCCGTCTCCGAGCGAATGATCCGCTGGACGATGGGGTGGTTGGCGTTCACAGCCACACTGTACTGGTCGGGCATTTCTCCCATAAAGCCGTACCCTCCGCCACCTAGCTTGGCCATGTCCTTCATCCTGCGCATGAATTCGCTCATCGTGATGACGACCGGAAGCTCATCGGTGGACATCGACTCGACCGTCACAGTCATGTTCTTGTTATCGATCGCCTTTTCAAAAACCCCTTT
This sequence comes from Cyclobacteriaceae bacterium, assembly GCA_035304385.1. Lineage (GTDB taxonomy): Bacteria > Bacteroidota > Bacteroidia > Cytophagales > Cyclobacteriaceae > ZC4RG29. The sequence goes on from DATGQD010000041.1 coordinate 255,734, forward strand.
CACCTGTTCCTTCTCTTCATCGCTGAGCACGCTATCGACTTTTTCATCCTTGTCGATCAGTTTTTCAACGGTGTCACTATCGACGCGCCGGATGTGCGTCTTCTCGAGTTTCTGCTCCAGGGTATTGATAAAGTGGTTGTCAAGCATTCCATCAAGAACAAGTACATCATATGCCTTGTTCAGCGCACTCTGGATAAAGCTATCCTGCTTGCCGGGATCGGACGTGTACAGGAAGATCACCTGTTGGTCCTTGTCGGTCTGTGTGGGCGCTACCTTCTCCCGGTATTCGTCAAGGGTAAAGTACTTTGACTCGGTGTTTTTCAGCAGTACGAATTCCTTCGCGCGATCATAGAATTTTTCGTCGCTGATCATGCCGTACTTGACGAAGATGTTGATGTCGTCCCACTTCTTCTCGAATTCCGCCCGCTCCTTGCGGAACATGTCCTGAAGCTTGTCAGCCACCTTCTTGGTGATGTGCTGGCTGATTTTCTTGACGTTGGCGTCGCTCTGTAAATAGCTGCGCGATACGTTCAAGGGGATGTCGGGCGAATCCAGCACACCGTGCAAGAGCATCAGGAAGTCGGGTACGACATCCTTTACTTCATCGGTGATGAAGACCTGACGGCTGTAGAGCTGTATTTTGTTCTTCTGCAGTTCGAAGTCGTTCTTAACCTTCGGGAAGTAAAGGATGCCCGTCAGGGTGAACGGATAATCCACGTTCAGATGGATCCAGAAAAGCGGGTCTTCCGTGAAGGGATAAAGCTCCTTATAGAAGGCGAGGTAGTCTTCGTCTTTCAGTTCGGAAGGCGGGCGCGTCCACAACGGGTTTGTGTTGTTGATGATCCGGTCGCGCTTGACGGTTTTATACTTCGGTTTTCCGTCCTTGTCTTCGCCATCGGGTTCGCTGCGTTCCTCCATGCCGAATTTGATCTCCACCGGGAGGAACTTGCAGTACTTTTCGAGGATGCCCTTAAGGCGCCATTCGTCGAGAAACTCTTCGGAATCTTTGTTGATGTGGAGGATGACATCCGTTCCGCGTTCTGCCTTTTTATAAGGCTCAAGTTCGAATTCTGTGGATCCGTCGCAGATCCAGTGGGCCGCCTCGTCTTCGCCGACTTTGTAAGAGCGTGAAATGATCTCCACCTTATCGGCCACCATAAACGCGGAGTAAAAGCCCAGGCCGAACTTTCCGATAATGTCCTTGGCGTCGGTTTTGTCCTTGAACTTTTCCAGGAACTCGGCCGCCCCCGAGAAAGCGATCTGGTTTATGTACTTCTTGATCTCATCGGCGGTCATGCCGATGCCCTTGTCGCGGACGGTGATGGTTTTCTTTTTCTTGTCGAACTCCACTTCCACACGGACATCTCCGAGTTCGCCCTGGTATTCACCCAGCGACGCCAGTTTACGTAGCTTCTGGGTAGCGTCCACGGCATTCGAAACCAGTTCACGGAGGAAGATTTCGTGATCTGAGTAAAGAAACTTCTTGATGATCGGAAAGATGTTTTCCGTATGAATGGAAATAGTGCCTTTTTCTGCTGTAGCCATAGGTTATCTTAGGTTAAGATGCGCTTGGCGCAATTGTCAAAAACTATTCCAGCCGGGTTTTTGCTGCCAGGATGGCAGTTTTTAGCGCAGCCGCTCCGAGCTGCGCACCAGCCGTTCATCCTTCCGGATGAAGAAGTTCGCGGCCAGATTACAGAGTACCGCCACAAGAGGAAGGTACATACCCAGTCCATACCCTCCGCCCTGGAACTCCGAAATCATTTGCGTTGCGAAATACACCGAGCTTCCCACCACACCGACGAGCACCAGTGAATTCAGTGCGCCGAGTTTGATCTGGAGGATCCGGTTCTTGTAACGGGTGATCGACATTGCGGCCAGCGTAATGGATGCCACTGAGAGTATCGCGGTGAGCGTGAAGGGAAAGTATTGGTACGCCGTATCCCTTAGCAGGTAGAAGGGCGTCAGGACAGTTACATCTGTTCCTGCGCGAATCGACCAGATCGGCTGAACAAGCGAGATCAGCAATACGATGATTGCCGCTGCCAGAAATGCGGTCTGAATTCTTTGCCACATAGTATGGTTGCTTTAACTTTCCGGGCAAAGTTAACGTAATGTGCGCTATTTCTTTGAGGTTTCTTATGTCGGAACGCGCTACGCCGGCTGGCAAAGTCAGAATAACGCCCTGGGTGTGCAGGCCGTCATTGAAAACGCGCTCTCCACATTATTGAGGGAAGCAATAGCCATTGTAGGAAGTGGCCGAACCGATGCGGGCGTGCATTGCGAGCAGCAATTCTTTCACGCGGATATCAGCAAGTCGTTTGAGGCTGAGAAGCTTCAGGTCCGATTGAATGCATTCCTCCCCCCGGATATTTCTATAAAGTCCATAAGGGCCGTGATTCCCGAAGCGCATGCACGCTATTCGGCACGAGCGCGTACCTATGAGTACCGGATTTGCCTCGGTAAGGACCCCTTTCTTGAAGGCTTCGCGCTCCGGTGGCATCGACCCCTCGACATTCAAACCATGAACCGGGCTGCTGCGTTAATAGTGGGAACGCACGACTTTACCGCCTTCAGCAAGGTGAAAACAGACGTAAATCACTTTATTTGTGAAGTCAGGTCAGCAAACTGGAAACTCCGCGGTAATATTCTGACGTTCCGGATTACGGCAAACCGTTTTCTCAGAGGCATGGTAAGGGCATTGGTAGGGACACTTCTGGATGTCGGGAGCGGTAAGATGTCGGTAGCCGGTTTTGCCGATATTATCAAAGCCAAAGATCGGCGCAAGGCGGGCGCAAATGCGCCGCCGCACGGACTGTTCCTGATGCGTGTTACGTATCCAAGGTCCGTGTTCGTTTCAGCAAAATCCAACAAGTAGTGGAGAAGGAACAGATCAGCAGCGGAAATATTATCGACTTCAAGGTTCTGCGACGACTGCTGGCTTTTGTAAAGCCATATCGTTTCAGATTCGGGTTGGTGATATTCCTCACGGTTGTCCTGGGTATCCTCTCACCGCTCCGCCCGGTACTCATACAATACACGCTGGACCACGACGTGGCTGTCGGTGATTACGATGCCATGGTCTTCATGATCATGGTATTGATCGGGCTGCTGCTGGTTCAGTCGATCGCCCAGTACGTTCACACGTACGTTTCCGGATGGCTTGGTCAGCAGGTCATACGCGACATCCGCTCGCAACTGTATAAACACATCGTTCGGCTGAGGCTTCGCTTTTTCGATCGCACACCTATCGGACGCTTGGTGACGCGAACGATCTCCGACGTTGAAACGCTGTCCGATGTCTTCAGCGAAGGCCTTGCTGCAATGGCTGGCGACTTGCTCCAGATCATTTTCATCCTGGCGTTCATGTTCTATGAAGACTGGAGATTGTCGCTCGTGAGTTTGTCGACCATTCCATTGCTTCTTCTGAGCACGTATATCTTCAAAGAGAAAATCAAAGTTGCCTTCAACGATGTTCGCAACGCCGTGTCCAACCTGAACTCCTTTGTCCAGGAACATATCACCGGTATGAACGTCGTGCAGATTTTCGGAAGTGAAAAGAGCGAGTTTGAGAAGTTCAAGGCGATCAACAACGAACACCGTCAGGCCAACCTGCGCTCCGTGCTCTACTATTCTGTATACTACCCAGTGGCTGAAATCATTGCAGCCGCCGGAACGGGATTGTTGGTATGGTATGGCGCGAAGGGAGTTATAAATACGGAGATCACCGGAATCACGATCGGAAAGCTCATCGCTTTCATCATGTATATCCACATGTTCTTCCGCCCCATCCGGATGATCGCTGACCGCTACAATACTTTACAAATGGGGATAGTGAGTACCTCGCGGATCATGAACCTGCTCGACAACAAAGAACACGTGCAGGCCACTGGCACCTATCGGCCGGAATTGATACGCGGGGAAGTGAAGTTTGAACACGTGTGGTTTGCGTACAACGATAACGATTATGTACTTCGGGATATCAACCTCGAAATCCGCGAAGGAGAAACGGTGGCGCTCGTCGGCGCAACAGGTGCGGGGAAGTCTTCCGTCATCAATTTGCTTAACCGCTTTTATGAGATTCAGAAGGGCCGCATTACCATTGATGGTGTAGACCTGAATGAATACGATCTGGGATTTCTCCGACGACACATTGGCGTTGTGCTGCAGGATGTCTTTCTCTTTTCCGATTCCATCTTTAACAATATCGCCTTGGGCAACCCGGATGTGACTGAGGAAATGGTGTGGCACGCCGCGGATCTTGTTGGCGCCCGGCGATTCATCGAACGCCTTCCGGGGAAACTTTCCTACAATGTAATGGAACGCGGATCGACCCTTTCTGTCGGACAGCGTCAGTTGATATCATTTATCCGGGCCATGGTGTACGATCCCCGTATCCTTGTCCTCGATGAAGCAACTTCGTCAGTAGACCATGAAACTGAGGAGATGATTCGCGAGGCCATCGACAAGATGATGAGCGGGCGAACCGCTATTGTTATTGCTCACCGACTTTCCACCATTCAGCGGGCAGATAAAATCATAGTGCTCGACAAGGGCGAGATCAAGGAGGAAGGAACCCACGAAGAATTGCTCCTCCGGGAGGGTTTTTACGCCCAACTTCACCGCATGCAGTACAAAGAATTCGTTTGAACGAACCACACTACCACCAGTCGTTTTGCGCCATTTTGGCGGTCTGAAAGGGCGTATCTTTAAGGTTCGAATGTTTGCGCGCATAGTGCTCATATTGGCCGGATTGGCATTTTTTGCTCCGGATCTACCCTGTTTTGCCCAAAACAATAAAGGGAAGCGGTCTGGCAGCATGTATTCCATGGACAAAAGGCGTGACCGCAAGAAGATAATATGCCCTGTGTTTGAGAATTCGCGCTATCCGTATCACGGCATCGGCGTCAAACTCGGGGATCCGTTCGCCATCAGCTACAAATACTATATGAGCGAGCGATTCGGCATCGCGGTCGACTTTGGGAAAAGCGCCAGCGGACTCTACAACCGATACTACCGGGGAAAGTTTTACGAGTACATTGACGTGGATACTGCCAGTGAAGGAGCTCGAGTGGATTACCTTTCACACAAACTGAACTACGATTGGGTCGCGGAGCTCAAGTTTCTCTGGCACGTTGACGCAAAAGGCATAACGCCCGGACTTAAGATGTACTTTGGCGTGGGTACCGAGATCCGGAACACGCAAATCGATTATAACTACTATTTCACTAACGTTGTCAACGGTTCTGAGGTCAACAAACTCGGAACCTTCGAACGGCAGCGGCATACCTTCGGACCGCAGGTGTCGGTAGGTATCGAATATTCCTATTTCCAGATTCCGGTGTCGGCATTCATGGAAGTGGAGTTGTTCCACGACATCTCGCTTGACCCTGGCTGGCAACGCTTTCAGGGAGGGGCAGGACTGCGGTACATTTTTTGATCTTTTCCCCGTGGTTTACGTACAATTGCTTCGTAACTGGTCTAATAAGCTATGAGGAAAATCATCCTTTTGTTACTACCTGTTTTTGTTTGTACTATAACCTGGGCACAGGATCACAGCATGGGGCTGCGACTTGGCGATCCCATAGCGCTTACCTATAAAAGACAAATTCGTACCAACCGCGCGGTAGAATTTCTGCTCGGTACAGCTTCGCGTGAATGGCGACGCGATTACCACCGTAAATCATTCTACGAGTATTCGAAGTATGACGGATACAATTACATTTCTCACCGGCTCGACAATCCTGTTTACCTCCAGGCACGCTACCTGCTCCACTACGATATTCCCGTAGAAGGCATGGAAGGCAAACTGCAATGGTACTGGGGTCCTGGCGGTATGCTGAAATTCGGAAAGATCGAATACCGTTACCGCCAGCGCCCGCCCGATAATGGCCCGCGCACTGATGTTCGAAATACAATTGACTTCGGCCCAGAAATAATTGGTGGCGTAGAATACACCTTTGAAGACACGCCGCTAAATGTATTCGGAGAGTTGAGTGTCCTTTTCGAAGTTGCCGACCGTCCGCTGACACTCCAGCTGTTCGGTGCTGTGGGTGCCAGATTTCTGTTGAGGAATTGATAGAGACGCACGGCCGTGCGTCTCTGCTATACCTCGTTAACTGGTATATCGCCCGTCAATTCAATTTTCGCCGACCTCGTCGGTAAGCATCTGTTTTTCGTATAGGCTCTTGTAGTAGCCATTCATCTCCATCATCGAATCGTGTGTTCCTTCTTCGACGATCTTTCCGTCCGCGAGTACGATAATTTTATCTGCCAGCTTCGCAGAGGAGACGCGGTGTGAGATGATCACTGTGGTGCGGCCTTCCATGATGCGTTTCATGGAGTTGAGGATCGTGTTTTCCGTTTTTGTATCAACGGCCGACAGCGCATCGTCAAGAACCAGGATCCGAGGATCGCGGATTATGGCACGTGCAATGGAGACGCGTTGCTTTTGCCCCCCGGAAAGTGTGATGCCGCGTTCGCCAACGCGTGTTTTGAATCCTTCGGGGAAAGCCATGATATTTTCGTATACGTCGGCATCCTTTGCTGCCTGAATAATTTTATTGTGATCGAGAACATCCAGTCCGAAGCCGATGTTGTTCGTCAGCGTGTCACTGAACAGGAAGACGTCCTGGGGAACAAATCCCATCTGCTTTCTTAACGATGTGAGGTCGTAATCCTTAATGGGGATGTCATCAATGAGGATTTCTCCGTCAGTGGCATCGTAAAGGCGACCGATAAGGTTTGCGACCGTGCTCTTGCCCGATCCCGTGGTGCCAATGATGGCCAGTGACTCGCCGGGATTGACCGTGAACGACACATTTGAGAGTGCGCGGATGCCCGTGTCAGGATATGTAAATCCAACATTGCGGAATTCGATCTTTCCCTCAATGCGGCGTTCGATATTCTTTAGCGATATGATATCGCTTTTCGTGTTGAGAAATTCGTTGATACGTTTTTGCGACGCTTCGGCACGTTGTACAAGACTGCTCGTCCACCCCAGCGATGCCACAGGCCATGTAAGGAGGTTGACGTAGAGGATGAACTCGGCTATGTGCCCAAAGCCCAACGGACCATTGATCACTTCGGCGCTCCCCGCATACACGGTAAGAATCGTGCTGAGGCCGATAAGCCCGAGAATAAGAGGAAAAAAGAATGACTGGACGACCGTCAGTTTCAGTGACTTCTTTCGGTACGCTTCCGTCTCCATATCGAATCGGCCGATCGATTCGGCTTCGCGGTTAAAAGACTTCAACACGCGGATGCCGCTGAAGGCTTCCTGCACAAATGTTGAAAGTTTCGACTGGCTTCGCTGTATTTCATCCGACCGGCGTTCGATTATGTTGTTCACGAAGTAGATGCTGAAAGAAAGCAGCGGCAGCGGCAAGAGCGAATAGAGGGTTAGTTTAGGACTGATGTGTATCATCAGCGGGATCAGGATCAGGAACAGAGTGAGCAGGTTGATTCCGTACATGATGGCGGGGCCGAGATACATTCTCACGCGGCTCACATCCTCCGAGATCCGGTTCATGAGATCGCCCGTGTTGTGCTGACGGTAGAAACTCAAGGGAAGCGTCTGATAGTGTGCGAAGATTTCATTCTTCAAGTCGTATTCGATGTGGCGCGACATCACAATGAGCGTCTGCCGCACGAAATACAGAAACACACCGCGAAGCAGCGCCATAAGCAGGATTAGTCCGGCGTATACCAATATTGAGAAGGCGAAAGCGCCGAAGAACTTTTCCTGGAGATCCAGCGATCCGAAGGAACGGTGAAGGTTGACGTTATCGACAACCAGGTCAATCGAGTGTCGCACGAGGGGGCCGGGAATCACCTGAAAGATGTTAGAGATAATGGTGAAAATAGTCCCCAGGATAAGGAGCCACTTGTATTTGAGCAGGTATTTGTTGAGATAACGTAACGCCTTCATTCAGTTGACCGTACCGATCAGTTATAATACGGACCCTGCAAGGTAGGGTTCCCGGGAGAAAAGGAAAAGTCCTTCGACAGGCTCAGGAACCGTCCTTCGACAGGCTCTCCTTCGACAGGCTCAGGAACCGGAACCGTCCTTCGACAGGCTCAGGAGCCGATTACCAATTTCGGTGATCTTTTGGGTTCAAACGGCCTATGGTGTATTTTTGCGCGAATTCGTTCTTTGATCTTCATGCTGAACAGGAGGAATCTTCGAATCAAGGTAATGCAGAGCCTTTTCGCGTTGCATCAATCGCGCGAAGCGAACTATCAGCTCGCCTTTGACCGTGTACGCGACCGGTTCACTCCTGACCTGAATTCTATGGAGGTTCAGGACCGCGACTTGCTGGCTGCTCAAAGCCAGCGTGCCTCGAAGGCACTCGCGCAGGCTTTTGAAGATGAACAACGCCGGTTTGACTCTGATGACGAAGCCGTTTCCGCCGCGGTGCGTGAAGCGCTATCAGCCTACGACGAGCAATGCGCGCGCGACAAGCGTTCATACCGCGTGCAGATGGTACGCGAGGCGGAACGGATATATCACCATTACATAGCAGTATTGAGTTTGGCTGCGGCCATGGTCGGCGTTGCGCGTTCCGATCGTAAGGTTTCGCATACGAATTTCTTAAACAATGCCTGGATACGGGCGTTGGAAAACAGCACCGAATTGCAGGAGCAAACCCGAAAGTTGAATCAGGGTTGGGATGGAAGGATGCAGCAGGTGAAAACGTGGTTTCGCGACATCGTACGAGTTGATCCGGAATATCTGGCCAACCTCGATCGGAAAGAGGTTTCTCCGGCCGATCAGAGAAAGTTCGCTAACTATTTCCTCCGCAAGATTCTGTTGGGTAAAAATGCGATCAGCGATTATTTCGGTGAGGCGGTCATCGGTTGGGCGGAAGATCGTGAAATTGTGCAGGGCATGGTGGAAAAAACGATCAAAGCGTTCGATCCGTCCAAACAGGATCAGATCTCGCTTCACACGTTGTCGGTCAATTGGGATGAAGACAAGGATTTTATCGAACGGTTGTACAACGAAGCAGCGGACCTTGCAAAACCTTACGCTGATCTTATCGCCAACAATACGCGCAACTGGGAAGTAGACCGATTGCCCCTTACCGATAAGATCATCCTGGAAATGGCGATTGCAGAGATTCTCAATTTTCCGAACATACCTGTCAAAGTATCCATCAACGAATACATTGAATTGGCGAAAAACTACAGCACTCCCAAAAGTCGCCAGTTTGTAAATGGAATTCTTGACGTAATCGCCCGCGAATTGAATGAGTCCGGTGCAGTGCGGAAAAGCGGAAGAGGGCTCATCGACAACAAGTAATGTCGTTCGACCCGTCAAAACGACGGTCTTTGGCACGCAGGTTGTTAAAATATCCCAAATTCTTGATTTTGCGTTTTGACGCGTGTTAAATTTGAAAATTATGAGCAAAAGAGGTGGAAACTCGTTCCTTGCTTTTCTGGCGGGTGTAGCAGCCGGAACTGTTCTCGGTATTTTGTTCGCGCCTGATAAAGGTTCGAGTACACGGGAAAAGCTTTCGTTTCAGCTGGATAAGTATCGCAAGATGCTTGAAGAGCTGATCGATGATTTTGTATCCGGACGTGAAACACCGCTGACTTCCGAAGCGAAGTCGCAAGGCCAGAAGGTGGTAGACGAGGCGAAGAATAAGGCGGAGCGATTGCTCGAAGATGTCGACGAACTGCTGGAACAAATCAGGGGAAAAAAGAATTAAAGAAGAGTTAACGAAGCATCAAATACGAGAAAGACATGAAAAAACTGCTTGGACTTGCACTGTTGTCCCTTTCGCTTCTGGTGATGGTATCGTGTCGGGACAAAGAGGCTGAAAAACGTATCGCGCAGCTGGAAGCCCGGATCGCTGAGCTGGAAGGCAAGGGCTCAGGCGTGCCTACAGGTCTGCAAACCACTGCGGCCGTACCCGAGACCAAGCCGGAAGGCCCGCTTCCTGTTATGGAGTTCGCGACGCTTGAACACGATTTCGGGACTATCAATGAAGGTGACGTAGTGGAGTACACCTACAAGTTTAAGAACACCGGCGAAGCACCCCTGATCATCCAAAGCGCCCAGGGTTCATGCGGCTGTACGGTTTCAGATTGGACCAAGGAGCCTGTACCCGTAGGCGGTGAGGGTTTCGTAACAGCCAAGTTCGATTCCAAGGGAAAGCCCAACATTCAGAACAAGACCGTGACTGTTACGGCAAATACGTGGCCGAAGCAAACCGTGCTTCGTTTCAAGGCGATGGTCGTGCCTGCCACCGCTTCCCGCTGACAAGACGTGCTGAAGAATTTTCGAAAGTCCCGGCCGGCCGCCGGGACTTTTTTTATGCCGACTGATCCCATTCACACCAAATGTGTAACTTAGCGGTTCGTTAAAATTCGATGTATGCACACCATAATATTACAGGCGCAACCACAGGGAGGACAGTGGACACAGCTGTTGTTCTTCGTCGGTATCATTTTCGTGTTCTACTTTTTCATGATCCGGCCTCAACAAAAGAAGGCTAAGGAGCAAAGGAAGTTCATCGAGGAAGTGAAGAAGGGCGACTATGTAGTGACCATTGGTGGGATGCACGGTAGCATTGTCGAGATCGACGGTGATACTGTGATCCTGGAAGTGGAAAAGGGTGGGCGTATACGGCTCAACAAGGCGGCAATTTCCATGGAGGCTACCCGCGCTGCCAGAAAGTAAGGATAAAAAGACGTGCGGTTTGTCAATTCCATATTCCGTCTGCTTCATGTCAACAAAAAGAATTGGAAGGCAATCGCACTCTGCGTACTTGCAGCAACAATCTTCTGGTTTCTTGATTCGCTGAACGACAACTACACAGCGAACGTCAACTTTCCGCTGAGATTCGAATACAACGAAGAGGCGTACATTCCGGTCGAACCGTTGCCCGATCGCCTTACCATTAACGTATCCGGCATGGGCTGGGATTTGTTCCGAAGGAGCGCGGGGTTCCGCGTCACGCCTTTGGTTATACCGCTCGACCGCCCTGCGTCTGTTCGCAAGATCGTCGGCAGTACGCTTCCCGCTTTGTTCTCCGATCAAATAGAAGGACTGGAAATTAACTTCGTCGTCAACGATACAATTTATGTCAACATTGAGCCGCGCGACCGAAAATGGGTGAGGCTTAGGATCGATTCAGTTGAACGCTTTCTTCGCCCCGGGTACGGCGTCGTCAGCCCGATTCAAATACGCCCCGATTCAGTATTAGCGGACGGACCTCTTTCTCACATATCGGAATTGCGACGTTCGTTGTCGCTCTCCCTGGAACACACCAACATTGATGAGGATTACGACGAAGAAGTAGAGGTTACCGT